>JBGQET010000014.1:0-64776 GCA_041496545.1 Binatia bacterium | reverse complement strand
GCCCATGTCGCAGGCGCCCTGCACGTTGTTCTGGCCTCGCAGCGGGTTGATGCCTGCGCCCTCGATGCCGACGTGGCCGGTCGTGAGCGCCAGGTTCGAGAGCGCGATGACGTTCTCGGTCCCGCACACGTGCTGCGTCACCCCGAGGCCGTAGACGAGCGCGGCGCGCGCCGTGGTGGCGTACCAGCGCGCGGCCTGGACGAGGTCGGGGACTCGCACGCCGGTCGTCGCGGCGACGCGCTCGGGCGTGAACGGTGCCACCGCCTCCCGCAGCGCCGCGACGTTCTCGCAGCGCGCGTCGAGGTAGGCGCGATCCTCCCAGCCCTCCGCGAAGATGACGTGGAGGAGGCCGTTGACCAGCGGGATGTCGGTGCCGAGCCGGAGCGCGAGGTGGAGATCGGCGGCGCGTGCGAGTCGCGTGCGTCTTGGGTCGACGACCACGAGCCGCGCGCCGCGCGCCTTTGCCGCCAGCAGGCGCGCGCCCAAGATGGGATGGTTCTCGGTCGTGTCCGCGCCGACGACGAGCAGGCAGTCGGCACGCTCGAGGTCGGCGATCGAGTTCGTCATCGCGCCCGAGCCGAGCGTCCGTCCGAGCCCGGCGATCGACGGCGAGTGGCAGACGCGCGCGCAGTGGTCGACGTTGTTCGTGCCGAGGACCAGGCGCGCGAACTTCATGGCGGCGAAATTGTCCTCGTTGGTCGCGCGGGCACTCGAGACGACGCCGACGGCGTCCGCGCCGCCCTCGGCGCGCGCGTCGCGAAGCCGCTCGGCGGCGACGGCGAGCGCTTCGTCCCAGGACGCCCGCACGAGGTCGCGGCCGCGCCGGACGAGCGGCTCGCGCAGGCGGTCGGGGTGGGCGAGCGCCTTGTCGGCGTTCCAGCCCTTCACGCAGAGCTGCCCGCGCGACACCGGGTGGGCGGCGAGCGGGGCGATCCCGGAGACGCGGCCGCCGGTCACCTCCAGCCGGAGGCCACAACCGACGGCGCAGAACGGGCAGACCGTGACGACCATCGAGGACCGAGGACTGCAACTCATGTACCCAGAGCTGGCCCCCCCGATCCGCGTGTCGTTCCCGCCGACGCGAATGGTCGCCGTGCGCCTTGCCAAGCTTGAGACCGGTCCGCGCCGTGACCGACGGCCGACTCGTGGCACGTGGATCGCTCCCCGGGGCATGGGTGTCGACGTTCTGCAGACGCTCTGGTTCTTCCTCCCCGCCTACGTGGGCAACATGGCGCCGGTGCTGATGGGCGACTCCTTCGAGTCCCTGGTCCGGCCGATCGACGGCGGGTGCTCGCTCGGCGGCGTCCGCATCCTCGGCGACCACAAGACCTGGCGCGGGCTTCTCGCGGGCGTCGTCGCGGGCGCGCTCACCGGGCTCCTCCAGCAGCTCCTGTACGCGGCCGGCGTGGGGCGCGCCCTGGCGGCCGTCGACTACTCCGCGGGAGCGGTCGCGCTGGGGGCGCTCATGGGCCTGGGAGCGGGCGTGGGGGACGCGGTCAAGTCCTTCTTCAAGCGGCGGGTCGGCATCGCGCCGGGCGCGAGCTGGATCGGCTTCGACCAGCTCGATTTCCTGGCCGGGGCGTGGGCGTTCGCCGCGCCCGTCCACGTCCCCTCGCCGCTCGTCATGCTCGTCATCTCGCCGATCGTGTTCGCCGGCAGCATCGCGGTCACGGCCGCCGGCTACTGGATGCACCTGAAGGAAGCGTGGCTCTGAGCTTTCGGCTCAGATGGGCTCGAGGACGGGCACGCGCTCGGCGCTCGCGAGCAGCGGCCTCGCGCCCCTGGGAAAGGGCGCCCGGGCACACGAGGGATCCGGCTGGCAAGGCGCTTGCTCCACGGAGCGTCATGGTGCTCACGAAGCTCAGAGGCTTTTTGGACCGAGAGAGAGTCCCGTACACGGTCTCGTCCCACCCCCCTGCCTTCACGGCGCAGGAGGTGGCGGCCGCGGAGCACGTCCCCGGCCAGGATCTGGCGAAGGTCGTGATGGTGCGCGCGGGCGGGCGGTTCATGATGGTGGTGCTGCCGGCGCCGCGCAAGGTCGACCTGTTGCGGCTCAGCCGTTTCCTCGGCACCCCAGAGCCGCCGCGGCTCGCGAGCGAGGAGGAGTTCGCCGGCCTCTTTCCCGGCTGCGAGCCGGGCGCGATGCCGCCCTTCGGCAACCTGTTCGACCTGCCGGTCTACGTCGACCGCACGCTCGACCGCGACGAGGAGATCGTGTTCCAGGCCGGTAGCCACACCGAGACCATGCGCATGAAGCGCGAGGACTTCGAGCGTCTGGTCCAACCCGTGCGCGGCGACTTCGCCGCGCCTACCGCTGAGGAGATCGATGTCGGTCGGCCGCATCTGCCTGCGTGACGTCGACATCGCGGAGGGCGGCGAGAGCGTCCTCGAGGTGGCGCGCCGGATGCGCGACCGCCTGGTGGGCACCATCGTGGTGGTAGACGGCGAGGGCCGGCCCGTCGGGCTGGTGACCGATCGCGACCTCACGGTGCGGGTGCTAGCCGACGGGAAGGACCCGCGGACGACGCGCGTCGAGGCGGCGATGACGCGCGAGCCGAAAGTCGTGTCCGAGGAGACGCCGATCGAAGCCGCGCTCGCCCGCATGCGCGCGGGCGCGTTCCGCCGCCTGCCCGTCGTCAACCGTGACGGCAAGCTCGTCGGCATCCTGAGCCTGGACGACGTGCTCGCGCTGCTGGCGGAGGAATTCGGGCAGATCGGCGCGCTCCTCGAGCGCGAGACGCCCCACCCGGCGGCAGGCTGACGGCACGGGCCATGGCGTACAAGCAGCTGCTCTTCCGTTCGGCGGCCCGCGAGAAGATGCTGAGCGGCGCCACCGCGCTCGCCGACGCCGTCCGCGTGACCCTCGGCCCCAAGTCGAAGTGCGTGCTGATCGAGCGCAAGTGGGGGAGCCCGATCGTCTGCAACGACGGCGTGACGATCGCCAAGGAGGTCGAGCTGAAGGACCCGGAGGAGAACATGGCGGCCCGCATGCTCCGCGAGGCAGCGGAGCGGACCGGCGCGGCCGTCGGTGACGGCACGACGACCTCGACGCTCCTGGCGCACGCCATCTTCGCCGAGGGGCTGCGGAACGTCGTGGCGGGCGCAAGCGCGGTCGACCTGAAGCGCGGTCTCGAGCGTGGCCTCCGCGTCGCGGTCGACACGCTGCGCGCGCTGTCACGACCGGTCGCCAGCCGCAAGGAGAAGGCGCAGGTGGCGACGATCTCCGCCCACAACGACGCGACGATCGGCGAGCTGGTCGCCGACGCGGTGGAGAAGGTCGGTAGCGAGGGGGTCATCTCGGTCGAGGAGGCCAAGGCGACGGAGACGACGCTCGACGTCGTCGAGGGCATGCAGTTCGACCGCGGCTACCTCTCGCCGTACTTCGTCACCGACGCCGAGCGTATGGAGTGCGTCCTCCAGGACCCCTTCATCCTGTTGCACGAGAAGAAGATCGGCACGATGAAGGATCTCCTCCCGCTGCTCGAGCACGTCGTGCAGGCCGGCCGCCCGCTGCTCGTGGTGGCCGAGGACGTCGACGGCGAGGCGCTCGCGACGCTGGTCGTGAACAAGATCCGCGGCGCGCTCCCGTGCGTCGCGGTCAAGGCCCCCGGCTTCGGCGACCGCCGCAAGGCGATGCTCGAGGACATGGCGATCCTGACCGGCGGACGGCTCATCGCGGAGGAGCTCGGCGTGACGCTCGAACACGTCGGGGTCCAGGATCTCGGGCGCGCGGCGCGTGTGGTGGTCGCCCGCGAGACGACCACGATCATCGGGGGTGCCGGCGACAAGCAGGCGATCGCCGGACGCATCGAGCAGCTGCGGCATCAGATCAAGGAGACGACGAGCGACTACGACCGCGAGAAGCTGGAGGAGCGGCTCGCGAAGCTGGCCGGCGGCGTGGCCGTGGTCCGCATCGGCGCGCCGTCGGAGGCGGAGCTGAAGAGCCGCAAGGAGGCATTGGAGGACGCGATCAGCTCCACCAAGGCGGCGATCGCCGAGGGCATCCTGCCCGGCGCGGGGCTGGCGCTGCTGCGCGCCATCGACGCCGTCGAGCGCGAGGAGGCGCAGTGCGAGGGGGACGAGCGGACCGGGATGCGGATCCTCCGGCACGCCCTCGAAGCGCCCACCCGGCAGATCGCGGAGAACTCGGGGGTCGACGGCGGCGTCGTCGTCGACCGGATGCGCACGGGCAGCGGGAACTTCGGCTTCGACGCCGCGCGCGGCGTCTACCTCGACCTGGTGGAGGCGGGGATCATCGACCCGACCAAGGTGGTGCGCGTCGCGCTCGAGAACGCGGTGTCCGTGGCGGGTGTGCTGCTCCTCACCGAGGCGACGCTGACCGAGGTGCCGGACCCGAAGCCGGAGGCGACCCCGGCGCTGGGGTAGGGCGCCGACCCGGCATGACACGCGAGGGTCGGGCGCCGATCGTGAAGACGCGCGGCGCGTCGGGTGTGGTGCCCAACCTCGAGGACTACGAGCGCGCACGCGCTGCCTTCTCGTGGTCGGAGGCACGGCGCGAGCTGGACGGCCTGCCGGGCGGGCGCGGCCTCAACATCGCGCACGAGGCCGTCGACCGCCACGCGGCCGGCCCGGGTCGCGACCGCGTGGCGATCCGCTGGCTCGGCAAGACGGGCACGATCGAGGACTACACCTATGCCCGCCTGAGTGCCCTCACGAACCGGTTCGCGAATGTCCTCACGCGCCTCGGCGTTCGCAAGGGCGACCGCGTCTACGCGCTCGCCGGCCGCATCCCGGAGCTCTACGTAACGGCGCTCGGCACACTCAAGCACCGGAGCGTCTTCTGTCCGCTCTTCTCGGCCTTCGGCCCGGAGCCGGCCCGCGCCCGCCTCGCGATCGGCGGAGCGCGCGTGCTGCTCACCACGGAATCGCTCTACCGGCGCAAGGTCGAGCCGATGCGCGGCGCGCTGCCCGACCTCGAGCACGTGCTGCTGGTGGGCGACGACCGCCGGGCGACTGCCGTCCCGGGCACGCTCGACTACCACCGGCTCATGGCCGAGGCGGCCGACGCCTACGACATCGCCCCCACCGACCCCGAGGACGCCGCGCTCCTCCACTTCACGAGCGGAACGACCGGTACGCCGAAGGGCGCCGTCCATGTCCACGCGGCGGTGCTCGCGCACCATGTGACGGGGCGGCTCGCGCTCGACCTCCACCCCGGCGACGTCTTCTGGTGCACCGCCGACCCGGGCTGGGTGACAGGCACGTCGTACGGCATCGTCGCCCCGCTCACCAACGGCGTGACGAGCGTCGTGGACCAGGCAGACTTCGACGCCGAGCGCTGGTACGGTATCCTCCAGAGCCAACGCGTGACCGTCTGGTACACGGCGCCGACCGCGATCCGCATGCTGATGAAGGCGGGAAGAGAGCCGGTCGGGCGCTACGATCTCCGCGCGCTGCGCTTCTGCGCGAGCGTGGGCGAGCCGCTCAACCCCGAGGCGGTGGTATGGGGCGCCGAGACGCTCGGGCAGCCGTTCCACGACAACTGGTGGCAGACGGAGACCGGCGGCATCATGATCGCGAACTTCGCCGCCATGGAGATCCGCCCGGGCTCGATGGGCCGGCCGCTGCCCGGGGTCGAGGCCGCGATCGTGCGGCGCACGCGCGACCGGGTCGACGTCGTCGAGGCGCCCGATGAGCAGGGCGAGCTGGCGCTCCGCCCCGGATGGCCGTCGATGTTCCGAGGATACTGGAACGAGCCCGAGCGCTACGCCAAGTGCTTCGCGGGCGGCTTCTACCTGACCGGCGACCTCGCCCGGCGCGACCGCGACGGCTATTTCTGGTTCGTCGGCCGCGCGGACGACGTGATCAAGACCTCGGGCCACCTGATCGGCCCGTTCGAGGTGGAGAGCGTCCTCATGGAGCACCCGGCGGTGGCCGAGGCGGGCGTGATCGGCAAGCCGGATCCCGTCGCCCTGGAGGTCGTGAAGGCGTTCGTGTCCTTGAAGCGCGGGAACGCTCCGACCCCCGAGCTGCGCCGCGCGCTGCTGGCCCACGCCCGGCAGCGGCTAGGAGCGGTGGTCGCGCCGAAGGAGATCGCGTTCGTCGACGTGCTGCCGAAGACAGGCAGCGGGAAGATCATGCGCCGGCTCTTGAAGGCGCGCGAGCTCGGACTCCCCGAGGGCGACGTGTCGACGCTGGAGCAGGGATGAACGCGCGTGAGCACGGGCTCCAGCTGCTCCGCGAGATGCTGCGCATCCGCCGCTTCGAGGAGAAGGCGGCGGAGTGCTACAGCCTCGGGAAAGTCCGCGGCTTCCTGCACCTCTACATCGGCGAGGAGGCGGTCGCGGTAGGCACGATGCAGGCGCTCGCGGCCGAGGACGCCATCGTCTCGACGTACCGTGAGCATGGGCACGCGCTCGCACGCGGCGTGCCGATGAACGCGCTCATGGCCGAGCTCTACGGGAAGGCGAGCGGCTGCAGCCGCGGGCATGGCGGCTCGATGCACTTCTTCGACGTCGGCCGCCGCTTCTACGGCGGCTATGCGATCGTCGGCAGCGGGCTGCCGATCGCGGTCGGGCTGGCGCTCGCCGACCAGCTCCAGAAGCGGCCCGGGATCGCGGCCTGCTTCTTCGGCGACGGTGCGGTGGCGGAGGGCGAGTTCCACGAGTCGCTCAACCTGGCGGCGCTCTGGAACCTGCCCGTGCTCTTCGTCTGCGAGAACAACCTCTACGCCATGGGCACCGCGCTTCTGCGGCATCAGGCGAATCCCGACATCCACCGCAAGGCCGAGGCGTACGGCATCTCTGGCCTGGCGGTCGACGGCATGGACGTGCTCGCGGTCGAGGAGACGATGCGCGAGGCGGCGGCGGCGGTACGCCGCGGAAACGGACCGTGCCTGGTCGAGGCGCGGACCTACCGGTTCCGGGCCCACTCGATGGCCGACCCCGAGCTGTACCGGTCGAAGGCGGAGGTGGAGCGCTGGAAGCAGCGCGACCCGCTCGGGGTGCTCGCCGCGCGGCTGCGCGAGGGGGGCCTGCTCGCGGACGCCGACCTCGCCGCGCTCGACCGCGAGGTCGCGGCCGAGGTCGAGGCGGCCGTCGCGTTCGCCGAGGCGGCGCCGTGGGAGGCGGTGGCGGACCTCACGCGCGACGTGTACGGGCCGGGGGCCGGAGGATGAGGACGACCTACCGTGAGGCGGTGCGCGCGGCGCTCCGCCAGGCGCTCGCCGCCGACCCGCGCGTCTTCCTGATGGGCGAGGACGTCGGCCGCTACGGCGGCGCCTTCGCCGTGAGCCACGGGCTCCTCGAGGAGTTCGGCCCCGAGCGGGTGCGCGACACGCCGCTCTCGGAGTCGGCGTTCGTCGGCGCCGGCATCGGCGCCGCGCTCGGCGGCATGCGGCCGATCGTCGAGATCATGACGGTCAACTTCAGCTTGCTCGCCCTCGACCAGATCGTGAACAACGCGGCCGCGCTGCGCCACATGTCGGGCGGCCAGCTCTCCGTGCCGCTCGTGGTCCGCATGGCGACCGGCGCGGGCCGCCAGCTCGGCGCGCAGCACGCGCACAGCCTCGAGGGCTGGTACGCGCACGTGCCGGGCATCAAGGTGGCGGCGCCGGCCACGCTCGCGGACGCGCGCGGCATGCTGGCGGCGGCGCTGCGCGACCCGGACCCGGTCTTCCTCTTCGAGCACGCGGTGCTGTACCCGAGCGAAGGCGAGCTCGACGAGCCGTGCGGGCCGGTCGATCTCGCGCGGGCCGCCGTTCGCCGGCCAGGCCGAGACGTCACGATCGTCACCTACGGCGGCTCGCTCCCCAAGGCGCTCGCCGCCGCCGAGCGCCTCGCCGCCGAGGGCGTGGACGCCGAGGTGCTCGACCTGCGCGTCTTGCGCCCGCTCGACACTACGGGCCTCCTCGCCTCGGTCACGCGGACGCGCCGTGCGGTGGTGGTGGACGAGGCCTGGCGGACGGGCAGCTTCGCCGGCGAGGTGAGCGCGCAGATCATGGAGGGCGCCTTCTACGACCTGGACGCGCCCGTGGCGCGCGTGTGCAGCGCCGAGGTGCCGATGCCTTACGCCAAGCACCTGGAGGACGCGGCGCTGCCCCAGGTGGACGGCATCGTCGCCGCGGTGCGAGGAGTGATGCCGAGCCGTGGCTGAGTTCGTGATGCCGATCCTCGGCGCCGACATGGAGGCCGGGACGCTCGTCGAGTGGCGGAAGAAGCCGGGCGACATCGTCCGCCGCGGCGACATCGTCGCCGAGGTCGAGACCGAGAAGGGGCTGATCGAGATCGAGATATTCACCTCGGGGGTGATCGAGAAGCTGCTCGTCGCGCCGGGGCAGAAGGTGCCGGTCGGCACGGTCCTGGCGCTCGTGCGCGAGGAAGGCGGCGGAGCTGCGAGCGAGGGCGCGCCCGTGGCGCCGCCGCCCTCCGCTGCGCCCGTCGAGAGCGCCCGCTCGCGCGTGTCCCCGGCCGCGCGCACGCGTGCAGCGGCGCTCGGCGTCGACGTCGCGACGATCCGGGGCTCGGGCCCCGGCGGTGCGGTGACGCGCGAGGACGTCGAGCGCGCCGCGGCGGCGCCCGGCACGGAGCCGCGCGCCCGCATGCGGCAGGTGATTGCGGCCGCGATGGCGCGCGCCAAGCGGGAGATCCCCCACTTCTACCTCGCCGCGACGATCGATCTCGGCCGAGCGACGGCGTGGCTCGCGGAGCGGAACGCGAAGCGGCCTCCGGCGGAGCGCCTCCTCTCCGGGGCGTTGCTCGTGAAGTCGGTGGCGCTCGCGCTGCGCGAGGTCCCGGAGCTGAACGCGACGTGGCGCGGCGGGCGGGCGGTGCCGAGCACCGCGATCCACGTCGGTGTCGCGATCACGCTCCGCCAGGGCGGGTTGGTCGCGCCGGCGGTGCACGACGCCGACCGGCTCCCGCTCGACGAGCTGATGCGTTGCCTCCGCGATCTGGTGCAACGGGCGCGCGCCGGCTCGCTCCGTAGCTCGGAGCTCGCGGACGGCACGATCACCGTCACCAGCCTCGGCGACCAGGGCGTCGAGAGCGTCTTCGGTATCATCTACCCGCCACAGGTGGCGCTGGTCGGCTTCGGTCGGATCGTCGAGCGTCCGTGGGTGGTGGGCGGCACCGTGGTGCCGCGGCCGGTCGTGACGGCGACGCTCTCGGCCGATCACCGCGTGACCGACGGCCACCGGGGCGCGCTCTTGCTCGCCGCCGTCGACCGCCTCTTGCAAGCACCGGAGGCGCTGTGACGGCGGACGAGATCCGGACGACCGTGCTCCGCCTGCTCGGCGACATCGCGCCCGAGGCCGACCTCACGGTGGTGCGCCCGGACGTCCCCCTGCGCGAGCAGCTCGACCTCGACTCGATGGACGTGCTGAACCTTATGATCGCGCTCCACGAGAAGCTCGGGGTGGAGATCCCCGAATCGGACTACGCGAAGCTCGCCACGCTCGACGGTTGCGTCGGCTACCTCGCCAGGGCGCTCACTTGAGGAGCTCCATGTCGGTCGGTCGTCAAGGGCAGGTAGATACGGGTGCGATCGGCGCCACGGTCGAAACTCTCCACGGTGATCGAGACGCCTCTCAGGTCGAGCGGGGATAGGAGAACGAGGCGCTTTCGGGGCCGCACGCCACCGATGCGGTAGAACTCGCCCCCCAGTGGACGCGCTCCCCCTGCGCGTTCGTCATGATGAGCTCGATTGCGGCGCGCATGTCGCGCCCCGGCTCGGCGGCACGGCGCATGCGTGCGAGGACGTCGCTCACCTCGACCGCCCGCGCGGCGTGGGCAACGAGCAGCACAAGCACGGTGCACCCGGCGGCGAGCCGTCCTCTTCGACCCTTCCTCGGACCCTCCTCGGAATCGCGTGTCGACGTCATGTCCACGCCTCCTTCTCGGTCTGAGAAGTCGTCCCCCAGCTCGGTTCCCTTCGCGGGGCGGCCCTACGCGTGCGGCGCCTTCAGCGGCTCCGCGTGTTCGTTCTTCTCCGCCAGCGTCTTGATGAGCTGCGCGGGGCTCGACGAGCTCAGCATGTGCGTGAACTGTGAGCGGAAGTTCGCGACCAGGCTCACACCCTCGATGACGAAGTCGATGATCCTCCATCGCCCGTCGCTCTGCTTGCGCAGCCGGTAGTCGACGGCGATGTCATCCGCGCCGCCGCCGCGGAGGATCTTCGTCTGCACGGTGACGTCGTCGCGCGGCTCCTCGCGGACGCCCTGCACGGCGACGGTCTCGTTCCGGTAGTTCTCGATGTCGCGCCCGTACGTCATCGTGAGGTGACGCTTGAACTGCTCGGTGAATGCCGCCTGCTCCGCGTCGGAGAACTTGCGCCAGTTCTGGGCCAGCACGAGGCGGGCGAGGGTGTCGAAGTCGGTGTCGGCGAGCACGATCTCCTCGAGGCGCCGGCGCTTGGCGTCCTGCGACATCGCCTTGTCGCGCAGCACCTCGATGGCGGCGTTCGTCACGCGCGTCACGACGACCTTGGGGTCGTCGGCGGCGTGCGCGGGGGGCAGGGCGAAAGCCAGGGCGAGCGCGACCAACGACGACGTGATCCGAACGGTCATTTCTCCTCCAGGTGCGGGTAGTAGAGCTCCTCGTAGGCCTCGGGGGTGCGGCCCTGCACCAGATTGCGCCGGTGCTGCACGTAAGCATTGCGGACCGCGACATAGTAGTCGAGAGACCCCGCCTTCGCGTCCCGGATCTCCTGCAGGATCAGCGAGCGGTCGTTCACGGTCTGCAGGACGCGCCCGCCCCAGAGGTAGAGCGCATCGACGAAGAAGGGCACGACCGAGAAGGCGTAGTCGGCGCCGAGGCCGGCCGCATCGCGGGGGTTGGACGGACCGAGGAGCGGCAGCACGAGGTACGGGCCCGACGGGACGCGCCAATGGGCCAGCGTCTGCCCGAAGTCCTGCTCCCGCGCCGGGAGCCCCCAGCCCGCGGCCGGGTCGAAGAAGCCGAGCACGCCGACGGTCGTGTTGACGGCGAAGCGCGCCACGTCCTTGCCGGCGTCGACCGGCTTCAGCTGCAATGCGTCGTTGAGCGTGTTGATCGGAAAGCGGAGGTTCCCGAAGAAGTTCGCCACCGACGTCTGCACCCGGCGCGGCGCGACGAAGTCCCAGCCCTTCGCGACCGGCTCGAGCACGTACACGTCGACCTTGTCGTTGAACCAGAATATCTTGCGGTTGAAGCCTTCGATCGGGTCGTGCTCCGACGCGACCCGCTCCGGGGAGACCTCGCCGGCCAACGCGGGTGTCCCGAGCGCCAGCGCGAGCCCGACCGTGACCATCATCCGTCTCGTCATCACTCCTTCCCTTTCTCGTCGGCCCCCTTCTCGCCACTTCCGCCGCCGACGTCGGTCTGATGGATGAACTTGCCGATGAGCCGCTCGAGCTGCATGGCGGGCTCCGTGAACCCGATCTCCTCGCCCGAGCGGAGGAGCTGCGCGTCCCCGCCGGGCTGGAGCTCGACGTACCGGTCGCCGAGCAGCCCGGCCGTCACGATCGACGCCGAGGTGTCGATCGGCAGCTCGAGGGTCGGCTCGACGACCATGCGGACGCGCGCCGCGTACTGCTTGCCGAGCGTGATCGACTCGACGTCGCCGACCTTGACGCCGGCGATCACGACGGGCGCGCGCGGCTTCAAGCCCGCGATTTGGGTGAAGTTCGCGTAGAGAACGAGCCCGTGGCTCGACCCGAGCGAGAGCCCGCCGACGCTCAGCGACAGCCATGCGAGCGCGCCGAGCCCGATCAGCACGAAGCAACCGACGAGGAAGTCCCGGATGGGAGAGGTGCGCATCGAGCTAGACCCCCCAGAGCGAGGTGATGACGTAGTCGAAGAGGAGAATCGTCACCGACGAGACGACCACCGTGGACGTCGTCGCCGTGCTCACGCCTGCCGACGTCGGCACGCTCGCGTAGCCGCGCCAGGTGGCGATCAGCCCGACGAGCGCGCCGAAGACGACGGTTTTGACGAGGCTCTGCGCCACGTCGTCGTGGAAGTCGATCGAGTTCTCGAGGCTCGAGAGATAGACCCCGCCGTCGAGCCCCATCAGGTGCACGCCGACGAAGTAGCCGCCGAAGATGCCGCAGACGATGAAGAGCGCGCCGAGAAGTGGCATGACGGCGACCATCGCGAGGGCACGGGGCGCGACCACGAAGTCGATCGGGTCGACGGACATCATGCGGAGTCCGTCGAGCTGCTGGGTGGTGACCATGGTGCCGATTTCGGCGGCCGTGGCCGAGCCTGCACGGCCGGTCGTGAGCAGCGCCGTCAGCACCGGGCCGAGCTCACGCACGAGGCTCAGGCCGACGACGGCGCCGAGCGACTGCTCGGCTCCGAAGCGAGCGAGCGTGTTGTAGCCCTGGAGCCCGAGCACCATGCCGACCGCGAGCCCCGATACGCAGATGATGACGAGCGAGAGGACGCCCAGCTTGAAGAGCTCGTTCAGGAACGGCCGCGCACGGACGGGCGGCGTGAGGAGCGCGCGCACGACGGCCGCCGCGAAGCGGGCGATGCCGCCGAGCTCGGCGACGAAGGTCAGCGTCGCGCGCCCGACCGCCTCGATCGGCCTACGGATCACGCCGGCCTCCCGACGGTACGCTCCTCGGCGGCGCGGGCGGCGGCCTCGACGGCCGCGGAGTCGACCTCGTCGGTCAGGAACGCACGCACGCGCGCATCCGCGTGCTCGCGGAGGACGTCCGGCGCGCCCTCGACCGCTTCGCCCCCGGGCAGGAGGAGGACGATGTGGTCGGCGATCCGCCGCGTCGAGCGGACGTCGTGCGAGACGACGATCATCGTGATGCCGCTCTCCGCGTTGACGCGCTGGAAGAGCCCCTCGATGAGGCGCACCGAGACCGGGTCGAGCCCCGAGAACGGCTCGTCGCAGAGGCAGATCACGGGCCGCATGATGAGCGCGCGCGCGAGCGCCACCCGCCGCATCATGCCGCCCGAGAGCTCGTTCGGCAGGAGGTCGTCGACGCCGCGCAGGCCGACGGCGGCGAGTGTCTCGCGGACCCGCGCCGCGATCTCCGTTTGCGTCTGCCGCGTGTGCTCGCGGAGCGGGAAGGCCAGGTTGTCGAAGACGGTTTCCGCGTCGAGCAGTGCGCCTCCCTGGAACATCATGCCGATCTTCCTCCGCAGCTCGACGAGGGCGCGCTCGGAGAGGCCTGTGACGTCCTCGCCGTCGACGACCACGCGTCCCGCCTGCGGGCGGATGAGACCGCCGATGAGTCGGAGAATCGTGCTCTTTCCCGAGCCGCTGCCGCCCAGCACGCAGGAGATCCGGCCGCGCGGAAACGAGCAGTCGAGGCGCCGGAACACCTCGCGGTTTCCGAACGCCATCCGCACGGCCTCGAGGAGGACATGCGGGTCGGCTGGGGCCGTCGCCATCCTCCGATACCTACGAGATGTGCGGGGCATTGGCGAGCGCCGGGGGACGGCGCCGGGGAGTGAGGGTCTCGCCGACGCCTCGGGGCGCCAGCCCCTTCCGAGCCAGGGCGCTCACTTCATGAGCAGGATCGGGCACGGGCAGAGGGCCCCGACCTGGTAGCTCGTCGTGCCCCAGCCGGGTCGCCGGTGCGTCGCGTCCACGCGGTGCGAGCGCATCACGATCAGGTCGACGGCCTTGCGCGCGGCGAAGCGCACGATCTCGCCCGCGGGGGCACCGATCAGGATGCGAGAGCGGGCGTCGAGCCCGTGGCGGCGGAGAGCATCGACGGCGGCGCGCAGCTTCCGCTCGGCGACGCGCTCGAGGCTGCGGTAGAAGCCCCGCATCTCGCGGAGCGGAATGTGCTCGACGCGCCGGACGACGTGCAGCAGCGTGACGCGTGTGTGCGCGTCGCCGGCGAGCCGGCGCACGGCGTCGAGTTCTCGGGCGTACCGACCGCTCAGGTCGAGGGGGACCAGGATGTGACGGAGTCGTTTCACGACGCCGCGCAGCTGCCGGAGGACCTCATGCGAGCGGGCGGAGTGCGGGCTGGTGGATGCAGTCCTCGTCGCAGCGCTTTCCCGGCTCCGCCTCGAGCACCGAGCAGCGATCCACCCGGTCGCGTCGGCCGTCCGGGCCGCGGCGGAAGACGACGCGGGCGAGGCGCCCGCCGCGCGGGCACGTCACCAGCACGCTGTCACGCAGCAGCAGGCGGATGATCACCCACAGAGCGGCCGCGTAGACGACGAAGCCGGCGGCGAGCATCACCCAGCTCGGGAGTGAGGAGAGGGAGGAGAGGAAAGTGTTCATGGGCACCTCCGACCCCCGAAGATCGCTCCTCGGGCGCCACCCTCAGGGTGAGCAAGGGTCGTGCCGGTGAGGCGCCATCGCGGAGACGCGGCGGCATTCCCAGGCGCGCGACGGACGGGCGGAATTCTTCGGGGTCGCGAGAACACCCGCGCGGATGGGCGGCGGCCGGCGCCTGGAACGATTCGTGCCTGCATCGAAGGAGCATGACGACCATGCATCGCCTGGGGCGGGCCGAGGACGTTCCCGCGGGCCGGGGCCGGGTGTACCGGGTGGGTGGGGAGGAGATCGCCGTCTTCAACGTCGACGGCGAGTTCCACGCCGTCGAGAACGCGTGCGCGCGCGGTCTGCCCCTCGAGCGGGCCACGGTGGTCGACGACGACGTGCTCTGTCCCTGGCACGGCTGGCGCTTCGACGTGCAGACGGGACGCTGCTGTATGCTGCCGGAGCGATCGACGCGCGTCTTCCCGCTGCGCGTCGAGGGCGGCGATCTCCTGGTCGAACTCGACGGCTCGCTCGGGCGGCGAGCGACGCGCGGCCCGCGGGCCCGCGTGCCCCGCCCCGAGGCGCGCCCGGGCTCAGCGCCCGGCTCGTAGGCGAGTGCGGTGCGCCCGCCTGCGCGCCCGGCGGACCGCGCGTCGCCGCCGGGGCCGCCGGCGCACGACGAGGACGGGGACGGGGGCGTGGCGGACGACTCTCTCGGCCACACTGCCCATCACCAGCCGCGGCACGCCGGTACGCCCCAGGGTCGAGATGACGATCGAGTCCGCGTCGCGCGCCGCCTCCATGATGCATCGAAGCGGCGTCCCGAGCATCACGCGGCACTTCACCCCGACGCCGCGCCGCCCCAGCACGCGGGCGACGCGCGCCGCGAGATGACGCTCCGCCCGTTCCACGACCGCAGTCTCGGGCAGCCAGACGATCCCCTGCTCCGGCGGGTAGAAGGGCATCATGACGTGCAAGACCGTGAGGCGGCCGCCGCGGGCGCGGGCGAGTTCCGCTGCCGTCTCGAGCGCGACGGTGGCCGGTGCCGAGAAATCGTAGGGGACGAGGATCCGGCGGAAGAGCGTCATGCGCCTCCCTCTACCACGATCTCGGGCTCGATCCGCACCGCGCACGACACCGAGTTGGCGATGAAGCACGCCTCGTGCGCCGCGTCGACCAGCGCGCGCGCCTTCGCCGCGTCCGCGCCGGCTGTCACGGTGATGCGCGGGTGGAGCACCACCTCGGCCATGCGCATCTTGCGCTCGACGAGCGCGAGCGTGCCGGTGGCGTGGTCGCCGTAGGTCGTCACCCGCACGCCGGCGCGGGCGGCGAGCGACAGGTAGGTCAGGAGCTGGCAGGAGGCGACGGCCGCCACGAAGAGCTCCTCCGGGTTGAGCCGGCGCGAGTCGCCCCGGTACTGCGGGGCGGCCGATACCTCGAGCGGCGGCTTGCCGTCGATCTCCACCAGGTGGTTGCTCACGGTGTCCCCGCGCCCACCCTCCCGCCAGAGCAGCCCCGCCTCGAAGAGGTGAGTCGCCATGTGGGGCGGAAGTCTGCAAGAAGGAGGCCTCGCCGCCTCGCCGCGCCGGCGGGTGAGCGGCTCGCGGATCTCGCAACTTTGGGCCGCCGCTCGTCCGCAAGATCGAGAAAACGCTTCCCGCCGTCGGTGCGGGAGAGCACGGGTCCCTGGCACGGTGCCTGCTTGTCCGCTGGGGAGGCGGCGCCTCGCGTGGGCCGTACGCTTCGAAAGGGGGAAGCCATGTCCGATCTGACGACGCAGCGGGAGCGGATGGTGCGCGAGCAGATCGAGGCGCGTGGGATCCGGGACCGGGCCGTGCTGCGCGCGATGCGTGAGGTCCCACGCGAGGCGTTCCTGCCACCCGAGCTGGAGGAGTTCGCCTACGAGGATACGCCCCTCCCAATCGCGTCGGACCAGACGATCTCGCAGCCCTACATCGTCGCGCTCATGACCGCGGCGCTCCAGCTCGGGCCGAACGACCGCGTGCTCGAGATCGGCACCGGCTCGGGCTTTGCGGCCGCGATCCTCGGGCGCATCGCGAAGGAGGTTTACACCATCGAGCGCCATGCCGAGCTCGCCGAGCGCGCGGCGCATCGCCTGCGCGAGCTCGGCTTCCACAACGTGACGGTGCACCAGGGCGACGGCACGCTCGGCTGGCCCGAGCACGCGCCGTACGACGCGATCGTGGTCACCGCCGGCGGACCCCAGGTACCGCAGGCGCTGCTCGACCAGCTCGCGGTCGGCGGCCGCCTCGTGATCCCGGTCGGCGAGGAGCGGAACCTCCAGCGCCTGGTGCGCATCACCCGGAACGCGGAGGGGCTCCAGCACGAGGAGCTCGGCGACGTCCGCTTCGTGCCGCTCATCGGCGCGCAGGGCTGGGAGGGCGAGCCGGCGCGGCCCCGCTCGTCCACCGCGACGCTGGCGCGGCTCGTGTGCGAGGTCGCCCAGCCGATCGCGGGCATCGCCGACGCCGACCTCGGCTCGCTCATCGAGCGCATCGGCGACGCGCGCGTCGTCTGCGTCGGCGAAGCGACGCACGGCACCTCGGAGTTCTACGCCTTCCGTGCCCGCTTGACGCGCGAGCTCATCCGGACGCGCGGCTTCGGGATCGTCGCGGTGGAGGCCGACTGGCCGGACGCCGCGCGCGTCAACCGCTGGGTGCAGGGGCTCGGAATGGCGACCGGCAGGCCCTGGCGCGCCTTCGCGCGCTTCCCCGTCTGGATGTGGCGGAACCACGAGGTGCTCGACTTCGTCGAGTCGCTCCGCGAGTGGAACGGGGCGCGGGAGCCGGAGGGGCGCGCGCACTTCTACGGCCTCGATCTCTACAGCATGTACACCTCGATCCGCCTGGTCCTCGAGTACCTGGACCGGATCGACCCCGACACGGCGGCCATCGCCCGTCGGCGCTACGCCTGCCTCACGCCCTGGGAGGGCGACCCGGCGACGTACGGCGCGGCGGCGGTGAGCGGCCGCTACCGGGTGTGCGAGGACGAGGCCGTGGCGATGCTCCGCGACATGCTGGCGCGCGAGCTGGACTATGCGGCGCGCGACGGCGAGCAGTTCCTCGACGCGGTGGGGAACGCTCGCCTCGTCGCGGACGCCGAGCGCTACTACCGCGCCATGTACTACGGCGGCCCGTACTCCTGGAACCTCCGCGACACGCACATGTTCGAGACGCTCCGCGCGCTGCTCGACTTCCACGGCCCCGAGTCGAAGGCCGTCATCTGGGAGCACAACTCGCACCTCGGCGACGCGTCCGCGACGGAGATGGGCGCGCGGGGCGAGCTGAACGTCGGCCAGCTCTGCCGCCGGCACTTCCGGGACCGGGCCTTCCTGATCGGCCAGGGCACCGACCACGGGACCGTGGCCGCGGCGCACGACTGGGACGGGCCGATGGGCGAGGTGGGGGTGCGGCCGTCGCACCCGGAGAGCTACGAGCGCGTCTTCCACGACACCCAGGTGCGCGCCTTCCTGCTCCACCTCCGCGAGCCGGCGCGCGCGGAGGTGCGCGACGAGCTCACGCCGGCGCGCCTCGAGCGCGCGATCGGTGTCGTCTACCGGCCGGAGACGGAGCTCCAGAGCCACTACTTCCACGCCGTGCTGCCGCGGCAATTCGACGAGTGGGTCTGGTTCGACGAGACGCAAGCCGTACACCCGCTGAGCGAGGAGGACGCGCGCCGCCTGCCGCGCGCGCATCCCTTCGCCCCGTACGGCCCGGCGTGATGGACTCGGGCGTCCGGGAGGTCCTCGCTCACCTCGCGTGGATGCGCGAAGAGCGCATCTGGCCGAACGGGCTCCGCTACCTCTGGACGGACGCCTTCGGCATCGTGCTGCTCGTCTCGCTCCACGGCGCGCTCGGCGACGACCGCTGGCTCGCCGAGGCGGAGTGGGTGGTGGCCGAGGTCGAGCGCGTGCTCGGTCGGCCGCAGGGCATCCGCATCGGCGAGGCACCCGACCGCGACGGGCAGTACTACCACTACCTCGCGATGTGGCTCTTCGCCCTCGAGCGCCTCGGGCGCGTGCGGCCCGCCTATCACGCGCGCGCCGTCGCGCTGGCCCGCGAGATCCACCCGCGCTTCGTCCTTCCCGGCGTCGGCGTCGTGTGGAAGATGCGCGAGGACCTGAGCGCGCCGTACCCGGGGTTCGGGCTCGGCGCGCTCGACCCGTTCCACGGCTACGTCGTCTACCGGCTGCTCGACGAGCGCGCACTGGCGCGCGAGATCGACGACATGGCGGCCCTCGTCCGTCGCTCGTACGCGGAGCTGGATGTCACGCAGGATCTGGGCCTCGGCATGCTGCTCTGGATGTCGCACTTCTTCCCGGACGAGCCGTGGGCGCGGACGCTCGGGCCGCGCTCGCTCGCCACCCTCGACCGCTTGTGGATCGAGCCGCCCGGCTACTTCTGCCGCGAGCCCGGGCTGCCGCCGGTGAAGTTCGCGTTCACGAACTACGGCGTCTCCGTCGGACTCCAGGCGGTCCGCGCGTGGCCCGAGCGAGTGCGCGCCCTGAACCGGTTCTTCGCGACGTACCGCTCGGGCGACCACTACGACCGCGACGCGATCACGCATGTCATGCGGTGTTCGTCGCTCCTCCCGGGCGCGCTGCTGGAAAGGGTGGCCTCGTAGTCTCGCGGCGGCGTCAGGCCGCCGCGTCGTCGCGCTGCCAGACCGCGAGCAGGCTGCCGTCGCCGTGGGACCAGGTGTAGACCGCGCGGCCGCGGAAGGCCTTCTTCAGCTCGTGGACGATGCGGTGGGCGAGCTTCTGCGACGTGGTGAGGACCTCGAGGCCCTGGCGCCCGCGGGCGATCGAGACGAGCCGCCGCTCGGGCTGCGTCACGCCGGCGCGGGCGGCAACGTTCGCGATGCGGCGGCGGACCGCGTCCTCGTGGGCGAGCGGCCAGCGACCGCGGACGAGGACCCGGCCGAAGTACTGGCCTTCAGCGGCCTGCGCGCAGCCGGGGCACACGGCCCATACGGCGCTGGCGAGACGGGCGTGCGTCAGCGGGCGGCGGCGCCAGGTGCGGCGGGAAAAGACCGCCCCGCAACGCTCGCACACCGTGCCCTCCGCGGGTTGCGCCTTTCGTCCCACCGGGGGGGTCCGGTCGCTGCGCACGCCGCGTCGGTTGAGGCTCCGGATCAGGCCTTTGGTCTTCATCACCGGTCCAACGAAGCAACTCGCCTGCCAGCCGCGTCGCCCGGGTGTGGGTGTCGCGACGGGCGTACGTTCCCGCCGCTCGGAGCGACGGTACCCCGAAATCCGGGCGGTGAGAATAGAAGAAGGCACCCGCCTGCAAGGACGTTGGCCACGTCCTTGCAACCCGAAGGATTACAGCCATGTACTGCCGCGCGCTCGCTTGCGACTTCGACGGAACGGGGGCCGTTGATGGCCGCCTCGCCCCGGAGGTGGCGGAAGCGCTCCGTGCGGCCCGAGGGCGGGGCATCGCGACGCTGCTGGTCACCGGCCGCGTCGTCGAGGAGCTGGAGGCGGCGGACGTCGATTTCGCCGCCTTCGACGCCGTCGTGGCGGAGAACGGTGCCGTCGTCCGCCTGCCCGCGGCGGGGCGCACGATCCAGCTCGGCACCCCGCCACCCGAGCACTTCCTCGGGGAGCTCCGCGCCCGCGGCATCGCCTTCCAGGCCGGGGCGGTGGTGGTGGGTGGGATCGCCGATCATCATGCGGCGGGCGTGCTCGAGGTCATCCGCCACCTCGGGCTCGATGCCCAGATTGCCTTCAACCGCTCGGTGGCGATGGTGCTTCCGAGCGGCGTGAACAAGGCCACGGGGGTGCGGCGCGCGCTCGAGGAGCTGGGGCGTTCGGAGCACAACCTGATCGCGTTCGGGGACGCCGAGAACGACTGCTCGCTGCTCCAGGCGGCCGAGGTGGGTGTGGCAGCCCGCGGCGCGCTCCCCGCGCTCGCGCTCGCTGCCGACGACCAGCTCACGCAATCCGGCGGGGTCGGCGTCGCGCGTTACGTGGAGCGCATGCTCGCGCGCGACGGGTTCGTGCCGACCCCGCCGCGGAGGCACGTCGTCATCGGCCGCGACACGGTGGGAGCGCCCGCGACGCTGCCGGCCGCGGGCGTGAATCTCATGGTGAGCGGAGACCCGCGATCGGGGAAATCCTGGCTCGCGGGCCTGGTGATCGAGCGGCTGCTCGAGTGCGAGTACCGCCTCTGCATCATCGATCCCGAAGGGGACTATCTCGCGCTCGGCCCGCGCCCCCGCATCCTCGTTCTGGGCCACGACGTGCCCCTGCCGGATGCGGGCGCCGTACCCCGCATCCTGCGCGACGAGTCGATGAGCCTCGTTCTCAACCTGGCGGGCCTGACGGTACCCAGCAAGGCAGCGTACGTCGACGCGCTCCTCTGCGGGCTCGACGCCGTGCGCGCGCGCTCGGGCATGCCGCACTGGACGGTGATCGACGAGGCGCACTACTTCTTCCACGCCCGCTCCCCGTGCACGAGTCGCCTGGAGAGCCGGACCGGGAGCTTCGTCTTCGTGACGTACCGCCCCGGCCTGGTCGCCGATGTGGTCCACGCAAGCGTCGGCGCACATCTCGTCACCCGGACCGAGGTCGAGGAGGAGCGCTACTTCGTGACGTCGCTGCTCCAGTCGCGCGGCCCGGCGGGACTGGTGGCCGCCGACGCCCTGGCAGAGGTCCAGATGCCGCGCGCCGGCCTGCTCGTCGAGGGTCCCGCGGGCCCCCGCTGGCAGGTCTTCACCCCCGGCGAGCGGGTCACCGCGCAAGCCCACCACGGTCGGAAGTACGCCGACGCGCGCCTGGCCGAGAGCAAGGCCTTCCGGTTCCTGTTCACGAACGGCGACGCGACCGTGGCGCACAACGTATCGGAGTTCTGCGCCGCGGTGCGCACGGTACCGGTGTCGTCGCTCCGCCACCACCTCCTGGCGGGTGACTTCTCGCGGTGGGCGTCGGGGGTGCTCGGCGATCCGGAGCTGGCGGGCGGTCTCGGCAAGCTCGAGAACACGACGCGTGCCGGCGCGCCACCGAGCCGGGACGAGATCCTGGAGCACCTCCGCGACCGCTACCTCGTGTAGCCGCTACTTCTCCTGGATCGAGCGAAGGTAGTCCGTGATCTGCATCAGCTTCTGCTTCACGTCGGCGCGCCGGTCGGGCGCCGCGCTCTGCTCGCGCAGCACCTCACCCCACACCGGCATGTCGGGGTCGCCGTGTGCGCGCGGCGTGTCAGTGCCGTCGATGACGTGCATGGTTGCCTCGAACGAGAACTTGCCGCCGTTCTTCTTCGCGATCTGGGTCAGATCGGCGGGCTTGGGCCGCATGAACGTGCCGGCGATGCCGTCTCCTTTGCCCGCGGGACCGTGACAGGCACCGCAGTACTTGACGTACATCGTCCGGCTCACGTCCTGCTGCGACTCCGCAGCGCGCGCTGCGCCTCCCCAGAGGACGACGGCAACGGCTGCCGCCAGGACTCCCGGTATCCGCATTGACTCCTCCCTTTCTCCACGCGTGGCATCATCCGGTCGCGTGCGCCGGCGTCGCGTCGTGCCAGGGCGGGTGGCGACGGAGCGCGGCGAAGGTCCGCTCGATGGCTTGTCGTGTCCCCCAGTCGCTCCAGCCGGTATCCGCGGCCCGCAGCACGACGAGGCGCTCGGGGACACAGGCGAGGAGGCCATGGGAGAAGTTCCAGGACGGCAGCGAGCGGTAGACCGTGTCCGCCTGCTCGGGATGCTCGCCCAGCTCGCGCATGCGCGCGACGTCGTCCGGCCGCAGCCGGGCGAGGAGCTGTAGCACGGGTCGAACCCGGAATGCCAAGACGAACGAATTCCAGAGGGCCCCGCGACGCTGCAGCTCGCTCGCTTCCCCCACGCTCGGCTTCTCGCGAAAGGCGATCACGTGGAAGGCGTCGCCCCCCTCGGCGCCCGCGAGGGAGGGGCCAGGCTCGATGTAGCCGTATCCGGCCTCGACGTGGTCGGGCTGGATGCCGAGCAAGGCGATCCGGTCGGGGAGGGCGCCGAGCAGGTCGGCCGTCCGGCCGGCGTGGCGCCGGAAGGCGTTCTCGTCGGCGACGAAGTGGTCGCTCGGGAAGACGTACACTGGCGCGTCGGGGCAGCGCGCGGCCAGGCGGAGGAGGCAGAGGAGCACGCCGGGTCCCGTGTCGCAGTTCCGGGGTTGAACGATGCGGTTCTCAGCCGGGATGTCGACGAGCTGCGGGCCGGCGAGGTCGAGGTGGTCTCGATTGATGATCACGAGGGTCCGCTCGGGCGGCACCAGCGGATGGACGCGGGCGAGGGTGGCCTCGAGCAGCGACCGGTCCCCCGTGATGCGGCAGTACTGCTTCGGGATGGGACGCCCGGCGAGGAGGCGCGTCAGCTCCCGGAGGCGCGTGCCATCGCCTCCCGCCAGTACGACGGCCCATCGGTGCTCGCCTGCCATGGGTGGAGAGAGATGGAGCAACCCCTGTGCCGTCGCTGCGGAGTCGGATTTTCCATCCGGTGTCCGCCCCCGACTCCGACGCCTGCGAAGCTGTGCCCTGGCTGCTTCCCGTGACGTGGAATGGGCGCGCGGAACCCCGATGCGCAGACTGGGCTCGGCGGCGGCAGCGGGTTTGCATCGGATCCCCGGGCAGGAGGACGACCATGCGCGAGACGACTTTCATCAAGGAGGTGGCGCAGCGTCTCGGCTCGGACGAGCGACGGGCGGAGGCGGTCACCTTCGCCGTGTTCCAGGAGCTTCGCGACCGACTGCCCCCGAAGGAGGCGGCGGACGTGTCCGCGCAGCTGCCGACGGGGCTGCGGCCGCTCTGGGAGGACGATGACCGCCCAGGCCGCGGCGTCGAAAGGACGCATCGGGCGGAGTTCATCGGCCGGGTGCGGCGCTGGGCGGGGCTCTCGGAGCGCGAGGCCGAGCGTGCCGTGACGGCGGTGTTCGCCGAGTTGCAGAAGCTCCTCGGGAGCTCGACCGGCCTCGAGGGCGAAGCCTGGGATGTGTTCAGCGTCCTGCCGAAGGACCTGAAGAAGGTCTGGCTCGCGGCGCGCGACGCCGCCTAGCGAGCTTTCGGGTGCGGCGCCAAACTTCATCTCTCAGGCTCGAGCCTTGACCGCGGTGTCGTCGCCCATGAACGCGGTCGTCCGCGGCGCCGTCTCCTCGCCCGCGGTCGCGCCCGCGACCCGGCACAGCGCTTCGAACTCCGTCCCGACGGCCTCGACGAGATCGTGCAAGTCGGGCAGCGCGTCCCAGTCCGCGTTGAACCCCCAGTGGAGCCGCCCGTCGTAGCTGAAGAGGGCGATTCCGAGCGCCTGGTTCTGGTAGAGCGGCACGAGCGGGTAGCAGGCGAGCATCTGCGCGCCCAGCACGTAGACGGGCAACGGCGGACCGGGAACGTTCGTCACGACGAGGTTGAAGGGGCGCGAGACGGCGGCCACGCGGGCGAAGAGCGTGAAGAGCGTCGTGAACGAGTGGTCGCTCAGCTCCTCCAGCGCCTGCACGCCCGCCGCCTGATGCGAGTGCTTGAGCGCGGCGGTCTCGTGTACGACGCGCGCGAGGCGCTCTCCGGGGTCGCGCGCGTCGAGCGGCAGGCGCGCGACGAGCATCGCGACGCGGTTTCCCATGCTCCCGCGGTCCGACGTCGTCCGGACGTTGACCGGCACCATGGCGCGAACGTCGAGGCGAGCCACCTCGACGCCGCGGCGGTGGAGAAAGCGGCGGAGCGCACCCGACACGATGGCGAGGACGACGTCGTTCACGGTGCCCCCGAGGCGTGCCCGGATCGCCTTCACCGTGTCGAGCGGCATGACCGTCCAGTCGAAGCGACGGTGGGGACCGATCGCGACGTTGAGCGGCGTCGGCGACGCCGGACGGAACCCCGGCGCGAGCGCCTCACCTATGCCGCGGGCGGAATCGAGCAGGGTCTGTCCGGCGCCGTGCGGGTCGAGGATCGCCCTCGCGACGGAGGCCGCCGCATCGAGCGATTCGCGCACCCGGCGGGAGACGTGGGTGGCCAGGAGGCGGCCCGGCCCGGGCGCCGGGCGCGGGATCCAGCGCGGTGCCGGCTCGTCGAGGCGCGGGTCGTGGTCGGGCGTCGGCCGCATGACCGCGCCGGTCAGCTCGACGCTGCCGACGCCGTCGATCATGCAGTGGTGTGCCTTGGTGATGATCGCGCACCGGTTCCCCTCGACCCCTTCCACCGCCCACATCTCCCAGAGCGGCTTCCCGCGGTCGAGCTGCTGCGACATGATCCGTCCGACAAGGCGCTTCAGCTGGCGCTCGTCGCCGGGAACGGGGAGGTGGGTGTGGCGGAGATGGTAGAGGAGATTGAAGCGGTCGTCGTCGACCCAGACCGGGTGGTTGACCAGCGGGATGCGCTCGAGGCGCTGGCGGTAGCGTGGCGTCCGGTGAAGCCCCGCCTCCATGAGCCGCCGGATGCGCTCGATGTCGATGCCGCCACCCGGGCGCGCGAGCGGTTCCGCGTCGAAGAGCGCGATGGAGCCGATGTGCATGTGGGCGTTCGCGTCCTCGAGATCGAGGAAGCTCGCGTCGAGGGCGGACAGGCGCTCGGCGTGAGCGTACGACATCACCCGTCGACCGCGCGTAGATGGGCGGCGCGCCGCCGTGCCCGCCGGACGGAGGCGACCGTCTGCACGGGAGGAGAGAGGGTTCCCCGGGCCTGCCGCTTCGGTGTATGGCTCGTCACACCCTCTAGCGGTTGGCGTGCCGGGGCGCGATCGGGTTCCCGGCGTTCTCGATTCGCGTGCGTGACACGCCCGAAGTAGCGACGCTCCCGGGATCGAGAACCCGAGCTGGGGACGGCGTCGCTGCCGGCCCGTCCGCTACGCAGGTCGCTGGCCGCGCGCTAGGGTTGCCGGCTGCCGGCCAGCCAGCGTGACGCCGACTTCGCCCAGTGGACACCAGCGCGAACTTGCTGGCGCAGTAGCCGCCGAGCGGCGACACTCCGCGCCGACCCGCGAGCGATGCCACGTTCACGACGACGCCGTCGTCCTGTGCGAGCATGCGGCGCACTGCCTCCTGCATCACGAAGAGCGCTCCGAAGAGGTTGACGCCGATGCGCTAGTCCCGCCGCGAAGGGGGACCATATGATGGACCACGTCTACGAGTCGATCGAGATCACGGGCTCCTCGCACCCGACCGGGGGCACATACGTTCCCCGCCAGGAAATCGGCTATCGCCGCATGGGTCTCCGCCGGCCGCTCGATCTGCGGCACGTGGCCGCAGTCGAGCTCGACGTGGTGAGCCGACGGCAGCACGCTCTTCACGTGTGCCGCAAACGCGATTGGCACCAAGCCGTCGTGCCTGCCCCAGATGAAGAGCGACGGCGTTTCGAGCCCGGCGAGGCGCGTCCAGAACCCCTTCGATCCGTGCGGCTCCTCGAGATAGATCTGGCGGGCCGCTGCGTAGAAGGCCACGCGTCCTCGTGGCGTGAGATACGCACGGAGGAACTCGTCGACGCCGGCGCGAATCCAGCCCTTTTCGGCACCGGGGATGATCCGGTGCACGATCGCCTCGGCGATCCAGCGCGGGGTGATCTGCACCAGACCCAACTCCGGACTCAGCATGCGTACGAGCGGCGCCCAGGGCCGCGCGCGTCGCCAGGCCAGCGATGGCGCCAGCAACACCAGCCGTCCGACCCGCTCGGGGTGACGCAGGCCGAGCTCCAGCGCGATGCGGCCGCCCATGCTGTTGCCGATCACGTGCGCCCGCGCGAGCCCGAGCGCATCCATCAGCTCGACGACCGAGCGTGCGAAGAACGGCGGGTGGTAGCGCGCGCCGAGCGGCTTGAAGGAGTCGCCGAATCCGGGCAGGTCGAGTGCGATCGTGCGGAACGCGCCGGCCAACGCCGCGACCGTCGGCAGGAACGAGCCCTTGGTCGCGCCGAGCCCGTGGAGGAGCAGAATCGGCTCGCCCGCGCCGGCCGTCAGGATCGACATCGCGCCCGAGGCGGTCTCGATCTGCTGGAATCGCAGCCGCCCGGGACCGGTGGCCCCACTCGTCGCGGCGAGGAAGCCAACCCCGAGGTGGAGGTTGTCGCGAACGACGAGTCGCCCGGAGCGATAGGCGTCCATTCCGCCCCGTAGATCTCTCGCGATGCGGTCCCAGGTGGTACGATCGGCGCTCAGCGTGGCGTCGGGGGCGGGTTGCCGGCTTGCGCTCATGACTCGGAGGCCGTCGGCGGCGACGAGCGCGTCCCATCGCCCTTCCTCGGCAACGACGAGTCGAATCCGCGCCCTGCCGGCCGGTGCATCGAAGGCGCTCGGGTCGAAGCGATCGAGAAGCCTTTGCAGCCCCTCGGGCAGAATGATCATCCCGCCTTTTTCGCGCGGGGCGCGACCGGCGCGGGACCGTGCCCGGACCGTGGAGCAGGGGGCATGAAGGGAGAGACGAGCCCGAGACCGATCGCGAGCCACCGGTGGATGACCAGTTTCCCACGATCCCCCACCTGGCGAACGTCGCTGCCCGGCTGAATGAGAAGCCGCGGGATCAGGACGTTCCTCTTGTCGATTCGGCACTCCAGGTCGGCACCGCAAGCGCCGAGGACCTCGACGTCACCGAAGTGTACGGTCTCCATGGTGCTCTCCTGTTCTTCAGCGCCTGCTCGGGACCGAGGTGCGGGTCAAGCTCGCGGTACATGGCACATCGACGAAGCATTTCTCGCGCCAGCAGACGCCCGGCTCCGGGGAGGCACCCGATGGCAGCGATGAGAACGTCGGCGACCCGGTGTTTCCCACCCGTGCCAACCGCTGCTCGACGATGCTTCCCTCGACCTTTCAAGCCTCCCCGACCTGAAGCGGCACCGTTTGCCCGTCCTCGGCGACGACGACGGTGCAGCCGAAGCGGGCGCGGACGGCGGCGGTGAGGCTCGCCGCGGCGGCGGGCTCGCCGTGGACGACGTGCACGCGGCGGGGCGGGCGCGCGAAGCCCGCGAGCCAGGCGAGGATCTCGTCGCGGTCGGCGTGCGCCGAGAGGCCGTCCAGGGTCACGACGCGGGCGCGCACCGGGACGTCCTGGCCGTGCATGCGCAGCGTGTGCGCGCCGTCCTGGAGCGAGCGGCCGCGCGTCCCGGCGGCCTGGAAGCCCGGGAGCAGGACCGTCGTCCGGTCGTCGGGCAGGCGACGCTTCAGGTGGTGGAGGATGCGGCCGCCGGTCGCCATGCCGCTGCCGGCGATGACGATCAGGAAGCCCGAGCGGTCGTTCAGCGCCTTCGACTCCTGCGGTGTGCGGACGAGGTGATGTGAGACGAGCGAGAGCCCGCCGCTTGCGGCGTCGTGTTCTCCGGGATGGCGGGCGTAGACCTCCGTCACGCTGATCGCCATTGGGCTGTCGAGGAAGACCGGCACGCGCGGGATGCGTCCCGCGTCCTCGAGCGTGCGGAGGAGCCAGAGCAGCTCCTGCGCCCGCCCGACGGCGAACGCGGGCACCAAGAGCGCGCCGCCGCGCGCGATCGCCTCGTGCACGACGCGGGCGAGCTCGCCCTCGGGGTCCGGCGCATGCACCCGGTCTCCGTACGTCGACTCGACGAGCAGCACGTCGGCCTCCGGGACGGGCTCCGGGTCGCGCAGGATCGGCCGGTGCGGGCGGCCGAGGTCTCCCGAGAAGACGAGCCGCAACGGCCGGGCGCCGAGGCGGAGCTCGACGGTCGCCGCGCCCAGGATGTGGCCGGCACGCCGGAACAGAGCACTCATCCCGTTGCTGACCGGGAACGGCGTGCCGAAGGGCCGCGTCTCGACGCGGGCGAGCGCGGCCTCGGCGTCGGCGGTCGTGAAGAGCGGCAGGGCGGGGTGGTGCTTGGAGTAGCCGTAACGGTTCGCGACCTCTGCTTCCTCCTCTTGGAGGTGCGCGGCGTCCAGGAGAAGGATGCGCAGCAGGTCGGCGGTGGGGGGCGTGCAGTGGACGGGGCCGCGGAAGCCCCGGCGCACCAGCAGCGGCAGATAGCCCGAGTGGTCGATGTGCGCGTGGCTCAGCACGACGGCGTCGAGCGCCGCCGGGTCGAGCTCCGGCGGTTGCCAGTTGCGCAGCCGCAGCGCCTTCAAGCCCTGGAAGAGGCCGCAGTCGAGCAGCACCTGGCGGCCGGCGGCCGTGACCAGGTGCTTCGAGCCGGTCACGGTGCCGGCGGCACCGAGGAAGCTGACGGTCGGGGCGTCGGGCATGCGGGCCGCCTCCGCATAGCACGCACGGCGGCCGAGTCACGCGCGCTACTTCGCCTTGGCCGCCATCTGGCGGTGGGCCTTGGCGAGCGAGTCTGCCTCGTTGGCGGCGCGCTCGAGCGAGGCGACGATCGCCGTGCAGTGCTGATCCAGGCCGAGCTTGTGCTTCAGGTACCCAGGCGCCTTGTCGTAGCTCGCTCGCATCTCGCGATGCCGTTTCGCCTGCTCCCGAAGCGACTTGGCCTCGCTCTCGAAGGCGGCGGCGAGCCCCTCGTGGTCCGCGGCCGTCTTCGCGGACCGGATGGCCTCCTCGCTCGGCATGTCGGCGGCCCGGACGGCGGGGCATGCGACGAGGAGCGCGCCAACGACCGCTGCGGCGGTGATGAAATTCGTCCAGGTCTTCATGCTGCTCCTCCTCCACTGATGGTGGGTGTCTGCTCGCGATCTTCGGTGGCGAACTCGGTGTCCACGGCCGCGGCCTCGTTGAAGAACTCCTGGAGGCTGTCGGCGTACCGATAGAAGCGGTCGACGTCGAGCTGGCCGCCTTCGGCATCGAGCGCCGCTAGGCGGAGCGGCCAGTCCGGGAGGGTCAGGTAGTTCAGCGTGTGTGTCAGGTCGGCTCGCCCGTGGCGCAGGATGCTCTCGACCATCTCCTTCCACGCCGCGTACTCGCCCTCGATGAGGACGGGATGGGGTCCGCGCACGGCCTCCAACGTCGCCGGCACGGCGACCTCCCGGCAGCACTGACCCGCGAAGACCAGCGCGTACTGCGCGGCGTGTCCGTCGGGGAAGAGAATGCGCGGCACGAGCGTCAGGTCGAGGCCGCCCAGGCGGCGGTACTTCTCCGGCTGCGACGCCATGCGCTCGGCCAGGCGGCGGAACCACTCGGCGGAAGGGAAGGGCGTCACGGTCCGGCTCCTCAAGTCGGGAACTCGAGCGGGATCCTCAGGCGCTCGGTCCGGTCCAGGCCGGCGACCTTCAGCCGATGCAGGTACTCGCGGACCTGCTTCTGGTGCAGGAAGGCCATCTTCATCATGCCCTCCTGCATCCGGTCGACGCCGCCGCCGGCGAGGATGAGCCGCGGCTCGATGTTCTGTGGCTCGAGGCCGAGCGCGAAGATCGCCTCCTCACCCTCGTCGAGGATGCGGTGGATCTCCTCGACGCGCTCGGGACGGGCCTTCAAGAAATGCTTGAGGTGCAGCGTCCCGTAGCCGACGTGGCGCGCCTCGTCCTGCATGCAGAGCCGGAAGATCTTCTTCTCGACCTCGCTCGGCGCCAGGAACTCGCCGTGGCGAAAGAGCGTCAGCACGAAGCCCTCGGCGAGGATGTGCATGAGGGCGCTGGCGACGGTGTAGCTGGGTGCCTCCATGATGACGCGGAGGAGCTCCTCGGAGCGGGGCGAGGCCTGCATGAGCCCGCCGCCGTTGGCGAGCGCGCGCTTGCGGAAGACCTCCATGTGGCGTGCCTCGTCGAATATCTGGCTGGCGAGGAAGAGCTTCACCTCGTGGAAGTCGTGGTTGATGCGCCAGAGCCACTTGGCGGGCAGGTCCCCCGCGATGAACTCGACCTCGGTGAGCTGCGTGCACAGCTGGCAGACGGCCCGCTCGATCTCGTCGGGCAGGGGCTCGAGGCGATCCCAAGGAATGTCGCGCGTGCTCGACCACTGGCGCGCGACGGCCTCCTCGTAGAGCTCGGCCGCGTTGTCCGCCCACACGACCGCCCGCTCGTCGACGTCGTAGCAGCCGAGGCTCGGCGTCTCGGGGGGCACTTCGGCCCCCCGGGGCGCCATGCTGCCGTGAGCCGAGCCGTGCTCCGGGATCTCGCCGTAGCGGCCGACGTTGATGTCTTCCAATGTGAGCCCCGAGCTCGAGGGCTGGGCGTGCGTGCCCCAGCCTCCAGGGTTCGCGGTCATCCAGCGGAGGTCGAACTTCCCGTCCCGCATCATCGCGAGCCGGTCGAACACCTCCTCCTGCATGGGGCTGATGGCGGTCACCACGGTCGTTTCCTCCTGCGGCAGCAGTGTCCATACGGCGGTGCAAGCGGTGTACCGGCTGGAGGGCGCGCCGGGCGGTCGGGGATTCTCACGCGTCGAAATGCTGCGGCCCGGCCTCTCGCAGCGGCGAGAGTGGGACTGCCGGTTGCCCGACGAGCTCCTCGGCCGCATGGGGACGTTCCGCGCGCGGCCTCGCCAGGGGGGAGACCGCAGCCCGGTGCGCGCGCCTCGCCGGCACGCGGCTCGCGGGCCGGGCGCGGGGCACCGCGGAGTTCCCGACGACGCGGTTCAACTTCGGGCAGCCGATCATCGACAGCGTGACCGAGGACACAATGGCACCTCGGCCAACGTCGCCGGGGGCGGACGGCCGCCGCTCAAATCCAATGGCGGCGGTGGAGCCACGTCTTCACGAGCTGCGTCAGCACCACGTAGGCGAGGAGGGTCAACGCGAGGAGCGGCCAGTAGAGGTGTGGCAGGTGCGTCAGGCCGAGCGCAGGAGCGAGCGGTGAGGACGGCAGCCAGAGGCCGACGAGCATGATCGCGCCCGTCGTCACCATGAGCGGCACGCTGGCGCGGCTCTGGAGGAATGGGATCTTGTTCGTGCGGATGACATGGATGATGAGCGTCTGGGTGAGGAGCGACTCGACGAACCACCCCGTCTGGAAGAGCTTGGCGCGTGCCGGGTCCCAGCAGCCGAACAGGTAGAGCATGATGACGTACGTGGTGTAATCGAAGATCGAGCTGCAGGGCCCGATGAAGAGAATGAACCGCCTGATGTCGCTCATTGACCACGGGCGCGGAGCCGCCACCTGCTCGGGATCCACGTCGTCGGTCGGGATCGGGACCTGCGAGACGTCGTACAGGAGATTGTTGGTCAGTATCTGAATCGGCGCCATGGGGACGAAGGGCAGGATGGCGCTGGCGCCGAGGACGCTGAACATGTTCCCGAAGTTCGAGCTGGCCCCCATCCGCACGTACTTGAGAATGTTTGAGAACACCTTGCGTCCCTCGACGACGCCGTCCTCGACGACGAGGAGGTTCTTCTCGAGGAGGATGATGTCCGCCGCCTCCTTGGCGATGTCGACGGCCGTGTCCACCGAGATCCCGACGTCGGAGACGCGAAGCGCCGGGGAGTCGTTGATGCCGTCGCCGAGGAATCCGACGACGTGGCGCCGCTCTTGGAGGACTTGGATGACGCGCTGCTTGTGCCCGGGCGTCATCCGCGCGAAGAGCGTCGTCCTTTCCGCCGCCTCCCCGAGCTCCACGTCGGACATCTTCTCCACCTGGCTCCCGAGGAGGACCACCTCCGTGGGGATACCGACCACCTGGCAGATCTTGCGGCTGACGAGATCGTTGTCGCCGGTCAGGATCTTCACGGTGACACCGTGCCCCTTGAGCGCCTCGAGCGCTGCCCTGGCGGTCTCCTTCGGTGGGTCGAGGAAGGCGACGTAGCCGGCGAGGATGAGATCGGACTCGTCGTCCTTCGAGTAGGTCTGGCGCGGCTGGAAGTCGCGGTACGCCAGCGCCAGCACGCGGAAGCCGTCGCGACTCAGCGACTCGTGCTCTTCACGAAGATCCTCGATGAGGACGTTGTCCATGGCATTGACCTCATCGTCCAGCTCGAAGCGGGTGCAGCGTTTGAAGACCTCTTCGGGGGCGCCCTTGCAGATCAGGCGGTGCATCCCCTGCGGTGTCTCCACGACGACCGACATGAGGCGCCGAGAGAAATCGAACGGCAGCTCGTCCACCTTCCGCCAGTCGGGGATCGCGACCTCACGGTGAATCTCGTGATGCTCGAGCACCGCACGGTCGAGCACGTTCTTGAGCCCCGTCTGGAAGTGGCTGTTCACGTACGCGAGAGCAAGCACGCGGTCACTCTCGTTTGCGGCCACGTCGCAGTGACGTTCGAGAATGACGTGGTCTTGCGTCAGTGTCCCCGTCTTGTCCGTGCAGAGCACGTCCATGGCGCCGAGGTTCTGGATCGAGTTCAGGCGCTTCACGATGACCTTCTTGCGGGACATCAGGAGGGCGCCGCGCGAGAGACACACCGACACGATCATGGGGAGCATCTCGGGCGTGAGCCCGACGGCGACCGCGAGGGCGAAGAAGAACGCCTCCTTCCAGTCGTGCTTCGTAACCCCGTTGATGATGAAAACGAGGGGCACCATGACCGCGATGAAGCGGATCATGAGCCAGGTGAAGTGCGCGATGCCCTGGTCGAACGCAGTCTGGACGGGTTCCCCCGTCAGACTGCTGGCAATGGTGCCGAGGTACGTTCGCGGGCCGGTCTCGACGACCACGGCCGTGGCCGTTCCGCTCTCCACGGCCGTACCGAGGAAGCAGAGGTTCTTGAACTCCAGCGCGCTCTGATCGCCCGTGTCATCGGCCGTCTCGAACTTCTCGACCGGGAGCGATTCGCCGGTGAGGGTCGCCTGCATGATGAAGAGGTCCCGGCACGTCAGGACGCGGATGTCGGCCGGGATCATGTCGCCGGCACAGAGCTGGACCACGTCGCCGGGGACGATGCGGTCCAAGGGCTCTTCGAGCGGACGGCCTGCGCGCAGGACGGTCGCCGTGACCCGGATCATCGCGCGGAGCTTCTCGGCCGCCGCGTCGGCCCTCGCCTCCTGAGCGAAGCGCAGCCCGACGCCGAGGACGATCATGGCGCTCATGACGACGGCGGCGCGGACATCACCCGTCGCGACGGAGAGGATGGCGAGGACGGCCAGGAGAAGCACGAGCGGGTTCAGGCACGCCCGCGCGAACAACCGGAAGCGCCCGTGGCTTTGGTCGGCAGCCACGACGTTCGGCCCGTATTCTTCGCGGCGGTGCACCGCTTCGTCTTCCGAGAGACCCTCCGCCGAGGTGCCGAGGCGTTTCAGGGCGGCGACTGCGTCTGCCTTCGCTAGCTCGGCGAGCAGAGGGGAAACCTGGATCGAAGGCGCCGCCTGCTTCGGGATGTGACGTAGGTTCCTGGGCAGCATTGCGGCAGAGAATCCACGTCGGCGGCTGGGACGCAACGGGCTGAGGTTCGCCTACGTGGCGAGCGCGGAAGGGGTCAAGCGCGTCTTCTACCGCCGCTGAGCCTTCGCGGCCGCGCCGTCATCCCGCCAGCCGGGCGCCTCCTGCCTCAGTCATCCGCTCGGTCGCCCAGCGGAGGAAGTCCTCCTCGGTGACGATGCCGGTCACGCGCCCCGCTTCGTCGACCACGGGCAGGCAGCCGATCTTCTGGCGCGCCATGCGCTGGCCGGCCTCGGCGGCCGGCGCGTCGGCGGCGGCGACGCTCACGTGCGTCTCCATCACGTCGGCCGCCGAGCGCCAGCCGAGGAGCCGCACGCGGTCGTCGGGCGTCGGCACCGCGAACGAGCTGGCCGAGGCGGCGAGGAGGTCGCGGTGGGTGACGAGCCCGACCAGGCGGCCGGTCGGGTCCACCACGGGCAGGTGCCGGATGCGATGGTGCTGCATCAGACGCCAGGCCTTCCCGAGCGAGTCTCGCGGCGCGAGCGTGACGACCTTGGCGGTCATCAGGTCGCCGACGGCCGGCACGCGGAGCGCCGGGGTCCCGGCGGCCGTCGGCCCGACGGCGAGCGCCATACGCAGCTCGGCCTCGGTCTCGACCAGCGCGTCGCGCAGCTCCCCCACGTCCGGGACGAGGCTCGGGTCCGCATTGAGCCCGATCGAGAGCTGCCCCGCGTAGCTGAGGATCGCGAACCCGAGGCCCATGCCCTCGAAGAGCGGGACGATCGGATGGACCTCCAGCAGCCGGCGCCCGAGGAGCGTGCGCGGCTCCTGCGGACCCGGGACGTTGGTGCAGACGAGGTTCAGGAACGGCTGCGCGGGCGCCATGCGGGCGACGAGCGCACCCAGCGGGGTCGGGAGCCGTCCGGCCAGCTCGAGGAGGAGGCCCGTCGCCTGCGGCTGCCCTGCTTCCTTGAGCGCCCGCAAGTGCGCGCCGACCGTGCGCAGCCGCTCCACCGGATCGGCGATGCCGACGGGGAGCGTCGCGAGCATGGCGCTCACGCGGTTGCCGAGCTTCAGGTGCTCGTGGTCGGCGCGCACGTTGACGGGAATGAGCGCCCGCACGCCGAGCCCCTCGGGACGCACGCCGTGCCGGATGAGGTAGCGGCGGAGCGCGCCCGTGATGACGGCGAGCACGACGTCGTTCACCTTGCAGCCGGCCGCGCCGCGAAGGGCGAGGAAGTCTTCGAGCGAGAACGCAGCCCATGTGATGCGGCGCGCGTCGGAGAGGGGCCCGTTGAACGGCAGTCGCGAGATCGGCTCGCGGACGAGCATGGCGACGATGCCCGCCGCATGAAGGGCGTCGCGCGCGCGCGCGGCGACGGCCGAGGGATCGGCGAGCGCGCGGAGCCGCGCGGCGAGCCCAGCCGCTGCCGTCGGCGCTGGCGCGGCAGGGGCCGGTGCCCCCGGCAGCGGGTCGGCGAGCAGCTCCAGCACCTGCGCGCCGCTCACACCGTCGATCATGCAGTGATGCACCTTCCAGAGGAAGGCGGCGCGCCCGCCCGTCAACCCTTCGATCAGGTACACCTCCCAGAGCGGGTGCTCGGGATCGAACGGAGTGACGAACAGCGCGTCGATCAGCGCGTGCAGCTCGGCGTCACCCCCCGGCGCAGGCACGCCGACCCGTCGCACGTGATGGCGCACCTCGAAGTGGGAATCCCGCTCCCAGCGCGGCGCGCCGAGGTCGAGCACCGGACGGCGCGGCCGCTCGTGGTAGCGCTCGAGGCCGGCGAGACGGGTCGCGAACGCGGCGACGAACGCCTCGAACACCGGCGGTCCGTCCAGCAACCCGACGCAGCCCACGTGCATGAGCTGGTTGGGGCGTTCGAAGTAGAGGAACGAGGCGTCGAGGGGTGAGAGCGCGTTACCGTCCATGATTCCGTGCGGGAGCATCAGCCATGCCATGCGGTGGTTACGGATGGAGACAGGCGGTTTTCTCACCCCCTCGAATCCGGGGCGCCTCCGCTCTCGTCTCCGAGAAACGAGGGCTCTCCGAGCGCCGGCCCCGCTCGCGTTTTGAGGGGTCGGGCGCTGGCAGCCAGATTGCTGCGTTCGTTCGATCGGGAGGTCAAGTCAATGCTCGACCGTGTCATCCATCTCGCGGACGGCTGGCTCGCCGGCGCGCTCCTCGTCGCCGTGGTCGTGGCGGTGACGATATTCCTGGCTCTCGGCGGCCGCCGGTTCCGCGTCGTCACTCGCCGCCTCCGTTGCCCGGTGCACGGCCGTGAGGCCCTCGTCCAGCTCTTGGTCGAGGCGGGCGACGGGGTGGTCTATCGGGACGTCGTGGCGTGCTCGCTCGAGCCCTCCGTCACGTGTGACAAGGTCTGCCGCTCGCTGTCGGTCGCGCCGTTCGCCCAGCCGCCGCCAGCGGCGTGACGCAACCGTCACGCGCCGGGGCGATCCTCTCCCGCGACGGCGCTCAGGCTGCCTGTACGCCCGCCGTCCGGCTCTCCACGGCCTTCATCCGCCGCTCGAGCTCGGCGATGCGCTGCTCGAGGCGCGCCACCCGCGACGCAGTCGCGGCGTGGAACTGCTTCACCACTCGTGCCTCGAAGTCGCGCACGGTGCGGTCGGCCCGCCGTCGAACCTCGCGCTGGACGGCGTGCACGTCGTTCACGACCTCGGCGCGGCTCCGCTTGATCAGCGCCTTCGTGTCCCGCTGGATGCGGCCGACGAGCCGTTCGCCCTCGCGCTGCATGTGCCGGACTGACGCGCGCAACTCCGCGAGCGGCCCTCGCCCCTTCGTCTTGGCCATGCCGGCTCCTCCTTCGGGAAGCTCGTGCTCCCGCCGTCGAAAGAGCACGGAGCGTGCCAGCGGCGCGAGCCCGCCGGACCGCAGGCACTTCTCGGCGATGAGAGCGGCGCGAGAGATGGTTCCCGTCCGAGCGATCCGGCCGCGGTGGCATGGTCGCTGCAACGTTCTCGAGACGATGGCAGGGGAGGGCAAGCGACGCATCGACGCCTCGTCGCCCACGATCGAATGGGAGCCGCGGCTGGTCGAGGAGGCACTCGGACACGCGCTCCGCGCGCGCCCCGAGGGCCGGTTGTTCTACCCCGAGCGAGAGCGGATCGAGCGTGCGACGGCGCCCGACGACCGGGCGCGCGCGCTGCGGGCCCACGATCGGGAATGGTTCGCGCGCCTCGGACTCGACACTCCGGTCGCCCGCGCGCTCGGCGAGCAGCCCGCTGTGGCTGACGGGATCGCCCGCTGCGTCGTCGAGCGCGCCGGCTGCCGGCGCGACGCCGGCGCCGAGCTGGTCGTGCGCCCCCGTGGGCCCTGGGCGCCCCCGGCCGCAGGGCGTCTCGTGCGCATCCGTCTCGAGCCCGACATGCTCCTCGTGCCGGCCCGCCTGCTCGGCTTCATCCGGCGTGCCATCCAGCGGGTCGCGGACCTCCTCGACCCCCGCTTCGGCCGGGCGCCATGGACCGGCACGCCCGCGGCACGTGCGGCCTATCGCGTGGTGTGGGACGTCACGGTGGACGGTCGCCTCATGCGCCGGGGGCTCCTCCCGCGGACCGTGCGGGCCGCGCGGCGTCGCGAGTTCCTCGCCGCGTTCCGCGGGCTCGGCCCCCAAGCCGTGCTCGCGTTTACACGCTTCTTCATCGATCCGGCGCCGACACACGCGGCGCTCCTGGAGTTCGTCGACCGCGCCGCGGGGGTGACGGGACGGCTGCACTGCCCCGTTTGCGGGAGGGCGACCGCTGCGCTCGGGGCCGTGACCGGCCTGGCCGGTGCGATCGTCGCCGAGATCGCGGCGGACCACCCCGGCTGGCGGGTCGAGGACGGCTGCTGCCCGGCGTGCGAGGAGGCCTATTGCGACCGCTCGCGCTGGCTGCGGGTTCCGCTTTCCGGCGTCGCTTGAAGGACCCACGCGAGGGCGCGCATCATCGTCGAGCCATGACCCGTTTTCGTCGGCTCTCCCCGCGCACGCTGGTGGCGTTCGCGGTTATCCTGTTGCTCGCCCAGGCAATCCGGCCTGCGCGGACCAACCCACCGGTCGAAGGCGACGTGGCCGCCCCGCCCGACGTCCACGCACTGCTGCGGCGCGCCTGCTACGACTGCCATTCGAACGAAACCGTGTGGCCTTGGTACGCGCGGGTGGCGCCAGTCTCGTGGCTCGTCGCTCACGACGTCGAGGAGGGCCGTCGCGAGGTCAACTTCTCCACTTGGACGGCGTACGACCCCGCCCGGCGCGTGAAGAAGCTCCGTGAGACCGCCAAGGAGGTCGCCGAGGGCGACATGCCGCCGTGGTACTACGTCGCGATACATCCCGAGGCGCGCCTCCGGGACGCCGAGCGCGAGCGCCTTCGCGCCTGGACGAACGAGGCAGCGCACTGACCCGCCGCGAATCGGCGTCGCGAATGGCTCGGAGCCGCTTTCGCACTCGCCGGAATCCAGCCACCCCAGCCCCGCCGAATGGTGGGCGGGGACTTGGCAGGCGATTTGCGAGGTCGAGACGGATGGGGGGATGATGAAGGCGACGGTCTTCCGGGTGACGCCATGAGATGCATCGCGGTGCTCACGAGCGGAGGCGACGCGCCCGGCATGAATGCCGCCATCCGGGCCGTCACGCGGACCGCGATCGACGCCGGGCTCGAGGTCCTCGGGGTCTCGCGCGGCTACGCGGGGCTGCTGGAGGACCGCGTGCAGCCGCTCGGGCGCCGCCAGGTCGGCGGCATCATCGATCGGGGCGGGACGATCCTCGGCAGCGCGCGCTGTCCCGAGTTTCACGAGGAGGCAGCGCAGCGTACGGCGCTCGACGTGCTCGTGCGACACGAGGTCGACGCGCTCGTCGTCATCGGCGGCGGCGGCTCGCAGGGCGGCGCCCTCGCGCTCTCCCGGCTGGGCTTCCCCGTGGTCGGGGTGGCGTCGACCATCGACAACGACCTCCCCGGCTCCGACGTCACGATCGGCAGCGATACGGCTCTGAACATCGCCCTCGAGGCGATCGACCGCCTCCGCGTGACCGCCTCGTCGCATCGCCGGGCGTTCCTCGTCGAGGTGATGGGCCGCGACTGCGGCTACCTGGCGCTCATGGCGGGCGTCGCGGGCGGCGCGGAAGCGATCGCCATCCCCGAGACCGAGACCGACCCGGAAGCGATCGCGGCCGAGCTGTGCGACGCGTGGGAGCGCGGCAAGTCGCACGGCATCGTCGTCGTCGCCGAGGGTGCGCGCTACGATGCCGCCGCGCTCGCGCGCTGGTTCGCCGAGCATCACGAGCGCCTGGGCTTCGAGCTGCGCGTGACGGCGCTCGGGCACGTCCAGCGCGGGGGTGTCCCGGGTGCGTTCGACCGCTTGCTCGCCACGCGCTTCGGGGCGGCCGCGACCGACGAGATCCGCGCCGGCCGCCATGGGCTCCTGGTCGGACTCCGCGCGGGCGAGATCGTTTCGACGCCGCTCGCCGACGTCGCGGGGCGGCGGAAGCCGCTCGACGTCCGCATGATGGCGCTCGCGCGGGTGCTCGCGCGCTAGGAGATCAGCGCCCGAAGCGCACGATGTTCGGGTGTGCGGCGACGTAGGCGCGCGCAAAGTCGAGCTGGGCGGCGCTCTGCGCGTGGATCTCGAAGAGAGAGTCCCCCTTCGTCACGACGTCGCCGACCGTCCGCAAGAGTCGGACACCGGCCGCCGCGTTGGCGGGCGCGCCGGCGTGCTTGGCGGCGCGCGCGATCTCCCAGCAGTCGATTTCGTCGATGCGGCCGTCGCCGGCCGAAGCTACGACGTGGCGGTACGGCGCCTCGGCCGGCATCACCCGAGGCCCCTGGGCCGCGACGATGCGCTCGAAGGCGCCCGCGGCGGCGCCGGAGTCGAGCGCCTCCTGGGCGGCGCGGTAGCCGCCGCCGGCGGGCGCCCCGCCGACCATCTCGAGGAGGCGCCCGGCGAGAAAGAGGGACCTCTCGCGGAGGTCCGTGGGCGCGTCGGGCTCGCGGCGCAGCACGGCGAGCACGTCGAGCGCCTCGAGGCGCGGCCCGATGCCGCGCCCGATCGGGCCCCGGGCGCCGGTGGTGACGATCTCCAAGCGCAGGTCGATCTCTGTTGCCACGGCGCGGAAGAGACGCGCCACGCGCTCCGCGGCTTCGACTGTCCGCACCTTCGCGGTGGGCCCGACCGGGACGTCGATCAGCGCGTGCGTCGCGCCCGCGGTCTTCTTCTTGGCGAGGATCGAGGCCACCATCTGAGCCTCGGTGTCGAGCTCCATCGGGCGCTCGACCGTGATCAATATGTCGTCGGCGGGCGCGAGGGCCAAAGCACCGCCCCAGGCGATGCACGCGCCCGTCGCCTCGACGACCCGGCGGAGCCGCTCGGGCGGGAGCGCGACGTCGGCGAAGACCGCCATCGTGTCGGCGGTCCCGGCCGGGCTCGTGATGGCGCGCGACGAGGTCTTCGGCATCTTCACACCGAGCGCGGCGAGGATCGGGACGACGACGAGCGTCGTGCGGTTCCCGGGCACGCCGCCCACGCAGTGCTTGTCGGCGACGGGGCCGGGGCCGAAGTCGAGCCGGCTGCCGGTCGCGATCATGGCACGCGTCAGGTCGACGAGCTCGCGGCCGTCGAGGGTCCGGAGCGCGCAGGCGAGCACGAACATGGTGAGCTCGACCTTCGAGTAACGGTGCCGGACGACGTCGCCCAGGATGGCGTCGAAGTCGGCGCGCTCGAGCCGCACGCCGCGGAGCTTGTCGCGCACGCGGTCGACGCTGCGCGGGGCAGGGGCGAGCGTGGCGCGGACCGACGCGCCCTCGGCCAGCCCGAGGTCGATGAACGCGTCGTTCGAGAGGCCGATCTCGTCGGTTGCGACCAGTGCGTCCTCGCAGAAGTTGAGGACCCCGGTGATCTCGGGGGTGGCGCCGGTGGCAGGATCGTCCCCGATCACTCGGATACGGTCGAGCGGATGGAAGCCGAGGTTGCCGATGCGGACCGCCGACGCGTGGATGAAGACGACGTGCTCGCGTTGCGTGTCGATGCAGAGATGCTTCAGCCGGAACACGCGGGTCAGCCGAGCGCCGCGGCGAGCAGCGGCGCGGTTCCAATCGCGTTGGTCGGATGCGGGATCGTGTCGCACGACACGAGCCGGCGGACCCCCGCGGCGCGGATGCGGGCGCCCGCGCCGGGGGCGAAGATGGCGTGCACGACGACGGCGTCGACGCGCGCGGCCCCGCCGCGCAAGAGGGCTCGCGCCGCGGCTGCAAGCGTGGCCCCGCTCGCCGCGATGTCGTCGACGATCACCGCCCGGGCCCCGCGCGGCACGGCGGGGAAGTGGACGCGCACGGCGCGGTCGCCGAGGCGGGTCTTGGCGGCGACGACCCAGGGCAGGCCGGCCGCGCGCGCGATCCGCCGGAGCCAGGGCTCCGACTCCGCGTCGGGGCCGGCGAGCAGCGTCGCATCCGCGCGCCGGACCCAGGCCGCGACGGCGGGCGCCGCCGAGACGGCGCGAGGGCGGCCGGGCACGACCTCGGCGAGGCGGGCGACGCGGTGGAGGTGCGGCTCGACGGTGAGCACGCGGTCGAAGGCGCGGCCGAGGAGCGTGCCGACCACGCGTTGGGACACGGGCTCGCCGGGTACGAACACGGTGTCCTGGCGCATGTACGGCAGGTACGGGGCGACCAGCGTCAAGCGCCGGGCGCCCGCCCGGCGGAGCGCGTCCGCGGCGAGGAGCACCTCCAGCAGCTTGGCGTTCGGGTCGTGAAGCGAGCGGACGACGACGGCGTCGCGCCCGCGCGTCGGCCGGACGCGGACCAGGCTCTCGCCGTCGGGGAAGCGGCGGACCGCGATCGTTGCGTACGGCCGCACGGCCGCGCGGGCGAGCGCACGCCCCAGGCGCGCGCTGTCGGGGAACGCATGGATCACGAGCCGTGCGCCGGCAGCGTCACGGCGAACACGGTCGTCCCCGATGCGCTCCGGAGCGCGATGGTGCCGCCCATGCGCTCCACCGCGAGCTTGCAGAACGGCAGGCCGAGGCCGGTGTCGCCGCTCGGGTCCTCGGTCGGGGAGCGCCGGAACGTCCGGAACTTCTCGAAGAGACGCTTGTGCTCCTCGGGGGCGATGCCGAAGCCGTGGTCGACGACGCTGAGCGTCACCGCGCGCGCGGCGGCGCTGCCTTCGATGAGGACGTCCTGGCTGCCGCTGTGCCGGATCGCGTTGACGACGAGGTTCACGAGCACCCGCTTGAGCAGCGTCCGATCACCCAGCGCGGCGGGGAGCCCGGTGTCCACGGCGACGCTCAGCCGACGTCCGGTCTGCTCGGCCACCGGGGCATACTCGTGCGCCACCTCGTCCACGAGCTCGGCCAGTACGATGGGCTCCCGCAAGACCGGCATCTTTTCCTCCTCGATCTTGCTGATCTCGAGGAGGTTCTGGATGAGACGCATCATCTCGCGGCAGGTCCGTTGGATCTGCCCCAGGTAGTTTCGCTGCGCCTCCGGCAGCTCGGCACCCTTGCGAAGCGCGAGCTGCACCATCATCGCGATCCCGTTCACCGGGTTCTTCAGGTCGTGGACGACCATGCTCGTGAGGTCGTCCTTCATGCGCTCGACCTCCTGCCGCGCGCGGAGCGTCTCCTCGGCGACCTGCCGCGCCTCCTCCATCCGGCTGGCCGCGGCGCGGTCGACGAAGCCGCCGTAGATGTACGTGTCGATGGCGAGCGACATGTCGAGGCAGACCGACTTGATGAGCGCCTCCACGGCCGGCAGGCGGGCGGCAGCCTCCGTTGAATCCCCGAGCAGCACGCGGATCGAGAGCCGCAGGAAGAGGGCGAAGGCGCCGATGTACCAGGCGGGCTCGAGGCCGATGCGCTCGTGCGCGTCGCCGACGCGGAGGCGGCCCTCCATGTAGTCGCCGTCGAAGCGGCCCTCGACCAACCGGAGGAAGTAGGCGCGCTGCAGGCCCTGGAGCTTTTCGATCCGCCCCGGCTCGGCGCGCAGCAGGATCTCCAGCTCGGGAAAACGCAGGAGGTGCTCGTAGAATTGCGAGACGATGTCGTCGACGCGCGCCTCGGCGGACGGCTGCTGCCGCCGGAGGGCCTCCTCGTCCGCCGGACCGAGCTCGAAGAAGCGCAGCCGCTCGGCGAGCCGCGCTGCATCCAGGCCGATGGCATCCGTCAGCCGCCTGATGGAGGCCGCCGGATCGTCGGGTCCGTCACTCGAGTCCGATGCCGAGCTCATTGAGCTTGCGGTAGAGCGACGAGAGCGAGAGGCCGAGGAGCTCCGCGGCCTTGCGCTTGTCCTTGTCGGTTCGCCGGAGCACCGTCTCGATGTGGATGCGTTCGTAGGCGGCGAGCGCCTCGCGCAGGTCGTCGCCGACGGGAGGCAGCGGCGAGTCCGACTCGCGTAGGGAGCGCGGCAGGTCCTGTACCGTGATCCACTCGCCGGCGCCGAGGATCATGGCGTGCTCGATGGCGTTGTCGAGCTCGCGGATGTTGCCCTTCCACGGCTGCGACATGAGGAGCTTGAGGGTCGCATTGTCGACGCCGCGGTACGCGCGCTTCATCTCCCGGTTGTGGCGGCGGACGAGGTACTCGACCAGCGCCGGGATGTCCTCGCGCCGGTCGCGGAGGGGCGGGAGATGAATCCCGACGACGTTCAGCCGGTAGTAGAGGTCCTCGCGGAAGCGGCCCTCGGCCACCATGGTCGTGAGGTCCTGGTTGCTCGCCGCGATGACGCGCACGTCGACGGTGATCGGCTGCGTGCTGCCGACGGGAAGGATCTCCTTCGCCTCGATGGCGCGGAGCAGCTTCGACTGGAGCGCGAGCGGCATGTCGCCGATCTCGTCGAGGAAGATGGTGCCGCCCTTGGCGCGGCTGAAGAGGCCCTCCTGGGAGGAGATCGCGCCCGTGAAGGAGCCGCGGACGTGGCCGAAGAGCTGGCTCTCGAGCAGCGTCTCGGGGATGGCGGCGCAGTTGACGGGCAGGAAGATCCGTCCCGCGACCTCGCTGTGGTGATGGATGGTGCGTGCCACGACTTCCTTGCCAGTGCCACTCTCGCCCGTGATGAGCACGGTGGTGTTCGTCGGGGCGACCTTCTTGATGAGCTCGAAGATATCCGCCATCGCTCGGCCCTTGCCGATCAGCTGGTCGAAGTCCCAACGGCTCTCGACCTCGCGACGGAGCATCTGGGTCTGCCAGGTGAGCTGGCGGTACTCGAGGACGCGGGCCAGCTTGGCGAGCACGTCGTCGAAGACGACGGGCTTCAGAATGTAGTCGGTGGCGCCGGCGCGGAGGGCGCCGACCGCGGTCTCGACGCTCGCGTGCGCGGTCATGACGAGTACGACCGTCTGGGGCGCGACTTCACGGGCCCGCGTCAGGACGGCGAGGCCGTCGGCGCCGGGCATGCGGAGGTCGGTGATGATGGCGGCGAAGTCCTGGCGGTCGAGAGCGGCGAGCGCGGCGCTGCCGTCGGCGGCGGTCTCGACCTGATAACCCGCGTCGCGGAGGACCTCGGCGAGGCTCTCGCGCACACCGGGCTCGTCGTCCGCAATGAGCACGGCATCCGGCATGGCGGGATCCTACCGGAACGGCCCCAGCGCCGACAACGGTCAGCGTGCCGCGCGGAGTCGCGCGGGACGCGCCGCCCTGGCCCGCCGAGCGGCCGGCCGGATGATCAGCACCGGCACGCGGGCGTGGCGGACGACCTTCTCGGCCACGCTGCCGATGAGGAGGTGCGAGAGTCCGGTCCGCCCCTCCGTCGCCATCACGATCGAGTCGACTCCCCGCGCCGCGTCGACGATCCGCTTGTAGGGATCCCCGATGACGACCTGGCAGGTGACCGCGGGGCGCTTCCGCCTGCCGAGCTCGCGAGCCACGAGCGCCTCGAGACGGCGGCGCGAGTCCCTCAGCAGCTCCGTCTGCGGCGTCCAGATCATCTGCCCCTCGATGGGGGGCAACGTGCTGACCGGGGTGAACGGCACGACCACGTGCAGGACCGTCAGCCGGCCGCCTGCGTCTCCCGCCAGCTTGGCGGCAACGCGCAGCGCGTGGGTGGCGGCCGTCGAGAAGTCGTGCGGCACGAGGATGCGGCGGAAGAGGCGTGTCATGCGGGGTGTGCGATGCAATTTCGTCGCCAGGGTGGCTTCGCGTCGTCGAGACGCCGCCCTCCCAATTTCGCGAAGGACATAGCTGAACTTCGCACGGACGGGAAGATCAGACCAGGAAACGGCGGCGGATGAGTGCGTCCCCGGTAGTCGCGGGCGGTGGTTCCTTCAGGGCAGCGGCACGACGCGCGCGAGCTGCGCCGCGAGCACGCCCGCATCGGCCGTCGGCAGCGCGCAGACGCCCTGCTCGCAGACGTACGCGGTGGCGTGGCCGCCGAGCGCGGTCTTGCCCTCGGCAAGCGGGACGACGGCCGCCTGCGCGGCGAGCGGCGCGCCTTCGGCCGCGACGGTGAGCACGCGGTTCGGGAGGTAGATGCGCCGCACCTCGGCGAGGAGCGGCGCGGCCCCGTCGGGAGCCCCCGCCGGCGCGACGATGACGATCTCCTTGGCGCGGTCGAGGCGGAAGTCCAGGGCCGCGAGGAGCCGCGGGGCGCTCGTCGGGGCACGCGCGAGCGCGGCGCCGAGCGCGCGGAGCGTGTCGTCGGCGCGCCGGCGGTGCGTGTCGTCGCCGGTGAACTCGGCGAGGCGGAGCGCCGTCTCGGCCGCCACCGCGTTGCCCGACGGGACGACCGAGTCGCTCGCCGGCTTCGCGCGCGCCAGGCCCGGCTCGGCGTCGCGTGCGGTGGCGAAGAAGCCGCCGCCGGCGTCGTCCCAGAAGTCGCGCGCGAGGACGGCCTGGAGCGCAAGCGCCTCGCGGAGCCAGCGAGGGTCGAAGGTCGCCTCGTACAGGTCGACGAGGCCGGCGGCCATGAAGGCGTAGTCGTCGAGGAAGCCGCCCACGGTCGCGCCGTCGCTCCGCCGAAGCCGCTCGCCGTCGCGCATGTGGTCGAGCACGAAGGCGGCCGCGGCCCGCGCCCGCGCGCGATAGCCGTCGTCGTCGAGGACTGCCGCGCCGCGCGCGAAGGCCGAGATCGCGAGGCCGTTCCAGGCCGCCAGGACCTTGGTGTCGGTGGCCGGCGCGGGCCGCATCGCGCGGGCGGTGCGGAGCTTCTCGCGCGCCGTCGCGAGCGTCGTGGCGAGGCCCTCGGGTGCCGTGCCGATATCCGCCGCGACGGCGCCGAGCGGGCGGGCGACGTGGAGCACGGTGGCGCCGTGGAAGTTGCCGGCGTCGGTCACGCCGTAGAAGGCGGCGACGGCAGCCGCCTCGCCCGGCTCGAGGACGGCGTCGAGCTGGGCGCGCGTCCAGACGAAGAACGTCCCCTCCTCGCCCGCGCTGTCGGCGTCGGTCGCCGACCAGAAGCCGCCGCGCGCGTCACTCATCTCGCGCGCGAGCCAGTCCAGGATCTCGCGCGCCACCGCGGCGAACTCGGCGCGGCCCGTCGCCTGGAAGGCGTCGAGATAAACGACGGCGAGCTGCGCGTTGTCGTAGAGCGTCTTCTCGAAGTGCGGCACGCCCCAGCCGACGTCGGTCGCGTAGCGGTGGAAGCCGCCGCCCACGTGGTCGCGGATGCCGCCCGCGGCCATGGCCTCCAGCGTGCGCGTCACCATCTCGAGCGCGTGGGCCTCCCCGGTGCGGCGGTGGTAGCGAAGGAGGAAGTCGAGGACGGGCGGGCTGGGGAACCGGGGCGCGCCGCCGAAGCCGCCGTGCTCGGGGTCGAAGTCGCCGGCGAGGGCGGCGTACGCGGCACGGAGCGCGCCGGCGTCGGGGAGCCGGTCGCCGGCCTCGGGCGCGGCGTGCCGGCGCACCGCCTCGGTGGGCGCGTCGGCGTGCTCGGGGTCGGGGAGCGGGCGCTCCGCGAAGAAGTCGTGCAGCGCGCGGAGCAGGGAGAGAAAGCCGCGACGCCGGCCGTGGTCGCCGTCGCGCGGCGGGAAGTAGGTGCCGCCGTAGAAGGGCTTCCGCTCGGGCGTGAGCCACACGGTCATCGGCCAGCCGCCGCTGCCGCTCACGGCCTGCACGGCGCTCATGTACTCCTCGTCGAGGTCGGGTCGCTCCTCGCGGTCCACCTTGATCGCGACGTAGTGCTCGTTGAGATACCGGGCGATCTCCTCGTCCTCGAACGACTCCTCCTCCATGACGTGGCACCAGTGGCAGGTGGAGTAGCCGACGCTCAGCAGGACGGGACGGCTCTCGCGCCGCGCCCGCGCGAACGCCTCCTCCCCCCACGGGTACCAGTCGACGGGGTTGTGCGCGTGCTGGAGCAGGTACGGACTGGTCTCCAGGATCAGGCGGTTGGTGAAGCGCGGCGTGCCGTCGTCGCGCAGGTGGCGCGTGTGCGGACGGTAGCCGGGCCCCTTGCCGGCGAGCGCGTGCGCGAGGCGGCGGGCGAGGGCGGACGGGACGGACGGAGCGCCGGGGAGCGGGTCCGACTCCCGCCCGGGCGCGCAGGCGGCGAGGACGAGCACGAGCAGGAGCGCGCGGCGCATCGCGGGTGAGTCTGCCACAAACGCCGCGGTTGCGTTATGAGGGCGCATGGCCGAAGCTCGCCCGCTCGCCGTCTTCTTCGAGGTGCAGGACTGGGAGCGTGCGGCCGTCGAGGCGTGCCTGCCGGACGTCGAGATCCGCTTCTCGCCCGAGCCGCTCGGTCCGGACACCATCGCCCTCGCGCGGGACGCCGTCGTCGTGTCCGGGTTCATCCGCTCGCGGATCGGTCCGGCCGAGCTCGCCGCGCTCCCGCGACTCCGCTTCGTCGCGACGCGCTCCACCGGCTACGACCACATCGACCTGGCCGCCTGCGGCGCGCGCGGCGTCGCAGTGGCGAACGTGCCGACCTACGGCGAGAACACGGTCGCCGAGCACACCTTCGCGCTCATCCTGACGCTCTCCCGCCAGATACATCGCGCCGTTCAGCGCACGGCGACGGGCGACTTCTCTCCCCACGGCCTCATGGGCTTCGACCTCAAGGACAAGACGCTCGGCGTCGTGGGCGCCGGCAACATCGGGCTCCACGTCGTACGCATCGCGCGCGGGTTCGGCATGGACGTCCTCGTCCACGACGTCCGCGAGCAGCCGCTGCTCGCCGAGGTCCTCGGCTTCTCCTACGTGGCGCTGGACGAGCTTCTCGCGCGCGCCGACGTCGTGACGCTGCACGTGCCGGCCCTGCCGAGCACGCTCCACCTGCTCGACCGCGCGGGGCTCGGGCGCATGAAGCGCGGCGCCCTCCTCGTCAACACCGCGCGCGGGAGCGTCGTCGACACCGAGGCGCTCCTCTGGGCGCTCGACGAGGGTATCCTCGCCGGCGTGGGCCTCGACGTGCTGGAGGGCGAGGAGTACCTCGCCGAGGAGATCGCCTTGCTGCGCGCGCCGCATCTCCAGGAGACGCTGCGCTCGCTCGTCTACGGCCACGCGCTGCTGCGCCGGCCCGAGGTGATCTACACGCCGCACATCGCCTTCAACAGCCGCGAGGCGCTGGCGCGCATCGTCGACACGACGGTCGGCAACGTCCGGGCCTTCCTGGCCGGCGCCCCCCGCAACCTGGTCGGGCGTCAAATCCCTGAGCGCTCGATACAAAAATAGCGGGCGTCGTACAGCTTTGTCCGCGGCGTCTGCCCTGTGCGCCTCGCGCTCCGCACAGCGGACGCGAGACAAAGGTCAGATTTCCTGCACGCTTGGGACGGGTTTCTGACCGCGGCCCGGAGACGGCGCGGGCAAGGCCCGGGCCTTGCTACTCCCCCGTGGCGCGGCGCGTGCCGCCAGGGGGGACCATGGAGAGGACGGAGCGCGAAAAGGGGTTGGGGTTCGAGGGCATGGTGGGGCAGCACCCGAGCATGCAGGCCGTCTTCGAGGTGATCCGCCGGGTGGCGCCGACGGACGCCACCGTGCTCATCACGGGCGAGAGCGGGACCGGGAAGGAGCTGGTCGCCGCCGCGCTGCACCGCCTCTCGCGCCGGGGCACCGGGCGCTTCGTGCCGGTGCACTGCGGGGCGATCCCCGAGGATCTCCTCGAGAGCGAGATGTTCGGCCACGAGCGCGGCGCGTTCACGGGCGCGGTGGCGAGCCGCGTCGGCCGCTTCAAGCTCGCCGACGGCGGGACCATCTTCCTCGACGAGATCGGCGAGATGAGCCCGAAGCTCCAGGTGAAGCTGCTGCGCGTGCTGGAGGACGGGCGGTTCGAGCCGGTCGGCGGAATGGTCACGCAGGAGGTCAACGTCCGCGTCATCGCCGCGACCAACCGTTCGCTCGACGAGGGCGTGGCGAACCGGACGTTCCGTGAGGACCTCTTCTACCGGCTGCGCGTGGTGCCGATCGAGATGCCGCCGTTGCGCCGCCGCCGCGAGGACATCCCGCTGCTCGTGAACACGACCCTCGACCAGCTCGCCGCCAAGGGGTTGCCGCGCTTCGAGGTCACGCCGGGGACGATGGAGCTGCTCGAGCGCTATCCGTGGCCGGGCAACGTGCGCGAGCTGCGCAACATGCTCGAGCAGATGGTCGTGCTGGGCGGCCCGGAGCGGGTCATCGAAGCGCGGGACCTGCCGCCGCACGTCGTCTCGACGCGCGACCTCGAGGACGCCGCCGCCGCAATGCCGTGGCAGTTCGGTCCGGCGGGGATCGACTTCTACCGTGAGATGGAGGCGATCGAGGACCGCATCATCGCGCAAGCGCTGCGCCTCTCGCAGGGCAACAAGAAGGAGGCCGCGCGCCTGCTGCGCGTGAACCGCACCACGCTGCTCGAGAAGCTGAAGCGCAAGCGCGCCCTCGGGAGCCCGATCGCGGCCCTGCTCGCGCCGACCGCGCCGAGCACCGGGGCCGGCGTCGAGCCGCGACGGGACGCCGGCGGGTGCGGAACCGCCGCCGCGTAGGCGTCTCACCCGCGCAGGTGGACTTCACGCTCACCAAGCTGACGGACGCCGAGGCCGTGCTGGACGCCGTCGAGCGCGCGCTCGCCTGGTCCGAGGTGGGCTGAACGTCTAGAAGGTGCGGACGCCGCCGACCCGCTTCAGGCTACCCGGCTTCTTGAAGAGGTTCACCTGGTAGAGCTGGTGACCGGCGGTCGGCGGGCTGCTGGGCGACATGAGGCTCGAGGTGGTGCTCACCTGGACGAAGAAGTTGCCGCCCTCGTCGAGCGCCCCGCTCGTGTCGCCGTCGGCGATGGCCAGGGCGAAGGTGGGCTCCGTGCCAGCCACCTTGGTGATGTCGGTGTAGTAGCCCTGGCCGCCGCAGACGTAGACCACGCGCCAGTCGTGGACCATGTCGGTCAGGCTCGGCTTGGTGCAGCCACCGGGTTCGTTGGTGATCTGGCGGCGCACGTTCGTGGTCACGTCGTAGACGAAGATCTGCGGCACGCCGGTGTCGTGGCCGTCGTCGGCGAGCGCGGCGGTGCTCACGAAGCCGACCAGACGGCCGGCGGGGCTGATCGTCGGCAGCGTGCTCGAGCCGTGGCCGTTGGTGATCGGCGCCGGCGGCGCCCCCGGGAGCGCGACCCAGATCTGCGAGACACCGGTGTCGTCACCGGTCGCGGGGTCGCTCGTCGACTCGAAGACGAGGCGCGACCCGCCGCGCCCGTACGCCGGGTTGCGGCTGACGCCCCGGCCGTTGCTCACCTGGACGATGCTGCCGTCGAACGTCCAGTAGAGGACTTGCCCGCCGCGCTCGAAGGCGAGGCGCGTGCCGGGGCCGTTGAGCGACGGGTTCGCGCCGGGGCCGACGTCGATGCGCATCCCCTGCTGTTGGAGGTAGACGTGACGGCCGCTGAAACCCGGCTCGTTCAGGAAGTTCGCGTCCGAGTCCCAGGCGAGGATGCTGTTCGGGATCGCGACGGTGGGGTTCGCGTTGTCGCCCTGGTTGGTGAGCTGTAGCCAGCTGCGGCGGTCCCGCTGGCGCTGGAAGATCTGGTGCCCGTGGCCGGTGTTCTTGGCGTACGCGATGCGGTCGCCGAGCGACGGGATGCGCGGCCACTCCGCGTCGCCGTCGGTGGTCACCTGGACGATGGGAGGGGTCTGGCGGTGGTGCGCGCGCGCGGGTGCGAAGGTGCCGGCGACTGCGAGAGCGGCCGCGCCGAGCACACACTTCCACCCCGTTCCTGGCGCACGCATGGCCCGGCGACGGTACGCAGGCCAGGTTACGGTGTCAAGACAATTTCCCCGCCCTGCGACCGCGCATGGTCATGCGGATGTGCAAGAGGATGCCGTGCGGATCGCGCATCGTTGACAGCATCCGAGGTCCTGCGGAACAACCGGGAGACCGATGCCGACCATCGCCGCCCGTCTGGACGTGCTGTACGAGGTGAACCGGCGCCTCTCGACCTTCACCGACCTGGCCGATCTGATGCGCTATGCGACGCGCCGGGCCCGGGAGGTGTTCGAGGCCGAGGGCTGCGCGCTCCTCATCCTCGACCGCGAGCGGAACGAGTTCTACTTCCCGGTCTCGAGCCAGAGCGAGTCGCGGCGGGAGTCCGAGGCGCGGCTGGCCGAGATCCGCTTCCCCGCCGACCGCGGCATCGCCGGCTGGGTGCTCGCCCACGGCGAGAGCGCGCTCGTGAACGACGTCGCCAACGACCCCCGCTTCTACGAGGACGTCGACCGCAAGACCGCGATCACCACGCACGCCGTCCTCTGCGCTCCGCTGCGCACCGAGTGGGGCAACATCGGCGTGATCGAGGTCGTGAATCCGCGCGCCGCGTTGACGCAGGAGGACCTCGAGTTCCTCGAGGCGCTCGCCGGCGACATCGCCATCGCCCACGAGAAGGTCGCGCTGCACGAGCAGCTGGAGGGCGAGGTGATCGGCCTCCGCCAGGTCTGCGCCGCGGCGGGCGCCACCCTGGCGGCCGTCGGCGCGTTTTCCTGCCTCGCGGCCGCCTTCGTGCACCTCGCCTGGGCCCTGCCCGTGCGAGAGCTGCCGACGCGCCCCGGCGTGTGGCTCGGCGCCATCTCGCTCACCGTCGGCTTCGCCCTCTTCGCCGTCGCGCGTGGCTGGCTCGTCCGTCGCACGCCGGCCCGGGTGCCCACGTAGAGCGGCGTTGACCCGCGCGCGGCGGCGGTGCTACGCCGCGGCCATCCACCCAAGGAGGCGCCCATGAAAGCCGCCGTGATGGAAGGGATCCGCCAGCCCCTCGTGGTTCGGGATCTGCCGGATCCGACGCCCGCCCCGAACGAAGCGGTGATCCGCGTCGAGGCCAACGGTATCTGCCGCACGGACTGGCACATCTGGACCGGCGACTGGGCGTGGATCGGCATCCAGGTGCCGCTGCCCCACGTGCTGGGCCACGAGTTCTGCGGGGTGGTGGAAGAGGTGGGCCGGGAGGTCACGCGCTGGAAGTCGGGCGACCGCGTGCTCGTCCCCTTCAGCCAGGGCGAGGGCGCGTGCGAGTGGTGCCGCACCGGCCACCACAACATCTGCGACACCACCATCGTGCCGGGCGTCACCTACCGGGGCGGCTACGGGCGGCGGGTCGCGGTGCCGTACGCCGACGTGAACCTCGTCGCGTTGCCCGAGTCCGTTGGCTTCGTCGACGCGGCGAGCATGGGCTGCCGCTACATGACGTCGTTCCACGCCGTGGTCGACCAGGCGCGGGTGCAGGCGGGCGAGTGGGTGTCGGTGCACGGCTGCGGCGGGGTGGGGCTCTCGGCGGTGCAGATCGCGACGGCGCTCGGCGCGAACGTGATCGCGGTCGACGTCTCGGACGAGAAGCTCGCCTTCGCGAAGGAGCTCGGCGCGGTCGCCACCGTGAACGCAGGGAAGGAGGACGCCGCCGGCGCCGTCCTCCAGCTCACGCAGGGCGGCGCGCACGTGTCGATCGACGCCCTCGGCATCGCCGCCACCTGCCGGAACTCGGTGATGTCGCTCCGCAAGCGCGGCCGGCATCTCCAGATCGGGCTCACCTCGTCCGCCGAGCAGGGCGAGGTGGCGCTCCCCATCGACCTGATCGTGTTGAAGGAGGTGACGATCACGGGCTCGCTCGGCATGCAGGCACCGCACTTCCCGGCGATGCTCCGCATGGTCGAGCGCGGGACGCTCCGTCCCGGCAAGCTCGTGCACCGTCGCATCCCGCTGGCGGAGGCGGGCGACGTCGTCGCCTCGATGGACCACTTCGGGACGGTGGGCGTGACGGTGATCGACCGGTACGAGTGAGGTTCTTCGCGCCCCGGGGCGCAACGTAGTCTTGCAGACGTGCTGGAACCTCGCACATGCGGGGTCGGCAGGGCTTCCATTTTTTTCGATCCGGCGCCGCATTTTCCTTGCCGATTCGGCTCCCCGCGTCGTAGGTCATGGTCACCCCTGCTGATCCCTCGCGAAGGAGGCAATCCCATGCGTCTCACGCTCACCATACTACTGCTCGTGCCGTTCCTCGCTTTGGCCGCCGGTCCCACGCTGGATCGCAATCCGCAGGACTACTTCGCCCTCGGCATCCACACGACGGCGCTGAAGGACCTGATCGTCGACGCGCCCGGGTGCAACGTCGGCGTCGACTGTCCCAACCCGCCGTTCGCGCGGTGTGGCACGCTGCGCGCGAAGGGTGGGGTGGTGAAGGCGCCCGGTCAGCTGGTGGGCGACAACTTGTGTGCGACCGGCTCCTTCTTCGAAGTGTTCCGCAACAACGCCAACGTCTGTGGCCCGGCGTGCTCGGCCATCGGCAACCCCGGCTCCTCCCCCGACTGTACCGAGCCGTTTGCGCCCCCGATCCTGGGCGACCTCGACAGCGACGGCAATCCGAGCTGCGACGCCCAGTGCCGCGTCGACGAGGACGATGTCGCCCTCGCGTGCGGCGTGACGCTGCCGCTCCCGGCCTGCGATCCGAGCCGCCCCGTCGTGGTGCAGCTCGACCAGGACTGCGGCGGCACGGACCTCGTGCCCGGAAACTTCCGCTGTGACCTGCCGGCCGGAGTCTACGGGGCGATCACCGTCCGCGACGGCGCGCGCCTCGTGCTCGCGCCCGGTGAGACCGTCGCCTGCCGCCTGAACGCCGGCAAGGCGACGCGCATCACCAGCTCGGGACCGGCCACGCTCATCGTCCCCGGCCGCGGCGACGTCCAACTGAACAACTTCAGCGACGACGGAACGACGTGCGGCGAGCTGCGCATCGTGACCGAGCGCGGCAAGATCCTGTTGGGCAAGCAGGGCGAATACACGCTCGACGCGTGCAGCATCGAGGGGAAGCTCGGACTGGGCAACGGGAACCTCCTCCGCGGCCACTTCGTGGGTGACACGCTGGTGAGCGACCGCGGCAGCGAGGGCCGCTGCTGCCCGAGCAGCACGACGACGACGACGACCACCACCACCACGGTCACGACGACCACCACCACGACGGTCACCACGACGACGACCACGCCGTCGACGACGGTCACCTCGAGCACCGCCACGACGTCGAGCACGACGTCCACCACGCACGCGACGACCACCACGACGTCCAGCACGACCACCACGACTCAGCCGAACGCCTGGACGCGCACGCCGGGCTTCTGGAAGAACCACCCGTCGATCACCCTCTCGATCCTGAACTCGGCGGGCGGGCTCGACGTCTGTGGCATCCACGTGACGAACGTCAACGTCGACAGCCTCCACTCCGCCCTCGAGCTCATGTGCATCGCGGTGGAGGGTGACACCCGGCTCCAGCTCGCCCGCACGCTGATGGCGGCAGCGCTGAACGCGGCCGGCGGCGGGGCGCAGTTCCCGCGCTTCGCGGCCTGCAATGCGATCTGCGCCGATCCCAACGCCTCGGGGGACGACGTCTCGGGTTGCATCGACGGCGGCGACGCGTTCAACAACTCGGGCGACGCGCTCGTGGCGCCGTTCGACCCGTCGGGCTCCGCCACCCCGAGCCCCTGCAAGGCTGCGAAGGGAACAGCTTGCTCGGTCTCGAGCCCCGGTGATTGCGGCCCGTGAGCGGCATCGGCTTGCTCGGCATGCGCTTCCCGGCGATGACCGGGTAGACCTCGCAGATGCGGGCATGCGGCGATATTTCGGGTGGTGATATTCCGCCGGAGTCGCTGCACAGCTAGGTGGCGTCTGTTTGGTCGAGATCTCTCGACTGCCGGTCTATACGTCCGTAGGTCACAGCGTCGGACGGCGCGTCTCGCACGCGTGCAGGTCGGGCGCACCGGCATGGGGGCGCACGAATCGACGCCGGGGTCCTCGCTGGCACGCGGCTTGTACGTAGAGGCATGCCGAACCCCCGCGTCCTGGCCTTGATCGCCCTGATGCTCATCGTCTCGCCGCCCCCCGCGAGCGCGTGGCGGACGAGTCTCTCGGAGCCCGGCACGAACGGTGCCAGCGCGCTCGCCGTCGACGAGCATGGCAATCCGGTCGCCGCGGGCTTCATGGCGGCCGACGACGAGGTCGTCGGGAAGTTCGTCGTCGTCAAGCTCGCGGCGGGCGACGGGACGTCGCTCTGGCGCTACGCGATCGACGACGTGGGATCGAATCGCGCCGCCGCGGTGGCGGTGGACGCGCGCGGCGACGTGATCGCCGCGGGGCAGACGGGCTTCATGGACCTCGACGAGCCGGTGGGCTCGCTCACCGTCGTCAAGCTCGCGGGCCCGACCGGCGCGGAGCTGTGGCGCTACGACACCGACGGGGCGCTCCTCACGCGCGCCCTCGCCGTCGACCCGCACGGTGACGGGTCGTGAAGCTGTCGCGGAGCGACGGGGCGGAGCGCTGGAGGTACACGTTCGGCGGCACGCCCTTCGCCTTCGCGGACCTGGTCGCGTTCGATCGCCACGGCGACGTCGTGGCGGCGGGCGGCCTCCAGGAAGCTCCGCTCACGGCCTTCAGCTTCCTCGTCGCCAAGCTGCGCGGGCGGACGGGCGCCGAGCGCTGGCACCACGTCACCTCGGCGGCGGGCGGGCCGCTGCTGCCGGTCTTCGGGCGCCCGGCGGCGCTCGCCGTGGACGGGTACCGCGACGTCGTCGTCGCCGGCGGGCTGCGTGGCGCGGGCACGGACATCGACTTCACGGTGCTCAAGCTCGGCCGCACGCACGGCGAGGAGCTGTGGCGACGCTCGATCGACGGGGGCGCGAGCGCGGTGGACTTCGCGCTCGGTCTCGGTATCGACCGGCAGCGGGACGTCCTGGCGGTCGGCTCGACGCAGGCGAAGAGTCCCGCGGCGCTCCTCGGCTCGGCGTTCCTGGTGCTGAAGCTCGGTCGCAGCGACGGTCACGTCGTCTGGCAGGGCGACGTCGGCGCCGGGGCGGCGAGCACCGTCGCCCTCGACCCCACGGGCGACGTCATCTCCGGCGGCATCACGCCCCAGGACCCGTCGAGCGACACCGTCGACTTCACCGTCGTCAAGCTGCGCGGCAGCGACGGGCACTGAGACGCACCGCCCTCGCCGCGGTCGACAAGGGCGGTGCGCGATGACGCTGGATGCTCCGGACTATGGCGCCGTGTACGCCCAGACGGCGTCGATGTAGCTCTCGCCGGCGCCGGTGTTCTCCCAGTTCATCTTGAAGCCGTTGGGGCTGGCGCCCGTGGGCCCGTTCAGGATCGAGGTGCCGTGGAGGTTCACCACGTTGGTGCCGCCCGACACGTAGATGCAGACCTTGCCCGCGGCGGCCGTCGGGGCCACCGTCGTGCCGGGGCAGCAGGGCGTGGTGGCGACCGGCGCGCTGGCGCTGGCGCAACTGTTGATCATCGTGTCGGTCCGCTTGTTATGGTTCGAGTTGCTCTCCGTCGGCAGCACGTCGGGCGGGGAGTCGTTGTTGGCTCCCCAGCCGGTCGCCGCCGCGTCGACGATCACCACGATCACGTCGGTGTCCTTGATGGGCGCCGGAGCGGCGATCGGAAGCTCGGCGATGATGCCGAAGTCGTTCAGCGCTCCGGTTGCCTGCAAGTCCATCCCGATCGCGCCGTGGACGGTCTTGCCGCTCGGCAAGGTGTCGAACGCGTTGGTGCCGTTGGTGCCGTTGGCCCCCGCCGACCCTTGCTTGGCGTCCGCGCCGGTCAGGTTCACCAGCGACTCGCCCGACTTGCAGCAGTTCGCGATGCAGCCCGTGCCGCCGCTGCAGCTCTGTCCGTCGGCCCCTGCCTTGGGGCAGGTCTTGCCCTTCTTCGGGGCTCTGAAGACGACTGTCTTCGCCTTCGTCTGGCAGAAGCTGCCCACCAGTCCCGCGTTCGTGACGACGTCGACCGCTGCCGCGCGACCGACGAGCCCCACGAGGGCCCCTGCGACTACCACCATCCATACTTTGTTCGCCATCCAGGCCTCCCTTCGAAGTGTCGCACCGTCCTCCGGCGACACTGCCGGGCGGATAACATTGTAAGACGGCGACAAAGTCAACTCGCGACGCAGAACTCGCCGGCGGCGGTGTCCTGATTTCAGGACACGAAGTACCCGGGCGCGTGCGCGACCGGGAGCACCTCGGCGATCAGGCGGCGCGTCTGCTCCAGGACCTCGTGCTCCCCGACCGCGATCGGGCGCAGCACGAACTTCGAGGCGCCCGCGGCGCAGTACTCGGTGAGCCGGGTGAGGATCGCGTGGGCGTCGCCCACGGCGGCAAGGCGCCGCGCGTCCTGGCCGGGCGCCAGGCGGGCGAGGAGCGCGCCGGCCGCCTGCACGACCGGCTCGTCGAAGGAGCCGAAGCGGAAGGCGAAGCTGGCGCCGTAGTGCTCGGGGTCGACCGGACGGCCGGCCTCGGCCGACGCGTGGCGGATGGCGGCGATGACGGGCGCCACGTGCTCGGGCGACTGTATCCCGCCGAGCCAGCCGGTGCCGAGGCGGGCCGTGCGCCGGATCGCCGCCGGGCTCGAGCCGCCGAGCCAGAGCGGCAGCGGCTGCTGCACGGGGCGCGGCGCGATGCGGGCGTCGGTGTACTGGTAGTGCTTACCGTGGAAGGTCACGCGCTCCTCGCTCCAGAGCCGCGCCATGACGGCGAGCGCTTCGTCGACCTGCGCGCCGCGGCCGGCGGGGGAGCGACCCATCGCCTTCCACTCGGGTGCGAAGTCGGGACCGGTCCCGAAGGCGGGGAGCAAGCGGCCGCCGCTCAGGTAGTCGATCGTCGCGCATTCCTTGGCGAGCACGAGCGGGTCGCGGAAGGTGACGACGGTCACGCTCATGCCGAACTTGAGCCGCGTGGTGCGACCGGCGAGCGCGGCCATGGTGCTCATCACCTCGAGCTGCGGCTGCGAAGACACCAGACGGTCGCTCTGCCAGAGCGAGTCGACGTCGCTCGCCTCGCAGAGGTCGACGAAGCGCCAGAACCCGCGCGCGTCGGGGAAGGGCAGGCCGGTGAGACCGAGGCCGACGCGGACCTTCATGGCGCGACGCCGGGCGAGCGCGTCCCGACGATCGGGGCGCGCTCGCGCGACGTTCAGGGCTTTGCCGGCGGCGGAGGGAGCTTGATCTCGACCACCTCGATGTTCTTGAAGCTGTAGAAGCCGCCCGTGTCGGGGTCCTTGACGAAGAAGTTGGGCAGCGTGACGGGTCCGGGGTCGAAGTTGAAGACGACCGTGTCGGTGCCGCCCTGGCCGTCCACCAGCTCCCCCTCGCCGGCCGGCACGTCGCCCCGGTTGATGATGAAGGTGTCGTTGCCGGTGCCGCCGTTCTGGAGGTCCGCGCCCGGGCCGCCGATCAGCACGTCGTTGCCGCCCTGGCCCATGAGGATGTCGTTGCCCGGGCCGCCGTCGAGCATGTCGTCGTTGCTGCCGCCGTCGAGGATGTCGTTGCCCTCACCGCCGATCAGCGTGTCGTTGCCGCCCTCGCCGGTCAGGTAGTCGTCGCCGGGGCCGCCGTCGAGGAAGTCGTTGCCGCTGCCGCCGTTCAGGCAGTCACTCCCCCCGAGCCCGAAGATGCGGTCGTTGCCGCCCTGGCCCGTGATGCGATCGGGGCCGTCGGTGCCGGTGAGGACGTCGTTCCCCGAGGCGCCGCTCAGCGTGACGTTCGGCGGGCAGGGAATCTGGTTCGAGGACGACGTCGCCAGCATCGCCACCGAGAAGAGGATCGCTGCGAGCACGGTTGTCGATATGTGAAGAGGTTTCATCGTCCTTCCTCCTTGGGCGCCCCCTACGGCGACCAGCACTTTCTGTCAACCCGGCTGGGCACGTTCGCGCCCGGGCATGGACGCGCCGTCCCGAAGTGCGGTAGTCCCGCTCCATGCGCCGCTCGCTCGTCACGACGGTTGCGCTGCTGCTCTCCTGCCTCGCCTGCCCCGCGCACGCGACGTTCCCCTTCCCGCCGCCGCCCCCGGGCACGCCGCCGCAGAGCTACGCGGCGTACCTGCGGCTGCCGGTGACGACGCCACCGGTCCGCCCCGGCGAGTTCGCCTCCGACGGCACGGCGTGGAAGCTCACCAGCGACCGCACCGGCGAGGCGGCGATCGACGCCAACCCGCAGGAGCTGTTCGGCGTGAAGGGGATGAGCGTCGACCTCGCGTGGCAGACGACCACCGGCCGCCCCGACGTCGTCATCGCCGTTCTCGACTCCGGCATCGAGTGGAACGACGCCGGCGCGATGGCCGACCTCGCGCGCAAGGTCCATCTGAACCGCGGCGAGCTGCCGCTCCCCACCGACGCGAACGGCAAGACGAAGCCCGAGCTTCCAGGCCCCTTCCAGAACCCCGACCCGTACGACCTGAACGACGACGGTGTCTTCAACGTCGCCGACTACGCCGCCGACCCGCGCGTCACCGACGCCAACCAGAACGGCGTGCGCGACCCGCAGGATCTGATCCTCGCCTTCAGCGATCACACGGACGCCGACGGCAACGGCTACGTCGACGACATCGCGGGCTGGAACTTCCTCGACGACGACAACGACCCCTTCGACGAGGTGCAGTACGGCCACGGGACCGGCGAGGCGCGCGACTCGACGGCCGAGGCCGACAACGGCGGCGCGCTCGGCACCTGTCCCAACTGCATGGTGATCCCGGTGCGCGTCGGCGACAGCTTCATCGCCGACTCGAGCCTCTTCGCCGAGGGCGTCGTGTTCGCCGTCGACAGCGGCGCGCACGTCGTCCAGGAGGCGCTCGGCGCCGTCAACAACGGCTCCTTCGCCCGCGCCGCGATCGAGTACGCGTACGCGAACGACGTCCCGGTGATCGCCTCCGCCGCCGACGAGGAGAGCTACCACCACAACGTCCCGTCCGCGAACCGCCACACCATCACCGTGAACTCCGTGACCCGCTTCGCCAGCTTCTCGGGTTTCACGATGAGCCCGCGCTCCTACCTCTACCTGAACGGCTGCACGAACTACGGCGGCAACATGGCCGTCGCGATCTCGTCCTCGTCGTGCTCTTCGGAGGCGACGGGGCGGGGCGCGGGGCTGGCGGGGCTCCTCGTCTCGGCCGCGCTCGACCGCGTCGACGCGGGTCAGCTCGCGCCGCGCCGGGTGGACCCGACCGGCCACGTGCACCCGCTCTCCGCCAACGAGGTCCAGCAGCTCCTCACCATGACCGCCGACGACATCGACTTCACCGGCCACCGCAACGTCTCGTTCGTGTTCGCCTCCATGCGCTACGCCTCGCAGCCCGGCTGGGACCAGTACTTCGGCTACGGGCGCGCGAACGCCGAGCACGCGGTGGCGGCGGTCGCGGCGGGCGCCGTGCCGCCGGAGGCGGATCTCCTCGAGCCCGACTGGTGGACGACGCTCGACCCGGTCGGCTCGCCGGCGGTGACCGTGACCGGCGCGGCGGCGGCGCCGCATGCGGCGAGCTATGGCTTCGAGCTCGCCTTCGGCTGCGGCGTGCAGCCGACGGAGGCGATGTTCCACCCGATCGCGTCACAGGGTGGGCTCACGGTACCGCTCGCGCCGGGCACCCTCGCCACCTGGTCGATCGCGGACGCGGCGATGACCTGCGCCATCGACGCCTCGGCGACGCCCGTCCAGGCGCCGAGCGGCACCGCGTCGCCCGACGACACGCCCGACGCCTTCACGGTGACGCTCCGTCTCCGCGTGACCGACGCGAACAACCGCCGCGGCGAGGCGCGTCGCACGCTCTACCTCCATCACGACGCCGACCTCGTGCGCGGTTTCCCGCGCTCGATCGGCGGGAGCGGGGAGGGCTCGCCGCTCTTCGCGACGCTCCGTGGGCGGGCGCCACGCGCCGGCGGCGAGGGGGCGCGGCCGGAGCTGCTGGTGCCCACCGCGGACGGTACCATCCTCGCGCTCCAGCCGGGCGGGCAGAGCGTGAAGGGCTGGCCCGTCCACACCGACCCGCTCCCGCTGCACGCGGGCTCGCACGCGTTCACCAGCGGTGCGCTCTCGACGGCGTACTACGAGTCGCTCGGCAACGGCGCCGCTGCCGCGGACCTCGACGGCGACGGCCGCACCGAGGTCGTCGCCGGCTCGCTGGGCGGGAAGCTCTACGTCTGGGAGCGCGACGGCAGCCGCCGGCCCGGCTTCCCCGTCACCACCGAGCCCCGCTTCTCGGCGCGCAGCGCGCGCGACCGCTTCAACCGCCTCCAGCACGGCCTCCTCGCGGCGCCGGTCCTCGCCGACCTCGACGGCGACGGCGCGCCCGAGATCGTCGCCGCGGCGATGGATCGTCACCTCTACGTCTGGCGCGCCGACGGCAGCACGCAGCCCGGCTTCCCGGTGCTGGTCGTCGACCGCACGCAGATGGCGTCGATCGACCCCGTGAGCCACCACGTCGTGCCGAAGACGGTCAACGGCCAGTCGGTCGCGTTTCAGGGGACGAAGATCGTCTCGACGCCGGCGGTGGGCGTGCTCACGCCGGGCGCCAGGCCGGCGATCGTCCTCGGCACCAACGAGGAGTACCGGGAGACGGCGAGCTTCTCGTCGGTCGGCAACACCGGTGTGAAGGGCTTCATCGCGCTCGGGCTCCTGTCGCCCGGGAACGGTCGCTTGTACGCGATCCCCGCCGGCGGCAACGGCGACCCTGCGGGAAGCGGAAATCCCGCGGGCCCCTACCTGGCCGGCTGGCCGGCGCGCATCGCGGTGCTGGCCACCGAGCTGCTGCCGTGGATCGAGGGCGTGCCGGGCGCGCCCGCGCTCGCCGACGTCGACGGCGACGGCTCGCTCGAGGTCGGCATCGCCGCCGTCGTCGGGCCGGCCTACGTGCTGCGCGCCGACGGCAAGTCCTTCTACGGCACGGGGCCCGACGGCCTCCCCGTCACGCTGCCGACCGACAAGGCGCTGTTCGGGGCAGGCACGAACTCCACCGACGGCCCCTCGATGGCGGCGCTCGGAAGCTGCAGCTTCGCCCCGATCGGCCCCGGCGGCGACATGACGCTCGTCATCCCGGGCGCCGGCCTCGGCCGCCTGGTCGACGCGAACGCGCCCGCCGAGCAGCTCCCGAAGGACGGCCACATCGACGCGTGGGACGCGCGCACCGGGAAGTTCCTCGCCGCCTATCCGCGCCTGCTGGAGGACTTCGCCTTCTTCAGCGGTCCGTCGGTCGCCGATGTCGACGGCGACGGTCGCGCCGAGATCCTGCTCGGCAGCGGCGGCTACCTCGTGCACGCGGTCGACGCGGCGGGCGAGGAGGCGCGGGGCTGGCCCAAGTTCACCGGCAACTGGATCATCGCCACGCCGGCCGTCTCCCGCTTCGGCACCGGCGAGCGGGTTGCGGTCACGACGCGTGAGGCCAACCTGTTCCTCTGGCGCGCGCGCGGCGGACGGGCGGCGCGCTTCTGGCCGCGCTACCACCACGACGCGGCGAACTCGGGCCGGTTGCCCTAGCTGAGTGGGTCAGCGCCCGCGCACGGCCGACGGCGTGCGCGCGAGCAGCGTCGCGACCCGCTCCAGGTCGAGCGGATCGCGGCCGTCCAGCACGAGCTCCGGGTGCTCGACCCGGTCGTTGCCCCAGAAGAGCCGATCCCCGGCGATCATCGTCGGCACGCCGAACACGCCACGCGCGATCGCGTCGTCGGTCTCCCGGCGGAGCGCGTCCTTGGCCGCGGGCTCGCCCGCGCGCGCCAGCAGCGCCCGGCCGTCGAGCCCGCGGGCGTCGAGGGCCGCGACCAGGTCCTCCGGCGAGCCGAGGTCGGCGCCTTTCGCCCAGCCGGCCTCCCAGAGGGCATCGACGACGTCTTCCTGCCGCTCGCGGGCGACTTCCCGGAGCGAGGCCCGCAGCGCGTAGAGCGGGTTGAACGGGTGGTGCTTCGGGAACGTGAACGGGACGCCCTGGAGCGCCGCGCTGCGCAGGCAGTCCGTCACCAGCCACGCGCGCTTGGCGGGTATCTCCGCCGGGCCGCGCTGCCCGCCGTGGTCGAGGAGCGCGGCGAACAGCACGGGATGGAGCGCGAGCGTGACCCCTCGTCGCGCCGAGAGGGCGCGCAGGCGCGGCCACGCCAGGTAGGCGTAGGGGGAGAGGAAGTCGAAGAAGAGCTCGACGCGCGCGATCGCCATCGTCCTAGCGCTGTCTGGGGGGTGGGCGCCGAGGCGCGCCGGCGGGCCGCTCAACCGCGCGTGGCGGCGGAACGGGCGTGAGCCAGGGCGCGGCGCCGTGCGCGAACGTCTTGGCTTTCACGTCCGCGAAGAACTTCGCCGTCGTCATGTAGTAGCGGTCGACCGCGTCCGCCGGCTGCGCCCCCGCGTCGCGCGACACGTCGGCGGCGGACCTGGGCGGCGGGGGACTCGGGACCGGCAACGGAGCGGCGAGGTCGCCGTCGCCTTCGAGGTCGCTCGGGTTCTCGCGGACGTACGCGTGACCGCCCCAGAGCTTGATGGCGATCGTCGCGGTGGGGCCGTCGAGGGTGTTCGAGACGACGTTCGCCCTGGCGCCTTCGCGAATCTGGATGCCGCTCTGCTCGGGGGAGCGCACGACGTTGTAGCGGATGTCGGCGATGGCTTCGTAGCCGCCGTTCTCGCCGCTCACCCCGGGGCAGCGCCGGAGGTTCTTGTCCCAGAGGTTGTAGTAGTAGCTCACGCGGTCGGCGCGGTACTTCATCAAGCTCGCGCCGCCGCACATGCCCTTCGCGCACGGGCCGCCGTTGCCGGCGAGGTAGTTGCCGATGATCGTGACGTCGGTGACCATGAATTCACCGTCGCCTGTCACGTCGATGCCGCCGTCGGAGTTGTTGGTGATCGAGCAGTGGTCGATCACGATGTTCGCGATGGAGTGGCCGTTCTTGGTCGCGACGTGGAAGCCGTCGTTGAGCCCGTTGCGGACGCGGACCCCGCGCACGATCACGTCGCTCTCGAGGATGTTGACGACGCCCGTGCCGCGGGCGCCGGTGTGCTCGCCCCAGAGCGTGATGCCGGGCGCGGGCGCGGACGAGCCGTTGATCGTCGTGTGACCCGGGACGGTCAGGCCCGAGGCGAGGTTGACGCCGCCGCCGATCGCGAAGCGGATCGTCCCGCCGCCGCGGGCGGCGAGCGCGAGCGCGTCGCGGAGAGAGCCGGGACCCGAGTCGGCGAGCGTCTTCACGCTGAAGACCGGCCTCCCGGCGCCGCCGGTCGTCTTCGACCCGAAGCCAGGGTAGGCGGGCCGGTCCGCCGCCGCGGGCACGGACGGTGCCTTGGGCGTGGCGGCCCGGCACGCGGCGTGGCCGAGTGCGACGGCGGCGACGAGACAGGTGGTGAGGCGACGCATGGTGGCCACCCGGTCGTATCGGAAATGGGGGGTCGTCCGCCAGGCGCGGAGCGGCCGTCAGCCGGTGGCGCGTGCGGGCGGCCGGACGACGCTGCGATAGACGTCGACCAGGCGCGCCACGCTGGCGTCGAAGCCGTAGGACCGCGACACGCGATGCGCCTGCTCGCGGGCGCGCGCCAGCTCGGCCGGGTGCTCGATGAGCCAGTCGACGCGCGTCGCCAGGTCGGCCGGGTCGCCGCTCGCGAAGAGGAACTCCGGGCCGACCGCGAATCGCGGCGCCGCGCTGTCCGGGCTGCTGGCGACGAGCGCCGGCAGGCCGCAGCTCATCGCCTCGAGCACGGCCATGCCCTCGATCTCGACCTCGCTGCAATGCACAAGCAGATCCGCCGTGTTGTAGAGGCGCTCGAGCGGCCCGCCGGCTGCGTTGGAGAAGAAGCCGATCTCCGGCGGATGGGGCAGCCCGCGCGCCAGGCGTCGCAGCGCGCGCTCCTGTGGTCCGGCGCCTGCGATGACGAGTCGGATCCGCTCGCGGTGCCGGGAGCGCCGGAGCGCTTCGATCATGAGGTCGTGCCGCTTCTCGGCCGCCAGGCGGCCGACCATGAGGACCAGGAAGGCGTCGGCCCAGCGCGGATCGCGGGCGACCGTCAAGCGCCGGATGGCCGGCGAAACGCCGTTGGAGACGACGTACGACGGCACGGCGAGACCATTGCGACGCAGCATCTCCTCGGCGAACGGCGTCGGGCAGACGACCGCGTCGGCCCGGTTGTAGAGGCGATTCACCCACAGCTTGTAGATCGCCCGCGACATCCAGGGTGTCCGGAGGCCGACGTTACGGAGGATGTTCTCGGGCTGCACGTGGAAGGCCGCGACCACCGGCACGCCGGCGCGGCGCGCGCAGTCGAGGGCGACGAAGGAGGCCCAGAACGGGAACTGGAGGTGCACGAGGTCGAAGCCGGCGAACGCCGCGTCGAGGTCGGCGCGGCGCGGGATC
>JBGQET010000013.1:0-64905 GCA_041496545.1 Binatia bacterium | reverse complement strand
GCTCAGCAGGCGATCGATCTCGCCGTCACGGCGCTGCACGCCGCGCGCCAGCGAGCCGATGCGGTCCTGGGCGGCTTCCAGGTCGCGCGACAGCGCGGTCGCCAGCTCGCCGTTGACGCGTGCCGCTTCGCTCTGGCGTGCCGCTTCGTCGCGCGCGCTCTGGATATCGCCCTCGAGGCGGTCGACCCGCGCCGCGAGCGCGCCGCGCGCGGCCTCCGCTTCCCCGAGTCGCGCGGCGGTGCGGGCGGCTTCGTCGGCGCGTGCGGATTCGCGCACGCGCAGATCCCAGATCGTCCAGGCGGCGAACGCCGCCAAGGCGAGGGCCGGCACCGTGATCGCGAGTGCGACTCCGCGCCCCGCGCGCACCGGCACCGGCGTGATCGTCGGACGGGGGAGGTCGACGGCCGTCGCATTCAACGGCGGATGACGGGGCAATCCGACCGGGCGGCGGAAGACGTCGTCCAGGCACTCGATGCACCCCGCCGCCAGGTGCGCGCGCACCGCCTCCGCCAGCGGAGCGGGCAGATCGCCCGCCGCGTAGGCCCCGAGGAGCGCTCGCAGCTCGTCGTGCCTCACACCCGGACAGCATAGCGCGAGCGCGGGCATGAGAACATGCCGCGCATGCCGCATTCGCCGTGCGCTCGGCCCTACAGAATGCGCCGTCGAGCGTCCAGAAGACCGGACGGCGGCCCCTTCCACTGGGAACGCCGGGGCACCTCGCGGATGACATGAGGTTTTCACTTGCGCCGCGCGACCGAAGCTCGCTATAGCCGCGGATCATGCAGACTCGGTATGCCTCCAAGACTCAGGTGGAGGACGGCGCGACGTTCGAGGCAATCGCCGACGGAATCATGTATCGCTGGACCGTCGAGCGTGACACGTGGGTGAGCGCAACGGAGATCGAGCAGGTCCGCGCCTACCTCGGGCGTGCGGGCATCCCGACGGTCGAGCTTCCCGACGGGCGCTTCTCGGTCGAGAAGGAGACGGCTCAGGTGCTCGGCTCGGCTCGCCTCGTTCTGCTGGGGCTCAAGCACCTGCACGCGTCGCGCCGCAACCGCGTCGAGGCGCGACGCTTCTCCTGAGCGCTTCCTAGCGCCCGTGTCGCTGCGCCAGGCGGCGCAGCCGATCGCGCAGCGCGACCCCTGCCTCACCGCCCAGCGCTTCCACCGTCCATGGCATCCGGTACGCCCAGTTCGTGTCGGCGATCGTCGCCGGCACGTTGATGCGCTCGCGGTCGCCGCAGGCGTCGGCGAAGGGGATCACGACGAGGCGCGAGCCGGCGGCGTACAGCCCGTCCAGCAGGGCTTCGTGCACGCCGGGCTCGAAGCGCGCGGGCGCGTCGCCGAGCGCGGCGAAGGCCGGCACGCGTGCCAGCGCGGCGCGGCCGGCGGCGTCGAGCTCCTCCTCCCACCAGACCGCCAGCGCGGACGTGTCGTGCGTCCCGCTGGTGGCGACCGAGAGCGCCGGCCAGTCCGTGGGGTCGCGGAAGACGCCGCCCTCCTCCTCCCAGCGGAGCACACGATAGCCGGGGACGCCGAGCGCGGTCAGCGAGCGACGGACGAAGGGCGGCACGACGCCGAGGTCCTCGCCGATCACCTCGGCGCCGCCCGCCGCCTGGAGCACGACGCCGAGGAGGCGCTCGCCGAGCGCGCGCTGGGCGTCCTCGGCTTCGGGCATGAAGCGACCGTCGCGACCGGCGGTGAGCACGTACATGCGGTAGTAGCCGACGACGTGGTCGAGACGGAACGCGTCGAAGAGCACGGACGCGCGCGCCGCGCGCGCGCGGAGCCAGCGGAGCCCGCTCGCCTCCATGACGTCCCAGCGATACGCCGGCAGCCCCCAGTCTTGTCCCTCCGCGTTGAAGGCGTCGGGCGGCGCCCCGACGGTGACGTCGCGCCGGAACTCACCCTGCCGCGGCCAGACGTCGGCGCTGTTCGCCGACACCATGAACGGCAGGTCGCCCTTCAAGCGCACCCCGGTCGCGGCGCCGGCGCGCCGGGCGGCGTCCCACTGCTCGGCGGCGAGCCACTGGACGTACGCGTGGAAGAGCCGCCGCTCGGCGAGCCGTGTGCGCGCGGCGTCGAGCGCCGCCGGCTCGCGGTCGCGCAGCGCCGGCTCCCAGTCCCACCAGGCGCGCCCCCCGGACTCCTCCTGCGCGGCGCGGAAGAGCGCGTAGTCGGCCAGCCATTCGGCTTCCGCCGCCTCGAAGCGGCGCAGACGCGCGGCGCGCGCGGAGCCCGCCGCCCACTCGACGTCGCGGAAGCGGGCGAAGGCGCGCTCCAGGGCGCGCCGCTTGAGGCCTCGCACGGCGTCGTAGTCGATGCCCGGCGTCGCCCGGACGCGCGCCAGCGTGGCGCGGTCCGCGGCTGACAGCGCCCCCTCGCCGCCGGCGGCCGCGAAGTCCTCCACCGCCGCGAGCGTCAGGTAGATCGGGTCGATCGCGAAGGCGCTCAGCGCGGCGTAGGGGCTGCGCTCGCCGAGCGACATCTCGACGACCGGAAGAAGCTGGAGCACACGATGGCCCGCCCGGGCGAGCCAGCCGCAGAAGGGGCCGAGGTCGCCCATCTCGCCGACGCCCCAGTCGCGCGCGCCGCGGAGCGCGAACAGTGGAAGGAGGATGCCCGCGGCGCGCACGCCGGGATCAGCGCCCGACCCGGCTCGCCGCCACCCCGTGCTCGCGGCGAAGGTCGGTGATGCCGACGACCCGACCGGTCCAGTCGGCGGGCTGGCGGAGCAGCCAGAGCGCCGCCTCGGCGCCGACCTCGGTCGGCTCCCAGTCGGACTTGTCGAGGTCGGGGGCGTTGTGGACGAAGCCTTCGGAGGCGATGGGAACGTCGATGCGGACGCAGTTGGACGCGATGCCGTGCGGGCGGAGCTCCGCGGCGATGCCGATCGTGAGCCGCTCGAGCCCGGCCTTCGACACGCCGTACACGAGCAGGCCCGGGACGGGCATCACGGACGCGGCCGAGGAAACGTTCAGGATGGCGCCCCGGCGGCGCTCCTTCATGCCCGGGAGGACGCCGCGGATGGCGAGCAACGGAGCGCGCAGGTTCACCTCCATCACCAGGTCCCACCGTCGCATGGGCAGCTCGAGGTCGCCCGCGAAGGTGATGGCGGCGTTGTTGACCAGCACGTCGACGCGGCCGAAGGCCTCGAGCGTCCGCGCCACCATCGTCTCCACCTGCTCGGGGCGCGAGAGGTCCGTCGGCACGGCCAGGCCGCGGCGTCCGCACGCCTCGATCGCGCGCACCGTCGCGTCGACGGTGCCGGGGAGCTTGAGCGGGCTCGCGTCCGTCGCCCGGGCCGCGCAGGCGACGTCGGCGCCGGCCCGGGCCAGCGCCACGGCGATGGCGCGCCCGACGCCGCGGCTCGCCCCCGTGACCAGCGCGACGGCGCCGCGGAGCTCCATTGAGTCGCCGGCATAGCACGCGGCCCGCGGGCGGCCCAGGGCGACGGCGCTCGTCGGCCGGCGGGGCGGCGTGCTAGCGTCGCGCGCGTGAGGCTCGCCGGACGCGTCGCGGTGGTGACCGAGTGCGGGATCGGGGAGACGTACGGCGTCGTGTGGGCGCGCGCGCTCGCGCGCGAGGGCGCGGCGGTCGTCCTCGGCGACCGCGACGCCGCGCGCGCCGGCGCCGTCGCGGCGGAGCTCCAGGCGGCGGGGGCGCGGGCGGCCGCCGCCGCGCTCGACGTCGGCGCGCAGGCGAGCTGCGACGCGCTGGCGCGGCTCGCCGTCGAGCGCTTCGGCCGCCTCGACGTGCTCGTCAACACGCACCACCTCTGGCACGAGCTGCGGCGCGACGACGCCTCGGACGCCTACCTGCACGAGGTCCTCGACTACAACGCCGTCAGCATCGTGCGGACGGCGCGCGCCGTGCTGCCCGCGATGCGGGCGCAGGGCGGCGGGCGGATCGTGTCGCTCTCCTCGATCGGCGCGTGGGAGGGCGGCCCGCTGGCCGAGCGGCTGGCCGAGACCGGCACGCTGCCGAGCCTCGCCTACCCGGCCTCCAAGGTGCTCGAGAACGGCCTCACGCGCTTCCTCGCCCGCGCCGTGGGACCGTCGGGCATCACCGTCAACGCCATCGCGCCCGGCATGATCGCGTCGCCCGCGACCCTGGCGCGCCTCTCGGCCGCCCGGCGCGACGCCTTCGTGGCGCGCACGGCGCTCCGGCGCCTGCTGCGCGTCGAGGACACCGTGGGCGCCCTCCTCTACCTGGCGTCGGACGACGGCGCGCTGACGACCGGTCAGGTGCTGGTCGTCGACGGCGGCCTGGTCATGCTCGGCTGACCTCGGCCAGCGTCTCCGCCAGGAGGCGCGCCACCTCGACCACGTTCGGCTGGCGCATGAACGCGCGCGACGTGCCGGGGACGACGTGGCACGCGAAGCCGCCCTCGGCGAGCGCGGCGAGGCGGCGCTCGGCGGCCGACGGCTCGTCGGCGCGGCCGGAGCGGATGAGGACGACCCGCCCGGCGTACGGGCGCGTCACGTGCGTCTTCAGCGCCGCGCCGAGCGCGCGCTGCACGCGCAGGCTCCGGCGGGCCTGCGGGTTGGTGAGGTAGAGGAGCCACTCGGTCAACCGACGCCCCTCGCGCCAGTCCTGGCGGCGGACGTTGCGAGGGTCGGTGTCGGCGAGGTTGTCGCGCACGCCGCGCAGCGTGTCGCGCCAGCGGCGCGCCGCCGCGTTGGCGGGCGGCGACGAGGCCGCGCTCTGCGCCGGCAGCGCGCCGGGGACCTTCTTGGTGTCGAGCGCGACCACGAGCGCCACCTCCTGCCCCTTCGCCCGCAACTGGAGCGCCATCTCGAGCGCGATCAGCCCGCCGATGCACATGCCGCCGAGGAAGTACGGGCCCGCGGGCTGCACGGTCTCGATCTCACGCAGGTAGTGGGCCGCCATCTCGGCCGTCCGGCTCTGCGCCCGCGTCCCCTCCTCGAGCCCCAGGGCCTGGAGGCCGTAGAACGGCTGCTCGGGACCGAGCAGGCGGGCGAGCTCGTGGAAGCGCAGCAGGTGGCCGCCGATCGGATGGACGCAGAAGAACGGCGCGCGTCGGCCGCCGGGCTGGAGCGGCACCAGCGACGTCCAGCGCGCGGCAGGCGCCGGACCGCGCAGCGCCTCGGCCAGGCGTGCGACGGTGGGCGCCGCAAGCAGCGTCGCGGGCGACAGCGTCCGCCCGGCGAGCGCTTCCAGGCGCGCGAGCAGCTCGACCGCGAGCAGCGAGTCGCCGCCCAGCTCGAAGAAGTCGTCGTCGACGCCGACCGGCCCGGCTCGGAGCAGGTCCTCCCACACGCGCGCGATGGCCAGCTCGAGCGCGTCCCGCGGGGCCACGGGCGCCGCGGGACGCGGCGGCGGGCCGGCGAGCGCGCCGCGGTCGACCTTGCCGCCCGGGGTCCGCGGCAGCGCCTCGACCGCGACGAAGGTCGCGGGGATCATGTGCGCGGGCAGCGTGCCGCCGAGGAAGGCGCGCAGCGCGCCGCGCGTCGGGGGCGCGGCGGGGTCGGCGGCGACGACGTGGGCCAGCAGACGCTTCGCGCCGGGCCGCGTCTCGACGGCGGTCACGACGGCTTCGCGCACCGCGGGGTGGCGGACGAGGGCCCCCTCGACCTCCACCAGCTCGACGCGCGCGCCGCGGATCTTCACCTGCTGGTCGACGCGTCCGAGGTGCTCGAGGCAGCCGTCCGCGTCCAGCCGGCCGAGGTCACCGGTGCGGTAGAGGCGCACCCCGGGCTCACCGGGCTCCGGCGTGAAGGCCGCGGCCGTCAGCTCCGGCTGGCGCCAGTAGCCGAGCGGCAGGTGGCGGCTGCGGATGGCGATCTCGCCCGCGCCACGGGCGTCCTCGGCGCGCGCCAGCAGCACCACCTCGACGCCGTCGACGGCCCAGCCGACGGGCACGACGTCGCCCGCGATCCGGGTGTCGCGGTCGGCGAGGAAGTGGCGGACGACGTTCATCTCGGTCATGCCGAGGCCGTTGTAGAGGAGGCAGTCGGGCGGGAAGCGGTGGCGGAAGAGGTCGAGGTCCGCGCGGTAGAGCGGCTCGCCGCCGAGCTTCACCAGCCGGAGCGCGGGGAGCGCGCCGGCGTCGAGCCGGCGGGCGAGCTGGCGAAAGACCGTCGGCACCGAGTGGTAGACGGTGATCGCCTCCGCCGCGAGCCAGGTCGCGAGCGCGGCGGCCCCGCCCGCCCGCACGTCGCGGGGGAAGAGCGCGGCGCCGTTCAGCAGCGCGCCGAAGAGGTCCGAGACCGCGGCGCCGACGGCGAGCGACGGCAGCATCGACAGCCGGTCGCCCGCCACCAGGTGCGCGGCGTCGGTGTAGTTGCGGACGTTGTGGAGGACGTTGCGGTGGCTCTGCACGACGCCCTTCGGACGGCCGGTCGAGCCCGAGGTGTAGAGGACGTACGCCGGCGCCGCGGGGTCGACGGCGACGCCGAGCGGGCTGCCGTCGCTCTCCTCGACGCGGCCGGCGTCGAGCCAGCGCCGGCCCGCGCCGAGGAGCGGGCGCGCCAGCTCGGCCGTTCGGGCGTCGCCCACGACGAGACGCGCGCCGAGGTCGTCGAGCGTGTCGCGCAGGCGCGCGGGCGGAAAGCCGGGGTCGAGGGGCGCGTAGACGCGGCCCGCCTTGAGCGCGGCCACGACCGCAACGGCTTCCAGCACGCCGCGGCCGAGGAGGAGCGCCACCGGCTCGCCCACCTCGCCCCCCGCGGCGACGATGGCGCGCGCGAGGCGGTTGGCGGCGGCGTCGAGCGCGGCGTAGGTGAGCCGCTCCTCACCCCACGCGACGGCGAGCCGGTCGGCGTGCAGGCGGGCCACGGCCTCGAAGCGGGCGGGGATCGACTGCTCGACCGCCGAGCGCGGGAAGGGCGTGAACGACGCCGCCAGGGAGGCTCCGCGCGCCATCAGCCGTACACCGCCTGCGTGCGGGTGTAGAACTCGCGGTTGCTGTCGCCGTGCTCGGGCGGACCGACGCCCGACGCCTTCCAGCCCCCGAACGGCGCTTCCACGTCCGCGCCGGCGGTGGCCGCGTCGAGCTTGAGGATGCCGGCTTGCGCTTCGGCGAGGAAGCGGGCGCGGCGTTCCGGCGCGGCGGAGAACAGCGCCGCCACGAGGCCGTGGCGGACGCCGTTGCAGAGCCGGAGCGCGTGGTCGAAGTCCGCCGCCCGCTCGACGACGAGCACGGGCCCGAAGGTCTCCTCCTGCACGATTTCGTGCGCGGCGTCGTCGCAGCCGACGATGGTGGGGGCCACGTAGGCGCCCCCCGGCGGCACGGCGTCGCCGTGCGGTGTGACGACGAAGGACGCCGCCGGCGCCGCCCGCTCGATCGCGGCGGCGATGCGCGCGCGGGCGGCAAGGGAGATGACGGGCCCCACCTGCGTCGCCTCGTCGGCGGGGTCGCCGAGCACGAGCGCCGCGGTGGCGTCGCGCAGGAGATCGACGAAACGGTCGTGGCACCCCGCCTCGACGATCACCCGGCGGTTGGCGGTGCAGCGCTGGCCGGCGAAGCCGAAGGCGCCCTCGGCGACGAGCCGCGCGGCGCCGGCCAGGTCGGCGGCGTCCGACCACACGATGGCGGCGTTGTTGCCACCCAGCTCCGCCTGGAGCGGTACGTGGCGGCGGGCGCAGAGCGCCTGCGCCGCGCGGCCCGCCGCCGCCCCGCCGGTGAGCGCCACCGCGTCCACCCCGGGGTCGGCCATGACGGCCTCGGCGGTGCGCGCGTCGCCCGAGACCAGGCTCACGAGGCCGGCCGGGCAGCCCGCTTCGGCGAGCAGCTCCATCACGCGGCGCGCGATCCCCGTACCCGCCGGTGCCGGCTTCCACACCACCGCGTTGCCGTAGAGGAGTGCCGGCGCGAGCTTGCCGAGCGGGATGGCGAGCGGGTTGTTCCAGGGCGTGACGAGGGCGATCGTGCCGACGGGAACCCGGCGGCGCCGCGAGCCCGGGCCGCACGGCGCCTCGAGCGCTTCGTCCGCGCGGCGCGCCGCCGCCTCGAGCAGTGCTGTGCCGCGGCCGACCTCGTCCCGGCCCTGCGCGATCGGCTTCCCGACCTCGAGCGCGAGCTGCGCCGCGAGCGCCGCGGCGTCGCGTCCGAGCAGGGTCGCGAGCCGCCGCAGCAGTGCGGCGCGCGCGGCGGGCGTGGCGGCGCTCCACGCCGGCCGCGCGGCGCGCGCCGCGGCGGTGGCGCGGGCGACCTCGTCGGGCCCCGCGACCGGCACGCGCCAGAGCGGACGCTCGACGTCGGCCGGCGCCAGGTGGATGAAGCCCGTCGCGCGCGGCCCGCCGTCGAGCGCGGCGAGGACGGCGTCGACGGGGAGCACCTCGACGGCGCGTTCGGCGAGGTAGCGCCGGGTCACCGCGGCGTGGAGCGCGTCGTCGCTGCCCACCGCGTCGTCCGCCACCCACACCGTAAAACCGCGCTGGTAGGCGTCGAGCGCGGTGGCGCGCACGCAGGCGTGGAGGTGGACGCCGGCCACGACGAGGAGATCCGCGCCGAGCCCGCCGAGGACCTCGTCGAGACGGCCGCCGAGGAAGGGGCTGAACGCCGTCTTGTCGACCACCGGCTCACCGTCGCGCGGCGCGAGGGCGGCCGGGGCGGCGTGCCCCGGCGTGCCGGCGACGCAGCGCCAGCGGCCGAGCCGCTTCCAGTGCTCCATCCGGTGGTCGTCGTCGCGGTATACGGTGGTCCGCACGTGCACGACGGGCACCCCGCGGCGTCGGCAGCCGGCGAGCAGCGCGGCGGCGCGTTCCACGAGCGCCCCGCGGGAGGGCTCGAGCGACGGGGAGCGGAGGTAGTCCTCCTGCAGGTCAACCAACAGGAGCGCCGGCTTCATGGCTCCGATCGGCCCGGGCGCGAGCGACGACCGCTTCGGCCACCAGCGCCGCCAAGGCGCGCGTGCCGGCCACGCGGCAGCCGGCTTCGCGCAGGTCCTCGCTGCGCCAGCCGGCGCGCCAGACGTCGGCGAGCGCCTCCTCGACGAGGTCGGCGGCGGCGTCGAGCGCGAAGCTCTGGCGGAGCAGCATGGCGAGCGCGAGGATCTGCCCGGCGGGGTTCGCCCGGTCGGTCCCGCTCAAGTCGAGCGCCGCGCCGTGGTTCGTCTGGTAGACGGCCGCCCCGTCGGCGGCGAGGTTCCCGGAGTACGAGAGGCCGCGCGAGCCGAGGAGCACGGCGCCGACGTCGGCGAGGACGTCGCCGAAGAGGTTGGGCGCCACCACGACGTCGAGCTCGTGCGGGTGCTGCACCAGCCGGTAGGCCGCGAGGTCGACGTTCGCGAAGTCGCAGGCGACGCCGGCTTCGGCGGCCACCGCGCTCGCCACCTCGCGCCAGAGGTCGCTGATCGCCGGCACGCCCCCGTCCTTCAGCACGACGGTGAGCTTGCCGCGCCGCTCGGCGGCGAGCCGGGCGGCGACGTGGACGATCCGTCGCACCTCCGCCTCCGAGTACGAGAAGGCGTGCTCGGCCGAGCGTCCGCCGTCGGCGCGGCGCACCGTGCGCCAGTCTCCCTGGTAGACGCCGGAGACGTTCTCGCGCACCAGCAGCACGTCGACGTCGCGCACGTGCTCGGGCTTGAGCCGCCCGGCGGAGGCGAGCGCGTCGGCGGCGCGCAGCGGGCTCAGCTTGCAGAAGAGGTCGAAGCGGCGGCGGAGCTCGTACACGAAGCGCCCGCCGCCGGCGCCCGCGAGCACCGCGCCGCCCTCGGCGAAGACGTCTTCGCAGAACGCGGCCACGTCGTGCGTGAGGGCGACGTGATGGCGTCGCTCCGCTTCGAGCCCGATGGGTCCGCCGAGGCGTATGCGGAAGTGGTGGGACGAGCTCGACTCGACCGCCGCCAGCACCTCCAGAGCGGCCGCCACGACCGTGGGCCCGACGCCCTCGCCCTCGAGGACGCCGAGCACGTACGGGCCCGCGCCGGCGACCGCGGGACGCACGAAGACGTGGTCGCTCCAGCGACCGGGGACGCCGCGTCGAGCGGCGCCGTGGCTCTTGCCATTCCCACCCATGGCTGCGGTTTGCCCCGCGCGTCCGGAAAACGCGGCGCTCTAGAGCAAAAGCAGTGCCCCGAGGGGCCAGGGGATGCCTGCCTGGACCCCCCGTCCATCGGGCAGACGTCTTGCAATCAAGCACGATCCGGGCGTAGCTGCTCGCTCCGGCGTGGCCTTGGGCGCGCCGTCCGCTTGCTCCGCGACGTCGGCAAAGGGGGTTCGCCGAGCCACGGCCAGGGACGACGCGCCCCGCCCGAGCAGGCCGCCGGACAGCGCCCCCGGTCGACCGCTCCCGACCTGAAGGCGTGACAACGGTCGTCACATTGTGCCGCTCGGAGCGGCGATGCTCATTTGTATGTACTACTTCTCGCAGCTTCGAGCGCGCAGAGCAGCGCAGTGACGACGGAGACGAGCGCGCCCGCCCAGAGCGGGACGGGGAGGATACGTAGGAGTGAGACTGACGCCCCGGCCAAGCGGTTGCCGGGCCCGGCTATGCGCCGTGCTCGCCCGTCGGACGCCCTGGTGTGCGCGGGTAGTGACCCTGCCATGCGCCGACGCGGACGGCGAGCAGCTCGAGCAGCGACCAGGCGACATCCCGCCCCAGCCGAACCTTCGTCGTTGCATCGTCGGTCCAGACGACGGGCACCTCACGGATCCGCAGGCCGAGGCGCCGCGCGATGAAGAGGATTTCGGCGTCGAAGCCCCAGCCATCGAGCCGCTGCAGGGCGAAGGCGCGGCGCGCGGCGGACGCCGCGAAGCACTTGAAGCCACATGTGATGTCGGAGGCCGAGGTGCCGAGGAGCAGGTTCGTCAACCACGTGAAGCCCTTGCCGAGCGTTTCGCGGAGCCACGGCTGGTGCACCCGGATTTCCGCGCCGCCCACCTTGCGGGAGCCGATGACGACGTCGTAGCCGTCGCGGAGCCACGGGGCGAACTTCTCCCACTCCGCGATCGGCGTGGAGAGGTCGGCATCCGTGAAGAGGACGAGGCCGCCGCGGGCGTCCAGCATGCCGAGCTTCACGGCCGCACCTTTGCCGCGGTGCGGCCCGCGCAGCAGACGCACAGGCAGGCGGGTCGCGAGCCTCGCCACGGTCTCGGCCGTGCGGTCCGTGCTCCCGTCGTCGACGACGAGGATCTCGTGGGGCACGTGCGCCTGCTCGAAGTACCCGGTTACGGCCTCGAGCGTTTGCGCGATCACCTTCTCCTCGTTGTAGGCGGGGATCACGACCGAGAGCTCGGGAAGGGGGTCCATGCCGGGGCGTCTTCCTAGCCTTGATGCAGCAGAAAATCACGCCGCTGAGAGGCGCCGAGCATTCGAAACGCTCGACGACGGCCAAGGCAATCGCTATTCTGCGCCAGCCCGGCGCGCCTTGCCGCGATGCTGTTCAACAGCCTGCCCTTCGTCCTCTTCCTCCTCGTCGTGCTCGCGGTCTACTACCTCGCGCTGCGCTCGTGGCGGGGCGAGAAGCTGTGGCTGCTCGCGGCCAGCTGGCTCTTCTATGCGAGCTGGAGCCCCGGCTTCCTCCTCCTCCTGGTGGCGACCACCGGGGTCGACTTCTACCTCGCGCGCTGGATCCACGCCCTGCGTGAGCGCCGGCCGGGTGACGTGCCGGGTGTCATCGCCGGTCTCGGGCCGCGCGGACTGGTGGCGGCGAGCGTGGCGATGAACCTCGGCGTCCTGGGCTTCTTCAAGTACGGGCGCTTCCTCTACGCACAGGCGGCGCTCGTCGCGCCGCTGCCGCCGCTCCCCGCGGCGCTCGCGTGGGCCATCCCGCTCGGCATCTCCTTCTACACCTTCCACTCGATCAGCTACATCGTCGACACCTACCGCGGCACTCGCGCGCCGAGCGAGCGCTTCACGGACTTCGCGCTCTACGTTGCCTTCTTCCCGCAGCTCGTCGCGGGCCCGATCACTCGCTGGGGGTTCTTCGGCCCGCAGCTCGAGCGCGGGCGCGTCCCCTCGGCGGAGGCGTTCGAGAGTGCCGGCTTCCTGATCGCGCAGGGGTTGATCAAGAAGGTCGTGCTCGCGGACGGCCTCGGCGCGTTCATCGACCCGGTGTACGCCAACGTCTCCGGCGCGAGCACGCTCGACGTCGCGGTCGCGCTGTACGGCTATGCGTTCCAGATCTACTTCGACTTCTCGGGCTACACCGACATCGCCCTCGGGCTGGCGCAGCTCCTCGGCCTGCGGCTGCCCGAGAACTTCCGCCATCCTTACCTCGCGGAGAGCCCGCGCGAGTTCTGGCGACGCTGGCACATCTCGCTGTCGACGTGGCTGCGCGACTACCTGTACATCCCGCTTGGCGGCAACCGCGGCGGTCGCGTGTACGGCTACGTGAACCTCCTGGTGACTATGCTCCTCGGTGGGCTCTGGCACGGGGCGAGCTGGACGTTCGTCGTCTGGGGCGGACTGCACGGCGTGTGGCTGGCCGCCCATCGCGCCCTGCTCGACGTGCGCGGCCGGCGGCCGCCGCGCACGCCGGTCTGGGTCAGGCGGGTCGTCACCTTCCATCTCGTCGTCGTGGCCTGGGTGTTCTTCCGCGCCCCGTCGCTGGCAGTGGCCGCGAGCGTCTTCCGCGGGCTCGCGAGCCTGCGGCCGCCGAGCGGCGCGTTCCCGCTGGCCCCGGTGGCTATGATCCTGGTAGGGCTCGGCACGCACGCGCTCGCGCCCACCCTCCGGCTCGAGCCCGCCTGGCGACGGCTGCCACGTAGCGTGCAGGGTGCGGCCTACGGTCTCCTAGTGATCCTGATCGGCATGTTCAGCGTACAGGGTGAGCGCTTCATCTACTTCCAGTTCTGAGGCGGGGGCGCCGGCGCTGCGGCGGGGTGGGCCCGTCCGGCAGGTCGTTGCCCTCCTGCTCTCCTTCCTCGTCGTGATCGGTGTCTTCGCGGCCGGGCTGTGGCTCGACCGCGACCGCCTTCGCTCGCTCGGCGCGAGCTTCAGCCTGGCGGACACGCGCATCCTCCCCGCGCTCGCGGCCTGGACCGACGGGCCGGGACCACCCGATCATGTGCGCGTCGCACTGTTCGGCGACTCCGTCCTCGAGTGCGAAAAGGGGAGCACGAAGCTCGGGCCGATGCTCTCTGAGACTCTCGACGCGCACGGGGTGCCGAATGCGCTCGTGACCGTCGGGCAGACAGCTCTGCGACCGGTGCACTTCTACTACTTCCTCGACCGCGTGCTCGCCGCCCGCCCGCAGCTCGCCGTCATCGAGGTGAACGTCGTGGCGTTCTCGCCTTGGTGGATCGAGGGCCGCTACCTCGGCTTCCGCGAGCAGTCACGCCTGCTGAGTCCGAGACGCTCGCTGCGGGCGCGGCGCGCGCTCGATGCCGAGCGGGTGAGCCTGCTCGATCCCGCCATCTACCGGCTCGAAGAACGGCTCGGCGTCCTCTACGTCATGGAGGGGCTGCGCCGGACCTGGGAGGGACGGCTCGCGACGTGGGGGCTCACGGTGAGCGCGGCGATGGGTGTCCCCGAGGCCCGGCCCGCCGTCCACCCCCTCGGTGTGGCCGACCTCGACTCCGCTGAGGCGCGGCTGTTCTACGGCAACGATCTCGCCGGCGCGCCGACCGCGGGTGCCCTGCGCCTTCTCCTGGAGGACCTGCGGGCGGCCGGCGTGGCCACCCTGCTGTTCGTCACCCCGCTCCCCGTGGACCGCTTCGCCGAGCTCGGGCTTGCCGACGAACTCGCCCTCCCGGCCAGGCTCGCGCGTCTGCGCGCGGCCGTCGGGGCCGCGCCGGGCGAGTGGCTCGATCTCCACGACATGCTACCCAGCGACGCCTTCGGGGACTACAGGGCGCACCTCCACCCCGACGCCTGCCGGCGCGTCGCCGGGCGCGTCGTTGACGCCCTCGCTACTCGTGTCGGTCGCGCCTCGGCGGCTGTACCAGCCGGCGATTGAGCAGGCGCCCCCCGCCCCCGCGGCGCGACGGCGACGCTCAGCGGCCCTCGATCATGCGACACCACCCTGGAACGCGCGACACGGACGCCGGGGTTCGTCGTTCTCGATGCCTCCCGAGGGCACCGGCAAGTCTCGGCGGAGATGAAAGGCCAGCTCAGCCCAACGCCCTGTCCCATCGGGCACGCAGACGTACACCGGTCGGTACAGCGCCGCGAACTCCGGTGAGCGTTGCAGCTCCTCCACGGCGGGCAGCGGTACGGGGGGCGGCGTCTCGCGGACCCCGTAGATGACCGCGGGACGGCGCTGCAAAACATACTGCGTTCCCGCTTGACGGTGCCCGGGATATCCCGGTCCCGCGTGCCCCTCGCGTGCGATAGTCCGCGAGTTGAGCCCAAGCATGTCGATCACCGGGGCGTCGAGGAGGTAGGGAAGATGCCCGGCGAGCAGCACCGCCACGCTCTCCCCGGGGGGCAGCCCCGCGTTGAGATACGCGGCAAGCAGCTCGTCGACGTGGTGAACCGCCCGCTGCGTCGTGTCCCGGATGACCCGATTGCGGACCTCGTGGAGGTAGACGTGCGCCGTGCCTGCAGCGACGACTAGGACAGCAAGCACCGTAACCACGCTCCCCGCGGGTGTCCCTCGTCGGATGAGTCGCGGGACGGCGAGGCCGACCTGTAGATAAAGGAGGAAGACGACGGGCTCCAGGAGCCGATAGAGGGGAAAGTAGTCCCCGCCCACGAGGATCACGTACAGCGTCTGAGCGGCGGCGAGGACGGCGATCAGGCGACCCGCACGATCGTGCCTGACCATCCAGGACGCGAGGAGGAAGGTGATGATCAGCGGCGCCTGCTGAACGCAGAAGCCCCACACGTATTGCACGCCAAACGCGAGAGCTGTCGCATCTCCGCTGACCTTCGCGTGGAAGGTGTTGGGGACGAGAACACCGAAGTACCACCAGCGGGCGGCAACCGACGGCAGCACGGACGCTCCCCATGTGCCGACGAAAATCGCTGCGCCGCGCCACCGCAGTCGGTGCGTCAGGAGCAGGGACGCAGCCGCCACGAGCATCCAGAGCCCCGATTCCGGCCGTGCCAAAGTGGCAAGCCCGGCAAGCAGACCCGAGATAACGAGCCCGATCGGCCGCTCGCCCCACTCGAACAGGGTCGTGAGCATGGCGACGAGGAGCAGCGTCCACAGCTCGGTCTCGAGGCCGAACGCCGCGTGGAACGAGACGACGGGATTCCACGCCGCCGCAGCCATGATCGCGACGGCCCACCAGCCAGCGTGTCGGCGTCCCAGGAATGCACATCCCAGCAGCAGGAGGAGGACGAGGCTCACGTTGCCGACGACGGGCAGCCAGCGCTCGAGACGGCTCCCCGCGGCGAGAATGGTCACGACCACGCCCTCCCAGAGGACACTCGTCATGCCGTCGGTGGGTTCCTGCGGGTCGTATACGAGTCCTCCGCCCCGCAGAAGGTTCCGGCCGTAGCGGGCGTATATGTAGGCGTCGTCCACGATACTCAGCGGCACGAACTGACCGTGGCGGTCGACGACGGCCGTGTCCCGGTGAGCGATGGCGATCGAGACGACCAGCAGCATCGCGAGGAGGGGAAGGAGTCGGTGCCGCAGGTCTCGGACGGGCGACGTGGCGCTCGACTACGTCCAAACACGGGCAGCGTCAACCGCCGACGACGCAAGGACATGAGACTGGTCCGGTGGCGCCGAGCAGTGCAAACTTGCTCGCGCCATGCCCCGGGGGTACACCCCGACCACTCGCATGGACGTGGGCTCTATCGATGAGATGGCGCGTCTCGAAGACACGCACTGGTGGTTCGTCGGCAAGCGTCTCCTCGTCGAGCCGCTGCTTCGAGCGGCGGGGGCCGGACGCGCGCTCGACGTCGGCTGCGGGACGGGGGGCGTTCTCGCGCTCCTCGCACAGGCCAGGTCGGCGGTTGGCGCCGACGCGTCTGCCGACTGCCTGACTCATTGTCGCCGCCGCGGCCTCGCGCCGCTGGTGCGCGCGACGGCGGACCACCTGCCATTCCGCCGCGCCAGCTTCGCGCTCGTCACCGCCCTCGACGTGATCGAGCACGCCGACGACGACGTCGCGGTGCTGCGCGAGATCCGCGCCGCGCTCGCACCCGGCGGCGTGCTCGTCGTCGGCGTCCCGGCGTACCCGGCGCTCTGGAGCGATCACGATGAGGTCCTGGGGCACCGACGTCGCTACACAGCGCCGACGCTCCGTGCCGCGCTCACGGCCGCGCAGTTCGACGTCCTTCGGCTCACCTACACGAACGCATTCGTGCTGCCCGCGGCTGCGGTGTGGCGACTCGGTGGACGCCGTGTCCTCAACGCTGGCGGTGGACGGACCGACTTCTACGTCCCGCCCGCGAAGCTGAACCGCCTGTTGATCGGGCTCTACCGCATCGAGGCGTGGCTCACCTCGCGCACGCGGCTGCCCTTCGGCCTTTCGCTGCTCTGTCTCGCGCAACCGTGCAGGGACCCCAGCGGCGCCTGATGAGACCCCGGGCGCTCGGGCGTGCCGGCTGGACGGCCCTGACGGTCGCCGCCGGAACCACGCTCGCTACCCGCGTCTGGTTCGAGACGCTGCCCGCGCGCTGGAGCTTCTCGACGCTCGACCTCTTCCAGTTCTTCTACACGACCGCGGCGCGCGCCGGGATGGAGCTGTCGCACGGCCGGCTGCTCCTGTGGAACCCGGACGTCGGGCTCGGCACCAGCGAGGTGGCGGACATCCAGATCGCAATGCTGTATCCCCCGAACCTCCTCTTCGCGGTGCTGCCCGCCGCGTGGGCCATCGAGGTCGTCACCGCTTTCCACGTCACGCTGGCCGCGGCCGCGACGTTCTTACTCTGCCGTCAGACGGGCCTCTGCATCGCCAGCGCTGCTGTCGCGGCCGTCGCGCTCGGCGCCGGACAGGCGCTCCACATGCTGTCGGGCTGGACCGCGATCCTGGCGACCTTCTCCTGGTGTCCCGTCGCGTGTTTGGCGGCGCGCGCGCTCGGCGACGCGCCGGGGCCGCGGCGCGGGTTGGCGCTCGGCGCCGTGCTCGGCCTCCAGGTGTTGGCAGGCTACCCGCAGCTTCACCTCTATACCGTCGCCTGCTTGCCACTCTTCGCCTTCGGGCCGCGACCGTGGCGGCGCGGGACGGTACGGGTCGCCGGATGGATCATCGCCGCAGAAGTACTCGCGCTGGCGCTCGGCGCGGTCGCGCTGGCGCCGGCGATGGCCGCGGTCGGCGCGAGCATCCGAAGCCGCGCCGCGCTCGAGCCGTGGTTCTACGAGATACTCCCCGTTCGCCTCGCGAGCTACCGGGCCGGGCTCGCAGCGCCCGACCTCGACGCTCGCGCCCCGCTCTACGCGGGCGTCCTGGTTCCGCTGCTCGCCCTTGCGGGCCTGGTCGCCCGCGGCGCGGCGCCCCGCCTGCGTGTCCCCGCAATCGTCCTCACCGCCGTCGCGATCGTGTTCTCGCTCGGCCGCGCGACACCGATCTTCCCGCTCCTCTGGCGGCTCCCCATCGCGCACTGGCTCACCGGCCCGTACAAGTGGACGTACTTCGCCGCGTTCGGCGTGGCATTGCTCGCCGCCGTCGGCACGGAAAGCCTCGCCGGCGCGCACGCGGACGGGACGGCGATCGGATGGGGCCGGCGCGGCCTCTGGATGGCCCTCGGCGCGGCGCTGCTCGCCGTCGTTCCGTTCTCCGCATCGGCACGGCTTCTCGGCGCCCTGACGCTCGTCGGGCTCGGCGTCGGGCTCACCCGCCGGCGTCCCGCGCTCGTCGCGGCGGCGCTGCCCGTCGGCGCCTTCGTCGCGATCCTCGCGGGCTACGACGCGCGCACGCTGCGTCCCAAGGACGACATGGGCTACTTCACGCGCTACGCGCCCGCGTACCACTACCTTGCGGCACGGCAGGCGGAGGGACGGACCTTCCTCCTGATGCCGCCGCTCGCGATCGCCATCCGGCAGGGCGAGATCGAGGGCGTCGCGCAGGTCAACACGTACGAGAGCTTCTTCGGCGCTCGACTCTTCGCCTACCTGGGCGCGGTCACGAAGGGGGCACAGGACCCGGCCCAGCACCCACGCATGACGGCGCTCCTTCGCGCCGTGGGTGCGCGCTTCGTCATGACGCCCCACGACGCCCACGGCTGGCTCGCCGGCTTCGGCCTCGAGCGCGTGCTCACGTCGCCCGCAGCCGACGTCTGGCGCGACGCCGCCGTCCTGCCGCGCGCGTACGTGGCCCGGGACGTCGTCGTTGTCTCGTCCGCCGGCGCGCTGGCGCGGATCGGCGACCCGGACATCGCCGCGGCCCATGCGGCCGTGCTGGAGTCGGAGGAGGACGTGCCCCCGGCCGTCGCGGCGCGTGACGGCGAGGCGACCGTGACGCTGGAGGAGCCGACGAGCGTGCGGATCGCGGTGCGGAGCGCGGCGCCCGCGTTGCTCGTCCTCCTCGACGCCTGGTCACCAGACTGGCGTGCGACCGTCGACGGCACGCCCGTCGCCGTGCGCCACGCCAACGTCCTGGCCCGCGCCGTGGCCGTCCCGTCCGGAGCCCACGAAGTCGTCTTCCGCTTCGTGCCGGTCGCCTTCTACGCGGGGGCCGCCGTGTCGCTCGTCGCCCTCTCCGGCTCCGTACTGGCCGCGCTCTTCCTCGTGCGGCGCGGACGTGTGCGAGCCGGCCGTCGGAGGCTGGCGACCGCGTGACGCGGCGGTCGCGGGACCCCGAGCTCGCGGCCGCGCGCCGTCCCGACCGGGGCGGCATCAGCCGGGTCGCCTCCGACGCCGGACGGCCGCGAGTAGTGACTCATTTTGAAAGGGCCGAATTGCCTTGCGAGGGCTCTCGGGCAGACCACCAACCGCAATCGACTGGCGGCATCACTTGGGCCTACTTTGGCGCTGATACCCAGCCGGGCGGTTGGAGAACGGAAATTCGCAGGTGCAGGGGAACATTACGGGTGTTGGTGAAGTCGCTGCCGCTCACCTGATCGGCACGGATGTCGAGGTCATAGACGCCGGGTGCCGTGGGCGTGGCGAGGTCGGCCTCGACGCTGACGGTCTCTGCGGGGTCCACGTCGCGTGGAAGTGCAATCTCCTGCGGTCGCGGGAGACCCCGATCGTCACCACCAGCCGCCGATCGCCACCGGGCCACGAGTTGCACAGTGTAGTCGGTCGGTGCGAAACGAGGAACAGCGACTGCCCATGTCGCCGTCCCACTGTTCTCGACACTTAGCTTGAGGCGTAGCAGCGAGTGGCCCCACACCACCGTCGGCGGCGCCTCGACGGAGATCCGGGCAACGGCGGCGTCCGAAGGTAACGGAACTGTCTTGGTCCCGAGCACCGTATGGCCCGGCTGGTAGCCGTTCGCGATCGCGAGGTACCACGCGGGATGGGCTGGCTCGTGCATGATACGGACAAGCGTCCAGCCCCCCATCTCCCACATCCCACCGATCAACCGGGATACTGCGAGCGAACGAAGCAATCCCTCCCGTGCGTCTGGCTTCCAGTTCTTGGCTGGTTTGAGAAGGAGCCAGCGCACGTGGGTCGCATCGACCAGGTCCGTCAACGCCTCGGGGCTGGGGAATCGCCTGACCGTGCGCTCGAGAAATGCGCGATGCGCGGCCGAATACCCAGTATACCCGGCGACGAGCGGCGCCCAATGCCACGTGGCGTGCATCATTGCTTCCGAGTCACGGACGCCCGGTGAATCGAGGGCAGGAAGTTCGAGCAGGGGGCCGTCTCCGAAGTCCCGGATGAGCTTGCCGATGTCCGCGAAAAGCGTTGTCGCGTCTGGAGAAGCAATCGCCTGCAAACTCGTTCCGTTGAATACTGGGCCGCGCGTGAGCACCACCGCGCCCACGACGGCGGCGAGGAGGCCCGCCCGCATGGGCTTCCCGAGAGCCCGGGTCACGCGATCGAACGCGGCCGCACCGAGCAACGCCTCGCCGAATCCCGCCACGACGATGAACCGAACCGGCGCGCGGAAGAAGAGCGCTCCCGATCCGGCGATCAGCGCGAAGGGAAGGGGCACGTGCCAGCCGTGGACGTGGAGGTCAGGGCCCAGCGCGAGAATGCCCCCGACTGCCGCGAACAGGAGCCCGATCCGCGCTACGCGTCCCGTCGGAGCGAAACCGCCACGCAGCGTCAGAAGTCCCAGGGCGGCGAGCAATAGCGAGACGCCGCCGAACAGACCGGACCAGTCCGGAAGCGATGGCCACAGGACCGTGACGGCGATCCCTGACTTGGCGGCCGCTTCAGCCAGCAGATTGCTCGTCTCGGGACGTCGAAAGTAGGGACGCGAGAACGCGAGCAACAGCGCGAGGCAAACTATTGCTACCGCTACCGCGAGCAGTGCAAACCGCAGGCGTCCCGTACCGGTGCGGCGGAGCTCGAGCAGGCCAAAGAAGGTGCCCACGACGGCGAGCATGACCGCCATGTAGTAGGAGCTGAAGACTCCCATCCCGAGCACTAACGCGAGAAGAGCGCTGCGCGCCGCGTCGGGGTGCTCTCGCAGATGGATCACGGCGATGTACAAGAGCGGCAGGTAGAGGTTCGCATATTGCAGGACTTGCAGGTTCGCCGGGACGCGCAGTGGACCCAGCGCGAAGATCAGCCCGCTGAGCCACGCGGCCGGACCGCCGCACCCGAGCCGTCGGACGAGGCGCTCCATGGCAAGCGCCGCAAGCGGATAGGACGCCAGGGCGGTCCAGTTGGCGGCAAGCACGCCGTTCCCGGTCGCCCAGAACACGGGCGCGAACAACACCTGGCTCGATGCAAAGTGCTCGCACCCGGTAAGCTGCCCGGGTGCCGGCCAGTTTATCGGGGCATCGAAGAGTCGCGTTGGGTCGGTCATGAGCGCGTGGTTCACCCAGGACAAGATCCACACGATGAGGCGCATGTCGCTGACCCAGCCGAAAACGCTCAAGGGGAGCGCCCAGCCAAAGTGCCGGAGCCAGGGAAACGCAAGACAGGTGAACACCACCACGTACGCGGCCAATGATGCGATCATCGCGCCGATCGAACGTCACGGCCCGGTAACGTCCACTGCGGCGGGCGGGACTCGAGCCAGGTGCGTGTCGCGAGCGCGACGGCTAGGGCGACCGCGAGCGCGGGCCCGATGCGGGCCTTCGTGCCGCTCACGCGGAGGACGAGACGCCCGCGCTCACGGCGGGCACGTACCGGTGCACGGCCCGCCGCTGCAGCACGTGAAGGTCGCGAGGCACGGGCCGGCGGGGAAGCAGAACGGCTCGCAGGCGCATTCGTGGGGGCCGACTGGCTCGCAGTCGCTGCCGTCGCAGCAGGGCAGCGTGCCGAGCGGAGGTCGGAGGGAAGTCTGTCCCGCCGGCACGCAGCACTGGCACGCGAGCGGCTCGCCCGGGCTGCCGCAGTGGCCGATCACGGAGCCGCAGATGCCGAGGTTTGTGCCGTCGCACAGCTCGCCCGGGTCGATGATGCCGTTGCCGCAGGGCGACGTGGTCGTGGTAGTGGTGGTCGTCGTGGTGGTCGCGCAGCCACCGGCCGTACAGGCGTCGCAGCAGCTCGAGAAGGTTCCGACGCACTCGCCGGGCCCGGCGCAGCGCCCGGGCGAGGTCACGAGGCGGCAGGTCGTGTGGCCGCCGCCGCTCGTGCGGCAGCAGGTGAAGGTCCCGGGCTTGCCACAGGTCGAGCGCGCGACACAGTGCCGCACGACGCTCCGACAGACACGGGGCAGCTGCGGCATGGCCTTCAGGACGCCGTCCGCGCACGTGACGTAGTCGCGATGGCTCGCCGCGGCGGCGCAGGGGCAGCTCGCGCCGATCGCCGCCCGGGCCTGCGCGACGGCGGCGGCGTCGCCAGGTGCGTCTCCGCAGCGTGCCGCCGCGCGCGCCGCCGAGATCGCCACGGCGAGAAGGACGATCGCCCCGAGCGTTCGCCGCATGGTGTTTTCCCCCGTCTATCCTGCGCGCTACTCCAGGATCCCCTCCCAGGTCAAGGAGGCTTGCCCGCTCGTCCCCGGCCGCGCGCGGTGCTATCGTCGGCGCCAGCGAACCGTTTGAACCTCGAGCGGCCAGTGACGCGCGGCGTGCGGCGGCGCGTGAGGAGGGGTAGCGCGTGCTGACGTGGTGGCAGGCCGTCGTGCTGGGGCTGGTCGAGGGGATCACCGAGTATCTTCCCGTCAGCTCGACGGGGCATCTGATCCTCACCGCGTCGCTGCTGCGCCTGGATCGACCCGGCGCGCGGGACGCCCTCGACGCGTACCTGGTCGTCATCCAGGGCGGCGCGATCCTGGCCGTGCTCTTGCTCTACTGGCCGCGCGTCGCCCAGATGATCCGGGGCGTCGCGGGGCGCGACTCCGACGGCCTCCGCCTGGTGGGGAACCTCGGCGTTGCGTTCGCGCCGGCCGCCGTCGCCGGTCTCCTGCTGAACAAGACCATCAAAGCCCATCTGTTCAGCGCCTGGCCGGTGCTCGCGGCGCTGGTCGCGGGCGGCGTGTGGATGATTCGGCTCGGCCGGCCGCGCGAGCACGGCCGGGAGAACGTGGCGGCGATGTCGTGGCGGACCGCGCTCGCCATCGGGCTCTTCCAGACGCTGGCGCTCTGGCCCGGGACGTCGCGCTCGATGACGACCATCGGCGGAGGCATGCTGCTCGGCTTGAGCACCATCGACGCGGCGGAGTTCTCGTTCCTGCTCGGGCTGCCGACGCTGGGGGCGGCGTGCGCCCACGATCTCGTCGGCAACCTGCGACACGCCGCGGAGAGTGGCGGACCGTCGATGTTCCAGCAGCTCGGCGCGGGTCCGACGGTCCTCGGGCTCGTCGTCGCGACCGTGTCCGCCGCCGTCGCCGTCCGCTGGCTGGTCTCGTTCCTCACGCAGCACGGCCTCGCGCCGTTCGGCTGGTACCGGCTCGCGCTGGCGGGGACGCTGGCCGCCCTGCTCGTCCTGGGGGTGGTGCACATCGGCTGAGGGCGCGGCGGCGCGATGCGCGTGCGCCCGAGGCCCGCGAACCCTGGCAACACTGTACGGCGTGCGCACGAAGGCGCTAGTCCAGGCGGTGAAGCGCAATCCCGAGCGCTTCCCGGACGATTTCATGTTCCAGCTCACATCCGATGAGTTCGACCGCTTGAGGTCACAGACTGTGACCTCAAAAAGTCGCGGTGGCCGTGAGGTACCCCACCGTACGCCTTCACTGAGCAGGGTGTCTCGATGCTCTCAAGCGTGCTCGACAGCCCCCGGGCGATCGCAGTCAACATCGCGATCATGCGCGTCTTCGTCCAGCTGCGCGAGATGACGGCAACCTATGCGCACCTGGCACGCAAGCTGGACGACGCTATCCGGGCATGGGGCCGAGCTGCCGCGCGCCCCACGCCTGGGGCGGCACGTCCCGGAGATGTTGGCTGATCTCCCAGCGCTGTCCTTCCGGGTCAGCGACGACGGCCTGGCGCAGGCCCCACGGCTGGTCCTTCGGCTTCTCGACGACGACGCCGGCGGCGGCGCGCGCCCGCTCGCACGCGGCGTCGACGTCGCCGACGAATACGAGCGTCACACTCGATACCTCGCCGAAGCGCCCGCCGCGGAGGCCTAGACTGACGATGAACCCGTCGCGCTCGAGCTCCGAGTGCCCGACCGCGCCGTTCGGCGCCGTGAAGCGGATGACTTCACGCAGCTCCAGCACGTCGCACAGCCAGCGAGCCGCGGCGGCCGGATCGCGATACAGCACGTAGGGCACGACAGCCGGGTAACCGCGCTTCGGGTCGTACATGTCGCCTCCCGCTGACGGGCGATTGTAACAACCGGCTCTCCGGCCGCAAGGCGCTCGCACCGACGACGACGGCTGCCTGCTTGTAAGCAATCGCGACGGCGCTTAGCATTCTGCCTTGCGTGCGTTGCATCCTACTAGCTCATGTACTCCTGGGGTCGCTGTTGGCGGGGCCTGCTTCGGCAGGAGAGGAGTGGGCCATCCTGGGTCACGAGCTCGGTTGCTGGAATCTGCGTAGCGCGCACGGAAGCCCACGACTCGGAAGATCGAATGGATGAACCACCCGATGGTGATCGTGTCAGTGGACGGCAAGTTGGACGTCCGCTTCGTCACCGAGGCATACTGCCGGACTGCACCGTATCGGGAATAGCGATCGTGAGCATCAAGCGTGCCCGTCCGCGAAACGCCACACGTAGGAGCCGGCCGTAGCCGTGGAATCGCTCGATATACCGACGCTCCTGTCGCACCTCGACTGCTGGGAGTTCTGGACGTTCGTGTCGCTGGCCGTTGTCTTCTTCGGCGTGCTGTTCGAGACAGTGCCGGAGTTCGTGGATTTCCCGAAGACGGAGTCCGCGAAGAGGCGCACGGGTCGCGTAGGAGGAGGGCCTGTAGGAACGACAACCGGGGGAAGGTGACGTAGCCGTCAGATCTCGGACGCCAGAGAGCCCTGAGCCCCCATCCCCGGCTGGCGCGGCTAGAACGGGATCGTCGTCGTGTAGTTGTGTGTCACGCCGCCGGAGGGGGTGCCGGGACAGCCGAGGTCGAATCCGCCGTCGATGAGGACGCGGTGCCCGCCGTTCGCGATGTAGAGCGGCGTCAGGCTGCTGCATCCGCCGAAGGTGTCGTTGACCACGAAGCGGAGCGTGTCGCCGAGCTTGGCGGTGAACGAGAACGGCGCTCGGCTGCCCGAGGACGCGCCGCCGTCCGAGTGGATGAGCATGTTGTTCAAGTACACGTCGAGCCCGTCGTCGACGACGAAGTTGCCGCCGTTCGCGCCCGAGATCGTGTAGCGGGTGCTCTTCACCTTCACCTCGGCCGAGGCCTTGCCGATCGAGTCACGGCTCCCGTCCGACCCCAGCGCCACGACCTCGACGCTGACCGTGTCGGTGTCCGTCGCGTCGGCGTCGGCGGTGTACGTGACCGTCCGGCTGGTGCTCTCGAAGCTATCCTGGTGCCCCGGCTCGCCGTCGTCAACGTGCCCGGCCTTGGCCGTGTTGGTCCATACGTAGCGCAGGTCGCAGTCGTCGCCCCCGGGCAGCTCGCCGGTGAGCGTGGCGGTGTCGTTGCTCTCGAGGTCCGACTGCTCGGGGGTGAGCTTGACGTCGCCCAGGTAGGCGACGCCCGGGCTCCCGAAGAGCGGCGTGAAGACCGCGTGCCGCGAGTCATAGGGGTCGATGAGCGGTGACACCGCGGCCCACGCGTCGACCGCGCTCTTGTGACCGGCGAGCAGGCCGGAAAAGAGCTGCCGGCCCGCCATGGTGGCGAACTGCGTGCTGACGGCCCTGGTGTACCCGAAGAACGCCGCCGCGCCCTTGCCGAGGAACGCATCCGCCAGCGTGCGATTGTACGACGACCAGCAGGAGCCCGCGTAGATGATCGCCTTGTCGAAGCTGCCACCCACGCCGGACACGAAGGGGGGCCGCACGACGACCAGGTTGGCGAGGTCGCGTTCGGGCAGACCGGTCGTGGCCAGGACGTTCGTCAGCTGGAGGTCCTTGGCGTACTTCTTGACGAAGTCCTCGTTGATCCGATCACCGGTGAGGAACCCGACGTCGCCCCTGGCGGCGAAGAATCCATGAGTCGAGAGTGCGACGGTTCCATACTGTGCCACGTCGGCGAGCGCCGCGACGCTGGCGTCGCGGTCGAGGCGCTGTGTCACGGTGAACTTTGGGCAGCTCGAGCGTTGCAGCATGCCCGTGATGAGCGGCGCCTCATTGGTGAGAATGACGCTGCCGCCGCCGGTGTCGGAGTTCGCAAAGTAGCCCGGATCGAAGACGAGCGCGCGGGCATTGCCCACGCGGGGCCGGTCGCTCGTCGCGGGCGCGCGCGCGGCGGCCGACGGCACCGCGTCCTCCAGGAACCCGGGGCGTGCCACGAAGGCACCGCCATGGCCGAGAGCGGCGGGCGTCCCTGCGGGCAGGGTCCGCGGCGTCAGGATGAGGCCGCCGGTCACGCCCGACGTGAAGTGAATCTCGAGCGAGCTGCCGTCGCCGCCGAGCATGACGTCCGCGACACCGTCGAGCGTGGCGAGGCTCTGTACCGTCGCCACGCGGGCGGCGATGGTGTCACCGAGGCGCGCCAGCTGGAGCTTCCACTGCTCGAGGGCCTTGGCCTGCACCTCGACGATGGTGTGCGCATCAGCGTCGGTGAGTGGCGGGACGACGCCGAGCGTCGCGCCCGGCGACACCAGCCGAAGGCCTCCGGCGGTCGCCTGCGCGCGGAGCGCCATGGTATGCGCCGTGGATTCCTGGAGCGAGGTGACACAGGAGAAGACCCCGTCGCTCGCAGCGTCGTCGCCTTGGGCGCCGTTGCCGTCGTCGCGCAGCGTGCAGAGCGGGCTGCCCGCCGGCCGGCCCGACTCGCTCATGCGGTAGAGCGCCACGCTCGCGCCGTCGACGGGCAGGGTGGGGACGACGGTCACGCGCACGCGGACGTTGGTTGCCTGCCCCACGGCGATGTTGGCGGGATCGAGCGTCGGGACGCCGAGCCCGCACGCGCCGGTATTCGCCCTGTCACGTGCGAGACGGAGGCGGATCGTGCGGCGGGCCCGCTTCTGCGTCGTGCGTAGCGAGAGCATTGCACATTCGTCGGCGCGGGCGGTCGCGAGCCGGACCGGGAGCGGATTGGGGAGACCCGCCAGCGCGAGACCTCGCCCCCGCGCCTCGAACCGCCCGCTCGCGACATCGAGGCGGAAGGTGGTGAGGCCGGCGGCGCCTCGCTTGCCGCGGTACGCGAACTTGTGCCTGCGAAGTCTCCCTGCGCTGACGGGGACCTCGAAAGAGAAGCGATCGACGGCGAGGGCGATGCTGTCGACGCCCTCCAAGGTGATCCCGGCGAGCCGCCCACCGAGGCGAAACTCGTCGTGCGTGCGCCGGCTGATCCGGATGCTCAGCTTGTCGATCGAGAGCGCACCCGCGCCCCGAGGGACGGCCAGGCCGAGCCCGGCGATGAAGAGACACGTTGACACCCTGGGCCGGAAGGACGGCATGCGCACCCCGGAGGGTCTATCGACACGCTGCGGCTAGAGCTTGAGCATGGACGCGCCGTCCCGAAATGCGGTAGTCCCGCCACATGCGCCGCCCGCTGGTCACGCCGGTTGCGGTTCTGCTCTCCGCCCGCCACGCGCAGGCGACGTTCCCCTTCCCGCCGCCTCCCTCGGGCACGCCGCCACAGAACTATGCGGCGTACCTCCGCCTGCCGGTCGCGACGCCGCCCGTGCGTCCCTCCGAGTTCGCCTCCGACGGCACGGCGTGGAAGCTCACCAGTGACCATACCGGCGAGCCCGCGCTCGACGCCGACCCGCAGGAGCTCTTCGGCGTGAAGGGGATGAGCGTCGACCTCGCGTGGCAGACGGGTTCGTGTAGCCGTCGCTGCCGTTCTCTCGCTGGCGCTCGCACCGCCGAGCGCGCTCGTCGCCGGCACGGCGCCCGGACTACATGCCGTGAGACCGGAGCATCGAGTGGTGTCAAATGGGACGATCGGTGAGCGGGCAATAGTGCATAAGGTCAGCGCGCGAATCGGCCCGCTGGGTTTCCTACTCGCGCTGTCTCTTCTGAGTGCCTGTGGTGAAGGCCCGGGGGAGGTAACTGTCTTCAGGGCGGCGTGTCGCGGGCCAACTGCGGGGAACTACTGCGGCGGCGCCTACGGTGCCGCACTGCCCCCCTGTCGTCTACAAGGCAATTGTTGGGAAGCAGGTCGTCGTCTACCAAGAGCGGTATTCAACGATTTCGGGCCCACCCCGTCGCCTGGACGACTGCATCGTACGTGACACACACAACTGGGACTGCTCGTCTCCAGATAAGACGATGATGATGATTGACGGCGAGCTTACGGAGTACCCAGACCCGGGAACGGTGCAAGTCTCCATGGTGACATGGCGCGTACTCAACCACGGCGGCCGGATTGCCGACCTGCTCCGGGGAAAGCATTGGAAGTAGCCGAAACGCCACGCCCATGCCGTCGACATCACCATGACGCTCCGCTACGCGCACCTGTCGCCGACTCACCTGCAGACGGCCGTACGGCGTCTAGACCGCGATTCCGGGGGACCAACTGCCACCAAACTGCCACCGGCGGCGGCGGCAGGCGGCGGCCCGACCGCCTATGTGACCGGAATCATGAGAGCGGGTGAGCGGGGTCGAACCGCCGACCTTGTGCTTGGCAAGCACACGCTCTAGCCAACTGAGCTACACCCGCAAGAGCGAGAGGAGTTTGTAGCGGCTCGTCCCTGGGGGGTCAACCAGAGCCGCTCGAGAGCCGCTCCCTCCTAGTCACACAGCGCCGACCCGGCATTGCACGAGTTGCTGCAGCAGTCGTCGCCCGTCGAGCACGGCTGCCCGGACGGCGCGCAGCATGCCACGACGTCGTCGAGGCCGGGCTTCGCGCACGCCAGGCCGGGGCAACAGGTCGCGGTGTATGCGAAGCGAGGGTACGAGCACACCTCGTTGACGGGAGCGCAGCACGAGCCGCCGACGACCTGGAGCGAGCAAGCGCACGAGTTCAAGAAGGGCACGCAATTCCCGCAGCCGTTGCAGCACGGCAGGGGGAGGAGGGCGCCGACGACGTGTCCCCCCGGCGGGATGTAGCACTGGCACGCGACCGATCCGTCCGGCGCGCCACAGCCGAGGAACGCGCAAGGCGCACCCTGGGCGCCGTCGCACTGCTCGCCACACTCCGGCTGGTAGACGCCGTCGCCGCAGTGGGTCGGGGCGCAGAGGGTGGACGTCGTCGCGCTGGTGGTCGTCGTGCTCGTCGTCGTGGACGTGGGGCAGCCGCCAGTGCACGCGTCGCAGCAGCTCGCGCAGGCTCCGACCGTGCCGCCCTTCGCGGTGCAGGCGCCGGCGGTGTTCACGGTCTGGCACGTGATGCCGTGCGTCCTGATGCGGCAGCAGGTGACGAAGCTGGGGCGCCCGCACGTCGACCTCGCCGCGCACTTGACGACGGCGCTCTTGCATTCTCTGGGCAGGGGGCCGTGGTCCGCCGCAGCCCGCGCCACTCCCGCCACGCACGAGACGTAGCTCCCGTGACTCGCGGCGCTCGCGCACGGGCACGCAGACGCGGCCGCGGCCCGGGTGGCGGCGACGGCGGCCACGTCGGTGCAGGCGGCGCGCACCGTGACGCTGGAGAGGATCAGGGCGAGCGGCACGACAAAGACCGCGGCGAGCCTCATGGTGGACCTCCCTTCGGTGCGCGCCGCATCCTTCGTCCGCCACGGGCGCGGCGTCAAGACGCGGGCGACGGCGCGCGCTCAGCGGCTCAGCGTGATCTCTGCGCTGATCGTCTGGGCTGGCTTGCCGGTGAACGTGACGTTGGCCCACACGCTGGCGGCGCTGGGCGCGCGCGCGAGCTTGCGTCCCTTGGGGTTGAGCGGCACCTTGATCGTCCGGGTCTGCCCGCCGGCGAGCCTGAACCGCCCGGCGGCGTACGTCGTCAGCCGCGACGTCTTCGCCGCCGACGCCGTCGCTGGACGCTCGACCGCCGCCGGAACGATCGTCGCCCTTGGCGCGGGCCCGTCCGAATTGGGGACGGAAGCGGATAGCAACGCGGCGCGTCGGGCCGCCGCCTCGGCTACCTCGGGCCGGAGCCGTCCCTCTGTAGGGAGCAGCAGCCCGTCGCGAATTGCCGCCGGGCCGCAATTGGGGATACGATCAGAGGGTAGTGACGACGGACGAATGCGGATCTGGCTCACGCCTCTGTACGTGTTGGCGTGCTAGGGTTCCTTCAGGATCGCGTCGACCTCCGATGGCCGACAGATGACCGCAAGGAGGGGGCAATGGTTCGCAAGGTGATGATCGCGGTGATCGCCGTGGCGGCAGTGCTTCTCGCGACGGCCGGCGTCGAGAGAGCTGCCTCGGGCGCGGCGACGACGTCTCTCTTGCTGCCCGCGTCGACGGCGTTCTCCGTTCTCGGACACTCCTGTGGCGGCATCCAGGAGCAGGCGCTGGCGACGGGGTTCGACGCGACGAGCGGCTATCCCACCGGCGACGTGTATCTGCAGACCCGCTGCGGCGGGAGCGGGAAAGGCGGCGGCTACCACACCACCACCTATTCCCGATGGGTCGGTGTGACGTGGGACTACACTGGAGCGGTGGTTTCTTCCAACGTCCTTGCGTCTGCTCCGACGAATGTCGACCCGACGTTCTCCGCCGTCGACTCGTTCGGCAACGAGGTCTACAACGTGTTGAACGCCGTCAACGTGCTTCCGGCCAACTGCACGGTCGGCAATACGACGTATTGCTCGTATCGCGCCTACCTCAGCCTGGCGCCCACCTTCGTTCCCCCGCCGAGGGTCACGAGCATGTCGGTGACCTCTGGGCCCGCCGTGGGTGGCACGAGTGTGACAGTCACCGGGACAGGGTTCACCGGAGCCACGGCGGCTACCTTCGGCGGTACCCCTGCGGCGAGCTTCACCGTGAACGGTGACACGTCGATCACGGCGGTGTCACCAGCAGCGAGCGCCGGCACGGTTGACGTCAGGGTAACGACGGCGGGTGGTACGAGCTCCCCGAGCTTGAGTGATCAATTCATGTTCATCGCGGGTCCGACGGTCTCAGGTGTCAGCCCGAACAGCGGCACGGTCAACGGTGGCACGACGGTGACGATCACAGGTGCGAACTTCACCAACGCCACCTCCGTCAATTTCGGAGACACCCCGGTCGGCTTCACGGTGAACGACGATTCGTCCATCACGGTGGTGTCACCCGTCGCGGAGGCGCCCGACACGGTAGACATCACGGTAACGACGGTGGGCGGGACGAGCTCCGTGAGCTCGAGTGATCAATTCACGTTCATCGCCATCGCCGCTCCGACAGTGTCAGGTGTCAGCCCGAACAGCGGCACGGTCAACGGTGGCACGACGGTGACGATCACAGGTGCGAACTTCACCAACGCCACCGCCGTCGACTTCGGAGGGACCCCGGCCGGCTTCACGGTGAACGACGATTCGTCCATCACGGCGGTATCACCCGTGGCGGCGGCGGCCGGCACGGTCGATGTCACGGTTGTGACCGCAGGTGGATCGAGCGCCACGAGCGTCGCCGACCACTTCACGTACACCACGCCGACCGGGTGTGCGGCGGTGCGTGTGCGGGGGGTATCCAGTGCGCCAAGCTGACCGGCACCTGACCGGCACGATGACTATCTCGAAGTTCACACCCAATTCGGCGGCGAACGAGAGCGTCTCGTTGGCAGCATCGAGGAACCGTTCGGCGTCTCCTTCCCCGACGTCGAGCTGACGGCCGAGAACTTCGACACCCTGGAGAAGATCGCCGCCCGGATCGTCGCCCGCGGCCGGCGCTAGTCCCAGCGGGCGTCGCGGAAGATCTGGACGTGGTAGTCGATGCCCGACCACACGGCGAGCACGAGCCCCATCCAGAGGAAGAGCATGCCGCCGGCGTGGAAGTCGACCGACAGGGAGGTGCCGGGGATCGGGTACGCGTAGTGCAGGAGGAGCGCTTCGAGCGCGAACATCTGGAAGATCGTCTTGTACTTGCCCAGCTCCTGCGCCGGCAGGTGGACGCCGCCGCTCGAGGCGATGCCGCGGAGCCCCGTCACCGCCAGCTCGCGCAGCACGATCACCACCGCCATCCACGCCGGGACGCGCGGCTCGGGCGGCACGGCGACGAGCATGATCAGCACCGCGGCGACGATGAGCTTGTCGGCGAGCGGGTCGAGGAACTGCCCGAGCGCGCTCGTGATGCCGCGGCGGCGCGCGAGCCAGCCGTCGAAGAAGTCGGTCAGGCACGCCACCAGGAAGCACGAGGCGGCGAAGGCGCGCGGCCCGGGCCCCGTCCAGAGGAGCGTCACCACGATCACCGGCACGAGGCCGACGCGGATGAGGCTCAACCAGTTGGGCAGGGCGGCGATCCAGACGCCGCGCCCGGCTGCCTCAGCGACGGGCCTGGTAGACAAACGCGGCCTCCCGGAGGTACGCGAGGCGGTGTCGCAGGACGCGCGCCACGTACTCGCGCGTCTCGGCGATGCGAGGCACGCCGCCGGCGTCCTCCACCCGCTGCGTACCGGCGTTGTAGGCCGCGAGCGTGAGCGTCAGATTGCCGCCGTAGCGGTCGAGCAGCAAGCGCAGGTGGCGGACGCCGCCCTCGATGTTGTCGCGGGGCAGGAAGACGTTCCGCACCTGGTGTTGCGCCGCGGTGGCCGGCATCAATTGCATCAGTCCCTGTGCGCCCTTGGGCGAGACGGCGAGGCGGTCGAAGTCCGACTCCGCCTTGATCACCGCCTTCACCAGCGCATACTCGACATTGTAGCGGTCGGCAATCTCCCGGATGAGCGAATCGTAGGTCGTCGGCAGCGCGAGCGGCAGCGGACCCGACCCGGGCAGGATCGCCACGCCGACGCCGAGACCGCCCAGCGGCACGAGCATGCGCGTGCCCGGCGGCAGCGGACGGTCCTTGATGACCATCCGGGCGTCGCTCCGGGTAGGGGCGTTCGTGAAGTGCATCACGCCCAGCCGGTCGCGGAAGAGGTAGATGTCCGCGCGCGCGACGCCGAACAGGCCCACCAAGCCACCGAGCGTCGCCCCCCACACCGCCGCCCGCATCGACTTCGAGGGTACGGGACGGGCCGGGCAAGGTCAAACCACGCACCTGCCAGGGCCGACGCTTGACCGGACCCTGGGTTGCACGGGAAGCTCCCGGCGGTGTCGGTCGAGAGCGACTTCCTCATCGTCGGCAGCGGGATCGCGGGGCTCCGCGCCGCGCTCGAGTGCGCGCGGGCCGGGCGCGTCGTGCTGGTCACCAAGGATCGCCTGCCCGAGAGCTCGAGCCGGTACGCCCAGGGCGGCATCGCCTCGGTGTGGAGCCCCGCCGACAGCTTCCAGTCCCACATCGACGACACGCTCGGCGCCGGCGCGGGCCTCTGCCACCGCGACGCCGTCGAGGTCGTGGTGCGCGAGGGCCCGGAGCGGGTCCGCGAGCTGATCGCGCTCGGCACCAACTTCGACCAGCACGGCGACCCCGAGGACCGCGACTACGACCTCGGCCAGGAGGGCGGGCACTCGCAGCGGCGCATCCTGCACGCCCTCGACGCGACCGGGCACGAGATCATCCGGGCGCTCTCGGAGGCGGTGCGCGCGCTCCCCAACGTCGAGATCCGGGAGAACCACCTCGGCGTGGACCTGCTGCTCGAGCGCCGCGGCGACCAGGTCACCTGCTGGGGGGCCTACGTCCTCGACCGCGCCACGCGCCGCGTCCACCGCTTCGTCGCCCGCGCGACGCTGCTCTGCACCGGCGGCTCGGGCAAGGTCTACCTCTACACCTCGAACCCCGACGTGGCGACGGGCGACGGCCTCGCGATGGCGTACCGCGCCGGCGCCCCGGTCGCCAACATGGAGTTCTTCCAGTTCCACCCCACCTGCCTCTACCACCCGGCCGCCAAGTCCTTCCTGGTCACCGAGGCGCTCCGCGGCGAGGGCGCCGTCCTCCGGCGGCCCGACGGCGACGCCTTCATGGCCCGCTACCACGCGCGCGCCGAGCTGGCGCCGCGCGACGTCGTGGCGCGCGCCATCGACAACGAGATGAAGGTGCACGGCTACGAGTGCGTGTACCTCGACATCACCCATCGCGACCCCGACTTCGTCCGCCAGCGGTTCCCGACCGTCTACAAGACCTGCCTGGGCTTCGGCATCGACATGACGGTCGCGCCGATCCCGGTCGTGCCGGCGGCGCACTACCAGTGCGGGGGCGTCGTCACCGACCTCCACGGCGCGACCGCCCTGCGCGGCCTCTACGCCTGCGGCGAGGTCGCGTGCACGGGGCTCCACGGCGCCAACCGGCTCGCCTCGAACTCGCTCCTCGAGGCCGTCGTGTTCGCGCACCGCGCCGCCGTCCACGCCTGCGCCCTCCTCCGCAACGACCCGCGGTGCCCGCCCGCGCTCGCCCCCTGGGACCCGGGACACGCCACCGACAGCGACGAGTCGGTCGTCGTGGCGCAGAACTGGGACGAGATCCGCCGCTTCATGTGGAACTACGTCGGCATCGTTCGCAGCGAGCGCCGGCTCGCCCGTGCGCGCCAGCGCATCGCGCTTCTCCAGGAGGAGATCCGCCGCTACTACTGGGACTTCCTGCTCACCAGCGACCTCGCCGAGCTGCGCAACATCGCCACCGTCGCCGAGCTGATCGTCGCCTGCGCCAGCGCGCGCAAGGAGAGCCGCGGGCTCCACTACACGATCGACTACCCGCGGCCGGACCCGGCGTGGGTGCGCGACACGGTGGTGCGGCGGCGGGACGGGGCGAGCGTTGAAGCCGAGCCCTGAGGGTCGGCCGGACGGGAGCGTGTCATGGAAGCAACGCTGCGTGAAGCGAGGCCCGAGGACGCCGCGGCCGCCGGCCGCGTCTGCGTCGAGGCGTTCACCAAGATCAGCACCGAGCACGGCTTTCCGCCCGACTTTCCCGACGTCGAGGTCGGCGTGGGGCTCCTGTCCGCGCTGATCGCCCACCCCGGCATCCACGTGGTGGTCGCCGAGCGGGACGGGGCGATCGTGGGCAGCAACGTCATGGACGAGCGCTCGTCGATCGCCGGCATCGGACCCATCACCGTCTCGCCGCGGGTCCAGGACCACGGGCTCGGCCGCCGGCTCATGCAGCACATGCTCGATCGCGTCGCCGAGCGTCACGGCCCCGGCGTACGGCTCGTCCAAGCGGCCTTCCACAACCGCTCGCTGTCCCTCTACACGAAGCTCGGCTTCGAGCCGCGGGAGCCGCTCTCCTGCGTGCAGGGGACGCCGCTCGCGGAGCGGGTCCCCGGCCGCGACGTCCTGCCCGCGGTCGAGGACGACCTGGCCGCCTGCGACGACCTCTGCCTCCGCGTCCACGGGCACACCCGGCACGGCGAGCTGGCGGACGCGATCCGGCAGGCGAAGGCGACCGTCGTCGAGCACGACGGCCGGATCACGGGTTACGCCACGGGCATCGCCTTCTTTTCGCACGCGGTGGCGGACACGAACGCGGACCTGCGGGCGCTCATCGGAGCCGCCGCCGCGTTCGACGGCCCGGGCTTCCTCGTGCCGACGCGAAACGGCGCCATGCTGCGCTGGTGCCTCGAGCGCGGGCTGCGCATCGTGCAGCCGATGACGCTCATGACGATCGGGCTCTACAACGAGCCGCAGGGCGCCTACCTGCCGTCGATACTCTATTGACGCGCGCGCGCCGCCGAGGGTGCCGCCGACGCGCCTAGCGCTCGCGCGCCTCGAACAGGTGGAGCTGGCGGACGTGCGCCTCCTCCGGCGCCACGGGGTAGCGGCCGGTGAAGCAGGCGTCGCAGAAGCCGTGCCCGCCGTTGCCGGTGAACGAGTACATGCCCTTCTCGCTGAGATACGCCAGCGAATCGGCGGCGAGGTAGTCGCGGATCTCCGCCACGGAGTGCGACGAAGCGATGAGCTCCTCCCGCGTCGGCGTGTCGATGCCGTAGAAGCACGGGTTGGTCGTGGGCGGCGAGCTGATCCGCATGTGGACTTCGCGTGCCCCCGCTTGCCGGATCATCTGCACCAGCTTACGGCTCGTGGTGCCGCGGACGATCGAGTCGTCGACCACCACCACGCGCTTCCCGTCGAGCACCTCGCGCAGCGCGTTGAGCTTCACCTTGACGCCGAAGTGCCGGATCGAGTTGGTCGGCTCGATGAAGGTGCGGCCGACGTAGTGGTTGCGGATGAGGCCCATCTCGAACGGCAGCGCGGCCTGCTCGGCGTAGCCGATGGCGGCGGGCATGCCGGAGTCGGGGACGGGAATGACGATGTCGGCCGGGACGCCGCTCTCGCGCGCGAGCTGACGGCCGAGCGCCTTCCGCACCTCGTAGACGTTCCGCCCGAAGACCTTGCTGTCGGGGCGGGCGAAGTAGATGTACTCGAAGACGCAGTGATGCGACGGCCGGGGCACGAACGGCTTCACGCTCTCGACCCCGCGATGACTGATGGTCACGATCTCGCCCGGCTCGACGTCGCGCTCGTAGGTGGCGTTGATGAGGTCGAGGGCGCAGGTCTCCGACGCGATGACGACGGTGTCGCCCAGGCGGCCCAGCACGAGCGGGCGGAAGCCGTCGGGATCCCGGGCGGCGATCAGGCGATCCTCGGTCAGGAAGACGAGGGAGTACGCGCCGCGCACCTGGCTGAGCGCGTCGACGATGCGGGCGGTCAGGGTTTCGGCGGTGGACCCCGCGATCAGGTGGATGATGACCTCGCTGTCGACCGTCGACTGGAAGATGGAGCCGCGGGCTTCGAGCTGCGCGCGTAGCTCGTCGGCATTCACCAGGTTGCCGTTGTGCCCGATGGCGAGCGCGCCCTGCGCCCACTCGACGACGAAGGGCTGGCAGTTCTTGATGACGGTCGAGCCGCTGGTCGAGTAGCGGTTGTGGCCGATGGCGAGGTGGCCCTGGAGGCGGGCGAGGATGTCCTGGTTGAAGATGTCGGCGACCAGCCCCATGCCCCGGTGGGTGATGAGCGCCTCGCCGTTCGAGGCCACGATGCCGGCCGACTCCTGGCCCCGGTGCTGGAGCGCGTACAAGCCGAGGTACGCCAAGGTCGCGGCTTCCGGATGCCCGAAAACCCCGACGACACCGCACTCCTCGCGGAACTTGTCGAACATTGGCGCCAGGTCCGCCCATTCTACCGGAGCGACCGTCGCTTGTATACCGCTACCCGCCGAGGCGCCGCTCGAGGCTCCGGCGCCAGCGCTCGCGTGCCGACTCGAGCGGGAGGTCGATCAGGTCGCCGATCACGAGGCTCCGCCCGCGCACCTCGCCAAGCAGGGTGAACGGCACGTCTTCGCGGCGCGCCAGGTCGCGCAGCCGGCCGAGGTGCCGGCGCCGGAGCGAGACGAGCATGCGCGACTGGCTCTCGCCGAAGAGGAGCGCGTCGGTGCGCATGATGCGCTCGAGCTCGACGCGGGCGCCGAGACCGGCGCCGCCGAAGGAGCACTCGGCGAGCGCGACCGCGAGCCCCCCCTCGGCGACGTCGTGTGCCGAGCGGAGGAGGCGCTCGTGCACCGCGGTCAGGCAGAGCTGGTGGAGGCGCTTCTCGGCTTCGAGGTCGATCCACGGCGGCGCGCCGCGCACCTGGCCGTGCAGGACGGCGAGGTACTCGCTTCCGCCCAGCTCTTCGCGCGTGCGGCCGAGTAGCACGACCACGTCTCCCTCCGCCTTCCACCACGGAGTGAGATGGGCCTCGACGTCTTCCAGCAGGCCCACCATGACGATGGTCGGGGTGGGCGGGATGGGGCGGCCCTCGGTGTCGTTGTAGAAGCTCACGTTGCCGCTCACCACGGGGGTGCCGAGGGCGACGCAGGCGTCGTGGATGCCCTGGATGCCCTGCTGGAACTCCCACATGACGTCGGGCTTCTCGGGGTTGCCGTAGTTGAGGCAGTCGCTCACCGCGAGCGGCCGGGCGCCGACGGCGACCACGTTGCGCGCCGCTTCCACGACCGCGAGCACGGCGCCGAGGTACGGGTCGAGCTTGCACCAGCGGCTGTTGCAGTCGACGCTGAGCGCGAGCGCCCGGCGCGTGCCCTCGACGCGGACCACCGCCGCGTCGCCCCCCGGGCGCACGACCGTCTGGCCGCCGACCATCTGATCATACTGCCGGTACACCCACTCGCGCGAGCAGAGGTTGGGGCTCTCGAGGAGCGTGAGCAGGGCGTGCGTCGGGTCGGCCGGCTCGCGGATGGTGGCGAGGTCGAGCTGCTGCATCTCGTCGATGCGGGCCGGCTCCTCGGCCGGGCGCTCGTAGATCGGCGCCGACTCGGTGAGCGCCGCGACCGGCAGCGCGCACACCTCCTCGCCGTGCCAGCGGGCACGGAAGACGCCGTCCTCGGTCAGCCGCCCGACGACGACGGCTTGGAGGTCCCAGCGCGCGAAGACCGCCTGCACCGCCGCCTCGCTGCCCGCGCGGGCGACGAGCAGCATGCGCTCCTGCGACTCGGAGAGGAGGATCTCGTACGGGGTCATCCCCTCCTCGCGGAGCGGCACCGCGTCGAGGTCGAGCTGCATCCCGAGCCCGCCCCGCCCCGCCATCTCGATCGAGCTGGAGGTGAGCCCCGCGGCGCCCATGTCCTGGATGGCGACGATGTGGTCGGTCTGCATGAGCGCGAGACAGGCCTCGAGGAGGAGCTTCTCGGTGAACGGGTCGCCCACCTGGACCGCGGGGCGCTTCTCCGCCGCTTGTGCGTCGAAGACGGCCGAGGCGAGGAGGCTCGCGCCGTGGATGCCGTCGCGCCCGGTGCGCGAGCCGACGTACATGACTGGGTTGCCCGGCCCCGCGGCCTTGGCGCGGAAGATGCGGTCGCGCGAAGCGACGCCGATGGTGAACGCGTTGACGAGGATGTTGTGGTCGTAGCCGGGGTCGAAGTAGAGGTCGCCGCCGACCGTCGCCACGCCGATCGAGTTCCCGTAGTGCCCGATGCCGGCGACGACGCCCTTCACGAGCTGCACCATGCGCGGCGAGTCGAGGCTGCCGAAGCGGAGCGAGTCGAGGCTGGCGACCGGCCGGGCGCCCATGGTGAAGACGTCGCGCAGGATGCCGCCCACGCCGGTCGCCGCGCCCTGGAACGGCTCGATGAACGAGGGGTGGTTGTGGCTCTCGATCTTGAAGATCGCCGCCAGGCCGTCGCCGATGTCGACCGCGCCGGCGTTCTCGCCCGGACCCTGGAGCACCCGCGGCCCGCTCGTGGGGAGCTGGCGGAGCCAGGCGCGCGAGCTCTTGTACGAGCAGTGCTCGGACCACATGACGGCGAAGACGCCCAGCTCCTCGAAGGTGGGCGCGCGGCCGAGGAGCTTGGTGATGCGCTCGTACTCGTCGGTCGTGAGGCCGTGCTCGAGCGCGAGCCGCGGCGTGACCTCGACGCGAGCCGGGGACACGGCCATCACGGGCCGGGGACGACGGTCTGCGCGCGCCGCTCACCCGCCGCACCGCGTCCCACCCACGCCTGCGCCGAGCGGAAGAGCTTGAGCCCGTCCTCGCCGCCGACCAGTCGCTCGACGGCGTGCTCGGGGTGCGGCATGAGGCCGACGACGTTGCGGCCTTCGTTGCAGATGCCGGCGATGTTGTTGAGGGCGCCGTTCGGGTTGGCCTCGGGGACGGCGCGCCCGGCGCGATCGGTGTAGCGGAAGACCACCCGCCCCTCGCGCTCGAGCGCGGTCAGGGTGTCCTCGTCGGCGACGTAGCAGCCTTCGCCGTGCTTGATCGGCAGCGCGAGCAGGTCCCCCGGCGGGCAACCGTAGGTGAAGAAGGTGTCCGACGTCTCCACCCGGACGGTGACCACGTCGCACACGAAGGTGAGGGAGCGGTTGCGGACGAGCGCGCCGGGGAGGAGCCCCGCTTCGCAGAGGATCTGGAAGCCGTTGCAGGTGCCGAGCACGAGGCCGCCGGCGCGCGCGTGCGCCGCCACGGCCTCCATGATGGGCGAGAACTTCGCCATCGCGCCGCAGCGCAGGTAGTCGCCGTAGGAGAAGCCGCCGGGGAGGATCACGCAGTCGACGCCGCGGAGGTCCCGGTCCTTGTGCCAGAGCGCGACCGCTTCGTCGCCCACCGCGCGCTCGACGGCGCGGAGCGCGTCCCGGTCGTCGCAGGAGCCGGGGAAGACGACGACGCCCCAGCGCACCGGCTAGCCGCGCTCCTCGGCGACTTCGATCCGGAAGTCTTCGATGACCCCGTTGGCGAGGAGCCGCTCGCACATGGCGCGCACGCGCCCCTCGGCGCCGTCGGGTGCGACGTCGCGCAGCCGGAGCTCGATGTACTTGCCGACCTTCACGTCGGCGACCTCGCCGAAGCCGAGCACGTGGAGGGAGTGCTGCACCGCCTTGCCCTGCGGATCGAGGATGCCACGCTTCGGCGTGACGTACACCCGGGCCAGGACGCCGGGCATCACGCGGCCGCGCTGCAGATGCGCCGCGCCGCTTCCTGGTAGGCATCCTCGACGCCGCCCAGATCGCGACGGAAGCGATCCTTGTCGAGCTTCTCGCCCGTGGCCTTGTCCCAGAAGCGGCAGGTGTCGGGGCAGATCTCGTCCGCGACCAGGATCTTGGCGTGGTGGCGGCCGAACTCGAGCTTCATGTCGACCAGCACGATGTCGCGCTTGTCGAGGAACTCGCGCAAGAGCGCGTTCACGCGGAGCGCGGTCTCGTTGATCTGCCCGAGCTCCTGGGGCGTCGCCAGCTTGAGGACGCTGATGTGCCAGTCGTTGATCATGGGATCGCCCAGGGCGTCGTCCTTGAGATAGTGCTCGATGACCGGCTCGGGCAGGTGCTCGCCCTCGGGGCGCCCGAATCGCTTGGCCAGGCTGCCGGCGATCAGGTTCCGGATCACGACCTCGACCTTCACGATCTCGCAAGCGCGGACCAGCATGTCGCGGTCCGAGAGACGGCGCACGAAGTGCGTCGCCACGCCTTCCTCCTCGAGGAACTTGAAGAACACCTCGGACATGCGGTTGTTGAGGATGCCCTTCTGGGGGATGGTGCCGCGCTTCTGGGCGTTGAAGGCGGTGGCGTCGTCCTTGAAATGCTGGATCAGCAGATCGGGATCCGACGTCCGGTAGATCTGCTTCGCTTTACCTTCGTAGATGAGCTCACGCCGCTCCATCCCCGTCCTCCAGCGCGCGCGAGAAGAGGTGATCGATATGCCGCAGGTGGTGCTCCATGTCAAAGAGCCCCGCGATCTCCTCCGGACGCAGGTGACGGGTGACGTCCGGATCGGCGGCGAGGCGCGTCTGGAGGTCGCCTCCGGCGAGGGCGTGGCGCTGGATCCAGCGGTAGGCCTGGTCGCGTACGACGCCGTGGCGGACCAGCGCCAGCAGCACCTGCTCGGAGAAGATGGCGCCGCCGGTGCGCGCCAGGTTGGCCGCCATGGCCTCGGGGCGCACCTCGAGCTCCGCGACCACGCCGGCGAGGCGCGCCAGCATGAAATCGACCACGATCGTGGCATCGGGGCCGATCACGCGCTCGACCGACGAGTGGCTGATGTCGCGCTCGTGCCAGAGCGCCATGTTCTCGAGGGCGGCGAGCGCGTAGCCGCGCACCAGGCGGGCGAGGCCGCTCAGGTTCTCGGTGAGGACGGGGTTCCGCTTGTGCGGCATCGCGGAGGAGCCCTTCTGTCCGCTGCCGAACGGCTCGGCGGCTTCCCCCACCTCGGTCCGCTGCAGGTGGCGGATCTCGGTCGCGATGCGCTCGCAGGTGCCCGCCAGAACCGCGAGGCGCGCGAAGAAGACGGCGTGGCGGTCGCGGGGCACGACCTGCGTCGCGATCGGCTCCGGGACGAGGCCGAGGCGCGCGCACACCGCCGCTTCGACGTCCGGGTCGACGTTGGCGAAGGTCCCAACCGCGCCCGAGAGCTTGCCGTGGGCGATGTCGGTGCGCGCCGCCGCGAGCCCGCGCCGGTCGCGGCCCAGCTCCGTGTACCAGCTCGCGCACTTGAGGCCGAAGGTGATGGGCTCGGCGTGTACGCCGTGCGTGCGGCCGATCATCGGCGTCCGATGGTGGCGGACCGCTTGCGCGCGGACGGCGGCGCGCAGGCGATCGAGGCCCGCGAGCAGGAGGTCTGCGGCGTCGCGGAGCTGGAGGGCCAAGGCCGTGTCGAGCACGTCGGAGGAGGTGAGCCCGAGGTGGAGCCAGCGGGCTTCGTCGCCCACCGTCTCGGCGACGGCGGAGAGAAACGCGATGACGTCGTGCTTTACCTCGGCTTCGATCGCTCGCATGCGTGCCGGGTCGACGCGCGCCTTGGCGCGGAGGGTCTGCGCGGCCTGCCTGGGCACCTCGCCGCGCTCCGCGAGGACGTCGACGAAGGCCAGCTCGATCTCGAGCCAGCGGCCGAGCCGGGCTTCCTCCGACCAGATGCGTCCCATCTCGGGCCGGGTATACCGGTCGATCACGCTCACGCTCCCGTGCTGCCGAACCCGCTCGCTCCGCGCTGGGTTCCGGGAAGAGCCGACACCTCGCGCCAGGCGGCGTGCACCACGGGTGCGATCACGAGCTGGGCAACGCGGTCGCCGCGGCGGATGCGGACGGGCTCGGTGCCGAGGTTGACGAGCAGGACCTGGACCTCGCCGCGGTAGTCGGCGTCGATGGTGCCGGGGGCGTTCAGGAGCGTGATGCCGTCGCGCTGGGCGAGGCCGCTGCGCGGGCGGACCTGGCCTTCGAAGCCGGGCGGGATGGCGACCGCGATGCCGGTGGGCACCAGACGGCGGTCGCCGCGCGACAGCGTGATCTCCTCCTCGACGTCGGCCAGGAGATCCATGCCGGCGGCGCCCGCGCTCATGTAGGCGGGCAGCGGCAGACCGGGGCGGAGACGGACGACGGAGACCACGACCTCGCTCACGGCCGCACGAGCTCGTCGCCGAGACGCTGGCCCTTCAGATCGCCGAGCACGGTGAGGCCGAGCGTCGGTGGGCGGAACAGTCGCGCGGCGACCCGGAGGATGTGGTCCGGCGTGACCGCGTCGATCTCGGCGGCGACCTCCTCGATCGGCACGTCGCGACCGAAGTAGATCTCGTTCTTGGCGATCCGGCTCATGCGGCTGTCGCTGGTCTCGAGGCCGAGGAGCAGGCTGCCCTTCATCTGGGTCTTGGCACGCGCCAGCTCGTCGGCGCCGAGGCCGTCGCGGGCGACGCGCTCGAGCTCGGTGCGGATGACGTCGACCACCTCCCGCGTCCACTCGGCGCTGGTGCCGACGTAGACGCCGAGGTAGCCGGCGTCGGCATAGGAGGAGAGGAACGAGTACACGGTGTAGGCCTTGCCGCGACGCTCCCGGATCTCCTGGAAGAGGCGCGAGCTCATGCCGCCGCCGAGCGCGGCGTTCAGCAGGTGCGCGGCGTAGCGGTCGGCGTCGACCTGCGGGATGCCGGGCGTGCCGAGGCAGAGGTGGACCTGCTCGAGCGGCTTCTCGTGCACCCAGAGGCCCGAGACCGCCCGCGGCGGCCCGCCGTTGGCGAGCGGCGCCGAGCCGGCGAGACCGCCGAACTGCGCCGTCGCGACCTCCGCCAGGTCGTCGTGGCTCAGGTTGCCGGCGGCGGCGATCAAGACGCGGTCGGGCCGGTAGCGCTCGGCGAGGAAGCCCATGAAGTCGTCGCGACCGAGGCGCGACACGGTGTCCGGCGTGCCGGCGATGGGCCGCGCCAGCGGGTGGCCGGGCCAGAACGCCGCGTTGAAGAGCTCGTGGACGTAGTCGTCCGGTGTGTCCTCGACCTGGGAGATCTCCTGCAGCACCACCGAGCGCTCGCGCTCGATCTCCTCGGCCGCGAAGCGCGAGTTGACGAAGATGTCGCCCAGGAGGTCGAGCGCGAGCGGCAGGTGCTCGCGCAGGACCTTGGCGTAGTAGCAGGTGTACTCCTTGCCGGTGAAGGCGTTCAGCACGCCCCCGACGGCGTCGATCTCCTCGGCGATCTTGGCGGCGGTGCGCCGCTCGGTCCCCTTGAAGAAGAGGTGCTCGAGGAAGTGCGAGATGCCGGCCTGCTCGCCCCGCTCGTAGCGCGAGCCGTTCTCGACCCAGATCCCGACCGTGACCGAGGGCAGGTCGGGCAGCTTCTCCGAGAGGATGCGGACGCCGTTCGAGAGGCGGGTGGCCTGCATGGAAGCGCTAGCTCTGCGCCTCCTGCTGCCCTTCCTCCTTGAGCGCCTCCTTGCGGGAGAGCCGGATCTTGCCGGACTTGTCGACCTCGAGGACCTTGACCGGGATGACGTCGCCCTCCTTGATGACGTCCGAGACCTTGCGGACGCGCTCGTCGGCGAGCTGCGAGATGTGGACCAGGCCGTCGGTGCCGGGGAAGATCTCGACGAAAGCGCCGAAATCGACGATCTTGCGGACCGTGCCGCGGTAGATCTTCCCGACCTCCGCTTCGGCGGTGATGCCGCGGATGCGCGCCAGCGCCTTCTGCATCGCCTCGCCGTCCGCCGACGCCACGTACACCGTGCCGTCGTCCTCGACGTCGATCTTGACGCCGGTCTCCTCGACGATGCCGCGGATGACCTTGCCGCCGGGGCCGATGAGGTCCCGGATGCGGTCCGGCTTGATGTGGATGGTGACGATGCGGGGGGCGTAGGTGGAGAGATCGGCGCGCGGGCGCGCGAGTGCTTCGGCCATCTTGCCGAGGATGTGGAGGCGCGCGGCCTTCGCCTGCTCGAGGGCCTGCTGCATGATCGCGCGCGTCACGCCGGTGCACTTGATGTCCATCTGGACGGCGGTGATCCCGGCTTCCGTGCCCGCGACCTTGAAGTCCATGTCGCCCAGGTGGTCCTCGTCGCCGAGGATGTCGGAGAGGACGCGGACTTCGATGTTCTCCTTGATGAGGCCCATGGCGACGCCGGCGACGGCCGACTTGATGGGGACGCCCGCGTCCATCAGCGAGAGCGAGCCGCCACACACCGTCGCCATCGAGGACGAGCCGTTCGACTCGAGGACCTCCGACACGATACGGATCGTGTACGGGAAGTCCTCCAGCGCGGGCAGCACCTGCGCCAGCGCCCGCTCCGCCAGCGCGCCGTGCCCGATCTCCCGCCGGGCGGGACCGCGCAGGAACTTCACCTCGCCCGTGGAGAAGGGCGGGAAGTTGTAGTGCAGCATGAACTTCTTGTACGTCTCGCCGACGAGCGCGTCGATCTTCTGCTCGTCGGACGAGGTGCCGAGGGTGGTAACGACGAGCGCCTGCGTTTCGCCGCGCGTGAAGAGGGCCGAGCCGTGCGTGCGGGGTAGGATCTCGACCTCGCACGTGATGGGACGGACGTCGGTCAAGCCGCGGCCGTCGAGGCGCTTATGCTCGTGGATGATCGTCTCGCGGACGACGTTCTTCTTGAGCTTCGAGTAGAGGCCCGAGACTTCCTTCGCGTGCTCGCCGAGCGGCCCGCCGAGCGCGCTCACGACCTCGGCCTTGGCGGCGTCGAGCGCCGCGTAGCGCTCGTGCTTGCCCTGGGTGGCGAGCGCGGCGCGGAGCTTCGGCAGCGCCGTGTCGCGCACCTGACGCTCGAGGTCGGCGTTCACGGCCGGCGGCGTCACGGTCCGCTTGGGCTTGCCGACGCGGGCGCGCAGCTCGTCTTGCAGCTTGATGAGCGGCTGGAGCCGCTCGTGCGCCGTGTACAGTGCCTCGAGGACGACGCCCTCCGGCGCCATCGCCGCCCCACCCTCGACCATCACGATCGCGTCGCGCGAGCCGGCGACTATGATGTTCATATCGCTCGTGGCGAGCTCGCTGGTCGTAGGGTTGATGACGAACTGGCCGCCGATCCGGCCGATGCGGACCGCCGCGATCGGGCCGGCCCAGGGGATGTCGGAGAGGACGAGCGCGGTGGAAGCGCCGAGGAGCGCGATGACGTCGGGGTCGTTCTCCTTGTCGTGGGAGAGGACGGTGGCGATGACCTGGGTCTCGGCGTTGAAGCCCGCCGGGAAGAGCGGCCGGAGCGGACGGTCGATCAGGCGGGAGGTGAGGATCTCCTTCTCCGCCGGCCGTCCCTCGCGCTTGAAGAAGCCGCCCGGGATCTTGCCGGCCGCGAACGTCTTCTCCTGGTAGTCACAGGTGAGGGGGAAGAAGTCGATGCCCTCGCGAGGATGGCCGAGCGCGGTGGCCGTCACCAGGACGACGGTGTCGCCGAGCTGGATGAGGGCCGCGCCCCCGGCCTGCTTGGCCATGCGGCCGGTCTCGACGACGAGACGCCGTCCCTCGAAATTCAGCTCGATTCGCTGTGGTCCGGACTGCGACATGCATTCTCCTCCGCGGCGAGCGCCGCTCGTCGATTCCGGCGAGGAGAATGCTGAGAGGAGGAGGACGAACCGAACGAGGGGAGGCTACTTGCGGATCCCCAGCCGCTCGATCACCTGCTTGTAGCGCGGGAAGGCGTTGCGCTTGAGGTAGTCGAGCAGGCGACGACGCTGACCCACGAGCTTCAGCAGCCCGCGGCGGGAATGGTGGTCCTTCCGGTGCGTCTTGAAGTGCTCCGTCAGGTACCCGATCCGTCCGGTCAGGAGCGCGACCTGCACCTCGGGCGACCCGGTGTCGGTCGCGTGGAGCCGGTATTTCCCGACCGTCTCCTTGGTGCTCTCCTGAGCCACTGCCATTCCCGCTCTCTCCGTCTCTTCAGTCTCTCGCTTAAGCCAATCCGTTTAACATGGCGTTTGCGCCTTGTAAAGCAAACTGCCGCTCGCTCGAGAGTCATCGGCGCCCGCACTCACGGCGTCGCCAGCAGACGGACCAGGCGCCACGCGGGCCGCGGCTCGGCCGCCGCGGCCTCGATCACCGCGGCGACCTCCCCGGCCGGGTCGAGGAGGAGCGCCACGTCGCCCGCGCTCGCCGCGGCGGGAAGCCGCGCGAGCGGCTCCTGCTGGCCGCGGCGCAAGCGCGCCAGGACCTCGGCCGTGGCCGGGAAGGCGGCGTACTGGGCGAGCGCCGCGCGCACCGCGACGAGCGGCAGCGGCGCCCCGGCGGGCAGCGCGGCCAGGGCGTCGGGTGTCCGAGCGTCCGCCACCGCGAAGCTGCCGACCGCCGTGCGGCGGAGCGACTCGAGGTGCGCCACCGTACCGAGCGCCTTGCCGAGGTCGGCGGCGAGCACGCGCACGTACGTGCCCTTCGAGCACTCGACGGCGAACCCCAGCCCGTCGGCACCCGCGGCCTCGAGCCGGAGCCGGTACAGCGTGATGTCGCGCGGCGCCCGCTCCACGTCGAGGCCGCGCCGCGCGAGCTTGTAGAGCGGCACGCCGTCGCGCTTGAGGGCCGAGTACATGGGCGGCACCTGCTGCTGGGGGCCCGTGAAACGCGCGGCCACCTCCGCGATCGTCCGCGGCTCGAGCGCGGGCACCGGCGCCGTCTCCACCGTCGTCCCGGTGCGGTCGAGCGTGTCCGTCGCGGCGCCGAGGCGGATCGTCCCCTCGTAAGCCTTCCGCTCCAGGAGGAGCCAGCGCGCGACCTTCGTCGCTTCACCGAGGCAGAGCGGCAGGAGGCCGCTGGCGAACGGGTCGAGCGTGCCGAGGTGACCCACCTTGGTGCGGCCCAGCACTGGCTTGAGGGCGCGGATCACGCCGGCCGACGTCATGCCCTCCGGCTTGTCGACGAGGAGGATGCCGGTCACCGCTCCTCGTCCTCGTCGCGCGGAGGTGAGCCGGCGCGCAGCAGGTCTTCCACCCGGCGCGCTTGATCCGGCAGCGTGTCGTACTCGAAGCGCAGCTCGGGCGTGACCCGCAACCCGAGCGCGTGGCCGACCGCGCCGCGGAGGGCGTGCCCGGCGTGGCGCAGCGCGCGCACCACCTCCGCCGCGTCCGTGGTGCCGAGGGAGCGGACGTAGACGCGCGCCACGCAGAGGTCGGGCGTCATGCGAACGCTGGTCACCGTGACCTCACGGAGCCGAGGATCCTGCGCCTCCCGCAGCAGCCAGCCGGCGATCTCCGCTTGGACGAGGTGCGCCACCCGCTCCAGCCGTCGCTCCCCCATCGAGGGACCTCAATAGTGGAGGAACTCGAGGCGCTCCTCGCCCACCTCGGCGAGCTGGAGCTCCTCGATGAAGCGGACGACTTCGCGCAGGCAGCTGTCGACGTGCCTCTCTTCGCCGCCGACCTGGCTCACGCCGAGCGTGGCGCGCTGCCAGAGGTCGTGGTCCTCGCACTCGGCGATCGAGACGTTGAACTTGTTCTGCACGCGCGCCTTGATCGTGCGCAGCACGCTTCGCTTGCCCTTGAGCGAGTGGTTCTCCGGCAGCAGCAGCTCCAGGCGCAGCACGCCGACGACCATGGGTCGCGCCCGCGGGCGATCAGGCCGAGCGCTCCGCCGCCTGCGCGCGCGTCGGCACCGGGGGGAGCCGGCGTGCCACTTCCTTCACCTCGTAGGCCTCGATCACGTCGCCCGCCTTCACGTCCTGGTAGTTCTCGAACGACATGCCGCACTCGTAGCCGCTCGCGACCTCCCGGGCGTCTTCCTTGAAGCGCTTGAGGGTGCCGATGCGACCCTCGTGGACGACGACGTGGTCGCGCAGCAGACGGGCCTTCGAGCCGCGCAGTATCTTGCCGTCGGTCACGAAGCAGCCGGCCACGAGTCCGACACCCGACACCGTGAAGGTCTGCCGCACCTCGGCGCGCCCGAGGACCTTCTCCTCGAGCGTGGGCTCGAGCAGACCCTCGAGGGCGTCGCGGACGTCGTTCACGGCCTCGTAGATGATGGTGTAGAGCCGGATGTCGACGCCCTCGCGCTCGGCGAGCGCGGCGGCCTTGGGCTCGGGCCGGACGTTGAAGCCGATCACGACCGCGTTCGACGCCGACGCGAGCAGCACGTCCGACTCCGTGATGCCCCCGACGGAGCCGTGGAGCACGGTGAGGCGCACGTCCTCGCTGGTCAGCCGGCGCAGCGCCTCGCTCGTCGCCTCGACGGAGCCCTGCACGTCGGCCTTGAGGACGACCTTCAGCTCCTTCACCTGTCCGGTCTGGATCTGCTGGTAGAGGTCGTCGAGCGAGACCTTGGCGGTCTTCGCCATCTCGGTCTCGCGCTGCTTCGCGCGACGCGCTTCGGCGACCTGCCGCGCCTTCTGGTCGTCCTGCAGGGCGACGAACGTGTCGCCGGCTTCCGGCACCCCGCCGAGGCCGAGGATCTCGACCGGCGTCGAAGGCCCGGCGGCGTCGATGCGACGCCCCTTGTCGTCGACCATGGCGCGTACGCGCCCGAACTGCGTGCCGCAGACGAAGGCGTCGCCGGGCTTCAGCGTGCCCTCTTGGACGAGAACGGTGGCGACGGGGCCGCGGCCGCGGTCGAGCCGCGCTTCGATGATCGTGCCCTTGGCGAGACGCGTGGGGCTGGCCTTCAGCTCGAGCACGTCGGCCTGGAGCAGCAGCATGTCGAGGATTTGCTGGACGCCAACCTTCGTCTTGGCGGAGACGGGCACGACGATGGTGTCGCCGCCCCACTCTTCCGGAGCGAGGCCGTGGTTGCCGAGCTCCTGCTTCACACGCTCGGGATTGGCCTCCGGCTTGTCGATCTTGTTCAGCGCGACGAGGATGGGCACCTCGGCGGCGCGCGCGTGGCTGATCGCCTCGACCGTCTGCGGCATGATGCCGTCGTCGGCCGCGACGACGAGCACGACGATGTCCGTCACCTTGGCGCCGCGGGCGCGCATGGCGGTGAAGGCCTCGTGGCCCGGTGTATCGAGGAACGTCACCTGCCGCCCGCCGACGTCCACCGTGTAGGCGCCGATGTGCTGGGTGATGCCGCCCGCCTCGCCCGCGGCGACTTCGGTGGAGCGGATGGCGTCGAGGAGCGAGGTCTTACCGTGGTCGACGTGACCCATGAGCGTGACGACCGGCGCGCGCGCGACGCGGGCCTCCTCACCGGCGGCTTCCTGCTCCGTCTCGAGCATCTGCTCGACGTCGATGGCGACGTTCTCGACCTGGTACTCGAACTCCGAGGCGACCAGCGCCGCTTCGTCGTGGTCGAGCGCCTGGTTGATGGTGGCCATCTTCCCCATGTCGAGGAGCTTCTTCAGGACCTCGCCGGCCTTGACGCCCATCTGCCGCGCCAGCTCGCCGACCGTCACCACCTCGGAGATGCGGATGACGCGTTTGGAGGCGCGCGGCACCGTGATCTCGGTCTTCCTCTGCTCCTTGCCGGGGAGCGCGCGGCGCTTCTGGGGACGCTTGCCATGGCGCTGGAAGTCGCGCTCCATGACGTCGCCCAGCTCGGACTTCTTGATGACCTTGCGGCCCTTCTTCTTCTTGGGGCCCTGGGTCGCGTCGCCGGCGGGCGCGGCCTCACCCGGCTTCGCGGCGGGCGCGCCGACCGGAGCGGCGGGCTTGCGCAGGTCGATCTTGCCGAGCACCTTCACACCGCGCATCTGCTCGAAGCCGGGCGGCGGCGCGGCCGGGGCGCCGGGCGCGGGACGCGGTGGCGGCGCGGGACGCGGCTCGACGCGGGCGACGGGCGGGGGCGGGAGCTCGGCCGCGGACACGGCCGGTTGCTCGGAGCGGGCGGCGAGCGGGGGCTCCTCGCCCGCGGCTGCGGGCGGCGCCTCCATCTCGGTGCTGGGCGGCGGGGGCAGTGGAGGCGGCTCGACCAGCGCGGGCGGCACCTCGGGGTCGAGCGCAGGCGGCACCTCGTCCGGCGTCTCGTCGGCGCGCAGCGCCGCGGGGACATCCTCGCGCTTGAGCACCTCGCGTGCCGTCCGGCGGCGGATCACGTTGGCGCGCAGCCGAGTCTCCGTCGTCTGTTCGCGGGCGGTGACCATGGAGTCGCCGCTGCCGCCGGTGTCCCGCTCCGTCACCACGCGCTCGGAGACGACATGCGCGGCGCCGAGCGGGACGGTCGGGCGCGGCGAGAGGCCGAGCGCCTCCTTCACCCGCACCGCTTCGTCGTCGGTGAGAGAGTTCTGAGAGCGCTTGCCCTTGATGCCGGCCTTCTCGACGCCGGCGAGGAAGTCCTTCGGCCCGACGCCCCACTCCTTCGCGAGCTCGTGGATACGTTTCGACATCGTGGCTACCTCGCGACCTCGGGTGCGCCGCTCGCGGCCAGCACCGCCGCGAGACGCTCGCGCTCGGGACGCCCGGGCGTCGCGCGGAGCGAGCGCACGGGACCGCGCCGGGCGACGAACGCCTCCCAGCACTCGGGCCGCCGATGGAGGTACGCGCCGCGGCCCGGCGCGCGACGGGCGGCGTCGGGCACCAAGGCGCCGGCCGTCACGACCACGCGGAGGAGCGCGGCTTGCGCGTCGCGCTCGCCGCAGCCGACGCAGGTGCGGATGGGGACGCGACCCGTCACCCGCGGTCCTCCTCGGGGGTGGGCGCGAGGGCGGCCGGCTCCTCGATCGCGGCGGCCACGGGAGGCGCCGCCGCGGCCCGGGCGGCCGCTTCCGCTTCCTCCACCTTCTTGCGCTCGACGTGCTCGCGCGCCGCGGTGAGGATCGGGGCGGCTCGCTCGGGGCCGATGCCGTCGATGTCGCCGACCGTCTCCTCGTCGGACTCGGCGAGCTGCTCGGCGGACTTGAAGCCGCTCTGGTAGAGCAGCTCGGCCGTCACGTCGCCGACGTTGGGGATCGCGGTGAGGGACGTGCGGGCGCGCCGGGCCTCGTCCTCGGCTTCGGACTCGCTTCGCACGTCGAGCTTCCAGGTGGTGAGCCGCGAGGCCAGGCGGACGTTCTGCCCCTTCTTGCCGATGGCGAGCGAGAGCTGATCGTCGGAGACGATCACCTCCATGGCGTGCTCGTCCTCGTCCATGATGATCTTCGAGACGCGCGCGGGCGCGAGGGCGCGGCAGACGTACTCCGCCGGGTCGTTCGTCCAGGGGACGATGTCGATCTTCTCGCCGCGCAGCTCCTGCACCACCGCTTGCACGCGCGTGCCGCGCATGCCGACGCAGGCGCCGACCGGGTCGACGTCGCGGTCGTTGGACGAGACGGCGATCTTGGCGCGCCCGCCGGGCTCACGCGCGGCGCCCTTCACCTCGACGATGCCCTCGTAGATCTCGGGCACCTCCTGCTCGAAGAGCTTGATGAGGAGGCCGGGGTGGGTGCGCGAGAGGACGATCTGGGGGCCCTTGCTGGTGAGCTCGACGTCCAGGATGAAGGCGCGGATGCGGTCGCCCTGGCGGTAGCGCTCGCGCGGGATCTGCTCCTTCTCGGGCAGGATCGCGTCGGTGCGCCCCAGGTTGACGATGATGTTCTTCCTCTCGAAGCGCTGGACGATGCCGGAGAAGAGCTCGCTCTTACGGCCCTTGAACTCGTTGTAGATGATGTCGCGCTCGGCGTCGCGCACGCGCTGGATGATGTTCTGCTTGGCGGCCTGGGCGGCGATGCGGCCGAACTTCTCGGGCGGCAGCTTGGCGAGCAGCTCGTCGCCGACCTCGGCTTCGGGGTCGAGCTTGGCGCGCGCGTCCTCGAGCGTCACCTGGTTCTCGGCGTCTTCCACCTTCTCGACGACGGTCTTGATCTCGAACAGCTCGACTTCGCCGATGTCGGTGTTGAACTTGGCTTCGATGTTCTTCTCGTGGCCGAAGGTCTTCTTGGCGGCGGAGAGCATCGCCTCCTCGAGCGCCTTCACGATGATCTGGCGGTCGATGCCTTTTTCCTTGCAGACTTGCTCGATGACGCGGTTCAGATCCGGCTGCATCCGTCGTTCCTCAGGCGTGCGCGTGGGGCGCGCCCTGCGGGCGGCCGAAGTCCCAGTCGACGTTGGCCTTCTCGACCTCGGCGAGCGGGATCGTGACGGTGCCGGCATCGGGGTCCACGACGCGGACGCCGTCCGTGGTGACGGCCTCGAGCGTGCCGCGGAACTGGCGGCGGTTGTCCACCAGCGGGGTGCGCGTCCGCACCCGCACGCGCTGGCCCACGGCGCGCTCCCAGTGCGACGCGCGGAGCAAGGGGCGATTGACGCCCGGCGAGGAGCATTCCAGATGGTAGGCGCCGGGGACCGCGTCGTGCGCCTCGAGGAGGTCGCCCACCTGACGCGAGAAGCGCGTGAGCTGGTCGAGCGTGACGCCGCCCGCGGGCCGGTCGAGGAGGAGACGCACGACGACCCGCCCGCCCTCGGGACGATACTGGACGTCGAAGAGCTCGAGCCCCTCCGTCAAGGCGAAGGGCTCCGTCAGCTCCCAGACGCGCTGGGTCACCGCGGACCGATCCATCAAAGGTGCTCCTCGAAATAAAAAAGTGGGCAAGAGGGCCCACTTCGTAGGTCAGTGGAGGCCGGAAACGGTCGATTTTATAACACGGGCCCCCCCACCCCGCAACGGTTCCGGGGCGCGCGATCAGGCGTACATGGCTTCGATCTCGCGGCGGTAGCGCTCGGCGAGGACCTTCCGCTTCACCTTGAGGCTCGCCGTCAGCTCACCCGTCTCCGTCGAGAGGTCGCGGGGCAGGATGTGGAAGTACTTGACCTGCTCGTACGAGGCCAACTCTTTGTTCACGGCCGTCACCTCGCCCTCGACGAGCTTTCGCACCGCGGGATTGGCGCTGAGCGCCTCGACGTCGTCGGCGGGGATGTTCTGCGCCTTCGCCCAGGCCGCGATCTCCTCCGGATCGAGGGTGAGGAGGGCGACGCAGTACTTGCGGTTGTCGCCGATGACCACGGCCTGGCTCACGTGCGGCTGTATCTTGAGCAGGTTCTCGACCTTCTGCGGCGCGACGTACTTCCCGCCCGACGTCTTGATCAGGTCCTTCTTGCGGTCCGTGATGCGGAGGAATCCCCCGTCGTCGAACTCGCCGATGTCGCCGGTGTGGAACCAGCCTTCGGAGTCCCAGGCCTCGGCCGTCGCCTCGGGCCGACGATGGTAGCCGAGCGCGATGTTGGCGCCGCGCGCCAGGATCTCCCCGTCCGCGGCGATGCGGACCTCGCAGCACGGGAGCACCTGTCCGACGGTGCCGAAGCTGAAGGCTGCGGGCTGGTTGGTGGTGAGCGCGGGTGTCGTCTCGGTGAGCCCGTAGCCCTCGAGGATGAGTATCCCGACGGCGTGGAAGAAGGCGGCGATCTCTGCCGCCAGCGGCGCGCCGCCCGACATCATGTAGCGCACGTTGCCGCCGAGCAGTTGATGGATGCGGCTGAAGACGAGCCGGTGCGCGATGGCGTCCTGGAGCGCGATGTGCCACGGCAGCGGCTGCCGCGCCTGCTCGCAGCGGCTCCGCTCGCGGCCGACGCCGATCGCCCAGTCGAAGAGTACGCGCTTGAGCGCGCCGCCGCTCCCGCGCGCGGCCTGCATGCGGGCGTAGATCTTCTCGTAGATGCGGGGGACCGCGGGCACGAGGTGCGGGTGTGCCGAGGCGAGGTCGTCGATCAGTGTGTCGATGCTGCGGGCGAACGCGGTCGTGCTGCCGGCGGCGATGCCCCAGTACTCGATCAGCCGCGCGAAGGAGTGCGCGAGGGGCAGGAAGAAGAAGTCGACGTCGCCCTCCCGTCCGATGCCGAGGGACAGCGTCGCCTCGACGGTCGCGAGGTGGTTGCCGTGCGTCTGGAGCACGCCCTTCGGCGGACCCGTCGTGCCGGAGGTGTAGACGATGGTGGCGAGGTCGGAGCGCTGGAGCGCGGCGACGCGCCGCTCGATCTCCTGGCGCCGCTGGCGGAGCGCCGCGCGCCCGCGCTCCATGCACGCCGCCAGGGTCTCGCCGCCGCCGGGGTCACCCTCGATGGCGATGACGCGTCTCGGCTGCACGCGGTTGGTGACGCCGTCGAGCTCGAAGCCCTTGGTGGCGACCTCGTCCAGCTTGGCGCGCTGCTTCGGGTTCTCGACGAAGGCGATGGACGACTCGGAGTTGGCGATGATGTAGCCGCACTCGGCGGGGAGGTTCGAGGGGTAGATGGGCACGGTGAGTGCCCCGCAGGCCAGGATCGCGAAGTCGATCTCCATCCACTCGGCGCGCGTGCCGGAGAGGAGCGCGACCTTGTCGCCCGGCGCGACGCCGATCTCGATCAAGCCGGCGGCGATCTCGAGCACCCGCTGCTCCATGTCCGCCCACGTGACCTCGTGCCAGCCGTCCTCGGTGCGATAGCGGTAGCGCGGCCGCCCGGAGAGCTGACGGGCGCGCTCGAAGAACATGTGGGGGAGACTCTGGAAGGGCATGGAAGCCTCCTTACCGCCTCGCGGCCGCCCGGGAACGCCCGTCAGTCTTCGTCCCGGATCTCGTGGAAGGTGATCAGCTCGACGATCTGGTAGGTCCGCTTGCCGCTCGGCGTGTGCACCTCGACCTCGGTGTCGACGGCTTTGTTCATGAGCGCTCGCCCGATGGGCGACGACAGCGAGATCTGGCCCTTGCCGGCGTCGACCTCCTCGGGGAAGACGATCGAGTATGCGACCGACTCGCCGGTGTCGACGTCCTCCACGGTGACCCGGCTGCCGTACGCGACCACGCCGCGCGGGATCGAGGAGACGTTGTACATCGACAGCTCGCGGATGCGGCCCTCGAGCTGGGCGATGCGCGAGCGGACGAAGTCCTGGCGGTGCTTGGCGGCTTCGTACTCGGCGTTCTCGGAGAGGTCGCCGTGGGCGCGGGCCACTTCGAGCTCCTTGGGCAGCGCGACGGTGAGCTCGTGCTTCAGCTCCCCGAGCTCCTTCTTCAGACGGCTGAGGACCGGGAGTTCCATCGCTGGCGGGTGCTCCTGCTCAGGCCGCGGGTGGCTCGGCGAGCACCCGGCGCGCGATCTCGCTCGCCTGCTTGCCGTCGTACTGGCCCGCGAAGCGCTCGCGCAACGCGCTCATGACGGCACCCATGGAGCGCCCGTCGGGCCGCGCCGCGAGCTCGCGGATGGCGGCCTCCAGCCACGTGGCGTCGAGCTGCGCGGGCACCAGCGCCTCGAGCATCGCCCGCTCGGCCTGGTTTTGCGCGACCGCCTCCTCGCGCCCCGCCTGCCGGGCGTAGCCCTCCGCTTCCTCGCGCTGGCGGATCTCACGCCGGACGAGCTGCACCAGCTCGGCTTCGGTCGGCGCCGTGCCGCGCTTCTCGACCCGCAGGTTCTTGGCCGCGGTCAAGAGCCCGCGCAGCACGTAGACCCGCGGCATGTCGCGTGCCTTCATGGCGCGCGTCAGGTCGCTGGCCAGCCCTTCTTCCGTGATCCCGGACACCGAGGCCAGCCTAGGAAGAAGCGCCGATTTTGTAAAGCCGGACGCGGCCTCGCTTGCATCACCGCGCCGGCCGCGCGACAGTCCGCTCCCCGCCCGCGGCCACCGATGCGACGCCTCTTCCGCGTGCTGCTCGACTGCGTTTTCCCGGCCACCTGCGAGGCCTGCGACCGCCCCCTCGCGGCCGGCGCGCCGTCGTGCCTCTGCGCCGCCTGCGTGGGCGCCATCGTCCGCCCGGCGGCCCCGCTCTGCGCGCCGTGCGGCGTCCCGCTCGGGGACCCCGCGGCGGTCGTCTGCGGCGCCTGCCGGCGGCGCCCGCCGGCTTTCGCGAGCGCGCGCGCGGCGGGTGTCTACCTGCGCGCCGAGACGGCGGCGGGCCCGCTCGCCGTCGCCGTGCAGGCCTTCAAGTACCGGGGGCGCCGGGGGCTGGCGGCGCCCCTCGGGGCGCTGCTCGCCGAGCGCTACCCGTTCGCACCCGACGCCCTCCTCGTCCCGGTCCCGCTTCACCCCGCCCGCTTGCGCGCCCGTGGCTTCAACCAGGCGCTGCTCCTCGCCCGCCAGCTCGGCCGCCGCCGCGGGCTCGCGCTCGCGCCCGACGCGCTCGTGCGTACGCGCGCCACCGCCGCGCAGCCGGGCCTACCGGCCGACGAGCGACGCCGGAACCTGCGCGACGCCTTCGTCGTCCGTCGCCCCGACGCGGTCCGGGGCCAGGCGGCGGTCCTGGTCGACGACGTGCTCACCACCGGGGCCACCGCCGACGCCTGCGCGCGCGCGCTCTTGGCCGCCGGTGCCGTGCGCGTCGACGTCTTCACGCTGGGGCGCGCGCCGTGAGCCCCTCGCCCTTCGTCCTCGAGCACCTCGCCCTGGCACCGCCGGGCCCCGCGCTCGACGTGGCGTGCGGCAGCGGCCGCCACGCGCTCGCGCTCGCCCGGGCGGGGCGCGTCGTGGACGCCGTCGATCGCGATCCCGCCCGCTGCGCGGCGCTCGCCCGCCAGGCGCGGGCCGACGGCCTCGCCGTCCGTGTCGTCTGCGCCGACCTGACGGACTGGTCTCCGCCGCACGGACGCTACGCGATCGTCGTCAACACGCTCTACCTCGAGCGCGCGCTCGTGCCGCGGCTCGTCGCCGGGCTCGCGCCGGGCGGTCTCCTTCTCTTCGAGACGTTCACCGCGGCCCAGCTCGCGACCGGCCATCCCCGCAACCCGGACTTCGTGCTCCACCCCGGCGAGCTGGCGCGGCTCGCGATCGGGCTCGAGGTGCTCGCCCATCGCGAGGGTGCGGTGGAGCGCGACGGCGCGACGGTGCATCTCGCCGCGCTCGCCGCGCGTCGGGTTGCTGGGCCGCCCATCGGGGGCTAAAGAGGTGGCGTGCTTGCGGCCGGCGTCTTGATCTCCGGCTCGGGGACCAACCTCCAGGCCATTCTCGAGCGCATCGCCGCGGGTCGTCTCGACTGCGCGCTGCGGGTCGTGATCTCGAACCGCGCCGGCGCCGCCGGTCTGGCGCGTGCGGAGGGCGCCGGGGTGCCCACGCGCGTGATCGACCACCGCGGCTTCTCGTCGCGCGAGGCGTTCGATCGCGCCCTCGTCGAAGGGCTGCGCGCCGCCGGCGTCGAACTGGTCGTGCTCGCCGGCTTCGACCGTCTGGTGACCCGCGTCCTGCTGCAGGCGTTTCCGCAGCGGGTCATCAACATCCACCCCGCCCTCCTGCCCGCGTTCAAGGGGCTCCATGCCCAGCGCCAGGCGCTCGCGTACGGCGTCAAGCTCGCCGGCGCCACCGTGCACTTCGTGGACGAGGACACGGACCACGGGCCCATCATCGTCCAGGGGGCGGTGGCGGTGGCGCCCGACGACGACGAAGCCGCGATCCGCGACCGGATCCTCGGCGTCGAGCACGAGATCTACCCCGCCGCCATCCAGCTCTTCGCCGAGGGGCGGCTCAGCGTCGACGGCCGGCGGGTCGTGGTGCGCGGTCCCCGCCCCCCGCTCGGGCCGCCGCTCATACAATGGTGAAGCACGGCACGCGCGCGGTGCTGTGCGACGGCTTTGTCCGCGCCCGCGGGGGCCCGCTCGCGGCTGGGTTGAAAGTTAACGATTTTATTGTAAAAGGCGATGCGGCACTCGACGGTACGCGAGTCAGTGAGCAGGCTGGGCCGCAGGTCCGGCGACCTGCGCACAGGGGTTGAGGAGGGATCGGTTGCCGACCGTGGTGGGCGGTCCGACCGCCAACGGCGGCACGATCGGGGTGGATGAGTCGGGCAAGGGCGACTACTTCGGCCCGCTGGTCGTGGCGGGGGTCTGGGCCGAGGGGGACGGCAACGCTCTCGCGGCGCTCGGCGTGCGCGACAGCAAGCGCGTGTCCGACGGCCGGGCGCGCCAGCTCGCCGTCGAGGTGCGCGAGGGTCATCCGACCACCGTGGTCGCGATCGGGCCCGAACGCTACAACGAGATGTACCGGTCGATGGGCAATCTGAACCGCCTGCTGGCGTGGGCACACGCGCGCGTGATCGAGAACCTGCTCGAGCAGGTCCCCGACTGCCGGCGCGCCATCTCGGACCAGTTCGGCGACGCGCGCTTGATCGAGCACGCCTTGCTCGAGCGCGGCCGGCAGATCGAGCTCGTGCAGCACCCGCGCGCCGAGGTCCACCCGGTCGTCGCCGCGGCGTCGCTCGTGGCGCGCGCCGAGTTCCTCGACCGCCTGGCCCGCCTCGGCACCCACTTCGGGATGCCGCTGCCCAAGGGTGCCGGGCCGCCGGTCCTGGTCGCCGGCAAGGCCTTCGTCGCCCGGCACGGCGTGGAGGCCCTGGCGCAGGCTGCGAAGCTCCACTTCCGGACCACGCAGCAGCTCGGAGCCGGTGCCTCATGAGCGAGCTGGAAGCGATCCTCGCCGACGTCCGCTCCCTCGTCACCCGCGGCGACCACCGCACCATCGTCGCCCGCTACGGCGCCCTCGACGACACGCCCGAGGAGGAGACCTGGAACTCGACCGAGCTCCTCTACGAGATCGGCCGCGCCTTCGGCATGCTCGGCAACGAGGACAAGGTCGAGCGCTACCTCCTGCGCTGCGCCGAGCTGGCGCCGCGCCGGGCGGCCGTCTTCCACTGCGCGATCGGCTGGTACTTCCAGCGCAAGAAGAAGTGGACCAAGGCGGTGCGCTGGTACGACCGCGCCCTCGCCTCCTTCCCGACGTATCATCTCTGCCTCTTCCGCCGCGGCTACTGCCTCGAGAAGCTCCACCGCCCGCGGGAGACGGTCGAAGCGCTCAAGCGTGCGCGCGAGATCTGGGATACGGCGCCGCGCGAGCAGCGCCAGCGCGGTCGTGGCGTCCAGGTGCAGGTGCTCTTCCACCTCTCGCGCGGGCTGCGCGACCTGGGCGAGTTCGAGGCCGCCACCGAGGCGCTCGACGCCTGCGCCGAGCTCGACCGCGAGAGCGAGCCTCCCGCCATCCGCTGGGAGCACATGCTCGCCTGTCGCGGCGAGCTCCTGCTCCGCCGCGGCGACTGCGACGCCGCGCTCAAGGCCTTCGGCGAGGCCCGCGACCTCGACCCCAGCTCGAGCTACATCTTCGAGCGCATCGGACGCGTGCACGAGCTGCGCGGCGACCTCGACGCCGCCAAGGCATCCTTCCTGCACGCCACCACGCTGCCCCGCGGCTCCTTCGCCTTCATCGCGCTCGGGCGCTTCTACCTCCACGCCGTCCGCGACCTGCCTGCGGCGGCGACCGCGCTCACCGAGGCGCTCCTCCGTGTCCGGGTGGCGGAGCCGCTCATCCGCCTCGAGCTGGCACGCCTCCAGCTCGCGTGCGACCGGCCGGGCGCTTCGCTCCTCCAGGTACAGCGCGCGCTCGACTGCCGGCGTGAGAGCGGCTTCCCCGAGGCCCTGAAGCTGGCGGCCGACGTCGCCGAGCGCGTCGGCAAGCTCGCGGAGGCCGTCGACTACCTCGAGCAGCTCGCCCGGCTGACGCCGGAGGATCCCGTCGCCGCGACGCGTGCGGCGGCACTCTCCGCGCGGCTCGCCGAGCCGCTGCCTCCGCCCCAGCAGGACGCGCCGCTCCCGCCCGCCCTCGCGGTGCTCGACGACGCCTCGGTGGAGGCGCCGGGCCGTGACCGCCTCGAGGGCGTGGTGGACCGCTTCTTCGAAGAGAAGGGGTTCGGCTTCCTGACCTACGGCGTCAGGCAGTCGATCTTCTTCCACGTCACGCAGTGCGAAGAGGGCAGCGTCGGCATCGCGCCGGGCACGCGCATGACGTTCCTCGTGGGGCACAATCCGAAGAAGGGAAAGACGCAAGCCGAGGCCGTGCGCCGCGCCGACTGAGCGTCCCCTTCCGGCGCGCCGGCGCGCGCCGCCGAGATTGCAACCCCTACACCCCCACGGTATATCGAAATGCGCGTCGCGCACGCGCGCGACATCGCGCGTTGAGCCGTGAGGAGGATCGAGAAGATGCCTGACGCGTCGGCAACCGGGGCCAAGCGAGTCGAGCGCCGCGACACCGTCGTGATCCGCTTCGCCGGCGACTCGGGCGACGGCATGCAGGTCACCGGCATGCAGTTCACCACGGAGTCCGCCCTGGCGGGCAACGACATCGCCACGCTGCCCGACTTCCCGGCCGAGATCCGCGCCCCCGCCGGCACGCTGGCCGGCGTCAGCGCCTTCCAGCTCAGCTTCTCCTCGCACGAGATCTTCACCCCGGGCGACGACCTCGACGTGCTCGTCGCCATGAACCCGGCGGCGCTCAAGGTGAACCTGGGGGACTTGAAGTCGAGCGGCATCCTCATCGTCGACCGCGAGGGCTTCAACGACCAGAACCTGAAGAAGGCCCACTACGAGCGGAACCCGCTCGAGGACGGCTCGCTGGAGCGCTTCCAGCTCTTCCAGGTGGACGTCACCAAGCTCACCACCGCCGCCCTGAAGGACCTCGGCCTCGGCGCGCGCAACGTCTTCCGCTGCCGCAACTTCTTCTGCCTCGGCATGACGTCGTGGCTCTACCACCGTCCAATCGAAGCGTCCGAGGCGTGGATCAAGGACAAGTTCCGCAAGAGCCCCGAGGTCGTCGAGGCCAACCTCCGCGCGCTGCGCGCCGGGCACAACTTCGCCGAGAACGCAGAGCTCTTCGCCGTCTCGTACGAGATCACACCCGCCAATATCTCGCCCGGCACGTACCGCAACATCACCGGCAACACCGCCACCACGCTCGGCCTCGTCGCCGCCGCGCAGAAGGCCCGCCGGCCGATCTTCCTCGGCAGCTATCCGATCACGCCGGCGAGCGACGTGCTGCACGAGCTGTCGGGGTTGAAGGCCTACAACGCCTTCACCTTCCAGGCCGAGGACGAGATCGCCGGCATCGGCGCCGCGCTGGGCGCGGCCTTCGGCGGCGCGATCGCCGTCACCACGACCAGCGGACCGGGCATGAACCTCAAAGCCGAGACGGTCGGGCTCGCGCTCGCCGTCGAGCTGCCCCTCGTCATCTGCGACATCCAGCGCGCCGGCCCGTCGACCGGCATGCCCACCAAGACCGAGCAGGCGGACCTCCTGATGGCGATGTACGGCCGGCACGGCGAGTCGCCGGTCCCGATCCTCGCCGCCGCCACGCCCGCCGACTGCTTCCGGATGGCGTTCGAAGCGGTGCGCATCGCCGTCAAGTACATGACGCCGGTCATCCTCCTGACCGACGGCTACCTCGCGAACGGCGCCGAGCCCTGGCTGATCCCGGACCCGGCGACGCTGCCCGACATCTCCGTGGAGTTCCGCACCGACCCGACCGGCTTCTTCCCGTACCTGCGCGACCCGGAGACCCTCTCGCGCCCGTGGGTCATCCCCGGCACGCCGGGCCTCGAGCACCGCATCGGCGGCCTCGAGAAGGAATACCTGACCGGCAACGTGAGCTACGCGCCCGCCAACCACGAGCAGATGATCCGCGTGCGCGCCCGGAAGATCGCGGGCATCGCGCGCGAGATCCCGCCCCTCGAGGTGCTCGGTCCTGCGAGCGGCGACCTGCTCGTCGTCGGCTGGGGCAGCACCTACGGCGCGATCACCCAGGCGGTGCGCGACCTCCAGGGCGCCGGCCATCGGGTGGCGCAGGTCCACCTCCGCCACCTGAACCCGCTGCCGCCCGACCTGGGCGACGTCCTCGCCCGCTACAAGAAGGTCCTCGTCCCCGAGATGAACCTCGGCCAGCTCGTGCGCATGATCCGCGCCGAGTACCTGGTCGACGCCGTCGGCTTCAACAAGATCCAGGGCCGCCCCTTCAAGGTGGCCGAGATCGCCGGCCGCTGTCTGCGCCTGCTGAACGGCAAGGCCGGAGCCCGCGAGGAGTCGCACGCATGAGCACGCCCGAGCAGAAGCTCTCGAAGAAGGACTTCGTCTCCGACCAGGACGTCCGCTGGTGCCCGGGCTGCGGCGACTACGCGATCCTGTCGCAAGTGCAGAAGGTGCTCCCCGAGCTCGGCGTCGCACGCGAGAATTTCGTCTTCATCTCCGGCATCGGCTGCTCGAGCCGCTTCCCGTACTACGTCAACACGTACGGCTTTCACTCCATCCACGGCCGTGCGCCTGCCATCGCCAGCGGTCTCAAGGCGACGCGCCCCGAGCTCTCCGTGTGGGTCGTCACCGGCGACGGCGACGCGCTCTCGATCGGCGGCAACCACCTGATCCACATCCTGCGGCGGAACCTCGACATCAACATCCTGCTCTTCAACAACAAGATCTACGGCCTCACGAAGGGCCAGTACTCGCCCACGTCGGAGGTCGGGAAGGTCACCAAGTCGACGCCCTTCGGCTCCATCGACCACCCCTTCGACCCGATCGCCCTCGCCCTCGGCGCCGAGGCCAGCTTCGTCGCCCGCAGCGTCGACGTCGAGGCGAAGCACCTGCAGGAGATCGTCCGCCGCGCGCACGACCACAAGGGCACGTCCTTCGTCGAGATCCTCCAGAACTGCAACGTCTTCAACGACGGCGCCTTCGAGACCGTCACCGACAAAGAGACCAAGCTCGACCACACCCTCATCCTCGAGCACGGCAGGCCGCTCGTCTTCGGCAAGAACCGCGACCGCGGCATCCGCCTGCGGAACTTCCAGCCCGAGGTCGTGCAGCTCGGCAACGGCGTGAGCGAAACGGACCTGCTGGTCCACGACGAGCGCAACCCCGCCCTCGCCTACCTGATCGCCCGCCTCGGCCCGCCCGACTTCCCGACCCCGATCGGGGTGTTCACCGCGGTGGAGCGCCCCTGCTACGAGGACGCGCTCAACGCGCAGATCGTCGCGGCGAAGTCGAGGACGGCGCCGGATCTTGGGGCGCTGTTCAACCGCGGCGAGACCTGGGTGGTCCGCTAGAGGTCGCTCGCCCGCGGGGCCGGGCCGCTGACGGCCCATCGCAGTCGCAGCCGCCGTAGCACAGCGCCGCATAGCGGCACCGATGTCGCTGCGACGCCGCGGCGATCTACAGTCTCGCGAGCGTGGTTTCGGATCCACCGTGAGGCGCAGCGTGGTGTGGGCGCCTCCGGCGAGAGACTCGAGCCCGCGGCCGGGGGCGGGGGGTGCCCCCCCGACGAGTGGGGGAGCGGCGAGCGCAGCGGTTCGGCGGACCCTCAGGCCGGTGCGGCGACGCGACTAAGGACCCGCGAGGAGGGGGGCACCCCCGCCCCCGGCCGCGGGCGAACAAATCACCCGCCGTCCCGCCCCCGCCAGGACTCCCCGCGCGACGGATCCGGCGGCACCGTGAGCACGTCGTTGGGGAAGAAGTCTACGATGTAGTCGACGATGTCCTTGACGGACAGGATGCCGACCACCCCGCCCGCGTCGTCGACGAGCGGCACGTGGCGGAAGCCTCCGACGCTCATCTTGTTGAGGGCGTAGACGATCGGATCGTCGGGGCGCAGCACCTCGGGGTCCGGCGTCATGATCTCGCCGAGCGGCCGGTCGAGGTGAGCCTGGTCGAGTTTCAGCAGGAGGTCGCGCTCCGTCAGGATGCCGCAGAGGCGCCCCCCCTCGACCACCAGCACGCAGCCGATGCGGTGCTCGCGCATGAGCTGGATGGCGTCGCGCACCGGAGACGACGGCGGGAGCGTGAGCGGCTGCCGCGGGTTCAGCAGGCGGATCGGCTCGCGCAGCACGCGCTGGTCCAGCGCCTTGGTTCCCGGCTCGCGGCCGCCGAGCTGGCTCAGGTCGTCCTCGATCCACTCGTCCATGGTGCCTCCGCACGGACAGGCTGGGATACGGCGGGCGAACGGGAGTGTCCGCCCGAGGGCGAAGCGCTGTCAAGCCCGGTGGACACGCTCGATGCGGACGAGGACGGCGGCGGTGGCGGGCAGCGCAACCTCGCCACGCGCCACGAGCCCGCGCAGCCGCTCGATGTCGTCCGGCTCGTCGACGTCGAAGCACGGCGCCAGCAGAACCGTCCGGAGCCCGGCGCGCGCCGCCCGTGCCTGCGTCTCCGCGAGCACCGTGGCGGTCCCCCAGGCGACGTCCGTGAAGAGCGCCGGCGCGGGCGCACGCAGGCCGATCAGGTAGTAGCCGCCGTCGGCCGCCGGTCCGAGGACGAGGTCCGTCTCCGTGCAGAGCGCGCGCGTCGCTTCCGCCAGCGCGGCGGCGGGCACGTGTGGCGCGTCGGCTCCGATCACCAGCACGGGGCCCGGCGCGGCGGCGAGCTGCTCGGCGATCGCCGCCGCCATTCGCTCGCCCAGGTCGGCGCCCCGCTGCGGACGACAGCGAACACCCGGGAGGAGCGCCGCGAAGGGCGCGTCGGGCGGCCAGTAGGCCCACGTCACCTCGTACGGCAGCGGGCGCAGCCGCGCCGCCAGGTCCTCGACGAAGGCGCGCGCGAGCGCCGCCGCGGCCTCGGGGCCGATCGCCGCCGCGAGCCGCGTCTTCACCCGGCCCACGGCCGGGTGCTTCGCCATGACGACGAGCCGCGCTTCAGCGGGGCCGGAAGGACTCGACGTGACGGACGACGGCATCGATCTCCGCGTCGTTGAGGACGCCCTCGAACCCCGCCATCAGGGTGCCGGGCTTGCCGTGCTTCACGACGGTGCGGACCTGCTCGACGCCCCGGCCCTTCCAGAACGCGACGTCGCGGAAGCTCGCCGGTCTCGGCTCGAGCGCTTGCGCGGCCGGACCGTCGCCCCCGCCCACAGCACCGTGGCAGGCCGAGCAGTGGGTCTGGTAGAGGCTCTTGCCGTTCGCCTCCTCGGCGACGGCGGCGGGCGCAGAGACGAGCGTCAAACCGAGCGCGAGCGCGACGCGTGCGTGCGCCCGCGTCACTTGCCGTCCGTCTGGAGGTCGGTCAGCGCGCCCTCGGCGTCCAGCGCGGCCAGCTCCTCGTAGCCGCCGATCGGGCGGTCGTCGATGAAGATCTGCGGTACCGTCCGCCGGCCGCCGCTGCGCTCGATGACGGCGGCGCGGAGGTCGTCGTCGTCACCGCCGACGTCGATCTCCTCGTACGCGATGCTGCGCTCCGTGAGCAGACGCTTCGCCGCCACGCAGTACGGGCAGCTCTGCGTGGTATAGACCTGGACGCGCGCCATGTTACGCGATGCTGCGCTCCGTGAGCAGACGCTTCGCCGCCACGCAGTACGGGCAGCTCTGCGTGGTG
>JBGQET010000012.1:0-68407 GCA_041496545.1 Binatia bacterium | reverse complement strand
CGTGTTCGACGCGCCGCACGCCGCCTTGCTCGACGGCGCGCGCGACGTCCTGGTGCGCGACGGGCGCATCGCGGCCATCGCACCGCCCGGCCTGCCGGCCGACGGCACGCCCGAGCTGGACGGGCACGGCGGCACGCTGCTCCCCGGGCTGGTCGACGCGCACGCGCACACCGCTGGCGCCTCGGACGCGCCGGGGCACGTCGCGCTGCCCGACGTCGGCGCCAACTTCGCCGCCTACCTCTACGCCGGCGTGACGACCGCGCTCGACCTCGGCGACATGAGCCCCGCGATCTTCCGCGAGCGCGCGCGCGTCGCCGACGGCACGCGGCTCGGCCCGCGGCTCTACGTCGCGGGCCCGATCTTCACCGCCCCCGGCGGCCACCCCACCGAGGTGCTGCGCGCCGCGCTCCCCTGGTACCTCCGCTGGTACGTGGTGCCGCGGGCGACGCGCGAGGTCGGCTCGCCCGAAGCCGCGCGCCACGCGGTGGCGGACCTCCTCCCCGAGCGGCCCGACATCCTGAAGCTCGCCGTCGACGCCGGCACCGGCGACGTTCCCGTCCTGCCGGTCGAGACGATCGCCGCCCTCACCAGCGCCGGGCACGCGGCCGGCATCCGCTCGATCGCGCACGTCGGCAGCTCCGCGGAGGCGATGGCCGCGATCAAGGGCGGGGTCGACGCGCTCGCGCACTCGCCCTGGCGCGACGAGCTCACGGACGACGCCGTCGCCGCCATCGCGGCCGCGCACGCCCCCGTGGTGGTGACGCTCGCCATCTGGGACGCCCTCGAATGGACGCGGACCCACGCCGGCGACTTCCTCCCCATCGAGCGCGAGGTGACCCCCCTGGAGGTCCTCGCCCGCTTCCTCGCTCCTCTGCCGCCCGGCAGCCTGGATCCCGCCGCCGTCCGCGCGGTCACCGCCGCGCACGACGCGCGCCGGCGGAACTTTGCTCGCCTCCACGCCGCCGGCGTGACGATCCTCGCCGGCAGCGACTCCTGCAATTCCGGAGCGTTCCCCGGTGCCGGGCTCCACGTGGAGCTCGCCAAGCTCGTCGAGGCGGGCTTCACCCCGGGCGAAGCGCTCCGCGCCGCGACCTGGGAGAACGCGCGCTTCGTGGCGCGCGGAGACGCCGACTTCGGCGAGGTGGCCGTCGGCAAGCGGGCCGACCTGCTGCTCGTCGCCGGCGATCCCACTGCGCGCATCGACGACCTCCAGCACATCGACGAGGTGATCGTCGACGGCACCGCCCTCACCCGCAGGTCGCTCCGCTAGCGGAGCGATCGCCCGCAGCGGTCGGTGTCACTGCTGCTCGGGGTGGCGAAGAGCGGGCGGCGCGGCGCGAGCGTCAGCTCGGTCGCGTCGTTGGGGGCGACGGCGAGGGCGCCGCCGGTGAGCGTGTCGGCGACGCCGGTGGCAAACCAGATGACGCCTTCGGCGAGACCCATCGCGCCCCCCGCGACCGCGAGCAGCGGGGGCATGAGAATCTGCGACACGAGGCCGTGCTTCGGCGTCTCGTGCGCCACGATGACACCACCCACGGCGGAGCGGACGGGCACGGTGAGCGCGTTCAGCATCGCCGCGGGGCCGCGCGCCATCGCCGCCGGCGTCCACGACCACACGCACGCGCCCTGCTCGTCCACCACCCAGGTGGCCGCCGCGCCTCCGCGCAGCAGGACGAGCAGCGCGACGACGACCATCCGCCTGGTTTCCATGCCGGCCCACATACACGGTGCGCCGGCCCGCGGTCCAACGCCCGTCAGTTGTTCGCGTTCCGCGCTTGCATGCGGATCTGCTGCAGGAGCCCCGCCGCCCTGACGCGCAGCTCGCCGTCGCGGGCGCGCCGCGCCACGTACATCAGGAGCTCGTCCGCCCGCTCGCCGGCGACGCCGCGCACCAGCTCGCCCAGCGTGCGCTCGTCGGTGCCGGTCGCGACGTCGCGCAGCGCGGCGAGGAGCTCGCCGTCCGCTTCGACGGCGTCGAGGGCCGCGCGTTGCGCTTCGCCGCGGACGGCGGCGTCCTCGTGATGGACCCCGGTGTCGAGGAGCTGGCGGAGCGACAAGCTGTCGCCGCCGAGCACTTGTGCCAGGTGCTCGCCGATCGGCACCGACGGATGCCGATCGAGCAACCCGACCAGGGCGGCCGGGGTGGGCGCGAATCGCGGCGCGGGCGCCTCGGGGGGCGGTGTCGCGGCCACCGCGAGCGGGGGCGGAGCGCCGAGCAGGTCGACGACGCTCAGCCGACCGCGGTCGTCGTAGAAGAGGGCGAAGTTCTGCGCGCCGAGCAAGCGATGGAGCGCTTCCCGGAGAGGCACGTCCGCGAACGTCGTCGCCGCGGCGTGCTCCGCCATCGGCGTGCCGCGGATCGAGGCGCCGGACTGGCGCGCCAGGGCGGCGAGCACCTGGGCCGTCGGCACGTTGGGGACCCGCACCGTCAGGCGGTCGTCACGGTACTCGACCGGGGGCGTCTCCTTCGCCGCGGGCGCCGGCTCCGCGCGCGCGGGCGCGAGCGGGGGCGGAGGACGCTCGGCGCGTGCGTCCTCGAGGTGACGCGCGGTGGTCTCGAGCCGCGCGAAGAGCCGTGCCCGCTCGGACTCGAGCGCCGTCACCTGGGCCGTCGTGCGCGCCAGCTCCGCGGAAGCGGCGGCGCTGCGCGCGCCGAGCGCGCGGTAGGCGCGCACACCCACCACCGCGACGCCGAGCACGAGCATGCCGGCGATCGTCGCCGCGACCTGCCAGGTGGGCGGCGCGGGCGCGGGTGGCGGCGCCGCCACGGGCTCCGGCTCGCGCGGGAGGCCGACGGGACGACTGAAGACGTCGTTCAGGCACTCCGGGCAGCCCGCGGCCAGATGGTCGAGCACGGGCGCCGCCTCGCTCATGTCGAGCTCGCCGGCGGCGTAGCGGGGGAGGAGTGGGCGCACCTCGTCGTGGGTCACGTCGCCCGACCATAGCGCAGCGCGCGTCTCGGGTGCCATGGGTCAGGGGCGGCTCACGGGCACGCCGTCACGTTGCACTGCGCCGGGGCGGGTGCGTTCCGGGCGCGGAACGTCCTGGCGTCGTTCGGTTGTATGGCGCCGCCCACCGTCGAGCCGCAGTAGAGGTTGCCGTTCGGCAGCGCGAAGGCGGTGTCGCCCCGCACGCCCGGGTTGGGCGGCACGACGTTGATCTGCCCGTGCTTGCCCGAGACGACGACCTTCAACTGGAGGACGCCCTTCGAGCTGCGCTTGAGCTGCCCGGTCTGCGCGGGCCCGTGCGCGCCGAGCGTGTCGACGTACTTGTAGCCGCCGCCGCCGAGCGACCAGCCGCTCGCCGGCATCATGAAGCACTGCGTGACCGCGTCGAGCTTCACCAGCAACACCGCGCCGCCGGTGACCGGGTTCCCGATCAGGGCGGGACCGGTCTGCTTCGCCTGGTACGTGATCTGCCGCGAGCTGGGCAGCGAGGGGTTCTTCACCGTGAGCTGGAGCGTGCCGAGCGGGATCTGCCCGCCCTGTTGCGGCAGGGTGGTCGTGGTGGTGCTCGGCGGGGTCGTCGGCCCGTTCGTGGCGGCACCGAGGAGAATGTCCGCGTTGCTCACGCCGTTGAACACCGGCATCGCCGGCGCGAGGCTCTGGAAGGTCGCGCCGCCGTCGAGGCTGAAGGCGGTCGACAGCATGTTGGTCGCGTCGTCGAAGGTCATCCGCAGCACGATCCGCCCGGTGATCGCGGCCGGGTCGATGGCGACGGCGTTGTACTGCAGCGTGTTGAATCCGCCGGCGATGTGCGTGAGCTGCTGCGCGACGGCGGGACCGGCGATCGCGCCGGGCTGGCCGGCCGCCTGATCGGGGGAGAGATTCGTCACCGAGATGCCGGCGGCCTCGATGATGCCCCCGATGCCGTAGAGCTGCATGTGAAACTCGCGGTTCACGAGCGGCAGCGTCGGCACCCAGTAGGACGTCGCGGTGAAGTTGCCGTCGCCGTCGCCCACCTCGGTCACGGCTTCGATGTTGCTCGTGTCGAGCGGCACGCCGAGGTTGATGTCGGTGCCGGGGTTGTGGAACTCGACGACACCGTTCGCCTCGGTCGAGGTGCCGAGGAGCGGCGTCCAGTTGGGCCCGATCATGCCGTCGTTGAACTCGTCGACGAAGTCGAGCGTGCCGTCGGCCGGGCCGAAGTTGCTGCCGTCGATCTCGAAGCGGTCGCACGAGGAGCTGAACGTCGTGTGCATACCGAGCGCGGGGACGGCGAACGCGAGGCAGGCGACCGCGGCCAGCGGGAAGCTCGTTCGCATGAGATCCTCCTTGGTCACATCGGGGACGCGTCTTGCACGACGTAGCGCGTGATCGCCGGCGCGCCGGCGACGAGCCGCGGCAGCTCGCGACGGAAGGCCGCCATGTGCTCGGTCTCGAAGTGGCGCGCGAGCGCTTCCTCGGATTCCCACTCCTCGAAGATGAAGAACGTGTCGGGGTCGTCGAGCGCGGCGTGGAAGGCGTAGCGCCGGCAGCCCTTCTCGGCGCGCGTCGCCGCCGCCATGACGAGGGCGAGGCGAACCGCCTCGTCACGGCTCTCGCGCCTGACCTTCACCGTGCCGGCCACGAGGATCATGGGGAGACGCGCGGACACTAGTGCGGGCGGTCGGGCGCGGTCAACCTGGGCCCGCGACCCGTTGCCCGGCGCGGTCGCGTTGGGCTATGCCGCCTACGACTCCGGGAGGGACGACCATGCGAGCACGAGCGTTGGTGGTCATCTGCAGCCTGGCGGCGTCGCTCGGCCTCGATTCGGCGGTACGTGCCGACCAGCCCATCGACGGGCTCCGACTGACGCTCAAGCGCTCGGGAACGAAGCAGAAGCTCCTCTTCCTCTCCGACGACCCGGACGCCTATTTCCCGCTTCCCGGCGGCAACGACGACCCCGTGACCGGCTCGCCGGGTGGCGCGACGCTGGAGCTGTTCTCGCAGCACGAGGGGCCCGGGTCGGTCACCGCGCCGCGCGGTGCCGGCAAGCCCGGCTGGACGACCGCCACCGACATCTACCGCTTCGCAAACGCCTCGGCGCCGGGCGGCATCTCCCCGGTGCAGAGCATCATCCTCCGCAAGGGCAAGCTGCTGAAGGTCGTCGCGCGCGCCACCGGCCTGCCGCTCGCCGTCGCCGAGGGCACCATCGGCGTGCGCTTCACGACCGGCGGGCTGCGAAGCTGCGCGCTGTTCGGGCCCTCCACCATCCGCCACGACAAGCCCGGCTCGTACGTCGCCACCCACGCCAGCGCCGCGACGCTCACCAACTGCTCGAACACGAGCCTCGGCGGCCCGACCTGCGGCGAGAATCCCTACCCCCAGTGCGACGGGACGTGCGCGGGCGGCGCCGTGTGCGGGCTCAACTTCACCCTGGACGGCTGCCGGTGCGTCTCGCCCACCGAGCCGTGCGGCGACACCTTCGGGGTGTGCAACGGCACCTGCCCCGCGGGCGAGCAGTGCGGGTCGGTGGGCGGCTTCCCGCTCCCGAGCTGCGGCTGCGTCCCGGTCGGCGCCACGCCGTGCGGCGCGACCGGCGTGCCCACCTGCGGCGGGGACTGCCCGGGCGCCGACGTGTGCCGTCCGATCGCCATCCAGTCCATCTTCGGTGGGCTCGGCTGCATGTGCGTCCACGACGCCCCCTGCGACAACGCCTGCGGCGGCGGCAATTGCCCGGGCGGCTTCTTCTGCGCCCGCATCCCGCAGCAGGGCTGCACGTGCGCGCCGTTCCTCTGCACCGGCGGCGCGGGGTTCCCGACCTGCGACGGGAGCTGCGGCGGCGGGACGACGTGCCAGCCGTTCAGCGTGCCGAACGTCGTCGACTACTGCGTGTGCGCGCCCTGAGCGACGCGCACGCGCCCGAGGAGCCAGGGAACCAGCACCCGTCCCGAGACCCACGCCGAGATCGATCACACCGGCACCAACTCGGGATACTCCGGCTCCCACATCGCGGCCGCGACCGCGACCGGGACGTCCGCGTCCCGTAGCTCGCGGCCGACCCCCGCGTCGCGCGCGGCGGACACCACCGCCTCCGCGACACGCGCCGTCACCCGGCGGAGCGACGGGATGGGCGGAAAGAGGCTCCCCGCTTCGAGGTCCGCCTCGCGCACCTCCTCGGCGAGGCGCGCCGCGGCGGCGGCGAACATGGCGTCGGGGATCTCGCGCGCCTCGGCCACCAGCGCACCGAGGCCGACGCCGGGGAAGACGAAGACGTTGTTCGCCTGCCCGATGACGACGGTGCGCTCGCCGAAGCGGACGGGCGGGAAGGGGCTGCCGGTCGCAACCAGGGCGCGCCCGTTCGTCCAGGCGAGGATGTCGGCGGGCTTCCCCTCCGACTGGCTGGTGGGGTTCGAGAGCGGGAGAATCAGAGGTCGGTCGACGTGGCGCGCCATCTCACGGACGACCGGCTCCGTGAAGGTGCCCGGGTCACCCGACGTCCCGATCAGCACCGTCGGTCGGAGCGCGGCGACGACCGCGGCGAGGTCGCGCGGCCGCCCCGCACCGAGCCCCACCGCCGTCGCCAGGTCGCGGGGCCAGGCGAACTCGCGCTTGTAGGCGTCGCGGATCTCGGCGTCGTCGACCAGCAGGCCACGGCTGTCGAGGCTCGCGACCGCGCGCACGAGGGTGTCCCCGCCCACGCCCGCACGCGCGAGCGTCTCGCGCACGAGACGGCCGATGCCGATGCCCGCCGCTCCGGCGCCGAGGATGACGACCCGTTGCTCGCGGAGCGGGATGCCGGTCAACCGGCTGCCGGCGACGACGGCGGCGACGGCGACCGCCGCGGTGCCCTGGATGTCGTCGTTGAAGGAGGGCAGCGCGGTCCGGTAGCGGTCGAGGAGTGCGAACGCCGTCGCCTTCTTGAAGTCCTCCCACTGGAGGAGGGCGCGCGGGAATACCTCGCGGACTGCGCCGACGAATTCGTCCACCAGAGAGTCGTAGGCGGCGCCGCGGAGCCGCGGCTCGCGCCAACCGACGTAGAGGTCGTCGGCGAGGAGCGCCGCGTTGTCCGTTCCGACGTCGAGGCTCACGGGCAGCGTCGTCGCCGGGTGGATGCCGGCCGCGGCGCTGTAGAGCGCGAGCTTGCCGATCGGGATCCCCATGCCGCCCGCGCCCTGGTCGCCGAGGCCGAGGATCCGCTCGTTGTCGGTGACGACGACGAGGCGGACGTCGTCGTACGGCGCGTTGCGGAGCACCTCGGCGACGCGCCCGCGGTATCCCGGCGTGATCCAGATGCCGCGCGCGCGGCGGAAGATGTGGCTGTACTGCCGGCACGCCTCGCCCACCGTCGGCGTGTAGACGATGGGCAGCAGCTCCTCGAGGTGGTCGACGAGGACGCGGTAGAAGAGGTGCTCGTTGCGATCCTGGAGCGCGACGAGACCGATGTAGCGCTCGAGCGGGTCCGACTTCCGCGCCACGCTGGCGTACGCGCGTCGGGCCTGCTGCGCCATCGTGCTCTCGACCGCAGGCAGGAGCCCATCGAGGCCGAAGCGCTCGCGCTCGGCGCGGGTGAAGGCCGTCGACTTGTTGTACATCGGATGGGCCAAGAGCCGCGTCCCGCGGTACGACGTCGCGACGCGCGCGTGGCCCTCGGCCGACCGCTCGAGGCGGTAGCGTTCCATGACGGGGTTGTAGCGCCGTCACCGAAGTTGCGTCCACCCGGGGTCGAGGATAGGTCCGACGGGCTCCATGCCCCGTCCGCTCCGCTCCCGCAACTTCGTGTCGTACCTGGCGAGCCGCTTCTGCTCGGCGACCGCGATGATGATGCTCCGCGCCGGCATCGCCTGGCACGTCTTCGCGCTCACCCACTCCGCCTTCCACCTCGGCATGATCGGCCTCGTGCAGTTCCTGCCCGTCCCGCTCCTCATGCTGGTCGGCGGCGCGGCCGCCGACACGTGGGACCGGCGGAAGATCATGATGACGGCGCAGCTCCTGCCGCTCGCGGCCTCCCTCGTGCTCTTCCAGGCCACCGCGCGGGGGACGGTCACGCTGCCGATGCTCTACGCCATCATCCTCTCCGTCGGCGTCGCCGGCGCCTTCGACAGCCCCTCGCGCGCCGCGCTGCTGCCGACCCTCGTGCCGCGCGAGGCGTTCCCGCGCGCCGTGACGATCGTGTCGACGAACCAGGCGCTCGCCTTCACGACCGGCCCCGCCGTCGGCGGGCTGCTCATCGCGGCGGCCGACATCGCGGCGGTGTACGCCGCCTACGCGCTCCTCCTCTGCGGCTCGCTCGGCGGCCTCGCGCTCGTCCGCACCTCGGGCGCGCGAGGACCCCGGCGCGGGCTCAGCCTCCGCGCCATCGTCGAAGGGCTCCGGTTCGTGCGCCGCAAGCCGGTGGTCCTGGGTTGCATGACGCTCGACATGTTCGCCGTGATCTTCGGCGGCGCGGGCGCCCTGCTGCCCATCTACGCCAACGAGATCCTGCTCGTCGGCCCGCGCGGCTACGGCCTCCTCACCTCCTCGCTCGAGCTGGGCGCGCTGCTGAGCTCGCTCGTCCTGATCGTCCTGCCGCCCATCCGGCGCGCCGGACGCGCGCTCCTCGTCGCCGTCGGCGTCTACGGCGTGGCGACGATCGCCTTCGGACTCTCGCGCTGGTTCCCGCTCTCGGTCGCGTCCTACATGCTCGTCGGCGTGGCCGATCAGGTGAGCGTCGTGATGCGGAACACCGCCATCCAGCTCTCGACGCCCGACGAGCTGCGGGGGCGCGTCAGCTCCGTCAACATGATCTTCATCGGCGCCTCGAACCAGCTCGGCGCCGCGGAGTCGGGTTTCGTCGCCGCGCTCACCTCGGCGCCGTTCTCGGTCGTGACGGGCGGCCTCGGCGGCCTCGTCGTGCTCGCCGTGGTCGCGTCCGCGCTCCCCGAGCTGCGGCGCTACCGGATCGGCGCCGGAGGCAGCGTCGAGCCACCCGCGGAGGAGGAGTCGGCGGCGCCGCCTGCCTTGCCGTAACTGCTAGTGGCCGAACGCGGCGGCGAGCGCCTGGGCCGCGGCGGCGAAGGCCTCGCGACGGCTCTCGGGAAGGCTGCGGTAGATCCGGATGACGCCCTCGAGACCCGGGTCGGGGGAGAGAGCGATCCGCTCCAGGTCGACGCCGCCGGGCTTCGGCGTGCCGCCCGGCCGCGGCGTGGCCAGGAACTCCATGTGGGTCAGGAACCGCCGGACGTCGTCGGTGAGCATCGACGGGTCGAGCGCCTTCAGCTCGCGCGCCAGCGCCAGGTTGATGCGGAGGATGCTCAGGAACGGCGTGTTCAGGCCGCGACCGGCCTCGAAGCGGCTGATCGCCCCCTGGCTCACGCGCGAGAGCGCGGCGAGCTTCCCCTGCGACATGCCGAGAAACCGCCGCACGCGCCGGATGTGACGGCCGAAGTCGGTCATCCACTTGCGCCAGGCGACGTCGGACGACGGATCGCGCGCCGCCCGCTCGGGGGCCCGACGAATCCGCTTCGATGGGTTGGCGGTGGCCACGCGACCGCTCGCATTCTGGCGCAGCACCACGCCGGGGACAAGGCCGAGACCGTTCCGTGCGCTCGCCGGCGACGCCAGAGGAGGCCGGCACGGCGCCGCCCGACGCGTTCTCCCACGCCGACGCACCGGCCGCCGGCAACCCGGGTGCGGGCGTCGAGAGTGCGGCGCTCGGCGTACCGGAACGTGCGTCGCGCGGGCGCCGCGCACGGACGGCGCCGCCGCCGGCGCCGTGCGGCCGAGGGAGCGGGCGCGAAAAGCGAGGTGACGGCCCCGCGCGGGACGAGGCGGGAGATGGCGGCGCCGAGCCGGGCGCGCCGGGACATCGGGCGCGCTCGGCGCCCTGCTACGCGACCTGGTGTGCGGGCACGGCACCTGCTGACGATCGCCCGCGGGAGGCCGCAGATGTACCACGCGGGTGACTACGTGTACGTGACCGACGTCCCGGGCCGCGTCCTCTGGCGCGTCACCGAGGTCGAGCGCCTCGGCAACACCGCCGGCGGATGCGAGATCCTGAAGCTCCGGCCGCTCGACGAACTCCTTCCGCCGGGCACGGTCCTGGTGCGTCCCGGCGGCGCGGTGGAGCGGGTGGAGGGGTTCGACCATGTCGACCGTCCTGCGTGAGCGGACCGTGGGCGACCTCGCGGGCGACGCGCGCGCGATGGTCGAGATGGGCCTCTACTGGTCGTTCCGGGTCACCGACCCGCCGTTCGTGTGGGCCGAGGTCGTCCCCCGCCGGCGCGGGCGCGCCCTGACGCGCGCGGGCTGGCTCACCCCCTACATTGTCGAGACGATCGCCGACGACGCGCGGCGGGCCGGCGCCGGCGCGCGCCTCGACATCCGCGTGGCCCCCGGCCCGGGGCCGGGCGGGGCGGCGTCGGTGGCGCACCTGTTCGCGCCGCTGGCGCGTCACGGCGTCGAGGTCCGGGTACGATGAACCTCGTCGAGGCGACGGCCTGGTGGCGCCGCGCGAGCGGCGCACGCGAGAGCTGGCACGACGGACTCCCGCTGTTCGAGTCGGACGTGCTGGCGGGCGACGAGTTCGAGGCCACCTTCCGCCGCACGGTCGGCGCGGCGCCCGAGCGCTTGCTCATGCTCGCCATCCTGGAGGACGCCATCGCCTGCCTCCGCCGCTACGCCCGCGCCCGCGACGCGCGCGGCCGGCGGACGTTCGCCGACGCGGCCGCCTGGCTCGGCTCGGACGACCGCACCTGGATCTTCTCGTTCCGCGCCATCTGCGACGTGCTCGAGATCGACGCCCGGACGCTGCGACGAGCCGTGGGGCGCTCGCTGGACAGCCCCGGGCCCGCTGCTCTATCAGTCGCGGATCGCTGAGCTGCCGCACGCCGACCGCGCGCTCACCCAGGCGGGCCTCGCCGCCACGGTGGCGGCCGTCGTCGCCACGGCCGGCGACCTCGGGCTCCTGTGGGCTGCCAACGCCGCCCGCCCGGAGCTCGGGCTCCCGCCGCCGCCAGCCGGTGTGCTCCTCGCGGGCTACTATGCCGGCGCCTTCGCGGTCCCGCTCTACGTGCTCGGCTACTGGCAGCTCTCGCGGCGGCTCGTCCCCGCGGGCCCGACGCTCGCGCGCGCGGTCTATCTCCTCGGCACGGCGGGCAGCATCGTCGGCGGCATCCTGCACGCGCTCACCGGCTTCGTGATCCGGTACGAAGGGTCGAGCGGGCTCTCCGGTGCCGACCCGATGGTCATCGTGCTGCGCTACGGGATGTTCCTCGTCCCCCTGTGGGGGCTCATCGTGGGCACGACGGTCGCCGGCTCGGCGCTCTACGCCCTCGCCGTGCAGCGTGGCGGCACGGCGTACCCGCGCTGGATGGCGGCGGTGAATCCGTTCGTGCTCGAAGGGATCCTCCTCCTCGTCGCGCGCGTGACGTCGCCGGTGGTGGCCGCCTTCCTCGTGCCGGCGACGCCCAACGTCGCGCACGTCGTGTTCTTCGCCGCCTCGGTCGCCGCGGCACGCCGGGCGTAGCCCATCTCCGGGTCGCCGGTGCACCGGCGACCCGTCTCCCCGGCGGCGATCCTCAGTCGGCGAGCGCGCGGTCGAGCGTCTGCGTCAGCCGGCCCTTCGGGACGGCGCCCACGATCTGCTCCACTACCTTCCCGTCCTTCACCACGATCAGGTTCGGCACGGCGCGCACGTTGAAGCGCGCCGCCGCCATCGGGCTCGCCTCGATGTCGATGGCGACCACGCGCAGGCGACCGTCGTACTCGGTCGCCAGTTGGTCGATCATCGGACGGATGCCGCGGCAGACGCCGCACCACGGGGCCCAGAAGTCGATCAGCACCGGCAGGGGCGACTTCAGGACTTCGGCGTCGAGTGTGCCGTCCGTCACCGACCGCGTGGCCATCGTCCTCGCATAGTGCCCGCGCCGCGGTGACGCAACCGCGGGCTACGCGAGCGATCCCGTGTTGAAGAGGCGGCGCGGATTCGGGTTCACCACCTCGGCCAGCAGCGCGAGGAGGTCGCGGCGGACGCCGGCGCACGCCGGGTCGTCCCAGCGATTCTCGAACTCGCCCGGGTCGACGCCGCGGTCGTAGAGCTCGCCGACGTCCGGCGACGACTCGTAACGCGTGAGCACCCACCGCTTCGTCGTGATGGTGCGGAGATACGCGCGCATCCCCATCTCGTGATCGTTCTCGGTGAGCACCCAGGCGCGTTCGTCGGGCGCACCGGCGAGGAAGCGGGCGAGCGACCGGCCCTCGACCGTCGCCGGGATCGGCAGCCCGGCGCGCTCGAGGATCGTGGGCACGAGGTCGATCGTGCCGACGGGCTCGCGCACCACGCCGCGCGTGACGCCGGGCCCGCGCACGACGAGCGGCACGCGCAGCAGCCCGTCGTAGTGGAGCGGGCCCTTGAACAGCATCTGGTGATCGCCGAGCAGCTCGCCGTGGTCGGTGGTGACGACCACCAGCGTGTCGTCGGCCTGCCCCGTGTCGTCGAGCGCGCGCGCGAGCCGGCCGATCGCGTGGTCGAGCTGCGCCACCATGCCGTAGTAGCCGGCCATCATCTCCGCCATCTCGCGCTCGGAGAGCCGCGCGCCCCCCGGGTTGGCCCATGCCATCGGCTCGGGGAGCCCGTTCGCCCAGAACCGGTGGAAGGGCGGCTTGCGGTCGAGCTCACCGGGCCGGCGCTCGGGCAGCGTCATGTCGGCGGCGCGGTAGCGGTCGCACCACGGCGCGGGCGGGTCCATCGGATGGTGCGGGTCGGTGAACGACGCCCAGCAGAACCACGGGCGGCGGCGATCGACGCCGCGGAGGAAGTCGATGGTGCGGTCGGCGACCCACGTGGTCGGGTGATCCTCCTCGGCGAGCGCCGAGGCCCAGGTCTCGGGCGCGGGCGACGGCCGGAGGGCCGCTTCCTTGTTCATGAGGTCGAGCCGGCGGAGACCCGCCGCTTCGCCGTCGCGGAAGAGGAAGCGCGCGTAGTGGAGGCCGCGCGGCGGCGGGCCCCAGTGCTCCGGCCGAGCCGCGCCTTCCGGATGGATGTGGTGCCCGAAGATGACCAGCTCGACGTCGGCGAAGCCCATGTACGGCCCGCGCCAACCTTCGCGCATCGCCGCCGAGCCTGCGACCGACTCGAGGGCGCCCGTCGGCGTGCGCGGATAGGTCGACGCGAAGTGCCCCTTGCCGCGGAAGGCCGTGGTCCAGCCGGCCGCGCCGAGCATCGCCGAGAGGGTACTGCCCACCTCGTCCCCTGGGAAGTCGACGCCGTTGGAGTGGACGCCGTGGCTCGACGGGTAGCGGCCGGTGAGGATCGTCGCCCGCGACGGCTGACAGTACGGGTTCTGCGTCCGGCAGAGGTCGAAGCGCGTCCCCTCGGCGGCGAGCCGATCCACGTGCGGCGTCGCGCCGAGCGTCGAGCCGTACGCCCCGATCGTGTCGGCGCGCTGCTGGTCGGTGGTGACGAGAAGCACGTTCATCGGCGCCTCCTTTCCTAGCTGACTTGCCGGGCGAGGTCCCACGCGACCGCGAGCACGGTGACCAGGATGAGCGCGGCGAACAGCCGGCGGAGCGTCTGCGTGCGCAGGTGGTGGCTCGCCTCGGCGCCGAGCTGCGCGCTCACCGTCGCGCCGACCAGCAGCACCATCGCAACGCCGAGGTCCACGTGGCCGCGCAGCGCGTGCACGAAGGTGCCCGTCGCCGAGGTGAGGAAGAGCGCCGCGACACCCGTCCCCGCCGCCTGCCGGATCGGGAAGCCGAAGCCGTAGACGAGGATCGGCATGAGCGCGATGCCGCCGCCGAGGCCGAGGAGCCCGCTCATGACCCCCAACCCGAGGCCGACGTACGCGACCACGGTGGCCGACACGGCAGAGAGCGGGACGGCCGGGAAGTCGACGAGGGGCGGCACGCGCAGCCGCGCGAGCGGCCCGGGCGGCGGCGCGAACGGATCCGGCGCTGCACTGCGGTCGCGCCCGAACATCAGCGCCGCACCGAGCAGCAGCACGATGTAGAGCAGCTCGACGACGAGCCGTGCCGCCGACAACTCATGCCCGAGCACCACCATCGGCGGCGCGGCCGCGAGCGCACCGAGCGCGCGTGCCCCCAGCTCGACGCCCAGCAGACTCCCCGCGACGATCAGCAGGTCGAAGCGGATCTCGCCCTGCGCCAGGCGCTGGTGGCGAAGCAACGCGCCACCCGAGGTGCCGACCATCTGGCAGAGCCCGGTCCCGACCGCGACCTCGATCGGCACCCGGAAGACCACCGTCAAAAGCGGCGTCAGCAGGAACCCGCCGCCGACCCCGAACATCCCGGCCACGTAGCCGACGACGACGCCGAGCGCGATCAACCCGGGGAGCCAGACCGCGTGCCCGTCGACCGCGAGCGTCATCCCGCTAGATCGAGTAGTCCACCGCGCGCGGCAGCCGGGCCGCCACGCGCCGGCGACGGCGCTCCCAGAGGTCGAAGGCGAAGTACATCGCCGTCCCCCACACCGCCGGCACGACGACGCAGACGAGCGCGTAGAGCGGTCCCCTCACGCCGGCGCCTCGACGGCGAGCTGCGCGTCGCGCGGCGCGGGGAGGTGGTCGTACAGGTCGGCGACGAGGTCGGAGCGGAGCTTGCGGGAGCCCGGGTCGTCCCAGAGGTTCCGCCACTGGAGCGGGTCGGCGCCGAGGTCGTACAGCTCGCCCTCCGTGCCGTCGTAGCGGACGTCGGGCAGCGGCAGGTCGACGCCGAACGCCTTGTACAGGCGGGAGAGGTCCCAGCCCACGTCGCGCGTCGACGGCTCGTAGACGGTGCAGGTGAAGCCGTCGCGGTAGATCGAGCGGAGGTGCATGCCGATCTGCGCGAACTGACTGTCCCACTCGGTGATGACGCGCTCGCGCCCCGAGCCGGGCGCGGTCGGCAGCGGCGCGCCCTGCATCCAGTCGGGGATCGGCACGCCCGCGATGCGGCAGAAGGTCGGCGCCAGGTCGAGTTGGCCGACGGGCTCGTCGACGACGGCCGGCGAGATCCTCGCCGACGGCGCGGGACGCCAGATGTACGGAATCCGCATCAGCGCGTCGACGTGGTACGGGCCCTTGTAGAGGAGCCCGAAGTCGCCCTGCAGCTCGCCGTGGTCGGTGGTGAAGAAGACGTCGGTGTCCTCCTCCCAGCCGCGCTCGGCGATCCGCCGGAGCACGCGGCCGCAGGCTTCGTCGATCAGCTCGTTCTCGACGTGGACGAGCGCGTTCACCTCGCGGATCTGGTCGTGCGTCACCTTGGCGGGCTCGAACGTCATCGGCCCGCCCTCGTTGTTGCGGAAGCGACCCTCCCACCAGGCGAGCCAGTGCCGCGGCTTCTGCGCCAGGATCTTCGTGATCTTGTCGGCGGATCCGGGATGGCCGGGCGGCAGGTCGAGGTCGCGCCAGCGGACGCGCTTCGTCTCGGAAGCCGGCGGGTCCCACGGATGGTGGGGGTCGGGGAAGCTCATCCAGCAGAACCAGTCGTCCCGGGCGTCCAGGGTATCGAGATAGTCTATTGTCCGGTCGGCCACCCAGTCGGTGTGGTAGTGCTCGCGCGGGATCGGGTTGTACGCGACCTCGGGCGCGCCCGTCTCGCCGCCGCTCTCCGCCGAGAGGAGCGGGGCGAAGCCCTCCGTCTCGCGCGGGAAGTTCTGCTGGAGCCAGAGCGAGTAGTGCCAGAAGCCGACCGGGCCGTGCATCGCCAGCTCCATGCGCTCGAAGCCGCGATACGGCCCCGTCGACCCCTCGCGCGCCAGGCGGTTCTCGCGCCAGCGCCCCCGCATGTCCATGGCGGGCTCGAAGTGCGCCTTGCCGATGAGCGCCGTGCGATAACCGTGCGCGTGCAGGTGCGCCGCGACGCTCGGCGCGTCGGGCGGCAGCGCGACGCCGTTGGCGAACACGCCGTGCGTGCGCACGTACTGGCCCGTGATCATGGTCGAGCGCGCCGGCATGCAGACGACGTTCTGGTTGTGCGCGCGGCGGTAGTTGATGCCGGTCGCGGCGAGGCGGTCGGCGACCGGGGTGCGCGCGATGCGCCCGCCGTTGCAGCCGAGGGAATCCCAGCGCTGCTGGTCGGTGGTGATGAAGAGGATCTTCCGTCCCACGTCGGCGTCCCTTCCTCTACTGGAGCCACTCGAGGCAGCCGGCTTCGCGCAGGATCGGGTCGAGGCGCGCGCGATCGGCGACCGCCGCGTAGCGCGCGCGGAGCGCGGCGAGCGACTTGGCGTGGTACTTCTGCGTCTCCTGGCCGAACGGCTTGCCGCCGATCGTGCACGCCAGCTCCTTCTGTCCCTCGGCGATGGCGCGGGCGTTGGCCGCGCTCCAGGGGAAGAAGACGGCGCCCACCTCGTCGCGGAGCAGCGGCAGGAGCGTCGGCGCGAGCGCCGCCCACGGCTCGAAGCTTCCTTCTGCGCGCGGCTCCAGCATGCGCGCGATCCACGCCAGCGTCCGCGGTGCGTCGGCGCGCATGACGGCGCCGGGCGTGGGGTCGGTCGAGCACTGGTAGAGCTGCGCGTAGAGGCCGAAGTCGGCGAGCGCGGGACGGCCGCCGAAGAGGAACGGTCGTGCGGCGAGATGTCGCTCGAGGATCGCGAGCTGTCGATGGAAGGAACCCTCGATCTGCTCCGTCGTGGCCGGCGACGAGCCGACGAAGGAGAGCCGCGGGACCATGCGTCCCTTGATGCTCTCGATCCCACCCGCGAGCCCGGCGGCGTCGAGGCCGGGCATCATCTGGCGGACGAGCCGCTCGGCGGCCGACGCCTGATCGGGCGGGTACGTCCAGCGGTAGTGGAACATCGGCTTGTTGCCCCACTCGTCGGCGTACTCCTCGATCAGCGCCGAGAGGAAGACGGACGCGGCGTCGGGCGGGAGGATCGACGGCTCGGGATGGAGCGCCTCGAAGTGCTCGATGATCGGCGTCGAGTCCTGGAGCCCCTTGCCGTCCGGCGTGACGACGAGCGGGATCAGGGGCAGCTTGGCGTGGCGCTGGAACTCCTCCTGGTTTTCCGCGCTGCGCGGCACCCACTCGTGCGGGATCCCCTTGTAGCGGAAGTACGAGCGGACCTTCACCGAGTACGGCGACAGCTCGGAGCCGAAGATGCGATGGACGGCCATCGAGGCCTCCTTCACGCCCGGCCGAGGAGGTCGGCGACCTCCTCGCGGCCGAGCAGGCTGGCGAGCGTCCGGGCCACGACGCGGGCCGCGCGCTCGACGGACAGGCGCTGGTGGCGCCGGAGCTGCTCCCACACCGACCAGCTCGCCGCCGCGGTGAGCGCGTCCGCCAGCTCGTGGCGCTCCGCGCGCCCGCGGCGCGCCAGCTCGGGCGCGAACGCGTCCTCGACCTCGGCACGCGCGACGGCGCGCGCCCCCACCAGGCGGCCGGCGATCTCGGGCGAGAAGGGCTCCCAGAGGAGCGCCGCCCGCCGCACGGGCGCGATCGTCTCCCAGATCCGCCGGCGGTGCTCGACGAAGGCGTCGAGCCGTACCGCCAGCGGACCCGACGACGGGAGCGGGTGCATCACCGCGCTCACGCGCTCGAGCTGGCGGTCCGCGGCGGCGGCGAACAGCGCTTCGAGGTCGGCGAAGTGCTGGAACACCGAGCGGAGCGCCACGCCCGCGCGCTCGGCGATGCGCGCCGCCGTGGGGCGAAGCTCGCCCTGGCCCAGGAGGTCGAGCATCGCGTCGACCACCGCCGTCCGCGACCGCGCGCGGCGGGCGAGGCGGCCGTCGAGGCGGATGGCGCTGGGGGCGCTGATGGGCCCGCAGTTAGTGCATTGCAAGTGCAAATACAAGGGAGGTCGGGGAGCGCTCCCCCGACCGAGCCCGGGGCGTCGCCGCTGCCGCGGTGCGCCGTGGGTCGAACGGCCCCCCCAGACGGTCCAACGGCCCCGGCCGAATTGACCGCGGGCGCCGATCGCTGCGATAAGCGGGCCGGCATACGTACAAATAGGTATCCGCGGGCATGCTCGGTCGCCGAGCTTAGGGGGAGGTCACATGGACCGTGTTCGCGCGCGACGCTGGGGACTCGTGGCACTGACGCTGCTGCTCGCCCACCCCACACCGATCCCCGCCATTCCGAACCCGGGCCCGCTGCGCTTCATCGCCCCCAGCCCGGCCGCGGGCAGCGTGGCGAGCACCTCGACCATCAGCGTGCAGCTCGACGCCGCCTGCACGCTCGACCCCGCGACGCTCGCGGTCAGCCTCAACGGGAGCGCGATCCCCGCCGCCCAGTTCCTGCCCTTCTCGGCGTGCAACGCCAACCGCATCACGTCGCAAGCGGTCGTCGTCGCACTCGCCCTCCCCGACGGCACGATCTCCGGCGGCCCGGCGAGCATCAACGCCGGCGCCGTCGCCGCCTTCAGCGGCAGTGGCACCGGCGACGCGCTCGCCTGGAACTTCGACGGCGGCGCCGCGCCCGCGAGCGGCTCGCCCGTGTCGCCGACGTTCACCGCCGCCGGCACCTTCACCGTCCGCCTCCAGGCCACCAAGGCGGCGAGCCTCGCCGCCTCGGGCATGGACGGCGGCAACCTCGTCACCGCCCAGGACGCCTTCAAGGCCGGCGACGCCTCCCCCGACACCCGCCAGCTCGCCGTCGTCATGCCGCCCGACGTCGACTTCGTGAACTACGAGGTGAGCCACGTGCACCCGCTGGCGCTGTCGGCGGCGGGCGACCGGCTCTACGCCGTCAACACGCCGGAGGCCCGGCTCGCGATCTTCACGGTCGCCGCGCTCGACGGCTCGCTCACCTACGCGGGTGACGTGCCCGTCGGCCTCGACCCGGTGAGCCTCGCCGTCCGCCCGGGCACCAACGAGGTGTGGGTCGCGAACCACCTCTCCGACACCGTCAGCGTGGTCGACGTCGTGGCGCGGAAGCTCCTCGCCACCATCGCCGTCGGCGACGAGCCGAACGACGTCGCCTTCGCGAGCGGGCGCGCCTTCGTCACCTGCGGCGGCAACGAGGACCGCGTCAAGGTCTACAATGCGACCAGCCGCGCGCTGATCACGTCGATCGATCTCTTCGGCGACGAACCCCGCGCCCTCGCGGTCAACGCCGCGGGCACCGAGGTCTACGCGGTGTTGCTGGAGTCGGGAAACAAGACGACCACCCTCTTCAGCGCGCTCGTGACCTCCGGCGGCGGCCCCCCGGCGCCGAGCCCCTCCCGCAACCCCGCCCTCGGCACCGCGCCCGCCACCGGCTTGATCGTCAAGTTCAACGGCACCAACTGGGTGGACGAGTCCGGCAAGAACTGGTCGAGCTCCGTCAAGTACACGCTGCCCGACAACGACGTCTCCGTGATCAACGCGACCGCCGCGACGCCCTCCGTCATCCGCACCGTGAGCGGCGTCGGCACGATCCTGTTCGACGCCGTCACGAACCCCGCCACCGGCTCCCTCTGGGTGCCGAACACCGAAGCGCGCAACCAGACGCGCTTCGAGCCGAACCTCCGCGGGCACCTCGTGCAGACGCGCGTCTCGATGGTCGACACGACGAGCGGCGCAGTCTCGACCGTCGACGTCAACCCCCACATCCTCTACGGCGTCACCCCCGGCCCGGCGTCGGAGATCGCGCTGAGTCTCTCGCAGCCCGGCGCGGGGGTGTTCAAGTCGGACGGCAGCAAGTTCTACCTGACGGCCTTCGGCTCGCGGAAGGTCGGCGTGCTGAACGCGGCGGGTGCCGTCACGGCGCGCATCGACGTCGGCGGCGGGCCGAGCGGCGTCGCGCTCAACGAGACGGCGAACCGGCTCTACGTGCTGAACCGCTTCGACAACACGGTCTCCACCGTCGACACCACGAGCAACACCCAGCTCACGGTGACCGGCGTCACCGGCGCCTCCGCGTTCGACCCCAGCCCCGACGTCATCAAGACGGGCCGCAAGTTCCTCTACGACGCGCAGCTCACCTCGGGCCACGGCGACATCGCCTGCGCCACCTGCCACGTCTCCAGCAACTTCGACGACATCGCCTGGGACCTCGGCAACCCGCAGGGCAGCTTCGTGCCGTACTCGTCGGCGCCGTTCGTCCACTTCTTCCTGCTCGGCGGCTCGACCACCGGCTTCGACCCGATGAAGGGTCCGATGACGACGCAGACCCTGCGCGGCCTGAAGAACCTCTCGCCGTTCCACTGGCGCGGGGACCGGGAGAACTTCCAGGCCTTCAACCCGGCCTTCGTGAACCTGATGGGAACCGGGGGCCAGCTCTCCGGCAGCGACATGGACGCGTACACCGCCTTCATCGAGACGGTCCGCTTCCCCCCCAACCCGTTCCGCAACCTCGACGACACCATGCCCCTCTCGATGCAGGTGCCGAACCAGACCGGCGTGGGCACGGCCGCCGCCGACCCCAACGCCGGCTCCAACGACTTCATCAACCTCCAGCTCGACGCCGGCGTCCTCGCCTGCAACACCTGCCACACGCTGCCGACCGGCGCGGACCGCGACCTCTTCAACGGCGCGCAGGAAGGCGAGAGCCAGGACTTCAAGATCCCCCAGCTCCGCAACATGTACGAGAAGGTCGGCTTCAACCCGGTCCGGCCGAACATCCAGAGCGGCAACCCCAACCTGATCGCCGGCCAGGCGGCGCCGATGAAGCGGGGCTTCGGCTTCCTCCACGACGGCAGCGTGAGCTTGACCGAGTTCCTGGCCGCGCCCGTGTTCCAGAGCACGACGCAGCAGGAGCGCGACCTCTTCGCCTTCCTCCTCGCCTTCGCCACCGACTCGTCGGCCGCGGTCGGCAAGCAGATCACCGTCGACTCGACCACCAAGGGCGACCCCACCATCGCCACCACCATCGGCACGCTGCTGGCGCAGGCGAACGCCTCCAAGTGCGACGTCGTCGGCAAGGCCGTGATCGGCGGCGTGGCGAAGGGATACTTCTACGACAAGACGACGGCCAAGCTCCTCCCCGACAGCCTGCTCGAGCAACCGATCTCCGAGAGCGCGCTGCGCGGCTCGCTCGCGGCGGGCGACGTGCTGACGTACACCGGCGTGCCGCCGGGCGCCGGGGTGCGCCTCGGCATCGACCGCGACCGTGACGGCTTCCTCGACCGCACCGAGACCACGCTCGGCTTCGACCCGGCGAATCCACACAGCAACCCATGGCAGTTCTGAGTCGCCGTGCACGCGGGCTCGCCGTCGCCGCAGCCGTCGTCGCCGTCGCGGCGGGCGGCATCGTCTGGACCGCCAAGCGGCGCCTTCCGATCGAGCAGACCCGTCGCTTCCTGACCGGTCCGGTGGTGGTCGGCGACCGGCCCGCGGCGCCGCCCGCCGCCCCCGCGCCGGCGGCGAGCGTCGAGGACCGCTTCGCCGACGCGGAGGACGCTTTCGCCGACGGCCGCTACCCCGAGGCAGGCGACGCCTTCGCGTGGGTGGTGGCCCAGGACCCGACCGGCCCCCACGCCGGGCCCGCGCAGTGGAACCTGACCCGCAGCCGGCTGCGCAGCGGGGACGCGACGCGCGCGCTCGCCGCCTTCCAGGACCTGACGGGCCACTACGCCGGCTGGCTCGGCGAGCAGGCCCCGTCGCTCCGCCGCGGCCTCGAGCTGATGGCGAAGAACGACCTCGGCGGCGCCCAGGCCGCGTTCGAGAAGATGGTGCGCGACCAGCCCGACAGCGAGCTGGTCCCCGTCGCGCACGCCCTCGTCGCCCGCATCCACTGGACGCACCGCGAGCCGATGGAGACGGTGCGCGCCTTCGGTCGCATGTTCGCCTCGGTGAAGGACGCGGTGCCCGCGTACGCCCAGCTCGCGCGGAGCCTCGACCGCTATGCCAAGGGCGACGCCGGGGCGGCCGAGGACTTCGGTCGTCTCGCCCAGACCGGCGACGAGCAGTTCCGCCACCTCTACCAGTACCTCGCCGCCCGGAGCCTCCTCGAGCAGGACCGCTTCACCGCCGCGCACGACTCGCTGGAGCAGCTCCGCCAGCGCTTCCCCGACGGCGACTTCAGCCACATCGTCGACCTCGAGCACGCCTGGAACCTGCTGCGACACGACCGCCCCGCCGACGCCCTCGGCGTCTTCCAGCGCCTCGCCGACACGCCGGCGCCCGAGCAAGCGCACGCCTTCGACGCCTTCTTCGACCTCCGCGCCGAGCTGCCCATGGGCATCGCGCGCTGTCAGCTCGCGCTCAAGCAGTGGGACCAGGCGATCCCCGGCTTCGAGCGCGCCATCGCCGACGACCCGCACGGCCCCTTCGCGGTGGAGAATGGTCTGGGGCTCGCCTCCGCGTACGAAGGCGCGGGCAAGCTCGAGCGCGCCGCGGCGGTGCTGCGCACCGTGATCGACGAGCATCCGGACGAGCCGAAGCTGTGGGCGGTCCGCCAGCAACTGGCGCGGATCGAAGGTCGGCTCGCGGCCGCCCGGTGAGGGTCGCGCGGGTCGCCGCGCGTCGCGTTTCGCTGCTCGTCGTCCTGCTCGCGCTCGTGCCGGGGCTCGCGGGCGCGCGCCACCGGCACGAGGACGAGCGGGACGCGCCCGACAAGCCGGCCATGCTCGACGGGCTCGGGACGTACCATCACCCCATCGCGACCAAGAGCGCGGAGGCGCAGCGGTGGTTCGATCAGGGGTTGCGGCTGGTCTACGCCTTCAATCACGAGGAAGCGGTGCGCTCGTTCAAGCGGGCGGGGGAGCTGGATCCGCGAGCGGTGATGTCGCGCTGGGGGGTGGCGCTGGCGCTGGGGCCCAACATCAACATGGACGTCGATCCGGAGCGCGAGAAGGCCGCGTACGACGCGGTGGAGGAGGCGCGCGGGCTGGCGCGCGACGCGACGGCGGTCGAGCGGGAGTACGTGGAGGCGCTCGCGCGGCGGTACTCGAAGGATCCGAAAGCCGACCTGAAGAAGCTCGCGGTGGACTACCACCAGGCGATGGGCGCGCTCGTGGCGCGCCACCCCGACGACCTCGACGCGGCGACGCTCTACGCCGAGTCGGGCATGGACCTCCGGCCGTGGCAGCTCTGGAACGCAGACGGCACGCCGGCGGAGGGCACCGAGGAGATCGTCGCGGTGCTCGAGTCGGTGCTGGCGCGCGACCCGCAGCACCCGGGCGCGAACCACTACCTCATCCACGCCCTCGAGGCGTCGCCGCACCCCGAGCGCGCGCTGCCGAGCGCCGCGCGCCTGGAGAGCCTCATGCCCGGCGCGGGGCACCTCGTCCACATGCCGGCGCACGTCTACATGCGGACCGGGGACTACGGCGCCGCGGTGCGCGCCAACACCCGCGCCGTGGCGGCCGATCGCGCCTACTTCGACCAGGCCGGGCCCCAGCCGATGTACGGCCTCATGTACTTCAGCCACAACCACCACTTCCTCGCCGCGGCCGCCGTGATGGCGGGACGCTGCGCGGAAGCGCGGCGGGCGGCCGACGACCTCATGAAGATCGTGCGCGACGGCGCCGCCTCCGCATCGCACCTCGACGCCGCCTCGCAGGGGATGCTCGATATCCTGTTGCCGACGCCCGGCGTCGTGGCGCTCCGCTGCGCGCGCTGGGAGGACGCGCTCGCCGTCCCCGCGCCGCCGGCGGAGATGCATGGAGCCGAAGCGCTCTGGCACTTCGCGCGCGGGGTCGCCTTCGTGCGCACCGGGAAGCGGAAGGAGGCCGAAGCCGAGCGCACCGCGCTCGCCGCCGCCCGCGCCGCGCTGCCCGCGAACGCCACGCTCGGCTTCAACCCCGCCGCCGCGGTCCTCGAGGTCGCGCGTCTGTCGCTCGACGCCCGCCTCGCCGCGCGCGACTCCGGGCGCGCCGTCGACCTCTGGCGGCACGCGGTGGCGGCCGAGGACGCGCTCGCATACGACGAGCCGGCCGACTGGCTCTGCTACACGCGCGAGTCGCTCGGCGCCGCGCTCCTCCGCGCCCGCCGGCCGGCGGAAGCGGAGGCCGTGTTCCGCGCCGAGCTCGCCCGTCACCCGCGCAGCGGCCGCGCGCTCTTCGGACTCACCGCGAGCCTCGAAGCCGAGCACCGGGGCGAGGACGCCGCGTGGGTGAAGCGCGCCTACGAGAGCGCCTGGCGCGACGCCGACCTGGTGCTCGAGCGAGATGACCTCTAGGCGCGCGCCGCATTCGGTGCGACGTGAACCGCCGCGCGCTTCGTGATACGAGCCCACCGATGCGGCGGACCCTCGGCTGCGCGGCCCTGCTGGCGCTCGCCCTCGCCGGCGCTTCCGGCGCCGCGCCGTTGCCCGAGGGCCTGCTGCACGGCACCGTGGTGCACGTCGTCGACGGCGACACGGTGGACGTCGCGTTGCCGCACGGCCGCACGCGCGTACGCCTGATCGGCATCGACGCGCCGGAGATGCACGACTCGCCGAAGCTCGACCGCGACGTGGCGCGCAGCGGGCGCAGCAGGGCCGCGATCGTGGCGCTCGGGCGCGAGGCGACGGCGTTCACGGAGCGGCGCCTCCTCGGGCGAGCCGTCGGCCTCGAGCTCGACGTCGCGCACCACGACAAGTACGGGCGGCTGCTCGCGTACGTCTGGCTCGACGACGGCTCGTTTTTCAACGCCGAGATGATGCGCGCCGGCCAAGCGCAGCTCATGACCGTCCCGCCCAACGTCCGCCACCTCGCGGAGCTGCGACGCCTCCAGCACGAAGCGCGCGACGCCAAGCGCGGGCTGTGGGCGAGCGAGCCGGCGACACGGACGCGCCGGCGTCGCCGGCGTCACCACGCGCGACCGTCAACGCTCCATGCGGTGGCGCCGCTGAAGAAGATCGGGCGGGAGCTGCGGGCCGACTTCTCGGACGTGGCCGACTGAGACCGGCAGCCAGCCGCGCGTCAGCAGGTCGGACATGGTGAGCGCGAGCAGGATGCCGAGCCAGAAGAAGCCGGCCAGGGCGACGACCCAGTTGAGGGCCGGGCGCTCGATCAGGTGCATGAAGAAGAGGAGCACGAGCGTCGCCTTGGTGGCCGCGATCAGGAGCGCGGCGACCGTGCTGAAGGAACCGAGGTCGAGGTAGGACACGCCGATGGTGAGCCCCGTGAGCGCGATCAGCACGGCGAAGACGACGACGTAGAGACGCGGGCCCGGGTGCGTCATGGCGGTCCGTGGCGGTCGACCAGGTAGAGGATGGGAAGCAGGAAGATCCACACGATGTCGACGAAGTGCCAGTAGAGCCCGGTGATCTCGACCGGGTTGTGATAGGCGGGGCTGAAGCGCCCGCGCCAGCCCATCACGAGGATCACGCCGACGATCGCGATGCCGATGATCAGGTGCAGCGCGTGGATGCCGGTCATCATGAAGTAGAGGAAGTAGAAGAGCGCCTGCTGCGGGGCGTCGGCGCCGGTCACGTGGTAGACGATCCCCGGCACGTGGCCCTCGTGAAACTTCTCGGCCCACTCGATCCCCTTGATGCCGAGGAAGACGGAGCCGAGGAGCATGGTGAGGCCGAGGCAGCCGACCAGCATCCGGCGCCTGCCGATGCGCGCGGCGTGGACGGCGAGCGCCATCGTCAAGCTGCTGCCGATCAGCACCACGGTGTTGACGCCGCCGAGCGTGACGTCGAGCGTCTGGCTCGCCCGCGCGAAGGCGTGCGGGTAGAGGAAGCGATACGCGGTGTACACGGTGAAGAGGCCGCCGAAGAGCAGCACCTCGGTGCAGAGGAACACCCAGATGCCCAGCTCGGACGCCTCGCGCTGCTGCTCGAGGTCGTCGAACTGATGCGCCGGCGCTACGAGCGGCTCAGCCAACGTGCTTCTCCGGTCCGGGGTAGTTGTACGGCCTGGTGGTGACGACCGGCACGCGCTCGAAGTTGTCGCGCGGCGGCGGCGACGGCGTCTGCCACTCGAGGCCGGTCGCGCCCCACGGGTTCGCGGGCGCGATCTTCCCCCAGCGCAGCGACCAGAAGAGGTACGCCATCGGCAGGAGGAATCCGAAGCCGAGGATCGAGGCGCCGGCCGACGACATGACGTTCAGCACCTGGAACTCCTCCGGATACGCGTGGTACCGCCGCGGCATGCCGAGGTAGCCGAGGATGAACTGCGGGAAGAACGTCAGGTTGAAGCCGAAGAAGATGATGACGGCCGCGATGCGCCCCCACACTTCGGGGTACATCCGCCCGCTGATCTTCGGCCACCAGTAGTGAATGCCGCCGAGGTAGGCCATCACCATGCCGCCCACCATGATGTAGTGGAAGTGCGCCACGACGAAGTAGGTGTCGGTGACGTGCACGTCGACGGCGAGCGAGGCCAGAAAGAGGCCCGTCAGCCCCCCTATGGTGAAGAGGCCGATGAAGCCGAGCGCGTACAGCATCGGCGTGTCCCATGCGATCGAGCCCTTGTACAGCGTCGCCATCCAGTTGAAGACCTTGACCCCCGAGGGGATGGCGACGAGGAAGCTCAAGAGCGAGAAGACCATCGCCGCGTACATCGACTGCCCGGCGACGAACATGTGGTGCCCCCACACCAGGAAGCCGAGCACGGCGATCGCGATGCTCGACATGGCGATATAGGCGTAGCCGAAGATGCGCTTGCGGGAGAACGTGGTCACCAGCTCGCTCACCACCCCCATGCCCGGCAGGATCATGATGTAGACGGCGGGGTGCGAGTAGAACCAGAAGAGGTGCTGGTAGAGGACGGGGTCGCCGCCGAGCGCCGGGTCGAAGACGCCGACGTGGAGGAGGCGCTCGGCCGCCACCAGCAGCAGCGTGACGGAGAGCACGGGCGTGCCGAGCACCATGATGAGGCTGGTCGCGTAGAGCGACCAGACGAAGAGCGGGAGCCGCATCCAGGTCAGCCCCGGGGCGCGCATGCGGTGGATGGTCACGATGAAGTTGAGGCCGGTGAGGATCGAGGAGAAGCCGACGATGAAGACGCCCAGCGCCGCGGAGAGGACGTGGGTCGTCGAGTACATGGTGCTGAACGGCGTGTAGAAGGTCCACCCGGTGTCGACGCCCCCGTTCACCACGGCCCAGATCGTGAACAGCGAGCCGGCGATGAAGACGTACCAGCTCGCCAGGTTGAGGCGCGGGAAGGCCACGTCGCGCGCGCCGATCATGAGCGGGAGGAGGAAGTTCCCGAGCACCGCTGGGATCGAGGGGATCAGGAAGAAGAACACCATGATGATGCCGTGCATGGTGAAGAACTTGTTGTAGGTGTCGGACTGGAGGAGGTCGCCCGCGGGCGTCAGCAGCTCGAGCCGCATCATGACGGCGAAGAAGCCGCCCACGAAGAAGGACGCGGTGATGGTGAGCAGGTAGAGGATGCCGACGCGCTTGTGGTCGGTGGTGAAGAGCCACGAGCGGACCCCGTAGCTGTCGGTCAGGTAGTTCTCCTGCGGTTCTTCGGCGAGGACCGCGGCGGCGCTGGTCATGGTGTCGGTGCCTCCGCCGCCTCGAAAGACTTCACGTAGGCGACGAGCTCGAGCAGCTGCTCCTCGTTCACCAGTCCCTGGTAGGTCGGCATGATGTTCTCGTAACCGGCGACGATCTTCGCGCCGGGATCGACGATGGACTCGCGGACGTAGGTCTCGTCGGCCGTCACCGTCCGCCCGTCGGCGAGCCGGACGGTGCGCCCGGAGAGCCCAGCGAGCTGCGGGCACCGTGCCTGGGCGTCGGCGCGGTGGCAGGTCACGCAGCCGAGGTCGTGGAAGAGCTTCTCGCCCGCCGCCGCGGGCGACCCTTCGGGGCCGCCGGCGAGCCACTGTTGGAACTCGGCCGGCTCCATGACGACGACGCGCCCGATCATCCCCGAGTGCGCCGTGCCGCAGTACTCGGCGCAGAAGAGGTGGTAGTCACCGACTTTGGTCGCCTCGAACCAGATCGAGCTGTAGCGGCCGGGGATGACGTCCTGCTTCACGCGGAACGCGGGGACGAAGAAGCTGTGGATCACGTCCTGCGAGGTCATCAGCATCTTCACCGCGCGGCCCACCGGGACGTGCAGCTCGTTGATCTCGCGCTGCCCGGAGAGGTGCTGGAACTTCCACATCCACTGCTTGCCGACGGCGGTCACCTCGAGCGCATCGGGCGGCGGCGTGTAGAGCCGGAAGTAGAGGCCCGCGCCCCAGGCGTACATCACCATCAAGAGCACGAACGGGACGATCGTCCACGCGATCTCGAGCCGGTCCGACCCCTCGATCTGCTCCGCGACCTCGTTGCCGGCGCGCCGCCGGTACTTGAAGCCGAAGAACACGATCAGGGCCGCGATCACGACGGCGAAGAAGCCGCTCACGCCGAGCAGGAAGAAGAGGAGCGCGTCCACCCGCGGCGCGATGGTCGACGCCTGCTCGGGGAAGAGTTGGAACGGGAGGAGGCGGGCGCTCATGCCTGCCGATGCGCCTCCCGCCGCCGCGCCAGAAGCACGAAGGCTGCGAGGCCGGCGACGGTCATGAGCCCGCCGGCGCGCACCACGTTCATCACCAGCGGCGTGTAGCGGCCCGTCGCCGGGTCGTAGTGGAAGCAAAAGAGGAGCACCTGGTCGACGACGGAGCCGATGCGGTTCGCCGACGCCTCCACCAGCCCGAGCCGCACGTCGCGCGAGGCGTACTCGAAGCCGTAGAGGTAGCGCGACACCTTGCCGTCGGGCGTCAGCACGATGAGGACCGGCGCGTGCGCGAACTGCCCGCTCTCGGGGTCGTACTTGACGCGGAAGCCGACCGCGTCGGTGAGCCGCGCGATGGCGTCGGCGTCGCCGACGAGGAAGTGCCAGCCCGCGGCGCCGCCCGGACGGTCGTAGCGCGCGAGCCCCTCCGCCTTCTTCGCCGCCGCTGCGGCCGGGGTGTCCTTCGGGTCGAAGCTGACGGAGAGCACCGTGAAGTCCTTGCCGGCGTCGAGCGGCAGCCAGCCGAGCACGGTGGAGAGGCCGCGGAGCGTCTGCCCGCACAGCATCGGGCAGCCGAAGTAAACGAGCGACAGGAGGACGGGCTTGCCGGGCGTGAAGTAGTCGCCCAGCCGGACGGCCCGGTCGCCCTCGTCGCGAAAGACGAGGTCGAGCGGCACGGCGGCGCCGGGGCGCTGCTCGATGCCGACGTCGCGGAGCTGGGGCGGCCGCGTGTCGACGTCGGCGGCGGCCGCGGTCGCTAGGAGCGCGGCCGCGAGGACGAGCGCCCGCGTCACCGTCCGGCCTCCCGCGCCACGAGCGTCATGGCGCGATCGATCGGGATGCGCACCACGCCGGCCGGGCGATCCACCCAGCCGTAGCCGCCGAGCGTCTCGTCCTCGGCCGCGCGGAGCGCTGCGAGGTCGCGCTCGGGCGACGTCTGGAGCCGCGGCTCGGGCGGCGCCGCGGCGCTCGCCGCGGCCAGCGGCGAGGGCGGCGGGTTCTCGCGCGTGCGCGCCGCGTCGAGCGCCCGGAACTGCCAGGTGAGGACGACGAGGACGAGCGCAATGACCGCGAACAAACCGCCACCCGCGAGCGCGATCGCCCGGACGCTCACGTCGCGCGCCTCGTGGCGGCCCGGCTCAGTGTCCATGCGCCAGCGCCTCCTCGACCCCCGGGTCGTTGCCCGGGACGAGCGAGCGCGCCCCGAGCCGCCACGTGAACGCCGCCAGCCACACGCCCCCGATGCCGAGCGGCGTGACGACGTCGAGCCACCAGGCGACGAGCGAGCCGGTCGCGGGCGCGGACGGCAGCACGAGCCAGAAGACGTCGACCAGCCGCATGACGAGGATCAACTGCGCGACGGCGGCGATCGAGGTCGGATTGCGCTTCACCGCCCGCGACAGGAGCAGCACGAAGGGGAGCGCGAAGTGGAAGGCGATCAACAGGATGGCCACCACCGCCCAGCCGCCGTGCAGCCGCGGCAGGTACCACGGCACCTCCTCGCGCAGGTTGGCGGCGTAGATGAGGAGGTACTGCGCGAAGGAGACGTACGCCCACAGCATGACGAAGGCGAGCATCAGGTTGCCGAGGTCCTTCAGGTTGGCGGGCGTGACCAGACGCGCGAAGGGCTCGCGGTCGCCGAGTCGCACGGCGATCGTGATGCCGAAGGCGAAGGCCGTCAGCACCTGACCGAGGCCGAAGGTGAGCCCGTACATCGTCGAGTACCAGTGCGGGTCGAGCGACATCGCCCAGTCGATGGCGGCGAAGGTGACGGTGAGCCCGTAGAGGGCGAGCCCGGGGCCCGCGAGCAGGCGGTAGCGGCGCGGGTTCGGGTCGGGACGCCGGTCGCGCTCGCCGGACCAGCGCCAGAGGATCCACGCGACGCCGCTCCACGCCGCGAAGTACACCACCGCGCGCGCGACGAAGAACGGGACGTTCAGGTAGATCGCCTTCTGCTGGAGCACCGGGTCGGCCGCCACCACCTCGGGCCGCGCCCACGCGTAGAGGTCGCGGAGCCCGAAGAGAAGCGGGACGAAGAGCAGCGCCAGCACCGGGAGGGTCGCGCACGCGGCTTCGTTGATCCGCCGCACGACGAACCCCCACGCGCCGCCCGAGAGGTGGTGCAGGAGGACGATCGCGAGGGCGCCGAGGGCGAAGCCGAGCCAGTAGAGGTAGCCGACGAGGTAGGCGCGGAAGAAGTCACCCGGGCTGACCAGCGCGCCCACGAACGCGGCGGCGAGGGCGGCCACGCCGACGACCAGCGCCGTCCGCCGGACGCGCGCGAACTCGTCCACCGCGACCACCGCGCTCACGGCCGCCCCTCCCGCTCGAGCCGCGCCCGCACGTCCAGAGGAGCGTCGGCGAGCGACGCGTGCTGGCTCCGCTGGAGCGCCCGCACGTACGCCGCGATCGCCCACCGATCCGCGACCGGCACCTGCGCCGCGTAGCTCGGCATGACGCCGAACCCGTTCGAGATCACGTCGAAGAAGTGCCCCGGCGGCGCCGCGCGCAACCGTTCTTCGTGCAGCGACGGCGGCACCCGATACCCCCGCCGCACGATCATCCCGTGCCCCTCGCCCACCCGGTCGTGGCACGGCGAGCAGAATATCTCGAACCGCTCCCGCCCGCGCGCGAGGAGCGGCAGCGTGACGGGAACCGGGAGGCGATCCACGTCCTTGCCGCTCACCTTGCCCGTGAAGAACGCCGGCTCCTCGTCGAGCTGCCCGCGCGCCACGGTCCCCTCGACGACGGGCCGTGCCGACTGCCCGTCGGCGAAGAACTTGCTCGCGCGATAGGGCTTGTATCGCGGCTGATTGTCCATCTGCTGCCGACATCCGACACCCACGACAGCGAGAACGAGGAGCCCGAGGTGGCGGCCCGCGGCGAGCATCCTAGCGACCGACCTCCGACACCTCGCGCGCCCCGAGCGAGCGCAGGAAGTCGGCGGTCTGGCGGCGGTCGAAGCGGGGGTCGCGCGCTTCTATCGCCAGGAAAAACCGGTCGCGCGTCGCGAGCGCGAAGCGCGGCACGTTGAAGAGCGGGTGGTACGGCATGGGCAGGCCGTTCAGCGCGAGCATGCCGATGACCGCCGTCAGCCCCGCGACCAGGACGGTCACCTCGAACGTGATCGGGATGAACATCGGCCAACTGTTGAGCGGCCGGCCGCCGACGTTGAACGGGTAGTCCACGCCCATCGCGTACCACTGCATGAAGTAGCCGCCGACGCAGCCGACGATGCCGCCTGCGAGCACGAGGAACGGGAGCACGTTGCGACGCACGCCGAGCGCTTCGTCGAGCGTCTCCACCGGGAAGGGCGTGTACGCGTCGACGCGGGTGTAGCCGCGGTCGCGCACGTGGGCCGCGGCCTCGACCAGCGCGGTCGGGCCGTCGAACTCGGCGAGCAGGCCCCAGAGCCCCGGGCGTTTCATGCCGGCTCCTTCACCTCGGCCTCGGGCAGGATCGTCCGCATCTCAAAGATCGAGATCATCGGCATGAAGCGGATGAAGAGGAAGAAGAGCGTGAGGAAGAGCCCGAGCGAGCCGGCGAACGTCGCCCAGTCCCAGATCGTCGGGTAATACATGCCCCACGACGAGGGCAGGAAGTCGCGGTGCAGCGACTGCACCACGATCACGAAGCGCTCGAGCCACATGCCGACGTTGACGATCAGCGCCACGACGAAGAGCACGACGGGGTTGCAGCGGGCACGCTTCATCCAGAGGACCTGGGGCGTCACCACGTTGCAGAGGATCAGCGCCCAGTACGCGGGGCCGTAGGCGCCCACCAGCCGATCCCACTGCACGTAGCGCTCGTAGGGGTTGGCGCTGTACCACCCCATGAACGCCTCCATCATGTAGCCGTACGTCACGATGAGCCCGGTGACGAGGATGATCTTGGCCATGTTCTCGAGGTGCCGCTCGGTGATGAAGTCCTCGAGCCCGTAGATGGCGCGGAGCGGGATGGCGAGCGTCGTCACCATGGCGAAGCCGGAGAAGATCGCGCCGGCGACGAAGTAGGGCGGGAAGATCGTCGAGTGCCAGCCCGGGAGCTGGGTCACCGCGAAATCGCAGCTCACCACCGTGTGCACCGAGACGACGAGCGGCGTGGCGAGACCGGCGAGCAGGAGGTACGCGGTCTCGTAGCGTTGCCAGTGGCGCGCCGAGCCGCGCCAGCCCATCGCCAGCGTGCCGTAGGCGACGCGCCCCGCGCGGCTCTGCGAGCGGTCGCGCAGCGTGGCGAAGTCGGGGATGAGCCCGATGTACCAGAACATCAGCGAGATCGTGAAGTAGGTGGCGACGGCGAACACGTCCCACACCAGCGGGCTCCGGAACTGCGGCCAGAGCCCCATCGTGTTCGGGTACGGCATCAGCCAGTAGAAGAACCACGGCCGCCCCATGTGCAGCAGGGGGAAGAGTCCCGCGCACATGACGGCGAAGATCGTCATCGCCTCCGCGAAGCGGTTGATCGACTGCCGCCACTCCTGGCGCAGCAGGAGCAGGATCGCGGAGATGAGCGTCCCGGCGTGCCCGATCCCGATCCACCAGACGAAGTTCGTGATCGCGAAGCCCCACCCGACGGGGATGTTGATGCCCCAGATGCCGACGCCGGCGACCAGCAGCCAGGTGATCGAGACGATCAGCACGCCGAGCAGCGACGCGGACAGCGCGAAGCCGATCAGCCAGGCGAGCGTCGTCCGCCGGGTGAGGACGATCGCGCTGATCTTGTCCGTGATCGACGCGAACGTGTGCCCGGGCTCGATGACGGGCGCGGGCGCCGACGTCCGGGGCGTGTCGGCCGTGCTCACGTGGCGAGCTCCGGGTTGGGATTCTTCACCGCGGCCAGGTACGTCGTCCGCGGCCGCGTGTTCAGCTCCTCGAGCAGCGCGTAGCTCCGCGCTTCGGCCTTGAGCTTCACGACGCGGCTCTGCGGGTCGTTCAGGTCACCGAAGACGATGGCCTCGGCGGGGCAGGCCTGCTGGCAGGCGGTCACCAGCTCGCCGTCGCGGATGGGGCGGCTTTCCTCCTCGGCGCGGATGCGGGCGTGGGTGATGCGCTGCACGCAGTACGTGCACTTCTCCATGACGCCGCGGCTCCGCACGCTGACGTCGGGGTTGCGCAGCGCGACGAGGCTCTCCGTCTCCCAGTCGGCGTACTGGAAGAAGTTGAACCGCCGCACCTTGTAGGGGCAGTTGTTCGAGCAGTACCGCGTGCCGACGCAGCGGTTGTAGACCATGTCGTTCAGGCCCTCGGCGCTGTGCACCGTCGCCTCGACGGGGCAGACGACCTCGCACGGGGCGTTCTCGCACTGCATGCACGGCACGGGCATGAAGTGCGTCTCGGGGTTCGCCGATTCCCCGGCGTGGTAGCTGTCGACGCGGAGCCAGTGCATCTCGCGCCCGCGCAGGACCTCCGTCCGTCCCACGACCGGTACGTTGTTCTCCGCCTGACAGGCGACGACGCACGCGTTGCAGCCGACGCAGGTGGAGAGGTCGATGGCCATGCCCCAGCGATGGCCGGGGTACGCGACCGACGGATAGAGCGACACCTCGGGCTCGGCGTGCGCCTCGTGCTCCCCGACGGTCAGGGTGCGGACGATGTCGCGACCCTCCATGCGGTGATGGTGCTGGACGGTCGCCAGCGGCCGGCGCCGGCCCGTTCGCCGGAGCGTGACGCCGTCGGCGATCCACGGCGCGTCCGCGGTGCGGAGCCCGTAGGCGTCGAAGCCGACGCCGGTGCCGACCCGACCCGCCCGCCGCCGCCCGTGCCCGAGCAGCACGGTGAGCGAGCCGTCGGCGTGCCCCGGCACGACGAAGACCGGCGCGCGGACCTTCCGGCCGCCGTGCTCCAGCTCGACCTCGTCCTCGCTGGCGACGCCGAGGCGCTCCGCCGCCGCGGGGCCGAGCAGCACGGGGTTGTCCCAGGTGACGCTGGTGATCGGCTTCGGCAGCTCCTCGAGCCAGGCGTTGTTGGCGAAGCGGCCGTCGTGGAGCGTCGGATCGGGGCGGAAGACGACCTCGAGCCCGGCGCCCGCCGCGCGCGGCGCGGCGCGGAGCACGTCCGGCCGCACGGCGACGGTCTTCGGCGCGAGCGCCGTCCCGGGCACGACGCCGTCGTGGAGCCAGCGGCGCCACGCGGCCTCGAAGTCGGCGCCCGGGCGCGCGCCCTGCCAGTGCTCGCGCACGATCTCGCGTCCGCCGCGCTCGGGTCGCTCGCCGAAGGCGGCGAGCAGCTCGAGCGCCGAGCGACCGCCGTAGAGGGGCGCGATCAACGGCTGCTGGATCGTCACCGTGCCGTCGTACGCGCGCACGTCGCCCCAGGCCTCCAGCGGGTGCGCCTCGGGCACGTGCCAGTGGCACAGCTCGGCCGTCTCGTCGGCGTAGAGCCCGAGGTGGACGCGCAGCGGCACCTTGGCGAGCGCCGCCGCGAAGGGGACGTCGGCCGGCGCCGTGTACACCGGGTTGCCGCCGAGGACGAGCAGCAGCTCGACGCGGCCCGCGTCCATGTCGGCGGTGAGGGCGCGGAGCGAGGCGAGCTGGTCCTCGGGCCGCGCCTCCACCGGCGCGGTATGGACGACGGTCTTCCCGACGTTGCCGAGCGCCGCGTTGATGGCATGCGCCAGCGCGTGCACGACGGCGGGCTGCTGCTCGCCCGGGATGACCGCGCTCCGCCCCCGGTGCGCGGCGAGGTCGCGCGCGACGGCGGCGACCCAGCGCGCGTCGGCCGCCGGCGGGGCGCCGCCCGCGCCCGCGACGCCGAGCGCCGCGGCGAGCGCGCGCGCCACGTCCTCGACCTCGCCCGCGCGGCAGGGCAGGCGATGGTCGGCGCGCGCGCCGGTCGGGGTGAGACCGCTCTCGACGACGTAGAGCCGGTTCATCCCGCGCCCGTCGGGACGGCGGCGCGCCGCGAACTCCCGCACGGAGCGCAGGTGCGCCGGGCCGCAGCCGAGGAAGTCGGCGTCGAGCGCGACGATGACGTCGGCGTCGGCGAGCGCGTAGCGGGTGTCGGCGTCCTCGCCGAAGGCGAGCCGCGCGCCGGCCCGCGCCGTGTCCCGCCCCGCCGGCTCCCACTGGTGCCAGCGGGCCTCGGGGAAGTCGTGGAGGACGGCGGCCAGCTCGGCGGCGAGCGTCGGCGAGGTCACCGTCTCGGTGAGGATGCGGAGCCCGGCGCCCCGGCGCGCGCGCGCGACGCCGCGCGCGGAGCGCAGCACCGCGAGGAATTCGCTCCACGGCCGGATGGCGCCCACGTAGGTGAGCGCTTGCGAGCGGTCGGGGTCGTAGAGGCCGAGGACCGCGGCTTGCGCGAAGACGTCGGTCGCGCCGAGGCTCGCCGGATGGAGCGGGTTCCCCTCGACCTTGGTCGGGCGTCCCAGGTGGCTCTCGACCAGGACGCCCGTCCCGAGGCCGCCGAGCGCGAGCGCGGTGGCGTAGAAGAGCGGCTTCCCGGGGACGAGGTTCTCCGGCGCGTGCACGTACGGCACGATCTCCTCGCGCGGCTGGCTCGAGCAGGACGCGAGCCCGCCGAGCGCGAGCGACGCCGCCATCAAGCGCAGGAAGTCGCGCCGGCGGAGCGGGTCGATCCACGCCTCCGCCTGGGACGGGTACTGCCGGGCGAGGAGCGCCGCCAGCTCGGGCCCGTCGGCCGCTTCCTCCAGGCTCCGCCACCAGAGCTTGCCGCCGGGCGCGTCGCTCATCGGTGGCACGTGTCGCAGCTCGTCAGCTGTGCCGCGTTCATGATCCGGTACTCCTCTGCGAGCCGGCGGCCGAGGCTCGCCTGGTCCTCGTCGGGCTGCCAGCGCATGTCGAAGACGTGCTCGCGCGGGCGGAGATGGCGCTCCGGATGCCGGTGGCAGTCGAGGCACCAGTCCATCTGGAGCGTCGCCTCGCGCCACATGAGCGGCATCTCGTCGACCCGCCCGTGACAGCTCGCGCAGCCCACGCCCTTGTTCACGTGGATGCTGTGGTCGAAGTAGACGAAGTCGGCGAGGTCGTGGACGCGCGTCCAGCGCAGCGGCCGGCCCGTACGGAAGCTCTCGCGCACGGGCTCGAGCGTCGGGCTCTGGCTCCAGATCTGCCGGTGGCAGTTCATGCACGTCGCGGTCGGCGGCATGCCGGCGAACGACGACACCTCGACCGACGTGTGGCAGTAGCGGCAGTCGATGCCGAGCCCGGCGACGTGGTGCTTGTGGCTGAAGGGCACCGGCTGCTCGCGCGGCACGCCGACGGCGGTCGCGTACGGCGAGCGTTGCAGCGACCCGCCGACGAGCGCGAACGCGCCGAGCGCCAGCACCACGCCGGCGATCGACACGCGCGAGATCGTGTTCGTGCTCGGGTGGAAGATCTGGGCCATCGTCGGCCGCGCCTTTCCCCTAGCAGGTCCGTCACGGACGCAACAGCCAAGCCCGCCGCAATTCGCCTGATGCACGCGATCAGCCCGGCTACCGTCCAGCCCGTGAATGGGATTGCTAGGTCGCTGGACGAAGTCGGGGCGACGTCGCGGCCGGCGCGGCAGCCGGTGTGTGCCAGGGCACCCCCGCCGCCCCGGTTTCCGACGGTCTGGCCCCGCCCGCACGCCGGGTCTAGAATCGGTCCGAGACGGAGGCGACCCAGCGATGGAACGAGTCGAGCTTGCGCGCGAGTGCGAAGCGGTCCAGGTCCCCGGCGGCCACACGGTGACGCTCGAGAAGGGCTGGGAGGTGATCATCACCCAGTCGCTCGGGGGCTCCTACACGGTGCAGGTGCCGGCCTACGGGGGGCTCTTCCGGATCGCGGGCACGGACGCGGACGCGCTCGGCAAGGAGCCGACGGCGGCGCCCGCTCCCGAGGAGGGTGGCGACCTCGAGCACCAGGTCTGGACGCAGCTCAAGACCTGCTACGATCCCGAGATCCCCGTGAACATCGTCGACCTCGGCCTGGTCTACGACATGGTGATCAAGTCCGAGGTGGAGGGCAGCCGCGTCGACGTGAAGATGACGCTGACCGCCCAGGGCTGCGGGATGGGCGGGTCCATCGCCGCCGACGCCCGCCAGAAGCTGCTCGGTCTCCCCGGCGTGGTCGACGCCGACGTGCAGATCGTCTGGGACCCGCCGTGGACCCCGCAGATGATCTCCCCCGAGGGGCGCGAGCGCCTCGGGATGGCGTGAGACGCCGGCCGCCTAGAAGCGGTACTCGAAGAACAGCCTGATCAGGTCGTCGCTCGCACCGAGCGGGCCGCGGCTCTCCACGTCGTAGGCGAGGGTGCCCGTCCAGCCCCTGCCCTTCTGGTGGAACAGGTTGAAGCCGACCAACCGGTCACGGTCGACGCCGGACGCCCAGCGCGGCGGGTCCTTGTAGAGGCCGATGGCGTAGCCGTCGGGGACCTGGAGCTGCTTGGGGAGGAGGCCGAGGAGGCCGTGCCGACCGCCGGCGGGGGCTTCCACCCCTAGGGCTCGCGCCGCGGAGCTGGCCATCGACACGGAGAGCACTGCGACCAGCGGCAACGTCAACTGCGGCTCGGCTGCTTGCGCCAAAGCCGCCGCGAGCAGCACGGCGAGGGCGACGAGGCGGGCCCGCTTGCGCGGTGCGTTAGGCCGCGCCAAATTCATAATAGCAATCTGGGTGCCGCTTGCCGTTGCCTGTCGTTCTCCTCCGGACATCACGAGCCTCCTTTCAGCACGTGAGCGAGGTGCAGATTGCTATCGCTTCGGCCTTACTCCTCGGGGTGCGAAGGTGTCAATATTTTTTCCGCGCGAGTCATATTATTGTGATCGGTACCTAAGCATGTTGGAGTCGGGACACTGAGCGACGACCGCTACCGGGTCCCGGCGCGCCACGCGGAGGCGGAGACGCGGGTGCGCGGCTCGCGCTTCCTCGCGCTCGCCGGGCTGGCGGATGACGAAGCATCTGCCCTGGCGTGCGTCGACGCGGCGCGCCGCGAGCACCACGACGCGACCCACGTCGCCTTCGCCTTCCGGCTCCGCGGCGGACGGACCCGGGCCGCCGACGCCGGCGAGCCGGCCGGCACGGCCGGGCGGCCGATCCTGGCGGCGATCGACGCCGCACGCCTGGTCGACGCCGTGGTCGTCGTCGTGCGCTGGTTCGGCGGGACCAAGCTCGGCACGGCGGGCCTCGCGCGCGCCTACGGGCAAGCCGCGCGCCGGGCCCTCTGTGGGGCCGGGGTCGAGAACCGCTACGAGTACAGCCGTCTCGTGGTCGAGTCGGGCTACGAGCAGGTGGCGGCCGTGAAGCGTCTGGTGGCGCCGCCGGAGGTGGTGCTGGTCGCCGAGGAGTTCGGCGCGACGGCCCGCTTCACCCTGGACGTGCGTCGCTCCCGCCGCGCTCCGCTGGAAGCGCGGCTCGCAGGTGCGCGGGTGCGGCTCGTCTGACGCGGCCTACGGCGCCGCGACGACCGCCTGGCCCCCGCCGCCGCCGCGCCCGCGGCGACGCCGGCCACCTCGCCGGCGACGGCGGCGGCGCGGCCCGGGAGACTCCCCGGCCGTCTCATCGCCGCCGGCACCCGCGTCCGCGCCAGCGGGGACGTAGGCCCCCTCGCCGGGCGACTCAGCCACCTCGCCGCCGCCACCCTCGTCGACCAGGCGCACGGTGCCGTTGCCGCCCACCGCGACCTCTTTGATGCGGCGGAGCCGCGTGATGAGCCGCGGCGAGCCGGGAGTCCGACGGAAGCCGCGCGCCTTGAGCGCGTTGGAGAGGGCGTCGAGCCCGACGGCGCGTGCGGGGGACTGCTCGATCAGGTCGCGTATGACGGCGACGATCTCGTCGTGCGGCGCGGTGTGCGATTCCTCGTCCTCGGGCTCCGCGCCGTTCGTGACCAGCGGAGGAGGCGGGGGTGGCGGCGCAACGCGCCCGCCGCCCGAACGCCGGCCGCCCCGGCCACCCCGGCCGCCCCGGCGGCTGCGCCGCCCGCCGCTGCGTTCCTCACCCGTCGAGACGGGGAGGGGCATCTCGCCGTGGACTCCGGCAAGCGCGCGGTAGGAGAGCCGCCGGAAGCGCACGCCGAGGCTCGAGGCGACGTCGCCCACGGCGTCGAACGCCTGGTCGTCGGTGATGATCTCGATCGCGTCGCCCGGGCGCGCGGTGGCGAGCCACACCCCGGCGGCAACCGCGATGCGGAGGTCCGACCAGTCGCGGACGCCGGTCGCCGGGGCGCTGTGCACGAGGTGCGCGCCCTGCTGGGCGAGGAGCCGCGCGGCGTCGTGGCCGACGACCCGCCAGTTGCCGACCGCGACCAGCTCGGTCGCGCAGATCACCCAGTCGAGCTGGAGGTGAGTGAGCACGCGCGCGATGTGCTCCGCACGGCTCGTGTTCTCGACGTCGAAGAAGACGGCGCGGCGCGTGGTCGGCGCCGGACGCACCGGCAGCGCGGGCGGGACGCGAGCGGCGAAGATGGTCTCGGGCGCCGGCCCGCTGGACGGCAGCGGTGGCGCCGCGACCTCGGGCGCGGCGAACGGCTCGCCGATTTCGCCCACCGGCTCGGCGGCGACTTCGAAGGTCGGCTCGTCCAGGAGATCGAAGGGAGGTTCTTCGGGCGGGGGAAGGGTGGTCGCCATGTCGGGCGGCGCGACGGCGGCCGGCCGCCGGCCGCGACCACCGCGCCTACCACGTCGTCTCGATGTGCTCACAATGACACAGCCATATCACGCCGCGGGGGCGGCTTCATACGGAGACACGGCATCCGCCCGGGCGGTCGGCGCGGGGTCGTCCGCAGGGCTCGCGCCTCCGCCTCGTGTTTTCGCGGGTGCGCCGCCCGGCGCACACCCTCGCGTCCGGGTGGCACGCGGGCTGCTGTAAATGGGCGATGAGCCCGGCCTCGGTCGAGTCCGAGGTGGGCGGCTCGGGTACGCCCGACCTCGCCACCTTCAACCGCTGGAAGTGCCTCACCCGGCTGTACGCCGCGGGCGGCGCCATCCTCGGTTCTTGCCTGATCCACGTCGGCATCGGTCCTCTTCCCCTGGGCCGCGTCTTCCTCACCTGCGGCGCGGCGGCCCTCGTCTCCGTCGTGGGGCTCCGCTGGAAGTGGCTCATCGCCCGGCAGCGGCTCTGCTTCTACGCCCAGGCCTTCACCGACGTCGTCGTCATCAGCACCGGCATCCACCTCGCCTTCGGCGGCACGCCGTCGGCGCCGCTCCTGCGGCCTCTGTACACGCTCGTCATCGTGGGCGCGAGCCTCGTCTCGCTCCGCAGCGGTCTCGTCATGACGGCCGCGGTCGTCCTCGCCCACGAGCTCATGCTGGGGGTCGACAACGGGTTCTCGGTGGCGACGCTGCTCGGCACGGCGTCGATCAGCCCGACCTTGACCTTCTTCCTGATCGCGCAGCAGTGCTCCTTCTACGGACGCCACCTGGAGGCGAAAAACAAGGCGCTCGCCGGCCTCGCCGCTCGCCTCGACGAGAGCCACCGGCGCCTTGCGACGGAGGTCCGCGTCTCGCGCGGCCTGCTCGACGTCGCCCGCACGCTGTCGACGACCCTCGAAGCGCCCGAGCTGCTCGCCCGCGTCAACCGCGCCACGCGAGAGCAGCTCGGCGCCGACTGGAGCGCCACCTTCCTGGTGGACGCCGAACGCAACACGTTCCGGCTGGTCGCCGTGACGAACGCGGACGCCGCCGCGAGCGAGCTCGGCCGTTTCGAGCTGCCGCTCCGCGGCTGGTCGGCCGTCGAGCGACTGGCGAACGAGCCCGTGATCGTCCTCGACGGCTCCGACGCGGAGCGGGCGCTCGGGTTGTTCGCGAGCGGGCAGCGCGTCTCGACCGCGCTCCTCGCCGCGCTCTACAGCGAGCGCACGCTGATCGGCTTCGTTGCGGTCGCGTACGAGCAAGTCGGCTTCGGGGAGGTCGAGAGCGCCCTGCCGGTGCTCGAGGGCATCGCGCAGCAGGCGACCGTCGCGTTGCAGAACGCCCGGCTGCTGGAGGAGGTGCGCCGCGCCTCGGAGGTGAAGAGCGAGTTCGTGGGCGCGATCTCCCACGACCTGCGCTCGCCGCTGAACGTCATGCTCGGCTACGCCGAGATGCTCCTCGAGGGCGGCCTCGGCCCGCTGAACCGCGGGCAGACGGAGGCCGTGCAGCGCACGCAGCAGCAATCGCTCGCCCTCCTCGAGATGATCACGGCCGTGCTCGACCTGAACCGCCTCGAGGCCGGCCGCCTGCCCGTCGACCGCTCGGTGGTCGTCGTTTCCACGCTCCTCGGGGAGGTCCGCGCGCAGCTCCCCGAGAACTGGAGGCGCCCCGGCGTCACCTTCCAGGTCGGCGTCGCGCCCGACGTGCCGGTGATCGAGACGGACGCCGCCAAGCTGAAGACCATCGTCCGTAACCTCGTCCACAACGCGCTCAAGTTCACGGAGCGCGGCGAGGTGCGGCTGGAGGCCGACGTGACCCCGACCGGCATGGTCACGATCAGCGTCAAGGACACCGGCTGCGGCATCCAGCCCGAGGCGATCGACTACGTCTTCGACATGTTCCGCCAGGGTCCCGGCGCCACCGGCGGGGGCGTGGGCCTCGGCCTCCACATCGTCCGCCGCCTGCTCGAGCTGCTCGGCGGCACGATCACGGTGACCAGCGAGGTCGGGCGCGGGAGCTGCTTCACCGTGAGCCTGCCCGCCACGACCGCCAGCGTCGCGCCCGTCGGCGCGACGGCGGACGCGGCGTAGCAAGCGGCCGGCGAACGGAGCCGGGCGTCGCCTACGGGCAGGCGCCCGGGGCCGTCGCGTCCTTGGCGGTCAGCTTCTTGTTGGCGATGAACTTCTGCGTGCCGCCGAAGACCATGCAGTAGTCGAGGTCGCCGATGCGGAGGGTGACCGAGACGGAGCCGGGCTGGGTGGCGAGGGTGTGGGTGAGGGCGTCGCCCTTGCCGGTCGCCTTCACGAGCTTCCCGGGCTTCACCATCGCGGCGTTGAGCGGGCCGTAGGCGCCGACCTTGTCGGTGTACTTGTAGCCCTTGTTCGGCGTCTTGCCGAGCTTGACCCATCCGCCGAGGGGGAGCGGGTACGTCGCGTCGAAGCCGTCGCCGCCGGTGGCCTTGACGCGCAGCGAGCCGCCGCTCGGATTGGACGTCGGGTCGTCGGCGCTGCCGTTGCCGCCGCCGAGCGTGATGGCGGCGTCGCCGGAGGTGACGCTGAGCGACTTCTTCTTCCCGAGCCCGAGGCTCAGGTTCTTTCCGGTGACGGGCTGCCCGGGCGGCGCGGTCGTGGTGGTCGTGGTGCTGACGGTGGTCGTGGTCGTCGTGCTCACGGGCGGGCACTGGCCGAAGTCACCCACGTCGCCGGCGTAGTTCGCCGGCGACGGGCAGGCGAACGCGAAGTCGGTGGCGTTGTCGTCGTCGAAGACCAAGCGCTTGAGCGCCAGGGTGCCGTCGCCCGCCGTCAGCGACGACGGCGTGCCGCTCACGTGCGTGTTGCCGCCGCTCACCGTCTTCACGGTGCCGGTGTAGCCGCCGTACGCGACGCAGTCGGTGTAGTTGTTCGGGTTGTCGATCGCCCAGGTGGGAGGGTTCGGCGGCACGACGTTCGGCGGCGGCGCGCCCCAGCAGACCATGCCGCAGTCGGGCGCGATGCCGGTGGTCGTCATCACGAAGTCGTTGAGGATGTTCGCCAAGCCCAAGTCGGAGGAGATGATGTAGCGCCCCTGCGTGAAGCCGGTCAGGTTGTTGGGCAGGAGGAGCAGCTCCGTCGCCTGCGAGCCGTCGCAGTTGAACGCGGTGAGGCGGGTGTATTGGACCGCGATCTGGCCGCTCGCCAGCATCCGGATGACCACGTACTGCGCGTTCGGGTCACCCGGGACGCCGGACATGATCTCGTCGATGACGGCGGAGTGGAAGACGGCTTGCGCGGGCGCCCCGAGCGAGAGCGCGAGGGCTACGGCGAGAGCGGCGGCGAGTCGCGACATGACGGTCCACCTCCGAGAGAGTCGAAAGAATGCGCCGCGCGCACGGCGCGCGTCAGGCGTCGAATCGGTCGTGGAGCCGGAGGCTCGGCGAGTCGTTGGTTGCATCGGCGCAGGTGCCACGGCGGAGCGGCGTCGGCCGATGGCGACGGCCGAGATCCGCCCGTCCTGTACATTGCCGACGCCGTTCGTAAAGTTACCGAGGGCGGACGGTGGACAAGAGCTGCGGAGCGGAATACCACCGCCTGCATGTGGCCCCCCGAGGTCCTCGACGCGTTGCGCGACGCGAAGAACATCTACGTCGCCACGCGGCGCGCCGACGGCACGCAGAGCAAGGTCGTCCCGGTCTGGTTCACGCTCGACCACGACTGGCTCTGCTTCATGACCGAGCCGGCGAGCCACAAGGCGCGACGGATCCGCAAGGGCAGTCCGCTCTACGTGTGGGTCGGGTCGCGGAGCGGGCCGCACTTCGTCGGACGAGCCGAGGTCGTCACCGATCCCGACCTCGCGGGCCGCATGGGACCGGTCTACTCCAGGAAGTACTGGATAGCCTGGCTCGGGCTCTTCCGTCCCGACCCGGCGCGCGTACGGGCCGGGAAGAGCGTCATCGTCCGCGTGCGCCCGGCGTGACCGGCTCGCTCACGAGGGCGCGCCGGGCGGGGTCGTAGCGGATCGCGATCTCGCCGCGCGCGATGGCGAGCAGCCGATCGCCGACCAGGTCCCGGCGCCAGCCGTGCGTGACGGCGAGTGTCGCGAGTGCCTCGCGGTCGGCGCCGGCGGCGAGCGTGCCGAGTGCCTCGATGTCGCGCGAGCTGGCGATCACCTCGGGAGCGATGTCCTCGCGCTCGGCGACCGCCTGCACGGCGGCGCGCAGCAACGCCGAGAGCCCGGGCGGCGGCGCCTTGCGACGCTGCCGCGCCGGCGCCTCCGGCCAGAGCTCGCGCGGGACGGCGAGCCCCTCCGCGATGGCGGCGACGATCGCACGCCCGTGGCGGTCGACCGTCCCCGAGGAGAGACCGCGGACCTGGCGCAGCTCGTCGATGCTACGCACCGGGCGTACCGCGAGCGAGGTGAGGACGATCTCGTTGGCGATGAACTGCGGCCGCACGTCCGCGCGCTCGGCGGCGCGCTCGCGCCACGCGGCGAGCGCGCGCAGGACGGCCAGCTCCTGCCCCTCGAGCCGCTGCCAGCCCTTCACCGTCCGGTAGCGCTCGTCGGCCGGCATCGGGGTGAACCGCTCCGGGTCTTCCAGCGCCCGCAGCTCCTCCTCCACCCACGCCGTCCGGCCGCGCTCGGCCAGCTCGGCGCGCAGCCGGTCGTGGAGCGGGAGCAGGTGGATCACGTCGTCGCGCGCGTAGACGAGCTGCTCGGGCCGGAGCGGCCGCCGCGTCCAGTCGGTGTAGGTCTGGTCCTTGCGGAGCCGGACGCCGACCGCGCGCTCGACGAGGACGGTGAGCCCGACCTGGAGTCCGTAGCCGAGGAAGGCGGCGACGACCTGCGTGTCCACCACGTTGCGGATCGGCTCGCCCATGAGAAACGCGAAGATGTCGAGGTCCTGCCCGCCGCCGTGGAGGACCACGGTCACCGCGGGGTCACGCAGCACGCCGAAGAGCGGTGAGATATCCTTCACCGCCAGCGCGTCGATCACCGCCGCCGAGCGGTCGGTCGCCACCTGCACGACGCCCAGGATCGGCCGGTACGTCCGCTCCCACACGAACTCCGTGTCGATGGCGAGCCGCCCGGCCGCGTGCGCCTCGTCGGCCAGGGCCGCGACCGCGTCGGGCGTGGAGAGCAACGGAGGGGGCGGCGCGGACACGGTGGGCTCAGCTATCGCGCGCGCGTGCCGGGGGCAAGCGCAGCGCCAGCGAAGCCGCGCGGCGACAGACAGCACTCGACGCCCCCCGCGCGACCTTGCTATGCGAACCGGCAATGGCCGGCCCCGACCTCGACACCTTCCGCACCGAGCTGCGGAGCTGGCTCGCCGCCAACGTCTCGCCGCGCTACACCTCGGCACCGAGGTCTTCCGCGTCACCTGCCAGCGGACGCTCGACAAGCTCCTCCGCATGGGGATGCCCGGGCCGGAGGCGTCAATCATCAAGCTGCACTGGACGGAGCTGATGCAGTCGGTGCCGCGGCTCGGCATGGAGATCCTCGGCCCCGCCGGGCTCGTCTACGACACGCCCAAGGCGGGCGAGCGTCACGCCGACCCGGCGCAGTGGCTCCAGCGCGGCTGGCTCGGCGCGCCGGCGGCGAGCATCGCGTCGGGCACCTCGGAGATCATGCGCGGCATCATCGCCATGCAGGTGCTCGGCCTGCCGCGCGGCACCTAGAGTCGGCGCGTCACTCCTCGCGGAGCGCGACCGCCGGCGCGAGGCGCGCCACGCGGCGGGCGGGGAGGAGCGCCGCCAGCGTCGCGGTGGCGAGCGTGACGGTGCCCACGACGGCGACGCGCGCCCACGGCAGGTGGAGCTCGAGCACCCAGCCGAGGAGGTACGGGAAGGTCGTCTCCACCCAGAGCGTGCCGAGCGCGAGCCCCGCCGCGAGCGCGAGCACGAGGCCGAGGCCGGCGAGCAGCAGACCCTCCAGCACGACGGTCCGCGCCAGCCGGCCTCGGCGCACGCCGATCGCGCGCAGCGTCCCGAGGTGACGGGTCCGCTCGCCGATGCCCGCCGCCAGCGTGTCCGCGATCCCCACCAGCACGACCAGCAGCACGAGCCCGGCGAGCACGCCGACCGGCGCGAAGCCGCGGCGGACGTCGGCGGCGAAGTGGTCGATGTAGGGGCCGGCCAGGAGGATCTCGACGTCGTAGCGCCCCTTGACCAGGCGGCCGATCGCCGCCTGCACCGTCTCCGCGTCGGACCCCGGCGCGAGGCGCACCAGGACGTGGTTCACCTGCCGGTCCTGCCAGAGGCGGGCGTAGACCTCGCGGCCGAGGAGCAGCGTGCCGCGGGGCGACGCGAAGTCGATGATCGTCCCACCCACCACGACGGCGAGCGGTCCGCCCGGCGTGTCGAGCGTCATGCGGTCGCCTGTGCGGACGCCGAGGTTCATCGCGAAGTTCCCCGACACGAGCACCGCCCGCCCCGCGACGACGGCGTCCCACACGTCGGGCAGCGCGGCGCCGACGAGCCGGCAGCGCGGCAGGGCGGGATCGCCGAAGTAGGACGCGTCCAGGGCGTCGACGGTGATCGGGCCGCCGCCGTGGTGCCAGTCGCGGAGCAGCTCGCCCACCACCACCGCGACCCCGGGGATGCGGCGGATCTCGTCGACCAGACCCTCCTCGAGGGGCGCCTCGAGGAAGCCGACGGCCCGGTGGACCGAGAGCACGGCGACGTCCGCGACCCGGTACTTCGCCGACAGCGCCTCGACGACCGACTGCTCGAAGCTCCCCGCCACCGTCCAGAGCCAGACGACCGCGCCGACGCCGACGCCGAGCGTCGCCGTGGTGAGAGCCGCGCGCCGCGGGCTGCGCACGATCGTCTCCACCGCGAGCCGCCCGCCGGGCGCGCCGAGCCACGCCAGCGCCGGGACCACCATCGCCACGAGCGCCACCAGCGGGCGCGCCAGGAGCGCGGTCGCGACGGCGGCGAGCGCCGTCGCGACGAGCCCCCAGAGCGGCGAGCGCGTGAGCCACTGCGCGCCGACCGCGCCGGCGACGGCCGCCAGCAGGGCGACGCGCCAGCGCCACGGGGTCCGGACGTCCACCGCCTCCGTCCCTCGCCCCCGGATCGTCGCGGCGATGCCGAGACGCGCCGCGCGACGCGCCGGCAGCATCGCCGCCAGGAGCGCCGCCACGACGCCGAGCAGCGCGGCGAGCGCGAGCGACGCGGGCCGGACGGCCATCTCGGTCGCCGGCATGACGACGTTGCCGGCGAGCGAGGTGGTAGACGCGATGACGGGCAGCAACGCGCGCCCGAGCGCGACGCCTCCCGGAAGGCCGAGGGCGACGCCCGCCACGCCGAGCACGAGCCCCTCCTTCACCAGCTCGTGGCGCACCACGGCCTCCCGCACGCCGACCGCGTGCAGCACCCCGAGCTGCCACGCACGCTGCTCGAAGACCGTCGCCAGCCGGTTGAAGGCGATCAGGAAGGCGGCGACCAGGACGACGAGGCCGGCGGCCTGGAGCAGGAGGCGCACCGACTGGATCACCTTGCCGAGGTCCACCTTGCGCTGCTCGGGCGCTTCGACGCGGAGGCCCGGCGACAAGCGGGCCGCGATGCGCTCCGCCGTCGCGGCCACGTCCGTCTCGGGCGCGAGCACGACGTCGACGCGGTTCACGAAGCCGGGTCGCGTGAACACGGCCTCGGCCGCCAGCAGATCCATGACGACCAGGTTGCCGCCGTAGGCACGCGCCACCCCCGTCGGCTCGAGCAGCCCGCGCACGGTGAACGACCGCCGTCCGGCGGGCGTCTCCAGCACGAGGCGGTCGCCGATCGCGAGACCGTGACGGGCCGCAAAGGCGCGCGTCAACGCCACCGAGTCCGGCTGCGCCAGGAAGACGAGCGGGTCGTCGGTCTCGAGGCCGTCGGCGCCGCGCGTGTCGTAGACGCGCACCGCGTCGTCGTTCGCGATGTCGATGCCCTGGACGACGAGCCGCTCGTCGTCCTCGGGGACGAACGCGGTCGCGCTCACGACCGGGACGGCGAGCGCGACGCCCGGTACGGCGGCGACCAGGGCGGTGGTGTCCTCGGCGAGCAACCCGTCCTCGCCGGCGCGCACCTCGAGCGCCGCCCGTCCCGCCGTCGTGTCCACCACCTCGATGAAGGCGTGCAGCACGGCGCGGTTCGCCAGGCCCATCGCACACACGAGCGCCACGCCGGCCGCGAGCGCGATCACGCTGAGCGCGCACCCCGCCACGCTGCCGCGCAGAAAGCGCAGCGGCATGCGCATGTCGAGACGCGCCATGGCGCTCAGCGGCGGGCCGCGAGCTCGACGGGACGTTCCTCGAGCGGCACGCGCACGTCGCGCACCACGCGGCCGTCGCGGAACTCGAGCGTGCGCTTGCCGTAGCTGGCGGCGAACGCGCTGTGCGTCACCAGGACGACCGTCAGGCCCCGCTCCCGGTTGAGGTCGCGGAGCAGGTCGAGGATCAGCTCGCCGGTGCGCGTGTCGAGGTTGCCCGTCGGCTCGTCGGCGAGCAGCACGCTCGGCTGGGTGACGAGCGCGCGGGCGATCGCCACGCGCTGCTGCTCGCCGCCCGAGAGCTCGGCGGGACGGCGGCGACGCGCAGGCCCGTGGACGCCCACGCGCTCGAGCGTCGCCCCGGCGCGCCGGCGCGCCTCGGCCGCCCGCACACCGAGGAACTCGAGCGGCCAGGCGACGTTCTCCTCGACCGTGAACGTGGGAAAGAGATTGAACGCCTGGAAGACGAAGCCGACGGCGCGCAGCCGGAGGTCGCTGCGCGCGTCGTCGGACAGCGACGCGAGGTCGTGCCCGCACAGCTCGACGCGTCCGGCCGTCGGGACGTCGAGGCCCGCGATGACGTTCAGGACGGTGCTCTTCCCCGATCCGCTCGGGCCGATGATCGAGACGTACTCCCCGCCCGGGACGACGAGCGACACCTCGCTCAGCGCGACGACGGCCTGCGCGCCGTCACCGTACTGCTTGGTGACCCCATCGAGGCGAACGGCGCGGTGAGTGGGCGACATGGCGACTCGCGCCGTCCATGCTCCGTGCGTCCCACCCGTGAATCAAGCAGAACCGGGCGCGTTTCGCACCGCTGCGCGCACGATAGTTCTCAGTAGCGGGGCGCATGCAGCGCACCGCCCGGCGCGAATCAGCGGCGCAGACCGGGGCGTGTGACGGGGCGCGCGATCGCCGCGGGGCGCTCGACCGTGCGCGCGGGCGCGCTGGTGCGGTTGCCCGCTCGGCGGCGCCACTCGGTGAGCCCGGTGCGCATCTCGTCGACCAGCTCGATGTCGGCGGCGAGGTAGCGTGCGTGCCGGCTCTGGAGGAACTTCCGCGTCGGCAGGCCGGGCGCCGTGTCGTCGTGGCTGGTGACGGAACGCTCGGCTTCGAGCGTCTTCGCCTCGGCCCACAGCTCGTTTTGCAGCTCGTCGAGGAAGGCGTCCGCCCGGACGGGGTCCATGTCGTTCAGCAGAGCCAGCCGGTACGCCAGCGCGTCGGGCGTGGCGCGCGTGAGCGCGCGCGCCGGCAACGCGAACCAGGCCTCGAGCGCTTCGCGCCCGGGCTCGGTGAGCGTGTACGGCGTGCGACGGGGATCCGCGCCGATCGGGTTCGCGGCGGTGACGATCAGGCCTTCGGCGAGCAGGCGCTGGAGCTCGCGATAGATGTTGCCGATGCTGAGGCGAACTCCGGAGCGCTCCGCGAAGGCCTTCATGAGCGCGTAGCCGTGTCTCGGCTGATCGTCGGCGAGCAGCGCAAGCAGCACGTAGCGGAGCATGACGACGAAACGGTAGCAGTCGTCCGGCGTGGGCGTCAAACGATTTCTTCCGCCCATTCGCACTATTCCCTCGACATACATACTCGCACTGAGGATGCCTTCCTGCACATCGCGAGCGCATTGACTCGCCGTGTCGTCGCATCGATTGTCGCCCGCGGGAAAGCCGTCAGATGGACGAAACCGCGCCGCCGCAGCTCCACATCCTGCTCCTCGAGCGCGACCCGGAGCACGCCGCGCGGATCCGTCACGCCCTGCAGCGGATGGAGCCGGGCGTCCGCGTGACGAGCGTCGCGCGCCTGCGCGCCGCGATCGACGCGCTCGAAGCGCAGCCCATCGGCTGCATCGTGACGGACCTCCGCCTGCTCGACGCCGAGGGCCTGCACATCGTACGCGCGCTGCGCTCCGTACGGCGCGAGCTGCCCGTGATCGTCGTCACCGGCGCGGGCTCGGAGGAGCTGGCGGTGGCGAGCCTCAAGCTGGGCGCGGCCGACTACGTCACCAAGCACGAGCGCTACATCGAAACCCTGCCCACGCTCGTCCGCGAGGCGCTCGGCCGCTCGGTGCTCGCCACCGTCGACGAGCCCGCGCCGGAGACGCCCGCCCTCGCCACGCCCCTGCTCGACCTCCCCTTCGTCGGCGCGATGGGCGGCTTGCGCGCGGTCCTGGCGCTCGTCGACCGCGCGGCCCAGAGCCGCGTCCCCGTCCTGGTCGAGGGCGAGACCGGGACCGGCAAGGAGCTCGTGGCGCGCGCGATCCACCAGCGTGGCCCCCGTCGCGACGCGCCCTTCCTGGTGCAGAACTGCGCCACGCTCGTCGAATCGCTCCTCGAGAGCGAGCTCTTCGGCCACCTGCGTGGCGCCTTCACGGGCGCCGACCGCGATCGCCGGGGCCTCTTCGAGGAGGCCGGCGAGGGCACCGTGTTCCTCGACGAGATCGCGGAGGCGCCGCCCGCCGTGCAGGCCAAGCTGCTCCGGGTCCTCCAGCACGACGAGACGAAGCCGCTCGGCGCCGACCGCGTCCGTCCGGTCCGCGCGCGCATCGTCGCCGCCACCAACCGGCCGCTCGACGCCGAGATCCGCGCCGGCCGCTTTCGCTGCGACCTCTACTACCGCCTCGCGGTGTTCCCGCTCCGCCTCCCCCCGCTGCGCCACCGCGCGGCCGACGTGCCGTCCCTCTGCGCGCACTTCCTCGCCCGCTTCGAGGTGCGCGAGCGGCGCGAGACGGGCGGCTTCGACGCCGACGCGCTGGCCGCGTTGCAACGCTACCCGTGGCCGGGAAACGTGCGCGAGCTCGAGAACGAGATCCACCGCATCGTCCTCTCCGTCGGCCAGCGCGAGCGCGTCCGCGTCGAGCACCTCGCGCGGCGCATCCGCGAGGCCGACGCCGGGCCGCCCGACGTCCCGCTCGGCCGGCTGCTCGAGCGGGTCGAGATGGCGCTCATCCGCCAGCGGCTGCGGGAGAAGCCGACGAAGAGCGCGGCGGCGCGGAGCCTCGGCATCACGCGCGAAACCCTCTACGCCAAGATGCGCCGCCTCGGCATGCCGCTCGACCAGCGGGCGTAGGCTCAGAGCCGCGCCGGCTCGCGCTCGAGGAGCCCGTCCACCAGGCGCGCCAGGGTGTTCGCCGGCGTGAGGATGTGGCAGCGCGCGCCGCCGTGCACGAGCCCGACGATGCGCCCCGCGCCGTCCACCACCGGCGACCCGGAGTCACCCGGCACGCCGTCGATGGTGGTGAAGATCGCGTTCGGCAGGTCGGGCAGCGACGGACAGCGCCCGATCTTCTCCAGGCGGGCCTCCTCGAAGCGCGGCTTCGTCGGATTGCCGATGAAGTAGAGGACGGTGCCCGGGATCTGCGCGCGGTGGACGATCGCCAGCGGCTCGATCGGCACCGGATACTCGAGCAGCAGCACCACCTGGTCGGCGCGCTCGTCGGTCGCGACCACCCAGGCGCGCCGGGTCCACCCCGGGCCGAAGCGGACGCGGAGCGTCGCCCCTTCGTCCTTCACGCAGTGCCGCGCGGTGACGACGAGCTGCGGGCTCTCGGCGAGCGCGCCGCCGCAGCCCGGCGGATCGACCACGACGCTCGCCGACCAGAGCGCCTCCCGCACGGCGCGCTCGCCGCCGAGCGGCTGCGCACCGGCCGGGCGGGCGGCCAGGAGGACGCTCACGGCGAGGACGACGAGTCGCGCGCGCACCGTGACCTTTGACGGCGACCGGGCGCCGGGTCTTCAACGCTCGGGCTGGCGCGCCAGCCAGCGCGCCACCGCCGGCGCGGCGCGGCGCCGCAGGTCCGCGTTCAAGCGGAAGATCTCGAGCGCCTGCTTGAGGGCGCGGGCGGCCTCGGGCACGGGGTGCGCCTTGAAGAAGCCCCGCACCTCGGCCGCGTAGCGCGGCTCGCGCAGCGCGGGCGTGGCCTCGACGAGCCGCGACAGCATGAGCGGCGGGACGCGGCGGCGGATCCCGCTCCAGCGCTTCTTCATGAAGGCCCACGTCTGCGGGGCGACGGGCGGGTTGCCGAGCAGCCGCATGAGGACGAAGGCGACGTCCTGGGTCGGGATCTGCGGCGTCAGGACGGCGTCGAGCGTGCGGCGCACGGCCGTGGGCGCGCGGAACGAGGCGAGCGTCAGGAGGAAGCGGCGGCGCTCCTGCGGCGTGCGCGCCTCGGCCACCACGGCGAGGTAGCGGTCGTAGAGCGCGTCGTCGCCGCCCCGCGCCGCGAGCTCGACCACCGGATCGGCGAGGTTCGGCTCGAGCGAGCCGCGGTCGGCCAGATACTGCTCGAGGCGCCGGCGCGCCTCGGTCATCACGGCCGGTGCCTCGGCCACACCGCCGAGGAGACGGACCAGCGACGCGCGCCGGAGCCGGACGTCGTCGTCCTCCCCGACGGCCGCCGTCCAGCCGACGCGCTCGAGGTGCGGGCCGAAGCGGCGCGCGATCCACGCCCGCAGGCCCGTCTGCTCGGGGCCGCCCGGCGCCACCACCTGTGCGTCGATGCGCGCGAGCGCCCCGGTGATGCCGTCGAGCACGTCGTGGTCGGTCTCCTCGACGAGCGCGTCCGCGATGTCGAGGAAGCTCTCCGCACGGGCGCGCGCCGCCCGCACGAGCGCCCATTGGTCGCCGACCAGCGCGAGCCGCTCGACGGTGGACAGCTCCGCCAGGGATGCGACGAGCGCCGTGTGGTCGGCCGCGTCGTGCAGCACGCGGTAGAACCCGCCGGCGTCGGCGTTGCCGAAGTACCAGCGCAGCACCGTCTTGGCGGGGAGAGCGAGCGTCTCGCTCGCCTTGTCGACCAGGAAGCGCTCGACGCCGGCGCGCTCGGCGTCGCGCCAGCGAACGAGCAGCGGCAGCGGCCAGCGGCCGCGCCGTCGGGGCGCCGGCACGCGGGGGTCGGCGAAGAAGCGCTCCTGGCGGACGCGCAGCGTATTCGCGGCGCCGCCCGGGCCGAGGGTGGCGAGCGGGAAGCCGCCCTGCGCGATCCACGCTTGCGCGACGCGCGTCACCTCGCGCCCCGAGGCCTCCTCGAGCGCGCGCCAGAGGTCGGCGGCGACGGTGTTCCCCTCGCGGTGGCGCCGCATGTAGAGACGGACGCCGTCGCGGAAGGCGGCGGCGCCGAGGTACTGCTCGAGCATGCGCACGACGGCGGCGCCCTTCTCGTACGTGATGACGTCGAAGTTCTCCGTCGCCTCGGCGACGCTCCGTACCTCGGCGTAGATCGGGTGCGTGTTGGTGAGCGCGTCGAGCGAGAGGGCGCTCGCCCGGTCGTGCTCGAAGCTGTGCCACATCCGCCACTCGGGCCGCCACTCGTCCACGACCCGGTACGCCATCCAAGTGGCGAACGCCTCGTTCAGCCAGAGGTCGTCCCACCACGCCATGGTGACGAGGTCGCCGTACCACATGTGCGCCAGCTCGTGCGCGATCACCTCCGCCGCGCGCCGCCGCTCCGGGAGCGAAGCGGTCGCCGGGTCGAGGATGAGGAGGGTCTCGCGGAAGAAGACCGCGCCCGCGTTCTCCATCGCGCCGGCTTCGAAGTCGGGGACGGCGACGAGGTCGAGCTTGCCGTAGGGGTACGGGAGGTCGAAGTAGTCCTCGAGGCGCCGGAGCGCGGCGGCCGCGGCGTCGAGCGCCAGCTCGGTCATCGCGCCCCTGCCCGGCACGTGCCAGACGCGGATCGGCGTCGTGCCGAGGAGGCGCACGGGCGACGACTCGAGCGGGCCGACCGCGAGCGCGAAGAGATACGTCGAGAGCTTCGGCGTCGGCGCGAACCGGACGACCCGCGTCCCATCCCCGCTCTCCTCCTCCCGCTCGATCGGGCCGTTGCCGACGACCACCTCGCCGCGCCGGGCGGTCACCGCGACGCGGAAGGTGGCCTTGAACGACGGCTCGTCGAAGCACGGGAATATCCGCCGCGCGTCGGCCGCCTCGCATTGCGTGAAGGCGTAGCGACGTCCGTCGGCGCTGGCGGCGTAGAGGCCGCGGAGGTGCTGGTTCAGCTCGCCGGCGAAGGCGAGGACGAGGACGGCGTCGCCCGCCGGCAGCGGGCGCGGAAAGCGGAGGACCACGGCCTCGTCGGCGCGCTGGGGCGTGGCGCGCGCCGGCACCTCGGCGCCCTGGATGCGCGCCGACGCGCGCTCGATGGTGAGGTCGGCGGCGTGCAGCACGATCGCCGGGCGCGGGCGGTCGAGCCGCACGCTGATGCGCACCTCGCCGCGGAAGCGGCCGCGCTCGAGGTCCGGAACGAGATGGAGGTCGTACTCCGTCGGCCGGACGTCGGTCGGCAGCCGGAAGCGCGAGGGTCGCTTGGCGGTCGGCATGGGCGGCCGTCGTAGCGGGGCGCCGGCGGGCTTGCAATCGTGGGCGAGCCTCCTAGACTCGCCCGCGCGTGCTCGACCTCAACGCCGACGCCCCGGCCTTCGCGCTCGACGGTATCGAGCAGGGCAAGCGCGGACGCTTCGGCCTCGTCGACTTCCGCGGCCGCTGGCTCGTCCTCTTCTTCTACCCCGCCGACTTCACCTTCGTCTGCCCGACGGAGGTGACCGGCTTCAACGCACGCCTCGAAGACTTCCGGGCCGCCAACGCCGCGGTGGTCGGGGTCAGCGTGGACGAGGTCGAGAGCCACCGCGCCTGGGCCGAGGAGCTGGGCGGCGTCGCCTTCGCGCTGCTCGCCGACCCCACGCGCGAGACGTGTCGCGCCTACGGAAGCCCGGCCAGAAGACCCTCGACCCCGCGCTGCGGTACTGAGCGATCGTGGCGGCCGGCGCGACCGTCCTCGGCGACAAGAAGCGGGAGCTGGAGCGCAAGATCCGCGCGCGCGAGCTCGTCTTCGGCATCCAGGACGGCCTGCTCAGCACGGTCGGGCTCCTCTCCGGGGTGTCGGCGGCGACGCAGAGCCGCGCCATCGTGATCGTCACCGGCGTCGCCGCGGGGGTGACGGGCGGGGTCTCGATGGCGGCCGGGTCGTACCTCGCGGCGCCACTCGGGCACCTGTCGCTCCTCCTGTCGTGGGCGGCCTCGATCGCGACTCTGCTCGCCGTCGGGGTGTGGAAGGGCGTGCTCACGCGCCGCCCGCTGGTGCGCTCGGGGCTCGAGTTCGCGGGCGTCGCGCTCGGCGCGGCGGTGGTGGGATGGATCGTCGGCCGCTTGTTCGGCGTCGACCTCGTCGGCTGACCGGGGTACAAGGCGGCGTGGCGCGCGTCCTCGTCCTCCTCGCCCTCCTCGGCGCCACCGCCGTGCACGCCCGCCCGCCCGAGGCCGTCACGATTCTCCGCGACGCGTACGGCGTGCCGCACATCTTCACCGAGGAGCACGGCGACGGCGAGCGCGGCGCCTACGCCAACGGCTACGCCCAGGCCGAGGACCGCTTGTTCGAGATGGACATCCTCCGTCGCGTCGGCACCGGCCGGCTCGCCGAGATGCTCGGCCCCGACTACCTCCTGATGGACGAGGTCGTACGCCGCGACGGCTACAAGGAGACCGAGCGCGACCGCTTCTTCCGCCGCCTCTCGGGGCGCGATCGCCGCGCGCTGCTCGCCTATCGCGACGGGGTGAACGCGTTCATCCGCAAGGTCACGCTCGACCCGCGCCTCCTCCCCTTCGAGTTCACCGGCACGCCACCCGCGCCGTGGAAGGTCGGCGACTCCGTCGCGGTGGCCATCCTCGAGCTCCTCGTCGAGGGGGCGAACGGCGGCATGGAGGTACTGAACGCCGACCTCCTGCTCGACCTCTTCGCGCGCTACCCCGAGCGCGAAGCGATGGGCATCTTCGACGACCTCGTCTGGATCGACGAGCCGGCCGCGCCGACCACCATCGCGGCCGGCGAGGGACACGGCCTCACGCACGAGCGCACCCTCCGCTTCGCGCCGCGGCAGCTCGCCCTCGTCCGCGACCTCGCGCCCAGCATCCGCCGCGCCGCCGCCGTGCTCCGTCGCGAGCAGGGTCTGATGGGCGGCCTCGGCGGCCACCGGCACATGAGCAACGCGATCCTGCTCTCGCCCGCGCTCTCCGCGACCGGGCACCCGATCCTCCTCGGCGGCCCGCAGACGGGGCTCAACGCGCCCAGCTTCTTCTGGGAGATCGGCCTCCACGGCGGCGGCTTCGAGGGCGAGGGCGTGATCGCGCCTGCCGGCCCCGGCGTGCTCATCGGCCGCGGGCGGGACTTCGCCATGACCCTCACCTCGGGCATCGACGACGCGGTCGACACCTTCGTCGACAACCTCGACTCGCGGCACCCCGACCGCTACCGCTTCCGCGGCCAGGCGGTCCCGCTCGAGCGCCGGCGCCAGCGCATCAAGGTGTCCGGCCAGCCCGACGTCGAGCGGACGTTCCTGCGTACCCTCCACGGCCCGGTCTTCTATCTGGACGAGGCGGCGGGGGTGGCTTACAGCCGGCGCGCCGCCTTCCGCGGCCTCGAGCTCGACTCCGCGGCGGCCGTCGCGAGCATCGGTCGCGTGCGGAACCTCCGCGACTTCCGGCGTCTCGCCGACCGCATGGCGCTCTCCTTCAACCTCCACTACGCCGACGACGCCGGCAACATCGGCTACTTCCACCGCGGCGTGCGGCAGCGCCGGCCGCCCCACACCGACCCGCGGCTGCCGTACGTCGGCAACGGCTCGATGGAGTGGCGCGGCATCACGGCCGCGCGCCACGGACCGACGGTCGTGAACCCGCGCCGCGGCTACATCACCAACTGGAACAACAAGCCGATCCCCGGCTGGCCGGCGGGCGAGCAGCGCGAGCTGTGGGGCGTCGTCGACCGCGTGCAGGTGTTCATCGACGCGCTGGAGGCGGCGAAGGCCACCGGCCAGCGGCTCGGCGTCCTCGACGTGAAGCGCCTCATGCGGCGCGCCGCCGAGTCGGACATCTTCGCGCACAACGTGCTGCCCTTCGTCGAGAGCGCGGTCGCGGGGCAGCCCGACGCCGCGCTGCACGAGGCGGTCGGGCGCTTGCGCGCGTGGGTCGACGCCGGCGCGTCGCTCGCCGCCGACCCGACCGGCGTCGTGCCGGACCCGGGCGCCGCGATCTACACCGAGCTCCGCACCGCGGCGCAGCTCGCCGTCCTCGGCCCCGTCCTCGGCGACGCCGTCCGCGCGATGTTCTACCCCGCGGTCCTCGCCGGCGACATGGAGGACGACCACGGCTCCTTCGGCAGCCCCGACGCCCTCTTCCTGCGCGTCCTCTTCTCCGCCGGCGCGGTGCCGGGAGCGCCGCTACCCGCCGGGCTCCTCCCCGTGTCCCGCGATTACTTCGCGCCGCGCACGCGCGCCGCGGTCCTCGCCGACGCGCTCGGCACGGCGCTCGGCCGGCTCGCCACCCGCTTCGGCACCGCCGACCAGTCGCGCTGGCAGCTCCCCGCGCTCACCGAGACGTACCGCGACATCGGGATCCTGTCGGCCATCTTCGGACCGACCGTGCAGGCGCGCGAGAACCGCGGCTCGTTCAACCTGGTCGTCGACCTCGGCCCGCCCGTGCGCGGCGAGATCGTCGTCGCGCCGGGCGAATCGGGCACCTTCACCAACGCCGACGTCGGGCACGAGCCGCCCCACCTCCGCGACCAGCTCCGGCTCTACGAAGCGTTCGAGTACCGCCGCCAGCCCTTCACGCCCGACGAGCTCGAGGGGCCGATCACCGCCGAGACGATTCCCGTCGTGCGTTGAGCACCCTTCCCTTCCGCCGCCGCCTGGCGCTACAAGGCAGCGGTGACACGCACACTCGTCGTCCTCTTCCTCCTCGCCGCGACGGCCGCCCGGGCCCGCGGACCCGAAGCCGTCACCATCCTGCGCGACGCGTACGGCGTCCCGCACATCTTCACCGACGGGCGCGGCGAGGAGCCCGGCGCCTACGCCAACGGCTACGCGCAAGCCGAGGACCGTCTCTTCGAGATGGACGTCCTGCGCCGCGCGGCGAGCGGCCGGCTCGCGGAGATGCTCGGGTCCAGCTACCTCCTCATGGACGAGGTCGTCCGCCGCGACGGCTTCACGGAGGACGAGCGCAACGAGTTCTTCCGCCGCCTGGCGCCCCACGATCGCCGCGCGCTGCTCGCTTACGTCGACGGCGTCAACGCCTTCATCCGGAAGGTCACGCTCGACCCGCGGCTCCTGCCCTTCGAGTTCGTCGGCGTGCCGCCGGCCCCGTGGCAGCTCGCCGACTCGGTCGCCATCGGCGTCTTCGAGCTGCGCGTCGAAGGCGCCAACGGCGGCCAGGAGGTATTGAACGCCGAGACGCTGCTCGACCTCCTCGCGCGCTACCCGGAGGAAGAGGCGAAGGGCCTCTTCGACGACATCTTCTGGATCGACGAGCCGTCCGCGCCGACCACCATCGCCGCCGGCGAGGGGACGGCCCTCCAGATCGACCGCATCCGCCGCTTCGCGCCCGCGCAACTCGCCCTGGTCCGCGCGCTCGAGCCGAGCATCCGGCGCGCCGCCGCCTCGCTCGCCGCGGAGACGGGTCTCATGGGCGGGCTCGGCGCGGGCCCGCCCTTCCCGCCCGTCCTCCACCGCCACGCGAGCAACGCGATCGTCGTCTCGCCCGCGCTCTCCGCCACCGGGCACCCGATCCTGCTCGGCGGGCCGCAGACGGGGCTCAACGAGCCGAGCTTCTTCTGGGAGGTCGGGGTCCACGGCGGCAGCTACGACGGCGAGGGCGTGATCGCGCCCGCGGGGCCGGGCATCATCATCGGCACCGGCCGCAACTTCGCCATGACGATCACCTCCGGCATCGACGACGCGGTCGACACCTTCGTCGAGCGTCTCGACCCGGAGCAACCCGGCCACTATCTCTTCCGCGGCCGCTCGCTGCCCTTCCTCGAGCGCCACGAGCACATCGCGGTCGCGGGCGGCGCGCCCGTCGACACGACCTTCCTCCGCACCCTCCACGGACCGGTCTTCTTCCTCGACGAGGCGGGCGGCGTCGCCTTCAGCCGTCGCGCCGCGTTCAGCGGCCTGGAGCTGCGCTCGGCCGCCGCGATCTCGGCGCTCGGTCGGGTGCGACGCCTGCACCAGTTCCGCCAGCTCGCCGACAAGATGGCGCTCTCCTTCAACCTCCACTACGCCGACACCGACGGCAACATCGCCTACTTCCACCGCGGCGTCCGCCCGAGCCGCCCCCTCGACACCGACCCGCGCCTGCCGCTCCTGGGCGACGGCTCGATGGAGTGGCGCGGGCTCGTCGCCCCGCGCTACGGGCCGACGGTCGTGAACCCGCGGCGCGGCTTCATCACCAACTGGAACAACAAGCCGATCGAGCCCTGGCCGGCGGGCGAGCAGCGCGAGATCTGGGGCACGGTCGACCGCGTGCAGGTCTTCATCGACGCGCTCGAGGCGGCGCGCGACGGCGGCACGAAGGTCGGCGTCGACGACGTGAAGAACCTGATGCGTCACGCCGCCGAGTCCGACATCTTCGCCCACCGCACCCTGCCCTTCCTCGAGGACGCGATCGCCGGCCTGCCCGACGGGCCGGAGCGCACCGCCGTCGGGCGCGTCCGCGCGTGGGTGGACGCCGGCGCGTCGCTCGCCGCCGCCGGCGCGGTCGTCCCGGACCCGGGCGCCGCGATCTACACCGAGTTCCGCACCGTCGCGCAGACGGCGGTCCTGGGCGGCGTGCTGCCCGGCATCGCGTCGTCGATGAGCTACCCCGGCGTGCTCGCGGGCAACCAGGAGGACGACCACGGCTCGTTCGGCAGCCCCGACGCGCTGTTCGTGCGCGTGCTCTACTCCGCCGGGGCGCCGCCGGGCGCGCCCGCGCCCGCGGGCCTGCTGCCCGTGTCGCGCGACTACTTCGCGCCGCGCACGCGCATCGCGGTGCTGGCGGACGCGCTCCGGACCGCGCTCGCGAACCTCACCGCCCGCTTCGGCACCGCCGACCAGACGCGCTGGCAGCTCCCGGCGCTCCGCGAGACGTACCGCGACCTCGGGCTCATCCAGGCGATCTTCGGCCCGACCGAGATGGCGCGCGAGAACCGCGGCTCGTTCAACCTGGTCGTCGACCTCGGGCCGCCGGTGCGGGGCCAGATCATCGTGCCGCCGGGCGAGTCGGGGAGCTTCACCAACGGCGACGTCGGCCACGAGCCGCCGCACCTCCGCGACCAGCTCCGCCTCTACGAGGCGTTCCAGTACCGCCGCCAGCCCTTCACGCCCGCCGCGCTGGAGCCGCCGGTGACCGTCGAGACGATCCCGTTCGAGCGCTAGCCGCCATGCGACGCGTCGCTCTCGCCCTGACCGTCATCGCCGTGCGCGTCGCGGCCGCCGCGCCCGTGCCCGTGGTCGGGCGCGACGCGCGCACCGAGGTGGCGGTCACCGTCTACAACCAGGACCTGGCGCTGGTGAAGGACGTGCGCGAGCTGACGCTGCCCGCGGGCGAGAGCGAGCTGCGCTTCGAGGACGTGGCGGCCAAGATCGAGCCGCGCGCCGTCGCCGTCCGCTCGCTCACCGACGCCGACAAGCTCGCCGTCATCGAGCAGAGCTACGTCTTCGACCTGATCTCGCCCGAGAAGCTGCTCGAGAAGTACGTCGGGCGGGAGGTCGAGCTGGTCGAGACCGACCAGCAGCTCCGCACGCAGACGACGAAGGCGACGCTGCTGTCGACCAACGGCGGGCCCGTCTACCGGATCGGCGACCGCATCGCCGTCGGGCATCCCGGGCGCGTCATCCTGCCGCGTCTGCCGGAGGAGCTGTACGCCCGTCCGACGCTCCTCTGGCGGCTCGCCAACACGGGCCCGGCGCGGCACCGCGTCGAGGTGTCGTACCTGACCGCCGGCCTCTCGTGGCTCGCGGACTACGTCCTAGTGGTGAACGCCGAGGACACGAAGGCGGACGTCACCGGCTGGGTCACGCTCACCAACCAGAGCGGTGCCCGCTACGACGACGCGACGCTCAAGCTGGTCGCCGGGCAGGTGAACCGCGCGCGCATGTTCCCGGTGCGCGGCGTGCCGCAGGATACCCGCGTGCTCGCCGCCGCCGTCCCCAAGTTCACCGAGGAGGAGTTCTTCGAGTACCACCTCTACTCGCTCGACCGGAAGACGACGCTCGCCGAGAACGAGACGAAGCAGATGCGGCTCCTCGCCGCGAGCGGCGTGCCGCTCGTCAAGCGCTTCGTGGTGGTCGGCCAGCCGGCGTGGTTCCGCTCGCCGCAGGGCGACCTCGGCCGCGACCTGCCGGTCGGCGTCTTCCTCGAGCTCAAGAACGACGCCGCGAGCCGCCTCGGCATCCCGCTCCCCGCCGGCACCGTGCGCCTCTACCAGGAGGACCGCTCGGGCGCGCAGCAGTTCATCGGCGAGGACGCGATCAAGCACACGCCGAAGGACGAGAAGCTCTCGCTCAAGGTCGGCGACGCCTTCGACGTCGTCGCCACGCGCACCCAGACCGACTGGCGCGAGGTGAGCCCGAAGCCGCACCGCGCCGAGGCCGCCTTCGCGATCGCCATCCGCAACCACAAGAAGGAGTCGGTGACGGTGAGCGTGCGCGAGCCGATCGGCGGCGACTGGAAGGTCGTCGAGTCGAGCCTGCCCCCCGTCAAGGTCGACGCCGGCACGCTCGGCTTCGAGGCCGACGTGCCCGCCGACGGCGAGACGACGGTCACCTACCGCGTGCAGCTCGCGTACTAGCGCTCGCGGCGCGGGCCCCGCCGCGACGCCGGCGGGGGCGGCGCGGCGCCGACCGAGGCGTGGTCCACGAGGTAGCGCCAGGCGCCGTTCTGCTTGACGAGGACCTCGGTCGTGCGGACGGGGACGACGCGCGCCTTGCCGCCGGGGCCGGGGATCACCTGCTCCCAGCGGCCGACCGTCGCGATGTGGTCGGCGTCGAGCGCGATCGCGTCGAGCGACACGAGCCGCAGCTTCCCCATCTTCCCGCCGGCGAAGGTGCGCGCCACCAGCTTCTCGATCTCGGCCTTGCCGTGCGCCTCGGCGCCCGCGGGCGGGTAGACGGCGCGCGCGTCGTCGGCGTAGAGCGCCACGACGGCCGCCACATCGCCGGACTCGGCGGCGCGGGCGAAGGCCTCGGAGAGCACGCGGGCGTCGGCGGTGGCGTCGGCGAGCGCGGGCGCGGCGGGGAGGAGCAGCGTCAGGACGAAGAGCCAGCGCGACATGGCGGCGACCATCGCGCGGTGCGCGCCCCCGGTCAAGCGCGGTGGCGAGCGTTTGGGCCGGCGGTCGGCCTCGTGGTAGGGGCACTCCCGATGCGTCGGGCCGCCGCCGTCACCGTGCTCGCGAGCGGCTTCGTCCTCGGCTGCGGCGCTCCGCCCCGGGTGGTGCGGACGTACGTGGGTGAGCCACACCCGACCGCCGAGCTCGCGGTCGTGCGAGCCGCCCGGCACGGGTTCTTCGGGGGTAACGCGCTCAACGTCGCCGCCGTCGCCGTCGACGGCTCGCCGGTGCCGGTGGGGAGCTGGATCTGGCAGGCGCCGCCGGACCTCGAGCTCGAGCCGGGCACGCACACGCTCACGCTGGCGATCGACGAGGGCGGCTCGCTCCGCACCCTCGACTACCCGCGCGCCGCGTTCCGCGCCGAGCCCGGCCACCTCTACGAGCTTCGCGGCGAGCGTGTTCCCGGCTCGGTCGAGTTCAGCTTCTTCACGCCGAGCCGCTTCGGGTGGCGGTGGTCGGTGGTGGACACGACGGCCGGCGCGACGGTGGCGGAAAGTGCGACGGCCTCCCGGAAGTGAAGCGCGCCGGGCGCTCGCCCTGGTGGCGGCGCTCGTCGTGCTCGCCACGGTCGGCTGCCGCCCGCGCGTGCCACGACCGGTCGGTCCGCTGGCGCGCTTCACCGACCTCCGCGACGGCACCGTCCGGGACAACGCGACCTCGCTGGTGTGGACGAAGAGCGGCAACCCGGCCGCCGTCGCCGGCCCCTTCGCGGGACTGACCTGGCGGGAGGCCCTCGCCTTCGTCGCCGACATGAACGCCGGGACGCGTCCGAGCTTCGGCCACACGGACTGGCGCCTGCCGCGCGTCGAGGAGCTGATCGCGCTGGTGAGCGCCTTCTGGGTACGGGGCTCGCGCTTTGCATGCTTCAACGACCAGCTCGGCCCCGGGTGCCGCTTCCGCGTCCCGTTCGCGCCCTTCACCACCGTGGCGGAGCGCGGATACTGGTCGGGCACCGCGGCGACCGCGGTGCGCTGGGGCGACGGCCGCGGCGCCTACCTCGAGAGCGGCGCGGCCGCCGCCCCCGACGAGCCCGACGCGTGGGCCGCGGACACGGGCGCGTATCCGTTCCCGGTCACCAAGACGGCGCGGCAGCTCGTCTGGCCGGTTCGCGGCACCGCCACCGCCGTCGGCACCTACCGCGACCCGACCGCACCGCCGGCGGCGAGCCCGACCCCCATCATCCTGATCCCGCCGCCCGTGGTCGTCCCCTGATTCCGCGGGGGCGCGGGACGTGCTACAGCGCGCGCATGGCGAAGCCGGAGAAGGCGAAGAGCGGCGAGCGCTGGCAGCTCCGCGCCGACTACATCGAGACCTGCAACTGCGACTTCGGCTGCCCGTGCAACTTCAGCGGCTATCCGACCGGCGGCTTCTGCGAAGCCTTCGACACCTACCACATCCGCGAGGGCCGCTTCGGCCGCACGCGGCTCGACGGCCTCGACGTCGTCTGGGCGCTCTCCTGGCCGAACGCCATCCACAAGGGCAACGGGACGATGCGCCTCTACATCTCCGAGGAGGCGACGCCCGAGCAGCGCGACGCGCTGGTCAGGATCTTCACCGGCAAGGCGGGCGGCAACGGACCGTTCACGGTCTTCGCCGCGACCATGAGCACGATCGAGGAGCCGGTCTTCATCAAGATCGAGATGCACGTCGACGGCCGACGCACCCACTACCGCATCCCGGGCGTGGTCGAGGTGGCGCTCGCGCCGCACACCAACCCGGTGTCGGGCGAGGTGCAGGACGTCCGCCTGACCCTGCCGAAGGGGTTCATCTTCCGCACCGGTCAGGGCGCGAAGTCGCTGGTGATGAAGCTGCTCGGCATGGGACGGCTCAGCTTCGACCACTCGGGAAAGAACGCCTGGTACGCCCGCGTCGAGTACGCGGGGCCCTGACGGGCTACTTCCAGAGCGGCGGATAGCTCCGCGCGTAGCCCGGCCGCGCCCGCATCCGCTCGCGCCACGCGACCAGCCGGGGCGTGCGCGCGGCGTCGAGGTCGATCTTGGCGCGCCCCGCGATCTCGACGAACGGCAGCCACGTCGTGTCGGCGCGCGTGAAGCCGTCACCCGCGATCCACGGCCCGCCGCGCGCCGCGACCCGCGCCTCGAGCCGATCGAGCTCGGCGTACGTCGCCGCCTGCCCGGCGGCGAGCGCCGCCGCGTCGCGTCGCTCGGCGGGGGTGAAGAACAGCTCGCGCGCGACCGGACGGAACTGACCGATGAAGTAGTCCGTCGCCTCCAGCTCCTCGATCCGGACGAGCGCACGCGCCGCCGGCTCGGCGGGCAGGAGCGGCGGCTTGGGGAACTTCTCCTCCAGATATTCGAGGATGGCGGCCGACTCGTAGAGGCTCACCGCGCCGTCGTCGAGCGCCGGCACCTTGCCGTGCGGGCTCCGCGCCAGGTACTCGGGGGTCTTCAGCTCGCCGCGGTCGAAGCGCAGGAGGACGGCCTCGTAGGGGATGCCCTTCTCCTCGAGCGCGAGCTGGACACGCCAGGAGAAGGGCGAGCCCGAGGCGTAGTAGAAGCGGATCATCGGAACCTCACCACGCTGCGGATGCTCTGGCCCTCGTGCATCAGGTCGAAGGCACGGTTGATGTCCTCGAGCCCCATGGTGTGCGTCACCATCGCGTCCACCTCGATGCGCTTGCTCATGTACCAGTCGACGTACTGAGGCAACTGGGTCCGCCCGCGCGTGCCGCCGAACGCCGTGCCGCGCCACGCGCGTCCCGTGACGAGGAGGAAGGGGCGCGCGTGGATCTCCTCGCCCGCGCCGGCGACGCCGATCACGATCGACTGCCCCCAGCCCTTGTGCGCGCAGGCGAGCGCTTGCCCCATCACCTCGACGTTGCCGATGCACTCGAAGGAGAAGTCGACGCCGCCGCTCGTCATCTCGACCACGGCCTCGGCGACGTTCGGCACCTGCGAGGCGTCGAGGAAGTCCGTGGCGCCGAGGCGGCGGGCCATGTCGAATTTCCGCGCGTTGGTGTCGATGCCGATGATGCGGCCGGCGCCCGCCATCACCGCGCCCTGCACGACGGAGAGGCCGATGCCGCCCAGGCCGAAGACCGCGACCGTCGCCCCGGGGTGGACCTTCGCCGTGTTCAGCACGGCGCCGATTCCCGTCGTGATGCCGCAGCCCAGCAGGCACACCTTGTCGAGCGGCGCGTCGCGCCGGATCTTGGCGAGCGCGATCTCGGGCACGATCGTGCACTCGGCGAAGGTCGAGGTGCCCATGTAGTGGTGCAGCGTGCGCCCGCGGTGCGAGAGGCGGCTGGTGCCGTCGGGCATGAGGCCCTTGCCCTGGGTGGCGAGCAGCGCGCCGCAGAGGTTCGTCTTCCCCGAGCGGCAGAACGCGCAGTGGCGGCACTCGGGGATGTAGAGCGGGATCACGTGATCGCCGGCTTCGACGCTCGTGACGCCGGCACCGACCTCCTCGACCACGCCGCCGCCCTCGTGCCCCAGCACGCTCGGAAAGAGACCCGACGGGTCGCGGCCGCTCATGGTGTAGGCGTCGGTGTGGCAGACGCCGGTGGCGATCAGACGCACCAGGCACTCGCCGGCCCTGGGACCCTCGAGGTCGACCTCCTCGATCGTGAGCGGTCGCTTCGGCTCCCACGCGACGGCGGCCCGGATCCGCATCGCGGCGGGACATAGCACCTTCGCTCCGCTTTGCCAGCCCGCGCGGCTGGGCTAGCATGTCGCGCCATGCCGCTCGACCCTCGCCACAAGAGCCGCACGCTCTACGACGGCCGCGACCGCGCCCCCGCCCGCTCCTACCTGAAGGCGATCGGGCTCACCGACGCCGACATCGCGCGCCCCATCGTCGGCATCGCCAACACCTGGACAGGCACGATGCCCTGCAACTTCGGGCTTCGCCGGCTCGCCGAGCACGTGGCGCGCGGCGTGCGCGAGGCGGGCGGCACGCCGATGGAGTTCAACACCGTCGCGATCAGCGACGGCATCACGATGGGCACCGAGGGCATGAAGACCTCGCTCGTGTCGCGCGAGGTTATCGCCGACTCGATCGAGCTCATGGGCCGCGGCCATATGTTCGACGCGCTCGTCGTGCTGGTCGGCTGCGACAAGACGATCCCGGGCGGCGCCATGGCGCTGCTCCGGCTCGACGTCCCCGGCGTCGTCCTCTACGGCGGCTCGATCCAGCCCGGCCGCTTCCAGGGCCGCGACGTCACCATCCAGGACCTCTTCGAGGCCGTCGGCGCCAACGCCGCGGGCAAGATGAGCGACGGCGACCTGAAGGACATGGAGGACCACGTCTGCCCCGGCGCCGGCGCCTGCGGCGGGCAGTTCACCGCCAACACCATGGCGCTCACGCTCGAGTTCCTCGGCCTCTCCGCGATGGGCAGCGCGAGCGTCGCCGCCACCGATCCGGCGAAGGACGAGGTCGGACGGCAGATCGGCGCGCTCGCCCTCGACGTCCTGCGCCGCGGGCTCACCCCGCGCGCGATCGCTACCCGCGCCGCGTTCGAGAACGCGATTGCCGGCGTCGCCGCCACGGGCGGCTCGACCAACGCCGTCCTCCACCTGCTCGCGATGGCAAGCGAGATCGGCCTGCCGCTCGGCATCGACGACTTCGACCGCGTGAGCCGCGCGACGCCGCTGTGGGCCGACCTCAAGCCCGGCGGGCAGTACACCGCCGTCGACCTGGGCCGTGCCGGCGGGACCGGCGTGGTGGCGCAACGGCTCGTCGCCGCCAGGCTCGTCGACGGCGGCGCCCTGACGGTCACGGGCCGCACCTTCGCCGCCGAGGCGGCGCGCGCCGTCGAGACGCGCGGCCAGAAGGTCGTCACCCCGCTCGAGAGCCCGCTCAAGCCGCACGGCGGCCTCGTCATCCTCCGCGGCAACCTGGCACCCGACGGTTGCGTGGTGAAGGTCGCGGGTCACGAGCGCGTCCACCACCGCGGGCCGGCGCGCGTCTTCGAGCGCGAGGAGGACGCGATGGCGGCCGTCACCCGCCGCGAGATCAAGGCGGGCGACGTGGTCGTGATCCGCTACGAGGGCCCGCGCGGCGGCCCCGGCATGCGCGAGATGCTCGGCGTCACCGCGGCGCTGGTCGGCGAGGGGCTCGGCGAGCAGGTGGCGCTGCTCACCGACGGCCGCTTCAGCGGCGCTACGCGCGGGCTCATGGCCGGCCACGTTGCACCCGAGGCCGCGGTCGGCGGCCCGATCGCCGCCGTCCGCGAGGGCGACACGATCGTCTTCGACATCGACGGGCGGCGCCTCGACGTCGAGGTGTCGGACGCGGTGCTGCGCGAGCGTCTCGCGAGCTGGAAGGCGCCGGCGCCGCGTTACACCAGCGGCGTGATGGCGAAGTATGCGGCGATGGTGTCGTCGGCGGCCGAAGGCGCCGTCACGCGGCCGGTCAATCTGGACACGCGCTAGCCGTGCGCGCCGCGTTTTTCGCCGGGACCGGAGATCCCTCGATCCTCCGCCTCGTCGAGGTGCCGCCGCGCGAGCCCGGGGCCGGCGAGGTTCGGATCCGCGTCACCTCGGCGGGGTTGAACCGCGCCGACTCCAACTATCGGCGTGGGAACTACCTGGTGCGGACGCCGGGGGAGAGTCGGAGCGGGTTCGAGGGGGCGGGGATCGTCGAAGCCGTGGGGCCCGGCACGAAGCTCCGCGTCGGGGAGCGGGTCGGGGTGCTGCCGTCGTCGTTCGACGTGGTGACGGAGGGGGCGGCGGCGGAGACGATGACGGTGGCCGAGGCGATCTGCGTGCCGACGCCGGCGGCGGTCGCGGATCGAGACGCGGGCGCAATCTGGATGCAGTACCTCACCGCCTGGGGCGCGCTAGTCGAGATCGCGGCGGTCGGGCCCGGCGACTTCGTCGTCGTGCCGGCGGCGTCGAGCTCGGTCGGCATCGCCGCCATCCAGCTCTGCAACGCGCTCGGGGCTCGCGCCATCGCCACCACCACCTCGGCCGCGAAGGTGGAGGCGCTCCGCGGCTTCGCGCCGCACGCCATCGTCGACACGCGCGCCGAGCCGTACGTCGAGCGGGTGCGCGAGATCACGGGCGGGCGCGGGGCGCGCGTCGTGTTCGACCCGATCTACGGGCCGCTGGTGAACGACCACATCCGCGCCGCCTGCCGCGAGGGCGTCGTCTTCGTGTACGGCGCGCTCGACCCGGCGCCGCTCACGCTCGAGCTGGGCGGCATGCTGCGCAAGCAGATCCGCCTCCAGGGCTACACGATCGGCCCGCTGCTCTCGGATCCCGCGGCCCGCGCGCGCGCCGTCGAAGGCATCGCCGCGCACCTCGAGCGCGGCGACTTCGCGCCCGTCGTCGACTCCTACTTCCCGCTCTCGCGCATCCAGGACGCGCACCGCCGGCTCGAGTCGAACCGGCAGATCGGGAAGGT
>JBGQET010000011.1:0-70011 GCA_041496545.1 Binatia bacterium | reverse complement strand
TGCGACGACTCGTGTTTCTCGTGCTGCTCGCGGCCGTCCCGGCGCGCGCCACCCAGTGGGTCGTCGCGGCGAGCGGCGGTGACTTCACGAGCGTGCAGGCCGCGCTCGCCGTCGCGGTCGCGGGCGACACCATTCTCGTGCACGCCAAGCCCACGCCCTACGCGGAGAAGATCGCCTTCCCGCGGAGCGGCGACGCCGCCGCCGGCTTCATCACCCTCCAGGCGTACCCCGGCGAGCGCCCCGTTCTCGACGGCACCGGCCTCGCCGGCCAGGACATGGTGGTGATCGACACGAAGAGCTGGGTCAAGATCGCCGGCTTCGAGATCCGGAACGACCTCGGCGTCACCGACGGCTCGGGCGTCCGCGTGCTCGGCTCCGGGTCGCACGTCGAGATCCGTGACAACGACATCCACGACATCCGTGGCCGGAACGCCATGGGGATCACGGTCTACGCCACGGACCCCGCCACGCCCGTCTCCCAGCTCGTCATCGACGGCAACACCATCCACGACTGCGATCCCTTGCCCAGCGAGGCGCTCACGCTGAACGGCAACGTCACCGACTTCCAGGTGACGAACAACACCGTGCGCGACGTCAACAACATCGGCATCGACTTCATCGGCGGCGAGCGCGACATCCAGCCCGACACGACCAAGGTGGCGCGGAACGGCGTCTGCAGCGGCAACCACGTCTTCCGTGCCCGCGAGGGAGGCGGCGGTTACGCCGGCGGCATCTACGTCGACGGCGGGCAGGATATCGTGATCGAGAACAACGTCGTCTCCGAGTGCGACCTCGGCATCGAGGTCGGCGCCGAGAACCACGGCATCGTGGCCAGCGGCATCGTCGTGCGGGACAACCTCGTCTACGCCAACGAGAAGGCCGGCATGGTGTTCGGCGGCTACCGCACGCAGGCCGGCCGCGTCCGCAACTGCACCTTCCGCAACAACACCTGCTGGCAGAACGACACCCTCGCGAGCGGCTTCGGCGAGCTGTGGATCCAGTACGCCGACACGAACGAGGTGAAGAACAACATCTTCTCGGCGACGTCGCAGGGTGTGCTCATCAGCTCCGACGCCGGCAACGTCTCGAACGTCCTCGACTACAACCTCTGGTACGCGCCGGGCACGGCGCACTTCACCTGGAACGGGACCGCGTACACCGGCTTCGCCGCGTATCGGTCCGCGACGGGCGAGGACGCGCACTCGCCGTTCGCCGTCCCCCAGCTCGCGAGCCCGGGCGGCGCCGACTTCCACCTGCTCGCGATCTCGCCCGCGATCGACGCCGGCGACCCGGCCTTCGTCCCCGCCCCGGGCGAGGTCGACCTCGACGGCGCGCCGCGCGTCCGCGGCCCGCGCGTCGACATCGGCGCCGACGAGGGGTGCAGCGGCTGCTGCTAGCTCTTCGTCTTGAGCGACGCCGCGTTCTCGGCGATGAAGCTGCGGATCTCGTCGGCCATGTCGAGCAGCTTCAGCCACTGCTCCTTGTAGAGCGTGACCGGGAAGCGGCCGAGGCCGTAGACCGAGACGCCGCCCTTCTCGCTCACCTTGAGGCTCGCGCCGCGGCTCGCGGTGCGCTTGAGCCGTTCGTTCTCCGCCCGTAGCCGCTCCAGCTCCGAACGCTCGTCGTCCGCCATGGGACGCAGCGCATAGCAGGCGGGAGGCGCTCTGGCCAGCGGGGCGGCGCCGGCCCAGGCCGCTCAGACGTGCGGCAGCACCTTCTCGGCCAGGGTGCGCATCGTGTCCACGCCGGTGAACGAGATCACGAACTCCGCGACCTCCCAGTCGCGCGCGCGGCGGCGGAGCTCCGTCACGCACTCCTCCGGCGTGCCGATCAGGAAGAGCGGCGAGCGGACGATCGCGTCGGGCGGCAGCCCGAACATGCCCGCGAAGCTCTCCGCGGTGGCGCGCGTCGCGGCGGGCGAGTCCGTGATGGCCGCCGTGAAGGCGACGTTGCTGATGCGAATGGCGCGGGGGTCGCGCCCGAGACGTGCGGCTTCCTCGCGCACGAAGCGGACTTTGGCTCGGAAGGCGTCGTCGACCAGCTTCGCGGCGTGGGGGACCGAGATGTAGCCGTCGCGGCCAATGTCGCTGATGATGTTCAGCACGTCGGCGTGGCGGGCGGCGATGCGGAGGAGGCCGCGTCCGCCTCCGCCGAGCACGATCGGCGGATGCGGCCGCTGCACCGGGCGCGGCAGCATCTCGGCGTCGCGCAGGCGGTAGAACTCGCCCTCGAAGGTGAAGGGCTCGCGACCCCAGAGCCCGAGCAGGCAGATGAGCGCTTCGTCGAGCATCCTCAAGCGCGTGCCGATGTCGGGCAGCGGGATGCCGGCCATGCGAAACTCCGTCTCCGTCCAGCCGGTGCCGAGGCCGGCGACGAGCCGGCCGCCGGACAGCTCGTCGAGGGTGGCGAGGCTCCGGGCCGTCACCGTCGGGTGGCGAAAGAGGTTGCAGAGCACGAGGTGGCCGATGCGAACGCGCTTCGTCGCCTCCGCGGTCACCGCCGCCTGGACCATCGGGTCGTACGCCGGGAGGCCCATGCGATTGCGCTCGGGGCCCTCGTGGATCAGGTGGTCGGGGAAGTAGATGGTGTGGACGCCGAGGGCCTCCGCCGTCTGCGCGACGTCGCGCAGCTCGCTCCATCCGAGCGCGCCGATCTGAACGCCGAACTCCATCGTCATACCGTCAGGGTGGCCACGACGAGCGCGAAGCCGGCGAGGTAGGTGCCGACCGCGCCCGCGAAGCGGAGCGGATGCGGGCGCGCGAGAGTCGGGGAGAGGATCATGCCGGCGGCGTGCACGTAGCGGAACGCCGTGGCGGCGACGAACGTCCACACCATCCAGGACGACGGTCCGCGCGACGCGACCACCCAGATGAGGATCGCCATCATGGGCGCGTACTCGGCGGCGTTGCCGTGCGCGCGGACGAGCTTGTGGAGGCGGTCGGCAGGGTCGGGGACGTGGCCGATGACGGTGTTCGTCGAGTTGCGCGTCATGGAGACCGACAGGCCGAGCCCGAAGACCAGGAGACCGAGGAGCGCGATGCAGACGAGGGCGATGTGCATGGGGCCGAGGAGATAGCGCAACGGCACGCCGACGCAACCCCCGCGCGTTGCGACGGCGGCGGGCGGACGGTAGGGAGACGGCTCGTGAGCTACTGCCGCGTCGCGCCCGGCCATCCCCTCCACGGCCCCTACCACGACCGGGAGTACGGTTTCCCGCTGCGCGACGACGCGCGGCTCTTCGAGCGCCTCGTGCTCGAGATCAACCAGGCCGGGCTCTCGTGGCTGACGATCCTGAAGAAGCGCGACGCCTTCGTCGCCGCCTACGACGGCTTCGACCTCGACCGGGTGGCGGCCTACGGCCGGCGCGACCGCGCGCGTCTCCTCCGCGACGCGTCGATCATCCGGAACCGGCTCAAGGTCGACGCCGCGATCGAGAACGCGAAGCGGCTCTGGACGCTCCGGCGCGACTTCGGGTCCTTCGCCGCCTGGCTCGACGCGCACCATCCGCTCGCGAAGGACGAGTGGGTGAAGTTGTTCAAGCGCACCTTCGCCTTCACCGGGGGCGAGATCACGGGCGAGTTCCTGATGAGCACCGGCTACCTGCCCGGCGCGCACCGGCGGTCGTGCCCGGTCTTCGCGCGGGTCGCGAAGCGCCGGCCCCCGTGGATGCGGCTTGCGACGGCGCGTCGCGCGTGAGAGGCACGCGCTCGTGAGGTCCACACACCGAATCGTCCACGCGAACGGCATCGACGTCGCGCTCACCGAGCAGGGCGACGGGCCCGCCGTCGTCCTCTGCCACGGCTTCCCGGAGCTGGGCTACTCGTGGCGCCACCAGATGCCCGCGCTCGCCGCGGCCGGCTTCCGCGCCATAGCACCCGACCAGCGCGGCTACGGGGACACGACGCGGCCCGCCGACGTCGCCGCCTACGACATCCACCACCTGACCGGCGACCTGGTCGGCGTCCTCGACGCGCTCGGCGTCGCGCGCGCCGTCTTCGTCGGCCACGACTGGGGCGGGCTCTACGTGCGCGCCTTCGAGCGCACCGGCTTCACGGGCGGCCTCAACTGGTACCGCAACATGGACCGCAACTGGGAGACGACCCCGCAGCTCGACGGCGCCCGGATCGAGGTGCCGTCGCTGATGGTGACGGCCGAGTGGGATCCCGTGCTGCGTCCCGAGATGGCGGAGGCGATGCCAGCCTACGTCCCCGACCTCGAGACGGTGATGATCCCCGCGTGCGGCCACTGGACGCAGCAGGAGCGCCCCGCGGAGCTGAACCGCGTGATCACCGACTGGCTCCGGCGCCGGTTCGGCGCTCAGTCCTGACGGCCGCGCAGCTCGATCAGTTCGATCTTGTAGCCGTTCGGGTCCTCGATGAAGGCGATGACCGAGCCGCCGTGCTTCATCGGCCCCGGCTCGCGGACGACCTTGGCCCCCTTGGCGCGCAGACGCTCGACGGCGTCGTGGATGCCCTCGACGCCGAGCGCGACGTGGCCGTACGCCGTGCCGAGCTCGTAGCGGTCGGTGTCCCAGTTGTGCGTGAACTCAAGCACCGTCTGCTGATCTTCGGGGCCGTAGCCGACGAAGGCGAGCGTGAAGCGGCCCGACGGATAGTCCTTGCGGCGGACCAGCTTCATGCCGAGGACGTCGCAGTAGAAGCGCAGCGACTGGTCGAGGTCGTTCACCCGCAGCATGGTGTGGAGGATGCGCATGCCGGGGTGCTACCGCGGGCCGGGCGGGCCGTCCAGCGCGTCAGCGGGGGAGGCCGGCGGGCGGGATCACGAGGCGGAGCGGCGGCGGCGCGGGCGCGTGCGCCGGGATCAGGTCCTGCTCGCGCGCGAAGGAGCGGCGGATGAAGAGCTTGCCGCGGTCGCCTGCGCACCAGAGCTTGCCCGTCACCTGGCTGCGCGGCAGCCAGACGCGGCGGCGGCCGATCTGACACAGGAGCGCCGGCCCGTTGGACTTGATCACGTCTACGTCGTCGAACTGCACGAGGTCGTCGGCGTCCGCGGGTGTCATCGGGCGGCAACCTATCCCGGCCGACGAAGCCGTCGCAAGACGCGGTGCGCCGAAGCCACCCGGCGAGTCCTTCCCCTCCGCCCCGGCCGGCGCTAGAACCCGAACCTCCCGATGGTCGACCCCGCCACCGTCCGCGCCCTCGAACGCCGCGCCGCCGTCCTCCGACGCCACGTCGTGACCGTGGCGGCGGCGCAGTTCGCCCACCTCGGCGGCGCGATGTCGTGCGCCGATCTCATGGCCGCGCTCTTCTTCCACTGGCTCCGTCTGGAAGACGGCGCGCGACCGCGCGACCACTTCCTGCTCAGCAAGGGGCATGCCGTGCACGCGCTCCACGCCTGCCTGGTCGAGATGGGGAAGATCGACGCCGCGGAGCTGTCGAGCTGCGGCATGTCCGGGAGCCGGCTCGGCGGGCACCCGACCCTCCGCGCACCCGGCGTCGAGTTCGCCACCGGCTCGCTCGGGCACGCGCTCTCGGTCGGTGTCGGCATCGCGATGGCCGAGCAGCATCGGAAGACGGGCGCGCGGACGGTCGTGCTCCTCGGCGACGGCGAGCTGCAGGAGGGCACGGTCTGGGAAGCGGCGCTCTCGGCGCCGCGCTTCGGCCTCGAGCACCTGGTCGCCATCGTCGACTACAACCGCTTCCAGGCGGGCGGCGCGGTGGACGACGTCATGCCGCTCGAGCCGCTCGCCGACAAGTGGCGCGCGTTCCGCTGGAACGTGCGCGAGATCGACGGCCACGACATGCGCGCGATCGTCGCGGCGCTGGAAGCGGTGCCCGCCGCGCAGGGCCCGACGGCGATCGTCGCCCACACGGTGAAGGGCAAGGGCGTGCCCGGCGTCGAGGGGACGTCGCGCGCGCACTACACGACGCTCACCGAGGACGAGGCACGCGCCACGCTCGCCGCGCTGGAAGCGGTCCGGTGAGCGGCTACTTCACCGCGCTGTCCGCCGCCGACGTGCTGGTCGAGCTGGCGGAGTCGAACCCCGACGTCGTCCTCTGCACCCAGGACTTCGGCCCCATCGGCTCGTTCACCGCCCGCTTCCCCGACCGCCACTTCGACCTCGGCATCAGCGAGCAGAACCTGGTGGGCGTCGCGGCGGGGCTGGCGCACGCCGGCATGCTGCCCTTCGTCCTCGCCATGGCGCCCTTCGTCAGCATGCGCGGCTTCGAGCAGATCCGTGACGACTGCGCCTACAACCGGAACAACGTCAAGTTCCTGGCGCCGTTCGCGGGTCTGGAGGCGGGTCCGTGGGGCGCCACGCACCATGCGATCGAGGACATCGCCCTCCTCCGCACGGTGCCCGGGTTGACGCTCCTCTCGCCCGCCGATCCGGGCGAGAGCATGCGCGCCGTCCGCGCCGCGGCGACGACCGAGGGGCCGGTCTACATCCGGCTCGGCTTCCTCTCCCCGATCGACGGCTACGACGCGCCCTTCCGCGTCGGCGAAGCGGTCACCATGCGCGAGGGGAAGGACCTGACGCTCGTCGCGACGGGCAGCACCGTCGCGACGGCGCTCGCCGTCCACGAGACGCTCGCCGCCGACGGCATCGCGGCGCGGGTGCTGAACGTCCACACCGTGAAGCCGCTCGACCGCCGCGCCATCGAGCGCGCGGCGCGGGAGACGGGGCGGCTCCTGACGGTCGAGGAGCACACCATCCACGGCGGGCTCGGCGGCGCGGTGGCCGAGGTGGTGGCGGAGCTGGGCACGGGACGGCTCGCGCGGGTCGGCGTGCGCGACGTGTTCTGCACCGAGGTCGCCCCCTACCCCGAGCTGCTGCGCATCCACGGCCTTGACGCGGCCGGCGTCGAAGCCGCGGCGCGCGCGCTGCTCGAGCGCGCGGGATAGCACCGCGTCCGGTTCCGGTGGCCGACGCACGAGCCGCCTACCACTTCATGTTCGACCCAACGTGGGACGCGGGTTGCAAGAGCTGCCTTCGTGAGGTACCCGCGCACCTGCGCCCGGACGGGCAGGTCGCTGATCACGCCGAACGCGAGGGGTCTTGACTCTGTATCACAACGTGATACAAAAAAGACCATGCGCCACCACCGCCTGCGCCAGGAGCGCTGGCTTCACACGCGGATCTCGGGCGACCTCCAGGAGGCGCTGAAGCGCGAAGCGCGCCGGCGGCGGACGCCGGTCTCGCTGCTGGTCCGCAACGTGCTCGAGGGCGCGCTCGACCTGGTCGAGGACATCGTCGAGGACAGCCTCGCGATCGCGCGGCGCTCGCGCGGCCTCGGCGGCTCCGCGCACCGCGCGGAGGAGCTGAGCGACGTCTACGGCTGGCAGGAGCTGATCCTGAACCGCGGCGCAGTTTGCGGGCGCTGCGAGACGGCGCTCGCAAGCGGCGCCGAGGCCCACCGGGGGCTCCGCGACCGTCCGGGCCCGCCCGTCTTCCTCTGTGCGACCTGCATCGGCCGGCTGCGCACGCCGGCCGCCCACCGGAAGGAGAACGCATCATGACGACCACCCACTGCGGCCACGACCACGAGCCTCGCGGCGGCTTCGACGACCTCGGGCGCGCCGCCGAGCGCTTCGCCCGCCGCGTGGCGCGCGACGCGAGCAAGTTCGCCGAGCGGCTCTCGGAGCACGCCGGCGAGTTCGCGCACGACGCGGCGCGCGACTGGCGCCGCTGGTCGCGGGCCGCGGACTGCGGCCCGACCACGGGTGCCGACGCGCGCCGCGTCTTCGAGGACATCCGCGGCGTGCTGAACGACCTCGCCGAGGGCGTCGACGAGCTGATCGAGCGCGTCTTCCGGGAGCCCGCGGAGACGACCTGGACACGCGTCGTGGCGAACCGTCCGGCCACCTGCGGCGCGTGCGCCCGCGAGGTCGGCGCCGGCGAGGAGATCTGGGTGCGGCGTGCGGCCGGCGCGCGCGAGTTCCGGTGCGTCGCCTGCGGCGTCGCGCCGCCGGCGGGCGACGCGTAGCCGACGGCCGCGCGTGTACGCGCTCGGCCGGCCTGACGCGGCCACGATCCGCCGCTTCGTCGCCGCGCAGGCGCCCCTGCCCTTCTCGTACTCCGACGTCGGCGCCACGCGGACGACACCGCCCGCGGGCTACGACGTCGACCACGCCCGGGTCCGGCTGGGCGAGGGCGCGGCTACCTTCGCGCGCGCCGTCGCGGCGGTCCGGACGTGGCGAATGTTCGCGCTCGGGTGGGTCGACCTCCACTGGCCCGACGCGCCGATCGCGGTCGGGACGACGGTCGCGGTGCTGACGCGCGCGCTCGGCGTGTGGTCGCTCAACGCCGCGCGCATCGTCTACGTGGTGGACGAGGCCGAGCGATTCGGCTTCGCCTACGGTACGCTGCCCGAGCACGCGGAGCGCGGCGAGGAGCGCTTCACGGTCGAGTGGCACCGGGACGAAGACGAGGTCTGGTACGACATCCTGGCCTTCTCCCGGCCGCACGGCGTGCTGGCGACGCTCGCCTACCCGCTGGCGCGCCGCCTCCAGCAGCGCTTCCGCGCCGATTCGTTGCGCGCGATGGCCTCCGCCACGCGCGCCTGACTCACTCCTGGAGCAGGCTCCGGGCGATCTGCGACACCTGGATCTCGTCGGTGCCGGCGTAGATCTGGAGCACCTTGGCGTCGCGCGCGAGCTGCTCGACCTGGAACTCCGCCATGTAGCCGTTGCCGCCGAAGAGCTGCACGGCTTCGAGCGCGACCTCGACCGCCGCCCGCGCCGCGTAGAGCTTGCACGCCGACGCCTCGGCGAGCGTCAACTGCTTGCCCGCCGCCACCGTCTCGATCTGGCGGAACACGATGTTCTGGAGGTTCATCCGCGCGACCTCCATCGTGGCGAGCTTCAACTGGATCAACTGGAACTCGCCGATCGGCTTCCCGAACTGGACGCGGGTGCGAGAGTAGCTCACGCAGAGCGCGAGGCACTGCTCGACGATGCCGAGCGCCATCGCCGCCACGCCCGTGCGCTCCATCGAGAACGTCGCCTTGGCCGCCGAGCGCGCCGGCGCCTCCTCGGTCTCGCCGATGAGACGGTCGCGGCCGACGCGCACGTCCTCCAGGAAAAGCTCGCCGGTGGGCGAGGAGTGGAGGCCCATCTTCCGCATCGGCTTCGACTGCGTGAGGCCGGGCGTCCCCTTGTCGAGGATGTAGCTGAGGACTTTCCGGTTCTTGGCGTCGCCGCCGTCGTCGAGCTTGCAGATGAAGACGATGGTGTCGGCGTAGGGACCGTTGGTGATGAAGGTCTTGCTGCCGTTCAGCACGTAGTCGTCGCCGTCGCGGCGGGCCGTCGACTTCATCCCGCCGAAGGCGTCGGAGCCGGAGCCCGGCTCGGTGATGGCCCAGGCGCCGATCTTCTCCAGCGTGAGGAGCGGCAGCGCGAAGCGCTCCTTCTGCGCGGTCGTGCCGCGCGAGAGGATGGCGGCGGCCGTCAACCCGACACTGACGCCGAGTGCGGTCACCATCCCGGGACAGTAGTGGCAGAGCTCGATGATGGGGATGAGCTGCATGCCGATGTCCTCGGTTCCGCGCTCCTCCTTCTTGGCCGCGCGCTCCCCCGTCTTCTCGCGCGCGATCTGACGCGCGAAGCGCTGCCGGGCCAGCTCGTCGAGCCCAAAGGTCGCGAGCATCTTGCGGAGGATGTCGTAGGGCGGCGTGTCGCCGTGCTCCAGCTCCTCGAGGCGCGGCTTGATCTCCGCCTCGATGAACTTCCGCATCATGTCGCGGACGAGGAGATGCTGCTCACTCCACTCGATCATGCGGGTCTGATAGCAACGCCGGGCGGCCGAGGCCAGCGCGCGTCAGGCGGTCGCGTACTGGGCGTGCAGGTACGCCACGATGGCGTCCGACTCGTACATCTCCCGGCCGGTGTTGGGGTCGATCAGGTAGGGGACCTGCATCTTGCCCCCCCGCTCGATCAGCTCGTGCCGCTTGGGGCTCCCCTTCGGCAGGTTGCGCACCACGTGCTCGAGGTCGAGCTCGCTCAAGGCCTCGCGGACCTTCCGGCAGTACGGTGAGCCTTCCATGTTGTAGAGGGTGAGCGGCTGGAGGCCGTCGCGGGCGCCGGTCGCGCGGCAGCGCCCGCCGCGCCCCAGGCGAACGGCGCTCGCGAGCATCGAGTCGACGTCGTTCACGAAGCCCGGCACGGGAAGCCGCCACCCGACCCGCTCCGCGGCGCCGTAGGTTCGCCCCAGGTAGGCGATGATGTCGTCGGACTCGTAGAGCGACGTGCCGGTGTTCGGGTCGACCAGATACGGCGCTTGCGTCTTGCCGCCGAGGGCGACGAGCGCGGCACGCCGCGGGCTTCCGTGCGCCACGGGATGGGCGAGGTAGTCGAGGTCGAGCTCGGAGAGCACCTCGCGAACTTTTCGACAGTAGGGACAGGCTTCGAAGTCCCAGAGCTCGAGGAGCCGCGCGGGCTCGCGCGCCCGGTCGGCGTCGGTGCGCCGCGTGATGCCGCGGCCCAAGCGGACGATGGTGGCGGCGAACGAGGTGAGGTCCGTCGGGAGGCTCATGCCCCGGATGAGACCACCCTCGGCCGCCCACCTCAAGTCCACCCGGCACCCCGCCGATACACCCGCTCGGGGGACGTGATGCGCGGAACGTGGGTATCGTGTGTCGTGACGGGGGTGTCCGCCCTGGCGCTCGCCCTGGTCCGGCCGGCGCCGGCCGGCGCGGGCGGGACGGGGGCGACCTTCACCGCGGGCGAAGGCGCGCCCTTCGTCGAGCGCGTGGCATCGTTCGACGACCCGTCGGCCACCGGGCCGGCCACCGCCCGCGACTACGCCGCGACCATCGACTGGGGCGACGGCCTCGCCTCCGACGGCGTCGTCGTGGGACCGGGGACCGGCGGCGGCTTCGACGTCTTCGGCGCCCACACCTACCTCGACGAGGGGGCCTTCACCTTCCACGTGTACATCACCGCCGTGTCGCGCGATCAGGGCTCCTTCGCGGTCACGGCCGACGGACACGTCGACGTCCCCGACGGACCGCTCAAGGCACACTCGTGCCGGATGGTCGCCGCGGGGCGGCGCTTCCGCGGCGCCGTCGCGTCGTTCGTCGACGCCGACCCGAACGGCAACCCCGGCGGCAACCGGGGCTTCGTGCAGCTGGCCTACGTCGACCTCCTCGGCCGCCCCGCCGACCCGGTGAGCCTCGAGCACTCGCTGGCCTCGCTCGACGGCGGCACCTCACGCAGCGACTTCGCGACCATACTCGTGACGAGCCTCGAGTACCGCGCCGATTTCGTCCGCAGCCTGTACACCGCATACCTCCACCGCCCGGCCGACGTCACGGAGATCGGCTTCGGCGTGAGCCTGATGATGGCGGGTCTCCCCACCCCCGATCTGGAGGCGCTGATCCTCGGCTCCTTCGACTTCGACGTGTCCCGCACCGACGGCAGCGACGGGAGCTTCATCGACGCGATGTACGAGTCCGTGCTCGGCCGACCGATCGACCCCCCGACGCACGCCGCGCTCCAGGCGCAGCTCACCGCGAACGTCAAGCGCTCCGACGTCGCGCTCGGCGTCGTCACCAGCGATGCCGCGCGCTCGAAGCTCATCGACGACCTCTACCGCCGGTTCCTCGACCGCGCGGCCGGCGCCTCCGAGGTGGCCGCCGGTCTCGGCGCGCTGCGCGGCGGCACGAGCCCGGAGAAGCTCATCACGAGCATCGTCGCCTCGGACGAGTTCTTCGCGCGGCTCACGAACTTCTCCACCTCGATCGGGTGGGGCGACGGAACGAGCTCGCTCGGCACCGTCGTGCGGGGACCGGGCGGCGAGTTCGAGGTCCACGGCGCGCACACGTACGGTCCCAGGGCGCGCGCGGTGCACGTCCCCGGGACGTCGCGGCGACGGCTGCGGGTCCGGCGCGGCCGGTTCCCGGTGACCGTGATCATCCTCGACGGAGGCGGCTCGCAGGCCACCGTCGGCGGCGAGATGCGCTCCGGCGCGCGCATGCTCGGCTGCGCCGCGCCCTGAGAGCCTCCGCGCTCTCGCATGGCGTTGGCGCTTGACGCCGGGTGCTCGGTGCTGCACGAGAGTCCATCGTGCAGCACGCCGAGGTGGGCGACGGCAGCCCCACACGCCTCTTCCCCTACGACCGCTGGCAGACCCGCCTGCCGGCGCTGGTCGAGGAGTACCGCCGGGGCGAGCCGTTCCCGCACGTCCACCTGACGGACTTCCTGGACGACGCCGTGGTGCGCGGGGTGGTCGCCGAGTTCCCGGGGCCCGGGGACGGGTCGTGGACCCAGTACAAGCACTACAACGAGCGGAAGCTCGGCCGCTCGCAACGGGGGGACTTCCCGCCCCACATCGGGCGCGTGGTCGACGAGCTCAACTCGCCCGCCTTCTGCGCCTGGCTGTCGGCGCTCACCGGCATCCCCGGCCTCCTGGCCGACCCGCTGCTCGAGGGCGGCGGCTTGCACCAGACGGAGCGCGGCGGCTTCCTCCGCATGCACACTGACTTCTCGATGCACCACTACCACCGGGGGTGGCGCCGCCGCGTGAACCTGATCCTGTTCCTGAACGAAGGCTGGCAGGACGAGTGGCGCGGCGCGATCGAGTTCTGGGACCGCGGCATGAAACGATGCGTGCGGAAGGTGAGCCCGCTCCTGAACCACGCCGTCGTCTTCGACCTGACCGACGCGTCCTTCCACGGCTACCCGGACGCGCTCGCGTGCCCGCCCGGCGTGACGCGGAAGAGCCTCGCGCTCTACTACTATACACGCGACGACGACCCGCACGCCGTCTCGCGCGCCACCAACTACCGCGCCCGCCCGGGCGACGGTCCACGCGCCGCCGCGCTCATCTGGCTCGACAAGACGGCGCTCGCGCTCTACTCGAGGGTGAAGACGCGGCTCGGCATCTCCGACGCCTTCGTGAGCCGCATCCTCGGCAAGCTCGGCCGCTGAACGACCCATTGCGGCACGCGGGTTGCACCAGCTTCCACGCGCCGGCACTCTCGCGCCGTATGGCCGCGGCGCCCGTCGAGTTCTGGTTCGAGTTCGCGAGCACCTACTCGTATCCCGCCGCCAGCCGGGTCGAGCGTCTGGCGCGTGAAGCGGGCGTGGCGCTCGCGTGGCGCCCGTTCCTGCTCGGCCCCATCTTCCAGGCGCAGGGCTGGAACGACTCACCCTTCAACGTCTATCCGGTGAAGGGCCGCTACATGTGGCGCGACCTGGAGCGCGTGTGCGCGAAGCACGGGTTGCCGTTCCGCCGCCCCTCGCGCTTCCCGCGCGGCTCGCTCGTGGCCGCGCGAGTGGCGTGTCTCGGGGCGGACGCTCCCTGGGGTCCGGCGTTCGTCGCCGCGGTGTACCGCGCCAGCTTCGTCGAGGATCGGGAGATCGGCGAGGCAACGGTCGTCGGGGAGATCCTGAGAGGGCTCGGGCAGCCGGCGGAGGAGACGATCGCGCGGGCGAGCGCGCCCGAGACGAAAGAGATGCTGCGCCGGCAGACGGAGCGCGCCGTCGAGCTGGGGATCTTCGGCGCGCCGACGCTCGTCGTCGGCGGCGAGCTGTTCTGGGGGAACGACCGCCTGGAAGACGCGCTCGCCTGGGCACGGGGCTGACGCGGGTCTCTGGCCGACGCTCAGCCGCGCGCCCGGGCCGCCAGCCGGGAGAAGGCGTCCGTTGCCGCCACGGTCTCGCCGGGTGGGCGGACCGCCCTCCACCACGGCGGGGGCTCGGGGCCGTCTTCGACGAGGAGTATCCGGCGGGCGGCGCGCGCGAAGCTCGCGGCGTACTCGGGCGGGCGCACGTCGCGTTCAAAGGTGTGCGCGGGATCGGTCATCTCGAGCGGCTCCGGCGAAGCGTCGAGGTACGGCGCGGGGCCGCCGCCGGCGAGGCCTGCGCCCGGGAGAAGCAGCGCGGCGCGCACCACGTCCGGGCGCGCGCCCGCGACGAGCAGCGCGACGTAGGCGCCGAGACCCTTCCCGGCTACCGCGGCGGGGCCGATCTTCGCGAGCGCGGCGTCGGCGTCGCCGGCGAGCAACTCGGCGGTGTACGCGCCCCCGGCGACGGGCTCGGAGCGGCCGTGACCCGAGAAATCGAGCGCCCACACCGCGCCCGGCCACGCGGGGCCCCCGCCCCAGTCGGCGCTCGAGCCGGCGAGCGCGTGCAGCAGGAGAAGCGGCGCGCCCGCGGCCTGCCGTACCTCGTGCAGCTCGAGGGTGAGCCGGGCGTGTGCGATCCGCATCAGTCGAGGAAATCCAGGATGGCGTCCGCCGTCTCGACGGGGCGCTCGACGTGCACGAAGTGACCGGCGCCGAGGATCGTCACGCGCGTGAGGTTCGGCACGACGGCGAGCCGGGGACCGAGGACCGCTTCGGGCAGCGGGCCCCAGGTGTCGGGCTCCGAGCCGACGACCGCCAGCATCGGCACGCGGACGTGCGCGTGGCTGAGCGCGATCCACTCCGGTCGCCACGGGCCGGTCCAGTGCGTCATCTGCGGGTCGGCCTTCCAGCGCCAGCCGTCACCCGCCTCGCGCGCGCCGTGGAAGACGAGGAAGCGGAGCCAGTCGCGCGAGAGGCGCGGGTTCTGCACCCGGCGACGCTCGACGAGGTCGTCGAGGGCGCCGTACGGGCGCCAGCCGTTCCGCCCGGCGAGCGAGCGGCGGGCGTCGAGGAACTTCGCGAGCTGGGCGGGCGCGGGCGGCTCCTCGGGCCCGAAGGGCGGCGGGCCGAAACCGTCGACGTTGACGACGCGACGCACGCGGTCGGGCGCGACCCGCGCGGCGTCCGTCGCCTGGCCCCCGCCCTTGCTGTGGCCGACCAGGTGCGCGGGCCGGCCGAGGGTACCGAGCACGGCGACGATGTCGCGGACGTCGCTCGGCCACGAGTAGGCGGCGGCCCAGTCGGAGTCGCCGTGGCCGCGGGCGTCGAGCGCGACCACGCGGTAGCGGCGGGCGAGCAGCGGGGCCAGGACCGAGAAGCTCCGGGCGTGGTCCCACATGCCGTGGCAGAGGACGAGGGGCGGGGCCGCCGGGTCGCCCCATTCGAGGCAGCCGAGCCGGAGCCCCGCCGACACGACCGTCGAACGGCGCTCGGGCGGCACGGCGCCGGGGAAGTCGGGCTCCACCGTCACACTACGAAGGTAGCGGCAGCGCGCAGCAGAGCCAAGTGCGCTCCGCCGAAGCTCAGTCGAGCGGCGCCCGTCAAGCACGACCTTGCACCCTCGTGGGGGCTTCAACTATCTTCCGTCGCGCCGCGTTTCCCCGCACCGAGAAGGAGCCCGCATGGCAGTCGCGACCCGCGAAGCTCGTCCGACCGGCTTCGCCGCCACCGAGCGGCGCGATCTCTGGTGGGTCCCGCCGCTCGTGCAGGGGCTGCTGCTCGCCACGCTGATCACCTACGCGAACTGGGCCGCCTTCCAGAACGCCCAGTACCAGGTGGGCGGCTATCTCTCGCCGCTCTACTCGCCGCTGATCGTCGTGCCCTGGCTGCCGCTCCCGCCGTCGTTCATCATCCTGCTGCCGCCCGTCCTCTTCCGCGCCACCTGCTACTACTACCGGAAGGCGTACTACCGCTCCTACTTCCTGGACCCGCCGGCGTGCGCGGTCGGCGACCTGCGCGGCAAGGGCTACCGGGGCGAGACGGCCTTCCCGCTCATCCTGCAGAACCTCCACCGCTACCTCTTCTACATCACCTTCATCTACCTCTTCTTCCTCTGGCACGACGTCGCGAACGCCACGAACTTCGGCGGACACTTCGGCATCGGCGTCGGCACGCTCGTCATCCTCGCCAACACGACGGCGCTGACGCTCTACAGCTTCTCCTGCCACTCGGCGCGCCACCTCGTGGGCGGCAAGCTCGACTGCTTCTCGTGCACCGCGGGCACCCGCGCGCGCCACGGCGTCTGGCAGCGCGTGAGCGCGCTCAACGAGCACCACATGGCGATCGCATGGACCAGCTTCGCCACCGTGTGCAGCGCCGACCTCTACGTCCGGCTCGTCGCTTCCGGCGTCATTACCGATCTCCGCCTCGTCTGATGGACAAGTTCGAGTCGCACGCCTACGACGTGCTGGTCATCGGCGCGGGCGGCGCGGGTCTGCGCGCCGCGATCGAGGCGGGGGCGCAGGGCGCCTCCGTCGCGCTCGTCTGCAAGTCGCTCCTCGGCAAGGCCCACACGGTGATGGCCGAGGGCGGCGTCGCCGCCGCGCTCTCCAACACCGACCCGCGCGACAACTGGAAGGTCCACTTCCGCGACACCATGCGCGGCGGGAAGCTGGTCAACGACTGGCGCATGGCGGAGCTGCACGCGCAGGAGGCGCCGGCGCGCGTGAACGAGCTCGAGGCGTGGGGCGCGCTCTTCGACCGCACCACCGACGGCCGCATCCTGCAGCGGAACTTCGGCGGCCACACCTACCCGCGTCTCGCGCACGTCGGCGACCGCACCGGCCTCGAGATGATCCGCACGCTCCAGGACCGGACGGTCCAGCAGCCGAACGTCGACGTCTACATGGAGACCACCGTCGCGCGTCTGCTCAAAGACGGCGACCGCTTGAGCGGCGCGTTCGCCTACCGGCGGGAGACCGGCCGCTTCGTCGTCTTCCGCACCAAGGCCGTGGTCCTCGCGACGGGCGGCATCGGCCGCGCCTACAAGGTCAACAGCAACTCCTGGGAGTACACCGGCGACGGGCAGGCGCTCGCCTACGACGCGGGCGCCGACCTGATCGGCATGGAATTCGTCCAGTTCCACCCCACCGGCATGGTGTGGCCGCTCAGCGTGCGCGGCATCCTCATCACCGAGGGCGTGCGCGGCGAGGGCGGCGTGCTCAAGAACTCCAAGGGCGAGCGCTTCATGTTCCGGTACATCCCGGCGATGTTCAAGGGCGACTTCGCCGACACCGAGGAGGAGGCCGACCGCTGGGTCGCCGACGTGATCGCCGGCCGCCGCCCCGAGGCCCGCCGCCCGCCCGAGCTGCTCACGCGCGACGTGGTGGCACGCGCCATCACGCAGGAGGTCCGCGAGGGCCGCGGGACCCCGCACGGCGGCGCCTGGCTCGACATCGCATCACGGCGGAAGCCGGAGGACATCCGGAAGAAGCTGCCCAGCATGTACCAGCAGTTCCACGAGCTCGCCGACGTCGATATCACGAAGGACCCGATGGAGGTGGGGCCGACCACGCACTACATGATGGGCGGCATCCGCGTGCACCCCGAGACGCAGGCGGCGACCGTCGCCGGGCTCTTCGCCGCGGGCGAGGTCGGCGGCGGGCTCCACGGCTCGAACCGCCTGGGCGGCAACTCCCTCTCCGACCTCCTCGTCTTCGGGCGCCGCGCCGGTCACGCCGCCGCCGAGTACGCGAAGGCGCACGGCGGCGACCCGCGCGTCCGCACCGACGAGGTGGAGGCCATCGCCACCCGGCTCCTCGCGCCCTTCGAGCGCCGCGGCGAGAACCCGTACGCCGTGCAGGAAGCGCTCCAGGACATGATGGGCACCTACGTCGGCATCGCGCGCAGCAAGGACGACCTCGAGACCGCGCTCGCCGAGCTGCAGAAGCTCCGCGCACGTGCGGAGCGCGTCGGGGTCGAGGGGCACCGCCAGTACAACCCGGGCTGGCACACCGCGCTCGACCTCCAGAACCTCCTCACGGTGAGCGAAGCGGTGACCCGCGCGGCGCTCGAGCGGCGCGAGAGCCGCGGCGCGCACACGCGCGTCGAGTTCCCGGACTCGGACAAGGCGTTCGGCGCCGTGAACGTCGTCGTCCGCCGCCACGGCGACCGCATGACCGTCGTCCAGGAGCCGATCCCGCCCATGCCTGACCCGCTCCGGCGCATTCTCGAAGGCGAGACGTGAGCGGCACGTACAAGGGCGTCATCATCGCGGAGAGCCTGGCGGATCCGGCCGTGCTCGCCGACGTGACGATCGTGAAGACCCGGGTGGAGCCCGTGACCGAGCGTCATCAGACGCCGTGGATCACGCGGTGGACGATGCACGTCGTCGAGATCCCGGCGGCGCGCGCCGAAGCGGTCGCGCGCCGACTCGCCGGCGCCATCGACGCCACGCGCGGCGCCTGGTACGCCGACTTCAAGAACGACTCCAGCCACTACGTCGTCTTCGCCGCCCGCGTCTTCCGTGTGCCGCGCGACGAGCCGGCCGCCTACGAGGAGCCTAAGGCCCACGGCCGATCGCTCGGCATCCCCGAGCATCAGCTCGACTTCGACAGCTACGACCCCGATCAGCTCTGAGGGAAGGAGTCCCGACCGACGATGGCCGAGGCGACACTCAAGATCTTCCGCGGCGACCGCACGGCGGGCGCCTTCCAGGACTTCGTGGTGCCGCTGCACGAGGGCATGGTCGTGCTCGACGCCGTCCACCACGTGCAGGCGCACCAGGCGAGCGACCTCGCGTGCCGCTGGAACTGCAAGGCGGGGCGGTGCGGCTCGTGCAGCGCCGAGGTGAACGGCAAGCCGAAGCTCATGTGCATGACGCGCATGGACCGGCTCCCGGCCGGCCAGCCCATCACCATCGCGCCCATGAAGGCCTTCCCGGTGATCAAGGACCTGGTGACCGACGTCTCCTGGAACTACGAGGTCAACAAGCGCCTCCCGCCCTTCACGCCCCGACCGCCCGACGCGCCCGACGGCACCTGGCGCATGCAGCAGGTGGACATCGACCGCGTGCAGGAGTTCCGCAAGTGCATCGAGTGCTTCCTCTGCCAGGACGTCTGCCACGTGCTGCGCGACCACGACCAGAAAGCCTTCGCCGGCCCGCGCTTCCTCGTCCGCGCCGCCGGCCTCGAGATGCACCCGCTCGACACGCGCTCGCGCACGACGTACCTGAAGGACGAAGCCAACATCGGCTACTGCAACATCACCAAGTGCTGCACCGAGGTGTGCCCCGAGTCGATCCACATCACCGACAACGCGATCATCCCGCTGAAGGAGCGCGTGGTGGACGACTTCTACGACCCGGTCCGCCGGGTGTGGCACTGGCTGCGCGGCCGGCCGGCGCCGGCGTGAGGACGCCATGGAATACACGCTGAAGCGGCTCCACCCCGACGGCATCGAGGCCGCCATCCAGAAGGCCGACAAGTACCGCGAGCTGAACCAGCCCGCGGAGGCGGAGAGCATCTGCCGCGACGTGCTGGCCGTCGTGCCCGAGCATCAGCTCGCGCTGCGCACCCTCGGCCTCGCGCTCACCGACCAGTTCCGCGGCGCCGCGGGCACGCGCTTCGCCGAAGCGCAGGCCGTCTTCGGCAAGCTCCGCGACGCCTACGAGCGCGCCTTCTACACCGGCCTCGCCCACGAGCGACACGCGAAGGCGCAGGTCGCGCTCCACATCCCCGTGCGCTCGATCCTGCCGCTCTTCGAGCAGGCGCTCGCGCGCTACGCCGAAGCCGAGAAGCTGCGTCCGTCCGGCAACGACGACGCCGTGCTGCGCTGGAACAGCTGCGTCCGCGTGCTGCACGGCCTCGGCGGCGCCGAGCACGAATCCGGCGACGATTGGGAAGCAGACTCCGCGCCACGTCGCGGCTAGACGCTCGGGATCCGCGTCATGCCGCTCGTTTCCGGGAAGACGTCGACCCATACGCGCTGGCGCTTGCCGACCAAGACGCCGCGCGTCTGGGTGCCGGCTTGGTCTTGGGGGCGGCCGCGGACGTTCATCCAGCGGGCCTGGTGGCGGGCGGGGCCGAGGACGGCGGAGTCGCGGACGCGATAGATGTTCCCGACGCCGGGGGCAAAGTCGGTCTTGCCGGGGGGGAGGACCCAGACGCCGACCGCGCCCCCGCCGGGGGCGGGGGTGAAGGTGCGTGACGCCGCGTCGCAGCCGAGGCGGCCTTCGCCGATCGGGTTGCGGTGCAGCGTGCCGTCGGGCCAGACGTAGCGACCGACGAGCACCTGCTGGTGGGGCGCGGGGGTGAGGAGCGCGATCAGCGCGTCGTTCACCACGTCGCCCGTGTTCTCGGCCGCGGCTTCGCCGTCGTCGGAGTGGCCGCAGCCGAAGCGGTCGGTGTCACCGGGGTCGTTCATCAGGTGCTCGGGGGTCGGCACGTCGACCGCGTTCGAGCGCGGGAAGATGTAGCCGAGCATGTCCTCGCCGAGGCCTTCGATGAAGCGCCACTCCCCGCTCATCGCGCCCAGCACCCAGCCGTGCACGCCGCCGAACTGGGGGATCGCGAGGTCGGCCGGGCCGCTGAAGTCGTGCTCGTAGGTGAACGGGAACACCTCGCCCGGAGCGGTGACGAACTGCGCGTCGCCGATCGTGTACCAGCCGATGTCGGTCTTCGACGAGTCGCCGGTCTCGGCGCCGTTCGGGGCTTGCGGCTGGAGGACGTCACCCAGGTAGGTCCGTTTGTAGGTGAAGACGCCGAACAAGCCGGCGAGCTGGAAGAGCTCGTTGTCGAGGTGGAGGATGAGGCTCTCGCGCGCGAAGGCGATGGTGTTGCTCCGCGACTCGGCACCGGCGTCGAGCGCCCGGCCCGCCCAGGTCGCGAGGCGCTCGCCGCGCAGCTCGTTGGAGAGCGTGTAGCCGTAGGGCGCGAAGGTACCGTCGGTGTCGTAGATCGTCCGGCAGCCGCCGTTGCCCGGCACGCTGTGCGTCTCCGTGGGAACGAAGGAGCGGGGGCCGTCGAAGACCTTCGGCATCTCGACCGAGCCGACCGGACCCGCCATCGTCACCGCGACGCCGCCGTAGCGCTGCTCGAGCGCCTGGCGCGCGAAGTGCGGCCAGTCGGAGGAGAGGTGGAGCCGGTCCTGGTCGTCGTCGGAGAAGCCCAGCTCCTCGGCGTGAATGCCGTAGTTGATGAGCGTCGCGATCACGCGGCCCTTCGAGTCCCGGGCTTGCATGACCCCCACCTGCTCGTCCGCGACGAACGGGTACGACGAATGGCACGGGATCAGGTCGTCGGGATGGATCTGCCCGAAGCGGATCGTCGCCGGGCGCGCGTTCCGGGCGGCGTCCTCGATCGAGCGCGCCGTCTGCGCCACCATGAACTCGACGTAGAAGGGATCGACGCCCGACGTGAACTGATTGGGGCCGCCGATGCCGATCGTGTCGGGAGCGGACTCGTCGTGCGTCGAGCTGATGAACATCTCGTCGAGGCCGAAGCCTCCGTCGGCGTGCACCTTCTGGCGGACGAGGTCCCATATCTCCTTGAAGACACCCTCCTGGTCGGCGACCGTGATCGCGATCTTGTGCGTGCCGTTGCCGACGACGATCGAGCGCGCCCAGATCGGGTCGAGCACCTGCGTCGGGATCCGGTTCTGGCCGTTGCCGCCGTCGAGGTAGATGCCGTCCCAGCGGGCGTCGGGCGGACGCACGCCGCCGTTCGCGGTGGGCGTGGGGCAGTCGACGAACGGCTCGGGGCCGCCGTCCTCCGGGTTGGCGTCGTAGCGGCCGTTGCCGTTCAGGTCCTTGTACGGCTCCTCGAGCGAGAAGAGGTGCGGGCCGGTGAAGGTCCCGCTCGCGTCGCAGTCGGCGGGGTTCGAGGCGGCGGTCGCGGCGAGGGGCGGCGTGATGTCGGCCGCGGCGGCGCCGACGACGAAGCGTCCGGCGGCTGCCGCCGGGACCGCGGCCGCGAGCGCCGCCACGAGCGAGAGCATCGCAGTGGTTCGCATGCTACGGGCCATAGCCCTTCTCGGGCCTGCTTGGGAAGTGCCTCAGCCGACGGTCAGCGCGTTCGCCCGCGCGATCGCCCCGAGCCAGTGGGCGCTCGGCTTCTCGGTGCGCGCTTGCGTCGTGCGGTCGACGGCCACCAGCCCGAAGGTCGGACGGTAACCGAGGACCCATTCGAAGTTGTCGAGCAGGCTCCAGTAGACGTAGCCGCGGACGTCGAGCCCGTCCTGCAGGCAGTCGATGACGCTCAGCAGCGCGCGCCCGACGTACTCGATGCGCTCGGCGTCACGCTCGGTCGAGATGCCGTTCTCGGTGACCAGGAGCGGCACGCCCGGAGCCACGGCGGCGGCGCGCCGGATGGTCGCGCCGAGCGCTTCGGGCCAGAACTCGTAGCCCATCTGCGTGACCGGCACGCCGTGCTCGGGGTGGAGCATACCCTCGGGCCCGAAGCGCGTGCGCGAGTAGCACTGCACGCCGAGGAAGTCGTCACCGCGCGCCGCCTCGAGGAAGACGTCCTCCATGTCGCGCCGGTAGAGGTCGCGCACGGCCTCGCCGCCGGGCAGCGCCTGGTAGTCCGACATCGCGAGCGTGAGCCCCACGGGTGCCGTGCCGGGCCCGGCGTGGATCGCCTCGACCGCCATGCGGTGCGCGGCGATGAGGACGTCGTTGGCGCGCCGGCGCAGCTCGGGGTCGCGCGCGCCGGGCGGGAAGATCGTGTAGAGGTAGCCCATCGTCGCGACGATGTTGGGCTCGTTCAGCGTGCAGGCGCGGCCGATCACGTCGCCGAGGCTCTCGCTCGCGCGGGCGCAGAAGCGCGCGAAGCGGTCGGCGGTCGCGGGCTCCGTCCAGCCGCCGCGCGCGACCACCCAGCGCGGCGTGGTGAAGTGGTGGAAGGTGACGATCGGCTCGAGGCCCCGCTCGAGGCACGCGGCGCACATGCGACGGTAGTGGTCGAGCGTCGCGCGGGAGAACTCGCCCTCCTCGGGCTCGATGCGGCTCCACTCGAGCGAGAAGCGGTAGGCGTTGAAGCCGAGGTCGGCGAGGAGCCCGACGTCCTCGGGCCAGCGATGCCACGAGTCGCACGCGTCGCCGCTCGGCTCCTGGCAGGGGGAGCCGGGGTCGTGCTCCCACATCCACCAGTCGTTGTTCCAGTTGCCGCCCTCGACCTGGTGCGCCGCGGTCGCGGTGCCCCACGTGAAGCCGGCGGGGAAGCGGAAGGTCGCCATCGCGCCGAAGCTAGGAGGGTCGGCGCGCGGCAGTCAAGCGGCCGGCGGGGGAGTCGTGCGGAGGTCCTTCCCTTCGCGGTCCGCTGGCAGCTATGGTCGCCGCCCATGACGGACCTCTTCTCGATCGCGGGCAAGACGGCGTTGGTGACCGGCGGGTCGCGCGGCATCGGGCTCATGATCGCGCGCGGCTTCGTCGAGGCGGGCGCCAAGGTCTACATCTCCTCGCGCAAGGCGGACGTATGCGACCGCGTGGCGGCCGAGCTGTCGCGCGCCGGCACCTGCGTCTCCGTGCCCGCGGACCTCTCGACCGAGGGCGGCGCGCGGCAGCTCGCGGACGCAGTCACCGCGCGCGAGCGCGCGCTCCACATCCTCGTGAACAACGCGGGCACCAACTGGGGCGCGCCGCTCGGCGAGTACCCGGACGCGGCGTGGGACAAGGTCCTCGCCACGAACGTGAAGAGCGTCTTCCACTTGACCCGCGCGTTCCTGCCGCTGCTCGAGAAAGCGGTCCGCCCGGGCGACCCGGCGCGCGTCATCAACATCGGCTCGATCGACGGCCTCCAGGTCCCGACCCTGGAGACATACGCCTACTCGTCGAGCAAGGCCGCCGTGCACCACCTGACGCGCGTCCTCGCCCATCGGCTCGCCTCGAGCGGCATCACGGTGAACGCGATCGCGCCCGGCCCGTTCGAGAGCAAGATGATGCACGAGACCCTCGAGCGCTTCCGTGACGTGATCGTCGGCTCCTGCCCGCTGGGCCGGATCGGCGAACCCGAGGACATGGCCGGCACGGCGATCTATCTCGCCTCGCGCGCCGGGGCGTACCTGACGGGCGCCGTCATCCCGGTGGACGGCGGCATCACGACGCGCCACGAGTGAACCCGTCCGCTACGGCAGGACGGTGATGCTTCCGGGCGTGAAGCCCGCGCCTGACGGCGCACGCTCGCGCCGCGGGGCATTCTTGCCACCGCCGTACCGAGGCGTGCGGCGTCTTCGCTGTGGCCGGGATGCCACGCCCCGCTGCAACATTTTCACACTGCACCCTGCACAAAATCGAATGCACTCGACCATCGTCGGGGCGGAATTCCACGCGTCCAGCGGTGCGGCGCGCGTGGCACACCCGTTGCTCCTGGGAATGGACCAGAAGAGCGACGAGTGCCGAGACACTCGTGGAAAGGAGAGGTAACATGTTCGCAACCATCGCCTGGCTGGCACCGCTCACCTGGGGCGCGGCCGCCTTCGTCGCCGTCCTGATGTTCTCGCGGCGATCCGAGTCCCCGATCGAGAAGCAATCCGCACCGGCCCGCGTTCTCCGCGAGGCTGCGTGAGCGCTCCGCGCGTCACGGCCACTGCTCGCGCTGCCGGCGAGCCGGTGCGGCGCTCAGCGCCAACGCCTGGGTCGAAGGCGACGCCTTCCACCTGATCCGCGGCACGCCCGAGGCGTACGTCTCCTCGCCGGAAGGCAACCGCTGCTTCTGCGGAGAGTGCGGCTCGAACCTCCGGTTCGAGGGCCAAGGCGGCCGCTACTACTCCGTCGCCATCGCCACCCTGGACGACCCCGCACGCGTCCCGCCGCGCATCCACCAGTGCGTCGAGACGAAGCTCGACCGGCTCACCTCACCGACGACCTGCCCCGCGTCGAAGGCAACACGCTCCCGCACCCCGCCACACGCAAGCACTGAGAGCCGACCGCGAGCGCGTCCGCGCGCGAGCGCCGAGCCCCGAGCGCCCTTCCTTAAAGGGAGGCCGGCCGCGAGAGCGGCCGAGCTGGCCGACGGGGTCTGGGGGCATCGGAGGAGCGGAGCGTCGGGTGCGCGCCGCGCGCGCCCGACGCGAGCACCGGATGGGCCCCCAGATAAAATAAGACCCCGATGGCTTATCGCGGCCTGCAGCCGCCCCCGCCGGTGACTGCGGGGAACCATCGGGGTCCGGTGGTGCCTGGGTCCTCGAAGAGTGACCCAGTGACGTGAAGATGGATCAGCCCTAGGAGGCCACCACCTCACAGATCACCGTAGGGGATATCGTCACTGGACCACCTCCTTTCTCTCGGCGAGGAAACCAGGCGGGACCCGAGTCCCCGCCGCCGGGAGGCGACCGCCGATGCCGTCCCCCGGCCCCGACCCCCGGTGACTGCCCCGGGCACGAGGCCTGTGTGAGCCTCGGTCGGGAACCCACGGAACCCACGACGATGGTAGCGGCGAGACCGCGTCGTGTCCACACCACGCACCCGCGATGTCGACCGACCGAGCGCCGTGCTACGCCCCCCAAGCGTGACGCGACGCGCCTTCGGACCCACGAACGTCGACGTCCCGGTCATCGGCCAGGGCACGTGGAACCTCGAGCGCGACGACCGCCGAGCCGCGCTCGCCGCGCTGCGGGTCGGGCTCGACCTGGGGCTCACGCACGTGGACACGGCGGAGATGTACGGCACGGGGCGAGTCGAAGAGCTGGTCGGCGCGGCGATCGCGGGGCGGCGCGACGAGGTCTTCCTCGCCTCGAAGGTGTTGCCGCGGAACGCGAGCTTCACCGCCACGCTCAGCGCCTGCGAAGCGAGCCTCCGGCGACTCGGCACCGACCGCCTCGACCTCTACTTGCTCCACTGGCCCGGCAGCCATCCGCTCGCAGAGACCATCCGCGCCTTCGAGCAGCTCGTGCGCGACGGCAAGATCCGCTTCTGGGGCGTCAGCAACTTCGCGGTGGACGAGATGGAAGAAGCGCAGGCGCTCGCGGGGCCGGGGCGGATCGCCTGCAACCAGGTACTCTACCACCTGGAGGAGCGCGCCATCGAGCACGCCGTCCTGCGCTGGTGCCACGAGTGGGAGGTCGCGCTCGTCGGCTACAGCCCGTTCGGCTCCGGGCACTTCCCCTCGGCGTCAACTCCCAGTGGCCGGGTCCTGACCGACATCGCGCGCGCGCACGGCGCCACGCCGCGGCAGGTGGCGCTCGCCTTCCTCGTCCGCGAGCCGGGGACGTTCACCATCCCGAAGGCGTCGAGCCTCACGCACGTGCGCGAGAACGCGGCCGCCGCCGATCTCCGCCTCTCGGCCGACGACGTGTGCCGGCTCGAGCGCGCCTTCCCGCGCGGCCGCCCGCGCCGCGGCGTGCCCACGCTCTGATGCGGGTCGGCGTCAGCAGCACGCCGTCCTGACGCGCGGCGCGCGCCCCCGGCTAGTCGTCCTCGGCCGCTGGTGATCGACCATGCCCTACGCCCGGCGTGCCGCGTCCGTCAACGCCGAGCGCCCTTCACAGGAGGAACGCGTAGCGGGCCGCGAGCAGCACCGCGAACGCCCAGAGGAGCGGGTGCACCTCGCGCGCCCGGCCGGCGGCCAGCATGAGGACGGCGTAGCTGATGAACCCGAAGGCGATGCCCTCGGTGATCGAGAAGGTGAATGGCATGGTGACGAGCACGAGGAACGAAGCGAGCGCGGCCGGCGGGTCGTCGAAGCGGAGCCGGGCAACGCCCCGGATCATGAAGCTTCCCACCATGACGAGCGCCGGTGCGACGACCGGGTAGCAGGTGGCGTCGCCGACCTGGACCGGCGTCCCGGCCATGCGCGCGAGCGGCGCGAAGAAGAGCGCGGCCACCAGGAGCGCGGCCGTCGCGACGTTGGCGAGGCCGGTGCGCGCACCCTCCGCGACGCCTGCCGCGCTCTCGACGTACGCCGTGAGCGTCGAGGTGCCGAGCACCGTGCCGACGATCGTGCCGAGCGCGTCGGTCGCCATCGCCTCGCGCGCCCGCGGCAACCGGCCGTCGACCAGGAAGCCGGCCTGCTCGGCGATGCCGACGAGCGTGCCGACCGTGTCGAAGAGGCCCAGGAAGAACAGCACGAAGACGACCGGCACCAGGTCGGGCCGGAGCGCGGCGCGGACGTCGAGATGCGCGAACGTCGGCGCGAGCGAGGGCGGCGCGGCGACGATTCCGTGGTACGGCACGAGCCCCGCCGCCCAGGCCGCCACGCCCGTCGCGAGGGTGCCGAGGAGGATCGCGCCGCGCACGCGGCGCGCGCCGAGCGCGCCGGTCACGAGGATGCCGCCCGCGGCCACCACTGCCGCCGGCTGGTGCAGGTCGCCGAGCGCGACCAGCGTCCCGGGCGCACGGCGCACGAGCCCCGCCCACTGGAGCCCGACGAACGCGATCAGGAGCCCGATGCCGGCGGCGATGGCGTGCTTGAGACTGTCGGGGATGGCGTCGATCAATCGCTCCCGCAACCCGACCAGGGACAGCACGAGGAACGCGACGCCGGCGAGGCAGTTGGCGCCGAGCGCGACCGGCCACGGGTAGCCGAGCCCGCCCGCCGCGACCGGCCCCGCGACCACGAGCGCGAAGTAGAAGTTGTGCCCCATCGCCGGCGCGACCGCGATGGGGTAGCGCGCCCAGAGCCCCATCGTGAGCGTCGCTGCGGCGGCCGCCAGGCAGGTCGCGGTGAAGACCGCGCCGGCGTCCATGCCGGTCGTCGCCATGACCGCCGGCTGCACCACGACGACGTAGGAGAGCGTGACGAAGGTGGTGGCGCCGCCGAGCAGCTCGGTCGCGACGTCGGTGCCGCGGGCGCGGAGCGCGAACAGACGGTCGAGCACCGAGAGGCTCTACTGCACGCCGCGCGCCTTGAGAAGGATCTGGAGCCGGGGGCGCCGGGGTGCTACGAGGCACGGCATGAAAGTCTACGACGCCTTCGGCCCGAACCCCCGCGCGCTCCGCATGTTCCTCCTGGAGAAAGGCCTCACGCTGCCGAGCCTGCAGGTCGACCTGCTCGGCGCGGAGAACCGCCGGGGCGTCTACCTGACGAAGAACCCGGGCGGGCAGGTGCCCGCGCTGGAGCTCGACGACGGCCGCACGATCGGCGAGACGGTGGCGATCTTCGAGTACCTCGAGGAGCGCCACCCGACGCCGCCCCTCATCGGGACGACGCCCGAGGAGCGGGCGGAGACCCGCATGTGGCAGCGTCGCGTCGAGCTCGGCATCACCGAGCACCTCTACAACGGCTTCCGCTACGCCGAGGGTCTGGAGCTCTTCCGCGAGCGGATGCGCGTGCTGCCCGAGGCGGCCGACGGTCTCAAGGCGATCGTGCGCGACAAGCTCCGTTGGCTCGACCCGCTGATCGCCGGCCGGCGCTTCATCGTCGGCGACCGCTTCACGATCGCGGACATCATCCTCTACGCCGCGCTCGACTTCGGCGGGTCCGTCGGCCAGCCGCTCGACCCGTCGCTGCGGAACGTGGGCGGATGGCTCGAGCGTGTCCGCGCGCGCCCGAGCGCCGAGGCGAGCCTCCATCCGGCCGCCGCCGCCACCGGCATGCGCGGCTGAGCGGCGCCGCGTTCAGCACTGCGGCGGCTTCGGCAGCACGAAGCGCAGCGTCACCTTGGCACGCAGGACCGAGGAGAAGGGGTCGTTGTCGTGCGAGTCGATGTCGCCCGCGTTCTCTGGCGCGAAGTGATTTTCGAAGCGCACCGGGCTGGCCTTGTCCCCCTGCACGACGAGCAGCTCGGGCCCCGTCGGCGGGAGCCCGACCTCCAGCCGGATCGCCTTCAACGTCTCGTCGTCGACGCTGCGGAAGAAGAGGAAGCTCACGTCGAGGACCGTGCCGGCGCCGCCGGGCTGCGCGTTCTCGGCCAGCAGCCCCTCGCTCGAGTTGAAGCCGAACTGGTCCGTCGGACCCTCGGTGAGGCCGCTCACCAGGCTCTGGAGGTTCTGGCCGTCGAGCTTCTGGAAGGTCTGCGCCAGGATCGGGCCCTTGCCCTTCAGCTCGAGGATGGTGGTGAGGGAGCGGACCTGGACGCCGGCGAGCCGGCCGCCGTCGATGTTGCTGACGTCGTTGTCGATGACGAGCGTGAGCGTGCCGGAGATCTTCTTCGTCGAGAGGTAGTCGACGATGCACGTGCCGCCGGGGCAGTCGCCGTCGTTGCAGCAGACGTTGCCGCCGTTGTTCCCCCCCTTGCAGACGTGCTGGAGGCGCGACTCGCGGAAGTCGAGGTCGGCGGCCGCGTGCACGGGCGCGACCCGGAGGAGCGTGGCGGCGGCGACGGTGGCGAGCGCGAGGCGCGAACGAATCGTCATGTGAAGAACCTCCTTCGATGGTGACGTGCGCGGAGGGTTAGTCCGGAAGGCGTGCGAGCGCAACCCTCCCCGCGTGCAACGTCGGGCGTGCCGTGCGAAAACGATCCCCCATGTCGTCCGCGCTCGAAGGCTTGCTCGCACTGCTCGACCTCGAGGAGCTGGAGACGAACATTTTCCGCGGTCGCTCGCCGCAGGAGCACCGGCAGCGCGTCTTCGGCGGGCAGGTCGCGGGCCAGGCGCTCGTCGCCGCCGGGCGCACCGTCGAGCGCGGCGTCGCGCACTCGCTGCACGCCTACTTTCTCCGCCCCGGCGACCCGGCGAAGCCGATCCTCTACGAGGTCGACCGCATCCGCGACGGGCACACCTTCACCACCCGCCGCGTCGTCGCCATCCAGCACGGCCGCGCGATCTTCCACCTCTCGGCCTCCTTCCAGCCGTCCGAGCCCGGGCCAGAGCACCAGACGCCGATGCCGGCGGCGCCCGACCCCGACACGCTGCCGAGCTACGCCGAGCGCGTGAAGCCACTGCTCGAGCGCGTGCCCGACGAGATCCGCCGCTGGATGCGCCGCCCGCGGCCGATCGAGACGCGCCCGGTCGAGTTCGTCGACCCCTTCCATCCCGTGGAGCGGCCGCCGCACCAGCTCATCTGGATCCGGACCAACGGACGACTTCCCGACTCGCTCGTCCTGCACCAGTGCGTGGTGGCGTACGCCTCCGACATGACGCTGCTCGACACCGCGACGCTGCCGCACGCGATCGCGTGGAACGACCCCCACTACATGATGGCGAGCCTGGATCACGCCATGTGGTTCCACCGCCCCTTCCGCGCCGACGACTGGCTCCTCTACGCCCAGGAGAGCCCCTCGGCCCACGGCGCCCGGGGGTTCGTCACCGGCCGGCTCTTCACGCGCGATGGCACGCACGTCGTCTCGGTGGCCCAGGAGGGCCTGATCCGCCCGGTTTCCCCGCGCTGACCCCTTTCCGCTATTCTCGCTCCGATGCCCTCCCCCGCCTCCCGACACGTGGTCGCCGTCGTCGGCGGCGCCACCGCCGGCGCCGAGGCGGCGGGCATCCTCGCGGAGCACGGCGTCGTCGCGGTCGTGTTCGAGCAGAACCCGCGTCCCTACGGCAAGATCGAGGACGGGCTCCCGCGCTGGCACGTGAAGCTCCGCCGCAAGGAGTACGAGACCATCAACGAAAGGCTCGCCCGGCCGCTCGTCCACTTCGTGCCGCGCACCAAGATCGGCCGCGACGTCGACTTCCGCGAGCTGGTGCGCGACTGGGGCTTCACGGCGGTGCTGCTCGCGCACGGCGCGTGGCGGGACCGGCCGCTGCCGATCGAGGGCGCCGACGCCTTCGTCGGCCGGGGCCTCCTCTACCAGAACCCGTTCATCTACTGGTTCAACCACTACACCGAGCGCGACTACGCCGGCCCGCGCTACGAAGTCGCCGACGGCGCCGTCGTCGTGGGCGGCGGTCTCGCCTCGATCGACGTCTTGAAAGCGCTCCAGATCGAGACCGTGCGCCACGCGCTCGCCGCGCGCGGCATCGTCGAGGACATGCTCCACCTCGAGCACGAGGGCATCCCGGCCGTGCTCGCCGCGCACGGCCTCGACTGGGCGCGACTCGGGCTCGCCGGCGCGACGCTCTTCTATCGCCGGCGCCTCGAGGACATGCCGCTAGCCGACGCGCCCGAAGGCGCCGACGACGCGCGCCGCGCGAAGTTCGAGTCGGTGCGGCGGAAGATCCTCGAGAAGGCGATGCAGAAGTACTCCTTCCGCGTCCGCCCCCAGATGGTGCCGGTGGGGCTCCTCACGGAAGGCGACCGGCTCGTCGGGCTCCGCTTCCAGCGCACGCGCGTCGAGGGGGGGCGCGCGGTACCGACGCCGGGCGAGTTCGAGGACGTGCGCGCGCCGCTCGTCGTGAGCTCGATCGGCAGCATCCCCGAGGAGATGCCCGGCATCGCGCAGGACGGAGTGCTCTACCGCTGGCTCGACCCGCACCTTGGCCGCCTCGAGGGCTACGACACCGTGTTCAGCACCGGCAACGTGGTCACGGGCAAGGGCAACATCGCCGAGTCGCGCCGCCACAGCATCGAGGTGACCGGCCATCTCGTCGAGCGGTTCCTCGGCCTCGACGGCGACCAGGCCGCCGAGCCGACACCCCCCGACCCGGCTGCCGAGGCCGCACGCAGTGCCGCGACGAAGGTCGCGACCTGGGTCCGCGGCCGGCCGCCGCTCGCGCCCGACGCCCTCGACCGCCTGCTCGCGCGCGTCCGCGCGCGACAGCAGGCCGTCGGCTACGAGGGCGACTACCGCGGCTGGATCGCGCGCGTCACCCCGCCCGACCTCGCCTGAGCGTCGAGCCGCCCGGCCGGCGCCTTGACGGGCGGCACCGCCGGCCGTAGTCGTCGCCACGCTGACTCCGGAGCCAGAGCGAAGGGGCCTCGCCGGCCTGCGCGTCGTCGCGTTCGAGAGCCGGATGACGGCCGAGATGGCGAGCCTCATCACCCGCCAGGGCGGCGAGCCGCTGGTGGCGCCCGCGCTGCGGGAGGTGCCGCGCGCCCCGCGCGCCGAGGTCCTCGCCTTCGGCGAGCGGCTGCTCGCCGGGGAGGTGGACGTCGTCGTGCTCTTGACCGGCGTCGGCACCCGGCAGCTCGTGCGCGCGCTGGAAGAGCGACGCGACCGGGTCGTCGAAGCGCTCGGCCGCACGGTGCTGGTGGCCCGCGGTCCCAAGCCGGTGCGCGCGCTCGCCGAGCTGGGGCTCACGCCGACGCACGTCGTCGCCGAGCCGAACACGTGGCGCGAGCTGCTGCGGCTGCTCGACGAGCGCGTGCCGGTCGAGGGCCGACGCGTCGCCGTGCAGGAGTACGGCATGCCGAACGAAGCGCTCTACGACGGGCTCGCCGAGCGCGGCGCCGTCGTGACGCGCGTGCCGGTCTACCAGTGGGCGCTGCCCGAGGACACGGCACCCCTCGCCGACGCCGTCGGCGCGCTGGTCGACGGTCGCGCCGACGTCGTGTTGTTCACCAACGCCGCACAGGTGAGCCACCTGATGCAGATCGCCGAGCGCGACGGGCGCGGGCGCGCGCTCCGCCGCGCGCTCGGTCGCGTCGCCGTCTTCTCCGTCGGCCCGACGACCAGCGAGATGCTGCGCGAGTTCGGTCTGCCCGTGGACGGCGAGCCGGAGCACCCAAAGATGGGGCACCTCGTGCGCGCGGCCGCGGAGCGCGCGCGAGACGTGCTGGCCGCGAAGCGCGCACTCGTGGTCGAGCCGGCGCCCGTGCTCGCCGACGCCGCCGCCGCCCGGACCCGGCTCGAGCAGAGCCTCTTCCTCCGCGCCTGCCGGCGCGAGCCCGTGCCCACGACGCCCGTCTGGCTCATGCGTCAGGCGGGCCGCTACATGAAGGAGTACCGGGCGCTCCGCGAGCAGGTGGACTTCCTGGCGCTCTGCCGGCGGCCGGACCTCGCCGCCGAGGTGACGGTCAACGCCGTCGAGCGCCTCGGGGTCGACGCCGCCATCCTCTTCTCCGACCTGCTAGTCGTCGCCGAGCCGCTCGGCTTCCCCGTCCGCTACACGCGCGGCGAGGGACCGGTGATCGAGCGGCCCATCCGCCGTCCGGCCGACGTCGACCGCGTCCTCGACGCCGACCCGGCCGAGTCGCTGGCGTACGTCTTCGAGGCGGTTCGCCGGAGCCGCGCCGCCCTGCCCGCCGACGTGCCGCTGGTCGGCTTCGCGGCCGCGCCCTTCACCCTGGCCTCGTACCTGATCGAGGGCGAGGGTTCGCGGAGCCACCTCCACACCAAGACCCTCATGTACCGCGACCCGGGCGCGTGGGCGGCGTTGATGGAGCGCCTGGTCGCGACCCTCGTGCCGTACGTGAACGGGCAGATCGCGGCCGGCGCGCAGGCGGTGCAGCTCTTCGACAGCTGGGTCGGCGTGTGCTCGCCCGCCGACTACCGCGCCTTCGTGCTGCCCCACACGCGCCGCCTGATCGCCGGCATCACGCCGGGCACACCGGTGATCCACTTCGGCACGCAGACGGCGGCGCTGCTCGAGGCGATGCGGGAGGCGGGCGGCGACGTGATCGGCCTCGACTGGCGGATCGGGCTCGACGCGGCGTGGGCGCGCCTCGGCGACGTCGCGGTGCAGGGCAACCTCGACCCCGCCGTGCTCCTCGCACCCCCCGACGTGATCCGCGCCCAGGCGGCCCGCGTGCTCGCCGAGGCGGCGGGACGGCCGGGGCACGTCTTCAACCTCGGGCACGGCATCCTGCCGCCCACGCCGCTCGACCACGTCCGCGTCCTGGTGGACGCGGTGCACGAGCTCAGCGCAGGAACGCGCTCATCTCGGCCATCAGGCTCCTGAGCGCGAGCGAGCGCTCGCGGAGCGCGCGGGCCGGGTCGGCGACCTCGCGGTAGTCGGGGTCGAGCACGTCGAGGCCGCGCGCGTTGTACGGCTCGGTGCCGAACACGACCAGGCCCGCGCCGTCCACCAGCGCGCACTGGTTCCAGCCGCAGCTCACCTGGAAGAGGTCGGCGGTCGGGCCGAGCAGCGACCGTCCCTGGCTGTAGTCGGCGGGCGGGTTCTCGACCCCGAGCATCTCGAGGAAGGTGGCGGCGAGGTCCTGGTGCCCGGTGAGCGCGTCGTGCGCCGCCGGCGCGAGCCCGGGCACGTGCAGGACGAGCGGGACGCGGATCTGCTCGGGGGTGAACGCGGCGTTGTGCCCCCAGTGGCCGTGCTCGTAGCACTCCTCCCCGTGGTCGCCGGTGACGAGGATCACGGTGTCGTCGAGCCGGCCACCCGCCTCCAGCCGCCGCAGCACGTCGCCCACCAGGTGATCGTCGTAGGAGACCGCGTTGCGATAGCGGTTGAAGAACTCGACGCGCCGCTCGGGTGCGACCTCGCGGTAGAGGAAGGGGCCGGCGGACGGCTCGTAGCGCAGGAACTGGGGCGGGAAATCGTAGGGCGCGTGCGTCGAGTCGAGGAAGTAGAAAGGCGAAGAAGGGGCGCGCGTCGTCCGCGTCGGTGGCGAACGACGCGACGTCGTCGGCGAGCGCGCGGTCGCGCTCGACGACGGAGCCCGGGACGCGGTCGCGGATCGCGTCGGGCACGTCGACGAAGACGGTGCGCCGGAACTCCGCGTACTCGAGCGGGGTGCTCGACAGGACCCGGATCCGATGGCCCAGCTCGAGGAGGCGCCGGAGGAGCACCGGCCCCGTGCGCTCCGCCACGACGCGGGGGGCGGCGAGGAAGCGGCGCAGCAGCAGGCGGTAGGCGAGCAGCTCGGCGGCCAGCAAGCCGACCGCGAGCGCGACCGCGAGCGCCACCTCCGCGTCGCCGATCTGCATCGACTCCCAGCCCGCGCGCGTCGTCACCAGGCCGAGCACGAGGCCGTTCACGTGATAGCGGAAGAGGGCGTAGATCTTGCGGTCGAGGTAGAGGCCGAGCGCCAGCGCGCCACCCGCGAGCTGCGCCGCCAGTGCCGCGGGCGCGAAGAGCCACCCCGTGACCGTGCGTGGTGGCTGGGCGACGAGGTAGCCGTAGCCGTCGGCGAGCAGCAGCGCGGCATTGCCGAGCGTGAACCACAGAATGGCCCGCGCGTAGGCCGCGCGGGGACGGGCGCTCGAAGGCGCGCTCGGCATCGGGTCGCCCGCATATACTGCACTTGCGGCACGTGGGGGAAGCGGGCAAAGGATCGCGCATGCGGGAAGCGTACGTCGTCGGCGTGGCCCGGACGCCGATCGGCAGCTTCGGCGGCGCGCTCGCCGCGCTCGCCGCGCCGGAGCTGGGCGCGGTCGCGGTGCGCGCCGCGGTCGAGCGCGCCCGCGTCCCCGCCGACGCCGTCGAGCAGGTCGTCATGGGCAACGTCATCGCCGCCGGCCTGGGGCAGGCGCCGGCGCGCCAGGCGGGGCTCGGCGCCGGCATCCCGCGCACGCACGGCGCGCTCACCGTCAACAAGGTGTGCGGCTCGGGCCTGATGGCGGTCATGCTGGGGGCGCAGGCCATCCGTCTCGGCGACGCGGAGGTGGTCGCCGCGGGGGGGATGGAGAGCATGACCCGCGCGCCCTACCTCCTGCCGCGGGCGCGTCAAGGGCACCGGCTCGGACCCGGCCCGCTGCTCGACGCCATGATCCTCGACGGCCTCTGGGATCCCTACCACGACTTCCACATGGGCCGCGCCGCCGAGCGCTGCGCACGCGACGCCGGCATCTCGCGCGCGGCGCAGGACGAGTGGGCGGCGGAGAGCTACCGCCGCGCCCAGGCGGCGATCGCCGGCGGGCGCTTCGCAAACGAGATCGTGGCGGTCGCCGTCCCGGGACGTGCCGGCGCCGCCGCCGTCGACACCGACGAGGAGCCCGCGCGCGTCGACTTCGCCCGCATCCCGAGCCTCAAGCCGAGCTTCGAGACCGACGGCACGATCACCGCCGCCAACGCCTCGACCCTCGCCGACGGCGCCGCCGCGGTGGTGGTCGCGAGCGCGGACGCGGTGAAGCGCCACGGCCTCGCGCCGCGCGCGCGCATCGTCGCCGCGTGCGCCGCCGGCCGCGCCCCGGCCGAGTTTCCCATCGCGCCCATCGACGCCGTGCGGAAGGTCCTCGAGCGCGCGGGGCTCGGCACCTCCGACGTCGACCTGTTCGAGATCAACGAGGCGTTCGCCGTCGTGGTGCTCGCCGCCGTCCGCGCCCTCGACCTCGACCCGGCGCGCGTCAACGTCCACGGCGGGGCGATCGCCCTCGGCCACCCGATCGGCGCCAGCGGCGCGCGGGTGCTCGTGACGCTCCTCGCGGCACTCGAGCAGCGGAATCTGCGACGCGGGCTCGCCACGCTCTGCCTCGGCGGCGGCGAGGCGGTCGCGATGATCGTCGAGAGGCCGTGACGCGTCCGCGCGCGCTGCTCGCGTGGAGCAGCGGCAAGGACAGCGCCTGGACGCTGCACGTGCTGCGGGAGCGCGGCGACGTCGAGGTGGTCGGGCTCCTCACCACCGTCAACGAAGCCGTCGATCGCGTCGCGATGCACGCCGTGCGGCGCGAGCTGCTCGACGCCCAGGCGCGCGCCGCCGGGCTGCCGCTCCGGTCGGTGCCGATCCCCTCGCCCTGCCCCAACGTCGAGTACGAGCGGCGCATGGCGGCGGCGGTGGCGCGGGCGCGAGCCGACGGCGTCACGGCGATCGCCTTCGGCGATCTCTTCCTGGACGACGTGCGCGCCTACCGCATCCGGACGCTCGCCGCCACCGGCGTCGAGCCGCTCTTCCCGCTCTGGGGGCGCCCGACGGACCGTCTGGCGCGCGACATGCTTGCCGGCGGGCTCGCCGCGACGCTCACCTGCGTCGACCCGGCGCAGCTCGACCCGCGCTTCGTCGGCCGCCGCTTCGACGCCGCGCTCCTCGACGAGCTGCCGGCGACCGTCGACCCGTGCGGCGAGCGGGGCGAGTTCCACACCTTCTGCCACGCGGGCCCCATGTTCGCGGCGCCGATCGCCGTCCGCCTGGGCGACGTGGTCGCGCGCGACGGCTTCCACTTCGCCGACCTGCTGCCGGACGGGTGACGTCGGTCGCGGGCGCGCGACGAAGCTGCTATCTTTCCCCTCGGATGCGGTCGGGGTGGCGGGCAGCGTGGTGCGTCGGACTCGCCTTCGTCGCCCCGGCGCGAGCGGCGGGCGCTGAGATCGTCCCCAGCGGCCCCGATTTCCAGGTGAACACGTACACGACCGACATCCAGCTCGCGCACCCCGGCGCGGTCTGCCGGGACGCGGCCGGGGACACGGTCGTGGTGTGGGACGGCGCCCTCGAGGACGGTGGCGCCTTCGGCGTCTTCGGGCAGCGCTACGACCGCGCCGGCGTCGCGCAGGGAAGCGAGTTCCAGGTGAACGCGTTCACGACCGGAAGCCAGCGCGTCGGCGCGGTCGGGTGCGAGGCGAGCGGCGCCTTCGACGTCGTGTGGGAGAGCCAGAACGGGCAGGACGGCGACGGCCACGGCGTCTTCGGCCGGCGCTTCGACGCCGCCGGCGCGCCGCGCGGCACCGAGTTCCAGGTGAACACCACCACCACCAACGACCAGCTCTACCCGTCGGTGGGAGTCGACGCGGCCGGCGGCTTCGTCGTCGTCTGGCAGAGCCTGCAGCAGGACGGCGACGCGAGCGGCGTCTTCGGGCAGCGCTTCACGCCGACCGGCAACCCGCTCGGCACCGAGTTCCAGGTGAACACCTACACCACGAGCTTCCAGCAGGAGGCGAGCGTCGCGGTCGATCCCGCCGGCAACTTCGTCGTGGTCTGGCGCAGCCAGGGCGTCGACGGGAGCTACAACGGCGTCGCGGCAAGGCGCTACGCGAGCAGCGGACTCCCCGCCGGCACCGAGTTCGTCGTCAACAGCTACACCACGAAGGACCAGTTCTTTCCGGCGGTCGCCGCGGACCGGGACGGGAACGTCGTCGTCACCTGGTCGAGCGTCGATCAGGACGGCAGCGGGCCCGGCATCTTCGCGCAGCGTTTCGCGGCGGACGGCAGCCGGGTCGGATCCGAGTTCCAGGTGAACACTCACACCGGCGGCGAGCAGGAGTACTCCACGGTGGCCTCCGACGCGCTCGGGAACTTCGTCGTCGCCTGGTCGAGCGTCGGGCAGGACGGGAGCGCGCGCGGCGTGTTCGCGCAGCGCTTCGACCGCACCGGGGCGCGGCACGGCACGGAGTTCCAGGTGAACACCTACACGCCCGGCAACCAGGGCTACACGCCCGCCGTCGCGAGCGACAAGGACGGCGACTTCGTCGTGGTCTGGAACAGCTACGGCCAGGACGGGAGCAACCAGGGCGTCTTCGCCCGGCGCTTCGCCGACCCGTGCGGCGACGGCGTCGTGGGCGCGGGCGAGGAGTGCGACGACGGCGACCGCGTCGACGGCGCCTGCTGCGACGCCGCATGCCGGGTCGTGATTTGCCAGGCGTGCGAGCAGTGCGACACCACCGCCGGCTGCGTGGCGAAGCCGCGGCTGGACTGCCGGCACCCGACGAAGGCGAAGCAGGCCTCGCTAACGCTCGTCGACAAGTCGCCCGACAAGAAGGACCGGGTCGCCTTCGGGTGGATGAAGGGCGCGCTGACGCAGACGACCGATCTCGGCAACCCTCCGGGTGCCACCGACTACGCCTTCTGCGTCTTCGACCGCGCCGGCGGCACGGATCGCCTCGTGCTGCGCGCCGGCGCGCCGCACGGCGGAAGCTGGACGGCGAAGGGCAGCGGCTTCCGCTACCGCGACAAGGGCGCCGCCTCCGACGGGCTCACGGGCCTCGTCCTGAAGGCCGGCAAGGCGGGCAAGGCGTCCGCGACGGTGGCCGGCAAGGGGCCGAACCTGCACCTGTCGAAGCTCGGCCTCACCGCGCCCGTCACCGCTGAGCTGGAGGCGGGCGCCGGCGCCTGCTTCGCGGGCACGTTCGGCGCGCCGAAGAAGAACACCGCGACGCTCTTCAAGGCGAAGGGGAGCTGAGCGCCGGCGGCAGGGTCCGCTCAGAACCCGGCGGCCGCGAGGGCCCGCTCGAGCTGGACCTCGGTCCCGCCATAGTGCTGCTCGAGGGTCTTGGCGCGCTTGAAGTAGAGGTGGACGTCGAGCTCCCAGGTGAAGCCGATGCCGCCGTGCATCTGGATCGTCTCGCCGCACACCTGGCGCGAGGCGTCGCCGGCGTAGGCCTTCGCGGCCGCGCAGGCGAGCCGCGTGTCGGGATCGTCCGTCGCCAGGCACCACGCCGCCCGGTAGACCGCCGAGCGCGCCGACTCGGTCCGCAGCAGCATGTCGGCGAGGCGGTGCTGGAGGGCCTGGAAGCTGCCGATCGGGCGGCCGAAGGCCTGGCGCGTCTGCACGTACTCGACCGTCATCTCGAGCAGCCGGCTCATGATGCCGAGGAGCTGGCCCCCGGCGCCGACGGCGGCTAGGCGGTCGACGCCGTCGAGGAGCGCCGCGGAGCCGAGCAGCGTCGCCGGATGATCGAGCGCGACCTCGGCGAAGCGCTGCGCGAGGTCGAGCGTCGGCGCGGCGACGGCGTCGACCGGTCCCTCCACCACCACGACGCCCTCGGGCGTCGTCACCAGGAGCGCGTCCGCCGCGGCGGCGTAGGGCACGAAGAACTTCCGGCCCCGGACGCGACCGCCGGTGAAGCGCGTCGTGTCGTGCCGCTCGCCGGCGAAGACGGCGTCCTCGCGCGCGACGGTGACCAGCCGGCGGCCGGCGACCAGGTCCGCGAGGAGCGCGTCCTGCCCGCCCCCGGCAGCGAGCAGCGCGCCGGCGAGGGTGGCGTCGAGGAAGGGACCGGGGACGCACGCGCGGCCGATCTCCTCGCACACGATCGCGAGCTCGATCGCCCCCAGGCCCTGCCCGCCCGCCGTCGCCGGCGCGACCAGCCCCAGGTAGCCCATCTCAGCGAGCTTCCGCCACTCCGCGCGGTCGAAGCCGCGCGGGTCGTGCTCCATGACCTTGCGGCTCTTCTCGAGCGGCCACTCGGCCGCGAAGTAGTCACGGGTCGAGCGGCGGAGCAGCTCCTGGTCGTCGGAGAGGTCGAACCTCACCGCGCGTCCTGCGGGAGGTTGAGGACGCGCTTGGCGATGATGTTGCGCTGCACCTCGGAGGAGCCGGAGTAGATCGTGCCGGCGCGGGTCCAGAGGAACTCGCGCGCCCAGTCGACGTCGGTGCGCGCGCCGGGCGCCGTCCGCAGCAGCTGCCCGCCGGGCCCCAGGATGTCGAGCGCCGTCTCGCGGAAGCGCTTGTCGAACTCGCTCCAGTAGATCTTCTCGATCGACGACTCGGGCCCGGGCACGCGGCCGGCGGCCAGGTTGGCGAGCGTGCGGATACCGTTGGCGCGCATGACCTCGTTGTCGACCAGGAGCCGCGCGAGCTTCTCGCGCACCGCCGCGCTCATCCGCCCCAGCTCGCGGCAGGCGGCGGCAAGCTGGGCGAGGTCGCGCGCGTAGCGCGCGGAGTACGCCAGCGCCACGGCGCCGCGCTCGTAGCCGAGCACCGTCATCGCGATCCGCCAGCCTTCGCCGACCTTGCCGACGAGATTCTCGCGCGGCACGCGCGCGTCCTCGAAGAACACCTCGCCGAACTCGCTCTCGCCCGTGATCTGGCGGAGCCGGCGCACGGTGATCCCCGGCGTGTCGAGCTTGGTGAGGATGAAGGAGATGCCGCCGTAGCGGTCCTTCGCGTCCGTCCGCGCGAGCACGAAGATCCAGTCGGCCCAGGGGCCGAACGTCGTCCAGATCTTCTGCCCGTTCAGCACGAAGTGATCGCCGTCCACGGCGGCCGTCGCGCGGAGCGACGCGAGGTCGCTGCCGGCGCCCGGCTCGCTGAAGCCCTGGCACCAGATCTCCTCGCCCGAGAGCATGGGCGGGATGAAGCGGCGGCGCTGCGCCTCGGTGCCGTGGTGGATGAGCGCGGGCCCGAGGAGGCCGATGCCCAGGATGTTGAGGATCAACGGCGCGTCGGCACGCGCCAGCTCCTCCTCGAAGATCGCCTTCTCGACCGCGGTGGCGCCGCGGCCACCCCACTGCGCGGGCCAGTCCATGCCGAGGTAGCCGGCTTCGTAGAGCTTCCGCTGCCAACCGCGGCGCAGCTCGATCAAGCTGTCCTCGGTGTGCTGCGGGTCGCGCAACTCGTCGCGCCACGGCCGGGGCAGGTTGGTGGCGAGCCACGCCCGCAGCCCGCGACGGAACTTCTCGTGCTCGGGGGAGAGGCTGAGGTCCACGGCCGCAGGTGTAGGGCGGCGGTGCGCGCCGTGTCAACGGCCGGCGCGAAACGCCGGCGGAGATCTCAGCGGCGCTCGAGGCCGAAGCGCTTGCCGTACCAGTCGAGCAGCGACGGGGCGAGGCCGTGGAGCGCCTGCAGCACGCGCACGCTGCCCGGCACGTAGACGCGGGCGCGCCGCCGCCGAGCCGCGCGCAGCACCTTCCGGACGACGGCGTCGGGCGGCAGGCGCCGCCCGCGACGGAGGATGGGCGGGATGTCGGCGCCCTGGAGGAGCGGCGTGTCGATGAGGAGCGGAAAGACGGTCGTCACGCCGACGCCGTCCGTCGCCAGCTCGGCGCGGATCCCCTCGGAGTAGCCGACGACCGCGAACTTGGCGGCCGAGTACGCCGCCAGCCCCGGCCAGCCGTGCACGGCCGCCGTCGAGGCGAGGAGCACGGCCTGCCCGCGCGCGCGCCGGAGCGCGGGCAGACAGGCGCGAATCACGTTCGCCGTGCCGAGGAAGTCGACGCGGAGCACACGCTCGAAGGCGTCGGCCGGCTGCGTCGCCCAGGTGCCGGGACCGAGGACCGCGGCGCAGCTTACCAGGAGCGCGAGACGTCCGTCGGCGCCGAGCAAGCCCGCCACCGCCGCCTCGAGCGCCGCGCGGTCGCTCACGTCGGCGACGGCGGTGCGGACGTCGCCCCCGAGCGCGGCGGCGGTTTCGGCGAGCGCGCCGGCGTTCACGTCGAGGAGACGGAGCCGCCAGCCCTCGCGGCCGAGGGTCTCGGCGAAGGTGCGGCCGATGGCGCCGCTGGCGCCGGTGATGAGGGTCGTCGGTTGCGCGTCCATCCCTTCCCATAGGGCGACGCGCGCGGCGCCGACAAGCATGGCGTCCGGCATGCGGTCGCGGTTTGAAGCTCGGCGGGCCGGTCGCTAGCCTGAACCGATGGCCGGACGCTCGATCCTGGCGCTGGTGCTGCTCCTCGGCGCAGCCGCCGCCGCGCACGCGTATTGACCGCTCCGCGACGGCGGCGGTGCGCCGCCGAAGCGACGACCGGCGGGGCCGTCCGTGATCTACCCCGCGAGGACGGCGCCCGCGGCGATCGCGCCCCCGCCCCGCGTCGCCCCGCCACCGCGCGTGGCGCCGCCCCCGCGCGTCGCGCCGCCGCCGCTCGACGTCTACCGCTGAGCCGGGCTCAGAAGTCGAGCTTCGGCTCGCGCCCCAGGATCCGGCAGTGAAGGTACGCGAGCGCGGAGTCCTCGACGATCTCGGCGCGGTTGTACGCCTCGAGGAGCGTCGGACCCGTCGCCGCGAGGCCGTGGTTGGCGAGCAGCACGATGCGCGTCTCGGGAGCCTTCCGGTAGACGTCGACCACGAGGTCGCGGAGCTTCTCGGAGCCGGCGTCGGCGTAGGGAACGATCTGGATCTTCCCCAGGTGGACGCGCGCCTGGCCGGTCATGTGGGGCGGCGTCATGCCGACGATGCCGAAGGCCATGGTGGCGGTCGAGTGCGTGTGCACGACGCCGTGCACGTCGGGACAGGTCGCGAACACGCCGGCGTGCCAGCGGTACTCCTTCGAGGGCTTGAAGTCGCGCGCGCCGTGCTGCATGCCGGCGAGGTCCATCTCGACCACGTTCTCGACCGCGGTGTCCCGGAACGTCACCCCGGTCGCGGTGCAGAGGTAGCGGTCCGTACCCGGGATGCGGACGCTGATGTTGCCGCCCGAGCCGGCCGTGAGCCAGCGCTCGCTCGCGCAGTGGCAGATGTCGACCAGCTCGCGCTTCAGGTCGTCGAGACGCATACCCGTCCGTTTTAGGCCGCGGCCCGCGCGAGTCGCAAGCGGACCTCCGGCTACTTCGACGCCAGAGCTTGCAGCGCCGCGCCGTCGATGCGGTACGTCGTCCACTCCTCCAGCGGGACGGCGCCGAGCGCGCGGTAGAAGGCGATCGCGGGCGCGTTCCAGTCGAGCACGGCGAGCTCGAGGCGCGCGCACCCGCGCTCGCGCGCGAGCGCGGCGAGCCGCCCGACGAGCGCCCGGCCGACGCCCCGGCGGCGGTGGGCCTCGTCGACGAAGAGGTCCTCCAGGTGAAGGCCGGTGCGGCCGCGCCACGTCGAGTAGGTGGAGAAGAAGAGCGCGAAGCCGACGGCGACACCGTCCACCTCGGCGAGCAGGCACTCGAAGGGTGGCCGCGGGCCGGCGAGCTGCGCGCGGAGCGTCGCGGGTGTCACCTCGACCGCGTCGGGCTCGCGCTCGTAGACCGCGAGGCCGACGACGAAGCGGTGGATCATCTCCGCGTCCTCCGGCCGGGCGAAGCGGATGGTCAGACGCGCACCCCGGCGAGGAAGTCGACGACCGCGTCGGTGAAGCGGTCGTTGCGGTCCCCCGCGACCATGTGACCCGCGCCCGACACGTCGACGTAGCGCGCGTGCGGCGCGACGGCGAGGAAGGCACGCGCGTCCTCCTCGCTCACCACGTCGCTCATGCGGCCGCGGACGAGGAGGGTCGGGACGCGGAGCGCGCGCGCCGCGTTCTCCAGCCGGTCGGGGTCGCTGCGCGCGTTGATGCGCTTGTCACCTCTCATCATGCGCGGGTCCCAGTGCCAGCGGTAGCGGCCGTCGTCGCCGAGGCGGAGGTTCTTCTTCAACCCGGCCAGGTCCTTCGGCCGCGGGCGGTGGTGGACGTAGCCGGCGACCGCGTCCGCCGCCTCCTCGAGGGTCGCGAAGCCGTCGGGGCTGGCGGTCATGAAGGCGACGATGCGCTCGACGCCCGCGGTCTGCACGCGCGGCGCGATGTCGACGAGGACGATCGCGGCCGCGACCTCGCCGGGCGCCTCGCCCTCCCCCACCAGCGCCGCGAAGCCGCCGAGCGACGCGCCGACGACGGCGGGACGCCGCGCGAACGTCGCCGCCACGGCGCGCAGGTCGCCCACGAAGGCGTCGAGCGTGTAGTCGCCGTCCGGCGCCCACGCGCTCTCGCCGTGGCCGCGGAGGTCGAGCGCGACCGCGTACCAGCCGCGGCGCGCGAGCGCCGTCGCCGTGCCGCCCCAGGCGTGCCGGGTCTGTCCGCCGCCGTGGAGGAGGACGACGGGCGGCGCGGCCGGGTCGCCGTGTGCGTCGCCGGCGAGCGCGACGCCGTGTGCGCCCGCGAAGCGCGCGTGCCGGGCGGTCACGCGAGCCCGGTCATGCGCGCGCTCAGCTCCCACAGCCGGCGCGCCGCCTCGGTGTCGTACGACTCCTTCGAGGAGCGCCGCTCCTTGCAGTTGACGAAGTACTTGCCGCTCACGCCGTCCAGCCCGGGCGCCACCGCGGCGTAGAGGGACGCCTCGGCGCCTTTGGCGGGCGAGCGGAGCACGGGCGCGAGCACCCTCGCGAGCAGCGCCGCGATCCGGCCGTTGTTGTGGCCGAGGCGGGTCGCGACCGCTCCGGGGTGCACGGCGTTGACCGTCACGCCCGTGCCGGTGAGCCGGCGGGCCAGCTCGTAGGTGAAGAGCAGGTTCGCCAGCTTCGATTGCCCGTACACCCGCATCGGATGGTAGCGCTTCTCGCCGCCGAGGTCGTCCCAGCTCATGCGGCTCCACCGGTGGAGGTCGGACGAGACGTTCACGACGCGCGCCGGCGCGCTCGCCATCAGGCGATCGAGCAGCAGGTTGGTGAGCAGGAAGTACGCCAGGTGGTTCACGGCGAAGACGGTCTCGACGCCGTCCACCGTCGTCGTGCGCCGGAGGTGCAGGACGCCGGCGTTGTTGATCAGGACCTGGATGCGCGGGTAGTGGCCGAGCAGCGCGGCGGCGAGCTTGCGGATCGCCGCTTGCGACCCCAGGTCGGCCAGCACCACGTCGATGTTCGGGTTCTTGGTGGCGGCCATGAGCGCGGCCCGGGTCTCCTCGCCGCGCTGCGGGTCGCGGCAGACCAGCACCACCCTCGCGCCCCGGCGGGCGAGGGCGGCGGCCGTCTCCCGGCCGATCCCCGAGCTGGCCCCCGTCACCACGCAGACGCGCCCCTCCATCCGGACGGTCTTATGAACATTGTGCCATCCGAACGCCAGCCCCGCTTGACACCGCGCCCGACCGAGCGGAATGGTGGACCCGACCGACCGGTCGGACGGGAGCGGATTCCCTGAGCACGATCACCGCAGCCGCAGAGCAGAGCTCGCGCGACAAGATCCTCGACGCCGCCGAGCATCTGTTCGCCAAGCGCGGCTACGCCGGCGTCGGGCTGGCGGAGATCGCGGAGACCGTCGGGCTCGGCAAGTCGTCGCTCTTCCATCACTTCCGGAGCAAGCCCCAGCTCTACGCCGCCGCCGCGGCGCGCATCCTCGCGCGCATCGAGGAGCGGCTCATGCGCTCGCTCGCCGCCGGCGGCGATCCGCTCGCCCGCTTGGAGCGGTGGTGCGACGAGCTGGTCGACCTCCTCGCCGCCAACCCGACCTACGCTCGCTTGCTGCTCCGCTCGCTGTTCGAGGACGACGAGCTGGCGGGCAACATGCCGGAGGAACAAGAGGCCCACCGCGCCATCGCGAGCATGATGGCGGCCGTCGGCGGCCTCCTGCGCGAGGGCATGGGCACCGGCCGCTTCCGCGCCGCCCACGTGCCGCACTTCCTCCTGACGCTGGTCGGCGTCGCCGTCTTCCCCTTCGCGTCGGGAGAGTTCGGCGCCGAGGTTCTCGGCAAGGACATCTTCGACGGCGCCGAGGTGCGCCGCCGCAAACGCGAGCTGCGCGACCTGCTTCGCTTCGGCTTGGTCGTGCGGCCCACACGCTGACACGGGAGACCTTCATGGAGAAGATCCTCGCGGACTACCGGAAGAAGATCGGCGACTTCGAGATCGTCGAGATCGACGAGAAGAAGCTCGAGGCGCTGCGCGGCGAGATCGACGTCGACGTGCCGGTCGACCTCCACTGGACCTGGAACTATGCCAGCGAGGTCGAGGAGCTCCGCGCCCTCTACGAGAAGGGCAAGCTCGGCCAGTGGAACGCGGAGACCGACATCGACTGGACGACTCCCTTTCCGCGCGACGAGTGGTTCCTCCCCAAGACCGACCTCCAGCTCCTGCCGTCCATCCTCGCCCACGTCGGCGCCGACGACGAGACCTGCCGGCGCGCGTCCTTCGACGAGTTCGCCTGGACCTTCTCGCAGCTCCTCCACGGCGAGCAGGCCGCGCTCCAGCTCTGCGGCCAGCTCACCAACTCCTGCCCCACGCTCGACGCCAAGTACTACGCCGCCTCGCAGGTCGCCGACGAGGCGCGGCACGTCGAGGTGATCTCCAAGTTCCTCCAGCGCAAGATCGGCACGATCTACCCAATCGGGGGAACCCTGAAAGTCCTGCTCGACAAGCTCCTCGCCGCGCCCACCTGGAAGACGAAGACGCTCGGCATGCAGTGCCTGTTCGAGGGCATGGCGGTCGGCATCTTCGACCTGATCCAGAAGGGCTCGACCAACCCGCTCCTCTCCAACGTCATCCGGCGCGTCAAGCAGGACGAGGCGCGTCACGCCGCCTTCGGCATCCTGACGATGCGTCGCACGGTGCGCGAGGCGACGCCGGAGGAGATGGCCGAGATGGAGGACTTCGCCTTCAGCGTGCTCGAGACGCTGAACGCCAACCAGCAGCTCGACATGCTGAACGACCTCGCACCCCGCTACGGCCTCGACCCGCAGAACGTCGTGCAGATGGTCCTCGACATGGAGCGGTGGGCCGAGGTCAACAGCGAGGTCTTCATGCACACCGTGGTGCCGAACTTGGCGCGCCTCGGGCTCATCACCGAGCGGACCGAGGACAAGTACCGCAAGGTCGGCATCCTCTTCGGCGACCGCTTCGGCCGCGGCACGGACCCCGACGTCCAGGCGAGCATGTAGCCCGCCTCACTTCGTCTTCTTGAGATACTCGACGATCGCGCGCGCCTGACCCTCGTTCAGACGCACGCGGAAGTGAGGCATCGCGGGGCGCTGGCCCGCGAGCATGTGCCACACCTTGGCCCGTAGCCGCTCGGGGTCATGGGTGCGGACGTAGTCGCGGTCGAAGGCGATGGACGGGACGAGGCCCGGATCGACGAGGTCGCCGCCCTTGCCGTCCTCGCCATGGCAGCTCGCGCAGTAGCGCGTGTAGAGGATGTAGCCCGGGGAGAGCGTCCGGACGTATGCGAGTAGCGCGCGCGCGTCGTCCTCTCGCTCGAGGCCCTTGACGGGCGCCATGCCCTTGCGGCCGTGGCGCACGGCGGACAACAGGTCGGCGTCCGTAATGCTCGCCTGAAACTTGGGGTCCGAGAGGTCCCGGGGAGGCGCGACCGGCTTCGCGGGCAACGTCGGATCGGGCCGACCGAAGGCGCCGTGGCAGCCCGTGCAGCGGTCGATGAAGACGTCCTGCCCGTGCCACACCCGGTCCCAGTTCACGTCGGGCAGCTTCGTGATCCAGCCGACGATCGCCTCGACCTCGTCGCCGCGTCGCTCGAGTGCCGGCGGATCGAGGGCGAGGGGAAGCGCGGCGCCGTCGCGGACGGTGCGCGCCAGCGTTGGCGTGTCGTAGCGATCGAGCAGGCCGTCGCGCAGGTTTCGCGGGCGCGGGGTGAAGATCGCGGCCTCGGGGCCGTCGCCCCGGCCGGTCGGGCCGTGACAGGGGGCGCAGTACGTCAGGTAGAGTCCCACCCCGCTCTGCGCCGTCGCCCGGGCGACCGCGTCCACACGCCCGGCGAGCAGGAGTGCTCCGAGCCCCACTCCCCACACGATCCGTTTCATGAGGCAGCAAGGAGCAGTTCCGCGCTCGATTGTCCAGCCGACCCGCAGCGTCAGTCACCGCCGCCGGTGCACGGACCGATGGCGCCGAGGTAGCTCGCGATGGCGAGGACCCTCGCGTTCGTGGCGAGCCGCGGGAAGGCCGGCATGCGCTCCTCGCCGAACATGATCTTCTCGGCGAGATCGTTGGCGCTCGCGCACCGGATGCCCTCGCCACGCACCCCGTTCGCGTTCTGCCCGCCCGCGGCGGTGGCGCCGTGGCAGCTGGCGCAGTTACCGGCATAGAGGTCCCCGCCCGTCGCGCCTGCGGCGGTGCAGAGTGCGTCGAGGTACGTCACCAGCGCGCCGAGCCGCGTCGCCCCGAACGCGAACGACGGCATGACCTGGCCGCGGCCGTAGAGGACGGCGTCTTCGACCCGCGTGGCGCAACGGACGTTCGGACCGCTCACCGTGCCGGTCGCGTCGGCTCCGTGGCAGCGCGCGCAGGTGCCGGCGTAGACGTCACTGCCGCTCGCGCCCCCGGCCTCGCAGAGGCCGTCGAGGTACTGCTGGATCCCCGCGATGGCCGCATCGCTCAGGTCTGGGAAGGGCGGCATATCACCGAGCGGACCGCGCCGTCCCAGCCGGACCGTGTCGTGGATGCTCGGGTTGCAGCGGACGTTCGGCCGGCCCGGGAGGCCGCGCGCGTCGTCGCCGTGGCAGGAGGCGCAGCGCGCCGCGTAGAGACCGGCGCCGCTCGCGCCACCGCCGCCGCCGGTCGGCCCGCCGCCGCTCACGCACCCGCCCTCTGCCATCAGGTCCACCCAGTGGCCGAGGATGCCGATCTGCTCGCCACCGCGCGCGAGCTGCGTGCCGCCGCCGTGCCCGAGCTCGCCGAGCGGCTTGTGGAGGAGCAGCGAGTCGGCAGGACGCGCGAGGTCGATCACGCGGTCGACGCTCGCCCGCGTCGCGACCAGGTCGTCGAGCGTGACGCGGAGGCGGGTCCCCTGCGCGAGCCCGCCCGCCACGTGACAGTTGGCGCAGACGGGCGCGAGCACGCGTGCCATCACCGCGTCGCGGAAGTACGCGTCGCAGGCATCGCCCCCGGCGATGCGCCGGACGAGCACGAGGAAACCCTGGCGGCGGCGGTGAGGCGCCCGGAGAACGGCCCGGCCGCGGAGCTGCGTGGCGTCGACCAGGCGCCCGCTCCAGCGAAGCGACCGCTTGCCCGCGCCCCGACCCGCGAGCGTGACGCGGCGACCCTGCGCGCGGCCCGTCACGGCGTAGTCGCCGGAGAGCTCCGGCTCGTCGAGCGTGATGGTGACCGTCCCCTTCACCGCGTGGCTCGTCTGTGTGAACACCGCCACGACGAGCCCCGCGGCGCGCGGCCGGACCGCGGCGAAGTGACCGTCGTACGACGGCGCCAGGACCGTGGCGCCCGCGGCTGCCGCAGGGGCCGGGCCGCTCGCCACGGCGGCGAGGATCGCGCCGCCCATCGCTCCGCGCCAGGACCTCATGCCCCCAACCTCCATGACCTCGCCCCGTCACCGCACCGCAGACTCGATGCTACCCGGCCACCGGCGCGTCCCGCAACGGCGCAACTGCTCGGCATGCCGGCGCCGCAACCACCACGCGGTCCGCGTCGTGCCATTCCGCGCCCGCGGATTGGGACGCGCCCGATTTTCCCGACCTTGCGAAGGAGCCGTCGCGCCATGGCGGCGGTCTCGTCGGCACGCAATTTGAATCCGCGAAGGGCATGCTCGTCCGTGAGCTCATGGAGCGCGAGGTCACGACCCTCGAGGTCGGCGACCGCCTCGACCTCGCGCAGGACATCATGCAGCTCGGCCGAATCCGCCATCTGCCGGTGGTGAGCCGGGGACGCCTCGTCGGCATCCTCTCGCACCGCGACCTGCTGCGTGCCGGCCTCTCCTCGCTGCTCCAGCTTCCCCGCCGCGAGGAGCGTGAGTGGCTCGCCACGGTGGCGGTCAACGCGGTCATGACGACCAACGTGTTCACCGTGGCGCCCGACGCCACGGTCCGGAGCGCGGTGGAGACCATGCTCCACAAGAAGATCGGCTGTCTGCCGGTCGTGGAGGACGGAACGTTGGTCGGGCTCCTGAGCGAGACCGACTGCCTACGCCACCTGATACACGTGTTCGACATCGCCGAGACGAAGGCCAGGCTCGCTCCACTGCCCGACGGGGCGTAGGCGGGTTCGGCGCGCTACGGCGCGTCGACGGAGTGCCCGACCTTCCCGCCGACGACCTCGGCGAGGCGGGTCCACAGCTCGTGGGCGTCGCGGTCGTCGGCCCAGGTGGCGCGGGCCGGGTCCCAGCGGTAGTGCCAGGCGCGGGCGCCGGCGGCGAGCCACATCTGGCTCGCGGCGGTCTGGCGGTTGAGCACGAAGCGGGCGTCGTCCGGGAACTCGATCGTCACGAGGCCGTCGCCGGTCGAGAAGTCGACCTCGTTCTCGTCCAGGCGCCCGAGCCACGTCTCCACCCGCCGCAAGCACTCGTCGGCGCGCTTCAGGAACTCCTGGCCGTCCACGCCCCGCACTGTCGCACGCGCGGGGCGGTCGGGGAAGGGTCTTGACTGTTGTCCACCGTCCGGGGAGGCTCGATCCCATGCCGCGTGCCACCTGGAACGGCGTCGTGCTCGCCCAGAGCGATCGCTTCGAGGACGTGGAGGGCAACATCTACTTCCCGCCCGAGGGGGTGAACCGCCGCCATCTGCGCGAGAGCGCGACGCACACCCGCTGCGCCTGGAAGGGCATGGCCAGCTACTATGACGTCGTGGTCGACGGGCAGACCAACAAGGACGCGGCGTGGTTCTACCCCGCACCAACGAACGCGGCGCGGAAGATCAAGGATCACGTCGCGTTCTGGCGCGGGGTCGTCGTCGAGCGCTGAGGCAGACCGTACGCGGCGCGTACGTTGTCGCTCATCAGCTTCCAGCCCGTGGCGGGCGGTAGCATGCCGACCAGCTCCTCGAGCTCGCTCAGGTAGCGCGGCGCGTGGTCGGGGTGCGGGAAGTCGGAGGCCCAGAAGAAGCGGTCCTCGCCGACGAGCGGGATGACGCCGGCGAGCGAGCGCTCGTCGGGATCGCACGAGATCCAGCACTGGCGCCGGAAGTAGACGCTGGGCTTCTCCCGCAGCGGGACGTTCCGGCCGAGCGGCGTGCCGTAGACCGTGTTCATGCGCTCGAGCCAGTAGCCGATCCACCCCGCGCCCGACTCGAGCACCACGACCTTGAGACGCGGGAACTTGTCGAAGACGCCGAACTGGAAGAACGAGGTAAACGCGTGGCGGACGGCGTCGGCGGCCGTCACGTTGATGATGAAGGAGAGCGACGCGTCCGTCATGCGCCCGAAGCGTCCCGGCGCCGCCCAGAAGGGCTCGAACGTGGGATGGATGCCGATCGGGAGGCCCGCCTCCTCGGCGGCGCGGAAGACGCGATCGTGGTCCGGGTGGCCCGGCGCCTTCCGGGTCATGACGAAAGGCGCGATGAAGACGCCCTTCACGCCGTCGCGCGCGGCGCGCGTGACCTCCCGCTCCGCCTCCTCCGGGAGCCCGAGCGAGACGTGCGCGATCGGTACCAGCCGACCGGCGCCGTCGCGGCAGAAGTCGACGATCCAGCGGTTGTAGGCGCGGGTGTACGCTTGCGCCAGCGCGAGGTCCTCGCACTCGGCCTCCCAGAGCACGCCGAGCGTGGGGTAGAGGACGGCGAGGTCGAGGTTCTCCTGGTCGAGCCGCGCGAGCCGCTCCTTGGCGTCGAAGGCGCCGAGCCCGGCGTTGTCGAGGTAGGCCAGGCCCGACGGCGGGCGCGACGGGCGCGGGATGTCCCCGACCAGGTCCATCGCGCCGAGACCACCGGGCAGCCCGCGGCGAACCATCTTCGACTCGCGCCCGTCGATCTCCAGGTACTCGAGCCCCTGCGCGTCCTTGCGCACGCCCATCGGGTGGTCGCGCCAGCGCGCCTCGAGGTAGCGGTCCCAGAGGTCGGGCGGCTCGAGCACGTGCCCGTCCGCGTCGACCGCGCCGTCGTGATGGAGCCGCTGGAGCATGCCGATCATTTACCGCCGCGCTCCGCCCGGAGCAACGCGGCTCACCAGGCGAACGCCTCAGGCGCCTCGCCGCCGGGACCCGGCCAAATGCGGTCGAGCCGCTCGACGGCGTCGGGCGGGAGCCGGACGTCGAGGGCGTGCAGCGCGCCCGCGAGCTGCTCCATCGTCCGCGGGCCGACGATCGGCGCCGTCACCCCCGGCCGCCCGAGGAGCCAGGCGATGGCGACGTCGGCAGGCGCCTCGCCGAGCTCGCGACAGAGCCCCTCGTACGCCTCGAGCGCGGCGCGGTGCTTCTCGACGCTGCGCCGCAGGCGCTCGTTCGCCCGCCGTCCCTTTTCCCCCTTGGCGAGCGCGCCGCCGAGCAGCCCGCCGCCGAGCGGGCTCCACGGCAGGACGCCCAGGCCAAGGCCGCGACAGGCGGGCAGGATCTCCAGCTCCACCGTGCGCGCGGCGAGGTTGTAGAGGCACTGCTCGGAGACGACGCCGAGGAAGTGCCGGGCGGCGGCGCTCGCGCTCGCCTGGGCGAGATGCCAGCCGGCGAAGTTGCTGCTGCCGACGTAGAGCACCTTGCCCGCCGTCACGAGCTGCTCCATCGCCTGCCAGATCTCGTCCCAGGGCGCGTCCCGATCGACGTGGTGCATCTGGTAGAGGTCGATGCGGTCGGTCTGGAGGCGGCGCAGGCTCTCGTCGCACGCGCGGCGGATGTGGTACGCGGAGAGGCCGCGGTCGTTCGACCCCTCGCCCATCTTGCCGTAGACCTTGGTGGCGAGGACGACGCGCTCGCGCCGCCCGCCGCCCTCGGCCAGCCAGCGGCCGACGATCTGCTCCGTGACACCCTCGCCCGTGCGCCAGCCGTAGACGTTGGCGGTGTCGAAGAAGTTGACGCCGGCGTCGAGGGCGCGGTCCATGATGGCGAAGCTGTCGGCTTCGGCGGTGAGGGGGCCGAAGTTCATGGTGCCGAGGCAGAGGCGGCTGACCGTGAGGCGCGTGCGGCCGAGGCGGGCGTAGTCCATGGTGCTCGCCGCATAGCGCGGCTCGAGTGGGTGGGTCCACCCTCTCGTCGCGGCGGCGACCGCGTGGGTGCGGGCGCTACGGAAGCCGCTCTATGCGGTAGCTCAGTGAGAACGCGCCACCCGTCGTCGTGCAGCTCTCGCCGGACGGGCAGTCTTCGTTCACGAGGCAGAGCAGGCCCGTCGTCAGCGAGCAGTGGCCGCCCTGGCCGCCGACGCTCTGGGTTGCGTAGTCCATCGTACCGCCGAGGCCAGCGCCGAAGTCCGGACCGGCGTACGTGACATCGATCGTGCCGGCGTTGTGCGCGGTGGAGTTGAGGCAGAGGAGGCCCTTGTTGAACCCGAGGTTGGCGAGGTCGGTGGCGATGGACTTGTCGTAGAGCGCGTCGACGCATTCGCGCGCGACGCCGTTCGTGACGACGTGCACACCGTCGCCCGCGCTGAGGTACTGGTCGAAGACGATCGACTGCGGGATCACGTCGTTGGTGCTCACCGAGCCGAGGCCGCCGAGCTCCACCCACTCCCCGTTCACCGACGTCTGGAGCTGCCACGCCTTCACCGGGCCCTGGCCGAAGCAGGATTCCCCGCTCGGGCAGTTGGCCGCGGTGTCGCACGGCGTGTTGGCGATCGAGCAGGTCTTGGGCGCGACCGGCGTCGCGGGCTGGAGCGCATTGTTGATGACGACGCCGGTCACGCTGGTGCGGACGTGCGTGAGCGGCGTCGGGTCCCTCTGCCAGCCGGCGAGGATCGTGCCCGCGAAGCCCGTCGGCTGGAGCCCGCCCACGGGTCTCGTCATCAGGACGGTCACCTCGAGGTGGGGACTCGGGTCCTGGAGGCGGCGACGGATCATCACCCGCGCCCCACGCCCGCCCGGGGCCGGGTAGAGGATCTTCCGGAACCGGAGCTGCGTGTGCGGCGGCCGCGGCGGAAGCGGGAGGTCGAAGGTGAAGTCCCTAGCGTTGACCTGCGCGACCCGCTGCGAGAGCGGAAAGCATTCGACGCTCAGGAGGTCGGTCGGCAGCGCCCGGTGCGTGAGAATGCACCGGTCGCCGGCGCCGCCCCCGTCGCCGCTGACGTAGACGTCGGCCTTGGTGACCGGGACCGGAGACGAGTGGGGCGAAGGAGAGAGAAGACCGCCGCGGCCGCGGCGGATGGCGGCGGACGCGTACACGGGGTGGATCTCCGAGCCGTAGCCGAAGTGCTCGTTGATGCAGAACTCGTTCGCGAAGCACTCGGCGCAGACCGGCGGATGGCAGTCCGAGTCGAGCACGCACTGGTGCATGAAGTGCCCGGTGCACTGGCCCGGCATGGCGCCCGGGTGGCCACAGTCGAAGATGAGCCGGCCGAGCACGACCATGCGGTCGCCCTCGCCGGGCCAGGCCCAGGCGGGGAACGCACCCGCCTCCCACTCGATGTGCGCGTGGCCGTTGTCGTTGCCGGTGGCGATGGTGCCCAGGTCGGCCGGGTCGACATCGAGGTCGGCGTTGAAGTCCGCGCGCACGTGCGTGGCGGGGAAGTCGCCGCTCAGGTCACCGTGCATGTCGAGGACTTGGCCGTGGACGTAGGCGGGCGTCGAGTCGACGGTCATCCCGTTCATCACCGGGGCCCATTCAGGGTTGACTAGGGTCAGCATGTCGAGCAGGCCCGGCGTGATGCCCGTGGGGTAGCAGCCGCCGCCGAGGTCGGCCGTTGCGAGGTCGCTGTTGAGGAGCGCCCGTGCGGGCGCAACGGCGAGCACGGATGCGAGCAGGGCGCCGGCGATCATGCGACGAGCCATGTGAACCTCCCTCCACGAGAGTGTCCGCTAACAGCTTCGCGGTTCCCCGGTCAATCGAAAAGAAGCGAGCTTTTCGGTTGCATCCGGCTCGGCCCCGCGGCTACAGTCGCCCGCGAGGAGAGAGCCGCCATGCATATCCGCATCGCAACGCTCGCCGCCCTCGCTCTGCTCGCCGTCGTGCCCGCCCGTGCCGCCACCACGACGATCAAGGCGATCCTCGACGCACCGGCCAGCTTCGCCGATCAGTCGGTCACCGTGGTCGGCACCGTCGACGCGTTGACCCTCGGCTTCAAGGGGGAGACGTTCTACGAGATCCGCGACGCTGGTCTGCCCATCGCGGTCGTCGGGTACGGTACGGCGCTCGCGCCCGGCACGCAGGTCCAGGTCACCGGAACGGTCCGCGTGCGGCCGCCCGACGAGGAGTTCACCTTCCCGCCGGTGATCCAGGAGAGCGCGCACCAGGTCCAGTGACACCCGAGCGCCCGCACGCCGGCTGGTGGATCGCCATCGCGGGCGGGCTCGGCGCGCTGGCGATCGTCGCCTTCCACCCGGGCGCCTACGCGTTCTGGTCGGCGCACGTGACGGCCGTCTTCTCCAAACCACTGCTGCAGGCGGTCTTCGTCGTGAGCGTGCTCCTGCACGTCGGCGAGGCGCTCTACGCGCTCCGGCTCGCGCGTCGGCTCGGGCTCGACGCGGCGGCGGGCTGGTTCTGGCAGACGCTCGCGCTCGGCTTTCCGTCGCTCAAGCTGCTGCGGCGGCGGGCGCGGGCGGCGCGCTGACGGTCAGGCCGCGGGGAGCGGCCCGAAGAAGCCGATGATCCGCCGCAGGCGGCCGTCGGCCGCGAGCACGCCGAAGTCGACGCCCTCGACGACCAGGCTGCCGTCGGCGGCGTGCATCGTCCACGTGAAGCGGAGCCGGCCGTGGTGCGTGTCGATGCCGCTCGTGGCGCGGATGCGCGCGCCCGGCGTCGTGGCGAGGAAGCCCCCGATGTGGGCGACGAGCGCTTCGCGGCCTTCGACGAGCACCGTCGGGTCCGTGTAGACGCCGTCGTCGGCCCACGCCGCTTCGAGCAGGCGCCGGCGCTTCCCCTCGTCGGGCTCGCCCCACGCCGCGGCGTACGTCGTCACCGTCTCCGTGATCGATGGCATGGGGCGGACCCTAGCGCCGCGCGGGGAGTGGCGTCAACGCGGGGGCGGCGCTATAGCGGCCCGCGTGAGCACGTCACAGGTCTTCCGCATCGAGCGCGACGGCCATGTCGCCACCCTCTGGCTCGACAACCCCGAGCGCCGCAACGCCATGGGCCCCGCCTTCTGGGACGGCCTGCCGGCGATCATGCAGGAGTTGTCCGACGATCCCGGGGTGCGCGCCGTCGTCGTGGCGGCGAAGGGGCCGCACTTCACCACCGGGCTCGACTTGAAGGCGTTCGGCGCGGGTGTCGGCGGCGAGGGCGCCTCGGAGGCCGCGCGCCGGTGGGGACTCCGGCGCACCATCAAGCGCATGCAGGGCTCGATCACCGCCGTCGCCGACTGCGCGAAGCCCGTCATCGCCGCCGTGCACGGCTACTGCATCGGCGGCGGCATCGACCTGATCACGGCGTGCGACGTCCGGCTCGCGGCGGCCGACGCCGTCTTCTCGGTGCGCGAGACGAAGATCGCGATCGTGGCCGACGTCGGCACGCTCCAGCGCCTGCCGGGCATCGTGGGTGACGGCCACGTGGCCGAGCTCGCGTTCACCGGGAAGGACATCTCCGCGGCGCGCGCCAAGGAGATCGGGCTCGTGAACGACGTCCTCCCCGACGCCGAAGCCGTCGCCGCCGCCGCGCGCGCGATGGCGGCCGAGATCGCCGCCAACTCGCCGCTCGCCGTGCAGGGCACGAAGGCGGTGCTGCGCGCGGCGCGCGCGCAGAGGGTCGCGCAGGGGCTCGACTACGTGGCGGTGTGGAACTCCGCCTTCTTCCCGTCGAACGACCTGATGGAGGCGATGGCGGCGTTCGTCGAGAAGCGGCCGCCGCGGTTCACTGGCGAGTAGTCGGCTCGCCGGCCGCCTCGCGGCCGGCGACTGCTAGATGTGGATGGCGCGGCGGGCGACGGCGAGGGCGGCTTCTTTGACGGCTTCGGGGAGGGTGGGGTGGGCGTGGACGGTGCGCGCCAGGTCTTCGGCGCTGGCGCCGAACTCCATCGCCAGGGCTGCTTCGGCGATCAGGTCGGAGGCGCGGGGGCCGAGGATGTGGATGCCGAGGACGCGGTCGGTGCGGGCGTCGGCGATCACCTTGACGCCGCCCTCGGTCTCTTCCATGCAGCGCGCGCGGCCGTTGGCGCGGAACGGGAACGTGCCGACGTTCACCGCGACGCCACGGGTGGCGGCTTCCTCCGTCGTGATGCCGACGCTCGCCAGCTCGGGCCAGGTGTAGACGACGTTGGGGATCGCTTCGTAGTTCACGTGGCCGGCGTGGCCGGCCATCATCTCGACGGCGGCGATGCCTTCCTCTTCGGCCTTGTGCGCGAGCATCGGGCCGGGGATGACGTCGCCGATTGCGAACACGCTCGGGACGTTCGTCTCGAAGCGCTCGTTGACGACGATCCGGCCCTTGTCGTCGAAGGCCACGCCCAGCTCGCGTGCGCCGAGGCCCTCGGTGTACGGCCGGCGGCCGACGGCCACCAGCGCGACGTCGACCTCGACCTCCTCACTCACGCCGGCGGCCGCGGCGAGCGTGACCCGCACGCCGCGCTCCGAGCGGGCGGCCCCGCGGGCCGAGGTCTGGAGGCGGAACTGCATGCCCTGGCGCTCGAGCGCGCGCTGGAGCTGCGTACCCATCTCGCGGTCGGCCCAGGGGACGATGTGGGGCAGGAACTCGACCACCGTGACGGCGGCGCCGAGCCGGCTCCACACGGAGCCCAGCTCGAGGCCGACGGCGCCGGCGCCCACGACGAGCATCCGCTCGGGGACGCGCGGGAGCGTGAGGGCCTCGGTGGAGCCGATCACGCGCTCGCCGTCGTACGGCAGGTGGCGGAGCGGCGTCGGCTCGCTGCCGGTCGCGATCAGCACGCGCTCCGCCTCGAGCGTCTGCTCGCCGCTCGCGCCGGTCACCGCGACCCGTCCCGGCGCCGCGAGGCGCGCGCTGCCGACGACGGGCGTCACCGTGTTCTTCTTGAACAAGCCGGCGATGCCCGAGGTGAGCCCACGCACGACCTTGTCCTTCCGCGCCATCATCGCCGGCAGGTCGAGCTCGACGCCGCTCGCCTTGACGCCGTGAACGGCGAGCCCGCGCTGGGTGTGGCGGTATATTTCGCTCGAGTCGAGCAGCGCCTTCGACGGGATGCAGCCGACGTTGAGGCACGTGCCGCCGAGCGCCTTCTCCTTCTCGACGCACGCCACGCGGAGTCCGAGCTGCGCGGCCCGGATGGCGGCCACGTAGCCACCGGGCCCGGAGCCGATCACGACCAGGTCGAACCGCGCCGCGTCGGGCATTCAGACCGAGAGGAGCATGCGCGCCGGATCCTCGATCCGCTCCTTCACGCGCACCAGGAAGGTCACCGCCTGCCCGCCGTCGACGATGCGGTGATCGTAGGAGAGCGCGACGTACATCATCGGACGGATCACGATCTCGTCGTCGACGACGATCGGCCGCTTCTCGATCTTGTGCATGCCGAGGATGCCGCTCTGCGGCGGGTTCAGGATGGGCGTGGAGAGGAGCGAGCCGTAGACCCCGCCGTTCGAGATCGTGAAGGTGCCGCCCGAGAGGTCGTCGAGCGAGAGGCGTCCCTCGCGCGCCAGGCCCGCGAGGCGGAGGATCTCGCGCTCGACCTCGGCGAACGTCATGCGGTCGGCGTGGTGGATCACCGGCACCACGAGCCCCCGTTCCGTCCCCACCGCGACGCCGAGGTGGACGAAGTGCTTGTAGACGATGTCGTCGCCGCGGATCTCGGCGTTGATGGCCGGGATGTCGCGCAGCGCCGAGATGCAGGCGTGCGCGAAGAACGACATGAAGCCGAGCCCCACGCTGTGGGTCTTCTGGAAGCGTTCCTTGTGGCGGGCGCGGAGGTCGATGATCGCGCTCATGTCGATCTCGTTGAAAGTGGTGAGGATGGCCGCGGTGTGCTGCGCCTGCACGAGCCGCTCCGCGATCCGCTTGCGTATGCGGCTCATGGGCACGGCTTCTTCGCCCTCGTGGAGGACGCGGGCGACCGCCGCGGGGCTCTCCGCGCGCGCGGGTGGTTGAGCCGCCGGCCGCGCCGGCACGTCGCGTTCGAGGTGCTCGACGACGTCCGCCTTGGTTAGGCGGCCGCCCTTGCCGGAGGCGGGGATGGTCGCCGGGTCGAGGTGGTGCTCTGCGACCATGTGGCGGACGGCGGGGCCGAGCGGCGCGGGCTCGCGGCGTGCTTCGGGCGCGGCGGCGCGCGGCGGCGGCGCCGACGCCGACTCGGGCCGAGCCGTCGCGCCCTCGTCGATCGTCGCCACCACGTCGCCGGGGGTGACGACCGTGCCCTCCGGCTTCAGGATGTGGAGCACGCCGCCGCGCTCGGCGGTGAGCTCGTTGTTCGCCTTGTCCGTCTCGAGCTCGAGGAGGACCTCGTCGGGCGCGACGGCTTCCCCCTCGCGCTTTCGCCACTGCGTGATCGTCCCCTCGGTGATGGACTCACCGAGAGTCGGGATGCGCACCTCGAACGCCATGCCGCCCCTCCCCGCCGCGTCCCCTAGCGCGCGAACGCCGCCTGTACCAGCTCCGCTTCCTCCTGCTGGTGAATCTTGAACGACCCGGTGGCCGGGCTCGCCGCTTCGGGACGCCCCGCATAGCTGAGCGTGCGGTCCTCCGGCAGGATCCGGTGAAGCCGCCGGTGCATGGTGTGCCACGCACCCATGTTCCACGGCTCCTCCTGCACCCAGTACACCTGCTTCGCTTGCGGATAGGCGGCGAAGATCGCCTCCACCTCCCGTGCCGGGAAGGGATAGAGCTGCTCGACGCGGACGATGGCGGCGTTGTCCAGGCCGCGCTCGCGCCGCCCGGCGAGCAGCGCGTAGTACACCTTCCCGCTACAGAGGAGGAGCCGCGTGACGCGGGCGCGGTCGAGCGTCACGCCCGCCTCGGGCGCGCCCGTGACGGCAACGTCGTCGATCACGGTCTGGAAGGTGCCGTCGGTGAGCTCCTCCGGCGTCGAGACCGCGGCCTTGTGCCGCAAGAGGCTCTTCGGGCTCATGACGACGAGGGGCTTGCGGAACTTGCGGTGCATCTGGCGGCGGAGGGCGTGGAAGTACTGCGCCGGGGTGGTGAAGTTGCAGACCTGCATGTTGTCCTCGGCGCAGAGCTGCAGGAAGCGCTCGAGGCGTGCGCTCGAGTGCTCGGGCCCCTGCCCCTCATAGCCGTGGGGGAGGAGCAGCACGAGGCCGCTCATCCGCTGCCACTTGGACTCGGAGCTCGCGAGGAACTGATCGATGATGACCTCCGCGCCGTTGGCGAAGTCGCCGAACTGCGCCTCCCAGATGACGAGCTCCCACGGGTCGGCGACGCTCATGCCGAACTCGAAGCCGAGGACGGCGTTCTCGGAGAGCATGCTGTCGAAGACCGTGAACTTCGCCTGCTCCGCGCGGACGTGGTCGAGCGGGACGTAGGTGGCGCCGTTCTCGACGTCGTGCAGGACGGCGTGGCGATGGCTGAAGGTGCCGCGCCCGCTGTCCTGCCCGCTCAGCCGCACGGGGACGCCCTCGAGCACGAGCGAGCCGATGGCCAATGCCTCGGCGGCGCCCCAGTCCATCTTGGCGCCCGGGTTCGCCATCGCGGCACGCTCTTCCATCATGCGCGCGACCTTCGGGTGGGGCGTGAAGCCGGGCGGGACGCGCACCAGCGCGCGCGCCACCTCGTCGAGCGCGGCGCGCGGCACGCGGGTGTCGGCGCTCCAGTCCTCGCCGGCCCAGCCGAGGCCCTTCCACAAGCCGCCGAACGCGAACACCGGCTGGCGCGGCATGAAGTCGCGCGCGTACTGCTGCGCGGCGTCCAATATCTCGCGCACGTCCGCGACGCGCGCCTCGACGTCCTCGGCTGTGGTGACCTCGTCGCGCACCAGCCGCTCGCGGTACACCGAGAGCTCCGTCGGATGCTGCGCGATCTTCTTGTACATCACGGGCTGGGTGAAGGTGGGGTCGTCGAGCTCGTTGTGGCCGCGGCGGCGGTAGCAGAGCAGGTTGATGAAGGCGTCCTTCTTGAAGCGCTGCCGGAAGCCGATCGCGAGGTGCGCCGCCTGCACCGCGGCTTCCGGGTCGTCGCCGTTGACGTGGAAGATCGGCGCGCCGAGCATCTTGCCGACGTCGCTCGCGTGGGGCGTGAAGCGGTAGGACCGGGGGGACGTCGTGAAACCGATCTGGTTGTCGACGATGACGTGGATCGTGCCGCCCGTGTGATAGCCGTCGAGCTCGGAGAGCCAGAGCGTCTCGAACACGACGCCCTGACCGGTGAAGGCGGCGTCGCCGTGCAGGAGGACGGGCACGACGCGGCCCCGGTCCCCGTCGCCCTTGTGCTTCTGCTTGGCGCGGACCATGCCCTCGATCACCGGGTCGACGGCCTCGAGGTGGCTGGGATTGGGGCTGAGCGAGAGATGGACGGCGTGACCGGCGCGCGTGGTGTGATCGCGCGAGTACCCGAGGTGGTACTTCACGTCGCCGTCGCCGGTCGCCTCCCTGGCGAGGAGGCTGCCCTCGAACTCGGCGAGGATCATCTCGTAGGGCTTACGCAGCACGTTGGCGAGCACGTTGAGCCGCCCGCGGTGCGGCATGCCGAGCACGATCTCGTCCACGCCGAGCGTGCCGGCCGTCTCGATGAGCGCGTCGAGCATGGGGATCGAGGCTTCGCCGCCTTCGAGCGAGAAGCGCTTGGCGGTGGGGTAGCGAGCCTGGAGGAACAGCTCGAGGCCCTCGGCCTTCACGAGGGCGTTCAGGATCTCGAGGCGCGCGTCGCGGTCGAGCTGCGGGTCGTTCAGCGTCGGCTCCATGCGCTCCTGGAGCCACTCGCGCTGGTCCTTGTCCTGGATGTGGAGATACTCGACGCCGAGCGTGCGGCAGTAGGTCGCGCGGAGCCGGGCGATCAGCTCGCGCAGCGGGGCGCGCTCGCACCCCCGGAACCCGGCGCACTCGACGACGCGCTCCAGATCCGCCTCCGAGAAGCCGAGCTCCGCGGGGTCGAGCAGGGGGTGGCCGACGGGCTGCGGTTCGAGCGGGTTCAGGTGCGCGACGAGGTGCCCCAGCTCTCGGTAGGAGTGGACCAGCTCGGCGACGTCGGGGCCGCGCCCCGCGACCGCCGGCGCGGCGAGGGCGGCCGCGGCGCCGTTGCCGCCCGCGGCGAGGTCGAAGCCGGCGAAGAAGAGCGCCCACTTCTCGTCGACCGCGTTGGGGTCCTCCTGCCAGCGCCGGTACTGCTCCGCGACGTACTCCTTGTTGGCAAGGGCCACGGCATCGACGTCCGACATCGGTTTCTTCCTTTTAGCCGCCCTGCGTCGCGACCGCCACCCGGGCCCGTGCCCGGCCAACGGCCCAACGGTCGAAATTTTGTTGCGTCCGGCGCCTTTGGGGTTTCGGACGAAGCGTCGCCCGTGTTATTGCGCGCTCGGAAGGAGCCCTCCATGGCCCCCCGCTCGCTCGCCCGCAGTCTCGCCGCTTCGCTCCTCGTCACCGCGCTCGCCGGACCGGCGGCCGCGACCTTCGTCACCTTCGAGACCGGGCAGGTCCGCCCGCTCGCGCTCTCGCCCGACGGCAACCGGCTGTTCGCCGTCAACACGCCCGACGACCGGCTCGAGATCTTCACCATCGGCGTGGGCGGCAGCCTGACGCCGGCGGGGTCGGTCCCGGTCGGGCTCGAGCCCGCGGCCGTCGCGGCGCGCTCGAACAGCGAGGTCTGGGTCGTCAACCACCTCTCCGACAGCGTGAGCATCGTCGACGTCGGCTCGAGCCCGCCCCGCGTCACCCGCACGCTGCTGGTGGGCGACGAGCCGCGCGACATCGTCTTCGGCGGTCCGGTCGTCGGCGGCCTCTTCACCCGGGCCTTCATCACCACCGCGCACCGCGGGCAGAACAGCGGCGTCCCCCTGACGGACCAGACGGCGGCCGGCAAGGAGCGCGCCGACGTGTGGGTGTTCGACCCGACCAGCCTGGGCGCGACGCTCGGCGGCACGCCGCTCACGAAGATCCTGCTCTTCGGCGACACGCCGCGTGCGCTCGCGGCCAGCGCCGACGGCACGGTCGTCTACGCCGCGGTCTTCCACTCCGGCAACCAGACGACGACGATCAACGAGGGGTCGGTCTGCAACGGCGGCGCGGGCGCCGGGCCGTGCAACGTCTTCGGCTCGGTCATGCCGGGTGGGCTGCCGGCGCCGAACGTCGACCACAACGGCGTGGCGGGCCCCGAAACCGGCCTGATCGTCAAGTTCGATCAGGCGTCCGGACAGTGGCGCGACCGGCTGGGCCGCGACTGGTCGAACGGCGTCCGCTTCTCACTCCCCGACTTCGACGTCTTCAAGATCGACGCGACGCTGGGCACGCCGGCCGCGACCGAGAGCTTCGCCCACGTCGGCACCGTGCTCTTCAACATGGCCGTGAGCCCGACGTCGAACACGAGGGTCTACGTGAGCAACACCGACGCCCGCAACGAGGTCCGCTTCGAGGGCCCGGGCGGCGGCGGCAGCACCGTGCGCGGGCACCTGCACGAGGCCCGCATCACCGTCTTGCAGGGCGTCGACCCGCCGACCTTCCCCACCCAGAGCGTCACCCCGCGGCACCTGAACAAGCACATCGACTACTCCGTCGTGCCGAGCCCGGTCGGCGTGAGCGACAAGAGCTTCGCCATCCCGAACGCGATCGCCCTCAGCTCCAACGGCGCGACGCTCTACGTGGCGGCCTTCGGCTCGAGCCAGGTCGGCGTGTTCCCGACGGGGTCGCTCGAGGACGGCTCCTTCGTGCCCACCGCGAGCAACCACATCAACGTCACCGGCGGCGGCCCGAGCGGCCTCGTGCTCGACGAGGGACGCGGCCGGCTCTACGTCATGACCCGGTTCGACAACGGGATCTCGGTGGTGGACACCGCGACCCAGATGCAGGTCGCCCACGTCGCCGTCCACAACCCCGAGCCCGCGATCGTGACCAACGGTCGCCACATCCTCTACGACGCGGTCTTCACCTCGAGCAACGGCGAGACGTCGTGCGCGAGCTGCCACATATTCGGCGACTTCGACAGCCTCGCCTGGGACCTCGGCAACCCCGACGACGTCGTGCTGACCAACCCGAACCCGATCGAGTTCAACATCGGCCAGAACCCGGATTTCCATCCGCTCAAGGGGCCGATGACGACGCAGAGCCTTCGCGGCATGGCGAACTCCGGGCCCATGCACTGGCGCGGCGACCGCACCGGCGGAAATGACCCCGGGGGGGACGCGCTCAGCGAGGACCAGGCGTTCAAGAAGTTCAACGTCGCCTTCGCCGGCCTCCTCGGCCGCAGCGGCCCGCTCACCGCCGCCGAGATGCAGGCCTTCACCGACTTCATCCTCCAGGTCACCTACCCACCGAACCCGAATCGCGACCTCGACAACGTGCTGAAGGGGCCGCAGCTGGCGGGGCACGACCTCTACTTCGGCCGCAACACCGACACCGTCCGTCAGTGCAACGGCTGCCACGTGCTGGACCCGGTGCAGGGCTCCTTCGGCACCCGTGGCTTCACCAGCTTCGAGAACGAGACGCAGATGTTCAAGGTCCCCCACCTGCGGAACCTCTACCAGAAGGTCGGCATGTTCGGCATGCCGCAGGTGATGTTCTTGAGGAGCGGCAACAACGGCACCCAGGGCATCCAGGTGCGCGGCTTCGGCTTCCTACACGACGGCAGCGTGGACACGATCTTCCGCTTCCACGGCGCGACCGTCTTCGACCTGAACGTGAGCGAGCGCCAGAACATGGAGCAGTTCATGCTGGCCTTCGACTCGAACCTGGCGCCGATCGTCGGCCAGCAGATCACGCTCACCAACGGCAACGCGGCGACGGTCGGCCCGCGCATCGACCTCATGATCGCGCGCGCCGTGGCCAACGAGTGCGAGGTGGTGGCGAAGGCCAACGTCGGCGGCTTCCAGCGCGGCTGGCGGCGCCTGGCGTCCGGCATGTTCCGCAGCGACAAGCTGAGCGAGGCGCAGCTCACCGACGCGCAGCTCCGCACGGTCGCCGCGACGGCCACGCAGGAGCTGACCTACACCTGCGTGCCGCCGGGCTCCGGCGTGCGCATCGGCGTCGACCGCGACGAGGACGGCTTCTTCGACACCGACGAGGTGATCGCGGGCACCGACCCCGCCGACCCGTCGAGCTTCCCGGGCGCGACCACGACGACCACCACCAGCACCACCACGACGACCACCGTCGCCACCACCACGGCGACGACGACCACCGTGACGACGACCACGGGCACCACGACCACACTCGCCGCGGTGCTGATCCAGACGACCTCGCTCAGCCTGGCGGACGACAACGCGCCGCCCATCAACCTCGCGTCGCGGAAGGTGAGCTTCAAGTCGTCGACCCGCGGAGCCCCGGCCGGGCAGCACGTCGTGCTGCCGGCGCCGGGCTCGAGCGGCGACCCGCGGGCCGGGGGCGCCTTCCTCACCGTCTACAACTCCGCCGGTCTCACGACCGACGACGTGGCGCTCTTCCTGCCCGCGTCGGGGCCGATCACCGGCCAGGGCTGGTCGCTCCTCGGCACCACGGCGAGCCCGAAGGGCTACAGGTACAAGGGCAAGGACCTGAACGGTCCCATCTCGAGCATCACCGTGAAAGCCGACAGCATCTCGGTGAGCGGCGGCAAGTCCAACTGGACGTACACCCTGAACGAGCCGCAGCAGGGCAAGGTCGCCGTCCGGCTCCAGCTCGGCAACGCGCTCCCGTGGTGCGCCGAGGCGCCGGCCAAGGCCTCCGGCAGCCCGCCGTCCACGGCGAAGAACGACAAGGTGGACAAGTTCACCGGCGCGAAGAGTCCGGCGCCCGCGAGCTGCCCGCCGACGCCGTGAGCTAGCTCAGAAGTAGCCCGTGGGCTCGTCGCCGCCCTTGGGGCCCTGCTCGCGGCCGGGGATCCACTTCCCGGTGATCATGTCCTTGTAGCCCATGCCGGGGGCGACCATCGGGTAGACGTGCGCGTTCTGGTCGACCATGACCTCGAGGAAGGCGGGCCCCGGGAAGCCGACGAACGCCGCGAGCATCGGCGCGACCTCCGGGATCTCCGTCACCCGCTTCGCGAACTGGAACCCGTCCGCTTCCACCGCCTTCACGAAGTCCTTCTTGTGGAGCGTCTTGTCGGTGCCGGAGTAGCGGTTCTCGTAGAACAGGTCCTGCCACTGGCGGACCATGCCGTCGCCCAGGTTGTTCAGCAGCAGCACCTTCACCGGGATGTCGTAGGTGGTGAGGGTCTCGAGCTCGCCGTAGTTCATGCGGATCGAGCCGTCGCCGTCGACGTCGATGACGAGCTTACCCGGGTTGGCGACCTGCGCGCCGATCGCGGCCGGCAGCCCGAAGCCCATCGTCCCCATGCTGCCCGAGGTGAGGAAGGTGCGCGCGTCGACGAAGTCCATGTACTGCGCCGCCCACATCTGGTGCTGGCCGACGCCCGTCGCGACGATCGCCTTGCCCTGCGTGATCCGGTTCAGCGTCTCGAGCACGTACTCCATCTGGATGAGCTTGGAGTCGCGGTTGTAGCCGAGCGGGTGGCGACCGCGGAGGTCGTTCACGTGGGCACGCCACTTGGCGAAGCCCTTCTTGAAGCCGGCGCCGGCCTCGAGGAGCTGCGCGAGCCCCATCTTGGCGTCGCAGACGTGGGCCCAGTCGACGTGCTTCACCTTGTCGATCTCGGAGGCGTCGATGTCGAGGTGGGCGACCTTCGCGCCCGGGGCGAACTCCTTCACCTTGCCGGCGACGCGGTCGTCGAAGCGCGAGCCGACGGCGAAGAGGAAGTCGCAGTCCTCGACGGCGTAGTTGGCGAACGCCGTGCCGTGCATGCCGAGCATGCGGAGCGCGAGGTCGTCCGTCGTGTCCACCGCGCCGATCCCCATGAGCGTCGTGACGACGGGGATGCCGAAGCGCTTGGCGAAGGCGCGCAGCTCGGGCGCGGCGTTGGAGTTGATCACGCCGCCGCCGGCGTAGAGGAGCGGGCGCTCGGCCTTGGCCAGCATCTTGAAGAAGGTCTCGGCCTCGGCGGCGGAGATGGACGCGGACTCGAGCTCGTCGAGTCGCTCCTCGTAGCCGCGCATCGGCAGCAGGCCCGCGCCCTGGAAGAGGCCCTTCGAGAGCTGCACGTCGCGCGGGATGTCGACGACGACGGGCCCCGGACGTCCGCTGCGCGCGATGTGGAACGCCGTCCGCATCGCGGTCTCGACCTTCGTCTCGTCGGTGACCAGGAAGACGTGCTTCGCGCAGGCGGCCATGATGTTGAAGACGGGCGCCTCCTGGAAGGCGTCGGTGCCCATCGCGGGGCGCGGCACCTGCCCGGTGATGAGGACGATCGGCACGCTGTCAGCCTGGCAGTCGCGCACGGGCGTCACGGAGTTGGTGGCGCCGGGGCCGGAGGTGACGAGCGACACGCCAACCCGCCCGCTCGAGCGCGCGTAGCCCGCCGCCATGAAGCCGGCGCCCTGCTCGGTGGCGGGGACGATGAGCCGCACCTCGCTCTTCCCCGCGTGGCCGGCGTTGTAGCGGAAGACGGCGTCGTAGGTGGGCAGGATCGCGCCGCCGCTGTAGCCGAAGATCGTGTCCACCCCCTCGTCCGCCAGCACCTGCACGATCATGTCGGCGCCGTTCATCTCCGTGCCGGCGAGCGGGTGGCGGTCCTTGGCGTCGGTGAGGTGGGATTTCGGGGTGCGGGGCGGCTTCATCGCGATGGGCATCGACGGCTCCTTGGGCAGCGCTCGAGTATCATCTATAGCGCGGTTGGTCCGCGGTTGCCATTTCACGTCCGTGGTCGGCCGGCGGGCGCTCGCCCTAGCGGGCGGCCACGCCCGAGCGCACGTCCTCGAGGAACGCCCGGATGCGCTCGGTGGGGATCGTGAAGCTGATGCCCTGGGCGCCCTGCGCGATCGCGGTGTTCATGCCGACGACGTTGCCCGTCAGGTCGATCAGCGGGCCGCCCGAGTTGCCCGGGTTGATGGGCGTGTCGGACTGGATGAAGCTCAGGCCCGGGTCGCCGTGCTTCTGGTCGCGGCCGAAGACGCGGCTCTTCTGCGACACGATGCCGTGCGAGACGGTGTGCGTGAGGCCGAGCGGATTGCCGATCGCGACCACCCAGTCGCCCTCGGCGAGACGGTCGGCGGGCGCCATCGTGATCGCGGGCAGCGACTCGCTGCCGACGACGTGGAGCAGCGCGAGATCGCTCGCACGCTCGACGGCGACCAGCTCCAGCTCGTGCAGGGTGCCGTCGGCGGTCTTGGCGGCGAGCTGGACGGCGCGCCGCACGACGTGCGCGTTGGTCAGCACGTAGCCGCGCGAGGAGCAGACGAAGCCGGAGCCGAGCGCCTCGCCCTCGAGCTGGACGGCCGGGAGTCCCGGCAGCGGGATCGAGAGCACGTTCACGCGCACCGGGATCTTGCCGCGCACGTAGACGTTCACCACCGCGTCCTTGTTCGCCGCGACCACCTGCCGGATGAGGTCGCTCGTGAGCACCACGCTGCGCGGCGGTCCGACCTCGTCGTTCATCTGGCAGATCTGGTCGGCGCGCAGCCCGCGCAGCGCGTGCGCCGCGTCGAACAGCACGAGCCCCTCGCCACCCTTCTCGGGCTCCGCGCGGAAGCCGAGCAGGCAGCCGCCGAGCACGACCGCGAGCGCCAGGAGCATCGCGCGGAGCCGCATCCGTCCCTCAGGTGTGGAGCCGCGCGAGCGGCGGTGCCGCCGCCAGCACGGCGGCTTCGTGTCGCGCCAGCTCGCGGAGTCGCGCGCGGACGTCGGTGTCCGGCGCGACGCCGGCCGCGAGGCGGACGTACGTCTCGTGGTGACGTGCTTCGCTCGCCACCAGGCCACGGTAGAGCGCGGCCAGCGCGGCGTCGTCGAGGGCGTCCGCGAGCAACCCGAGCCGCTCGCAGCTCCGCGCTTCGATGAGCGCCATGCAGAGCAGCGTGTCGACGAGTCGCGCCGGCTCCGCGACGCGCACCGCCTTCATGAGCCCGGCCGCGTACGGGCTCGGCACCTGGTGGCGGAACGGGACGCCGCGCGCCGCGAGGCAGCCGAGCACCTGCTCGAAGTGGCCCAGCTCCTCGCGCGCCAGCGCGGCCAGCGCGGCCGCGAGCCCGGGGCGCTCCGGGTACCTGAAGACGAGGCTCAACGCGGTGGACGCCGCCTTCTTCTCGCAGTGCGCGTGATCGAGCAGGACCTCGTCCATGCCGGCGCGCGCGCGCGCGAGCCAGCGCGGATCCGACGGCGCGGCCAGGTTCAACATGGGGGGCGCATCATGCCGCCGGTCGCCGACGGCGGCAAGGTCACGCCGGGGCGCGCAGCACCAGCTCCGTCACCTCGGCCGGCGCGAACAGCCGCATGGGCGGGCCCCAGAACCCGGTGCCGCGACTCACGTAGAGCTGCGCGTCGCGCGCGGCGTAGCGACCCGCCACCCAGGGCACGAAGAGTCGCACCAGGTAGCCGAAGGGCCAGATCTGCCCGCCGTGGGTGTGGCCCGAGAGCTGGAGGTCGACGCCCAGGCGCGCCGCTTCGCGGAAGGTGCCCGGGTCGTGCGCGAGCAGCACGACGGGACGGGCGGGATCGCGCCCGGCGAGCGCGCGCGGCACGTCCTCGCCGTGGTCGCCGCCGAAGAAGCGGGCGTGCCGGTCGTCGACGCCGGCTAGGTCGAAGGTCGCGCCGTTCGCGCCGATCGTCACGCGCTCGTTGCGCAGCACGCGCATGCCGAGGCGGCGCACCTCCGCGATCCAGGGGTCGGCGCCCGAGAAGTAGTCGTGGTTGCCGGTGACGAAGAAGACGCCGTGCGGCGCGCGGAGCGCCGCCAGGGGCGCCGCCTCGGCCGCGAGCCGCAGCACGCCGCCGTCCACCAGGTCGCCGGTCACGGCGACGACGTCGGGCCGCAGCCCTTCCACCAGCGCGACGATGCGCTCGCTGAAGCTCCGCCCGAGGAGCGGCCCGAGGTGAACGTCGCTCACCTGGACGATCCGGAAGCCGTCCAGGCCGGCGGGCCAGCGCGCGAGCGGGATCTCGACCCGACGGTGCGCCGGGCCGCGGAGCGCGCCGCGCACGCCCGTCGCCGCGGCGACGGTCGCCAGCGCCGCCACGGCGGCCGCCCGCGCGCGCGCCCCGGAAGGACCGCGCGGCGTTCGTCCCGCGAGCGCGAGCGCGGCGTCGGAGAGGAAGAGGAGCACGAGCAGGTAGAAGACGAGCCCCATCCACAGGAACGCGGGCCAGGCGACGAGCCGCGCGGCCCGGCGGTCGGCGAAGCGCGAAGCGGCCGGCTCGAGCACGAGGCAGGCGCCCAGCACGACGACGAGCGCAACCAGGCCGGCGGTCCACGGGGGCGGGAGCGCGAGGTCGAAGACGAGCCGGCCGAGGAGGTAGTCGTGCGCCTCGACGACGAGAGCGAGGAGAAGGACCACCACCACGGCGAGCCCGAGCCGACGCACGCCGACGTTCTACCCGCGCGCGGGCGGGTTGGCGAGCCGGGCTACTTGCCGAAGCGGCTGAGCGTCTGGAAGTCGAACATCTGGCTCACGTTGTGCGTCACGCGCCGATCGAAGGGCAGGCTCGGCTCGGGACGCAGCCCGGCGAGCGTGGCGCGGTTCCCGCGGAACGACTCCGCGCACTGCCAGGCGTTCTGCGCGCTCCACAGCCACTCGACCTCGTCGCTGCCGTCGCGCGACACCGGGTGGTGCAGATAGGCCGACACCTCGTAGTCGTTGAGCAGCTCGTTCTTCCAGCCGTACTTCCGGTTCCACGCCCCGACCCACG
>JBGQET010000010.1:0-70662 GCA_041496545.1 Binatia bacterium | reverse complement strand
CGGGAAGTAGTGATACAGCGAGGAGACGCGAATGCGGGCCCGCCGGGCGATGTCGCGCATCGAGGAGCCCGCGAGCCCCGTCTCGGCGAACGTCTCGACCGCGGCCGCGATGACCCGCTCGCGGGTCTCGTCACCGGTCGCGCCGGGCGGCCGCCCCGGCGGTCGGGGCGACTCCTCCGCACGACGCGCCGACCTCTCCCCCGACCGAGTCGGTCGCGGGGCAGGCGCGCGCTTCGGTTTCCGGGCCACCCCGATAATCTATCGAGCGTTCGATATATTGTCAAGTCCGGCTCGCCGCCGAGCGCTCCGCTCCCTCCTACTCCACCCAGCGGTTCATCGCCCGCACGCGAGCCTCGGCGACCAGCAGGTAGTTGCGGATCGCCTCGCGGCAGCGGTCCTGGACGGCACGCGTCACCGCCACCAGCCGGAAGACGTCGGCCGCCCGGGCGCCGTGGTCGGGCTCGGCGTAGGCGTGGACGGCGAAGTTCTTCACCTCGACGCCGTAGTGCGTCTTCAGTCCCTCGTAGAGCGTCCGCGCGTAGCCGCTCCCGGCCGCCACCCGCTCGCCCGCGTAGCCGAAGACGGCGAGCCCTTCCTCGTACGAGCGGCGGACGGAGTAGAGCATGGTGAAGGTCATGGCGACGGTTTCGGGCAGCGGGCGATAGGCACGGATGGCGTCGTCGTCGAGACCGAGCTGGTGGCAGAAGTCGACCTTCATCTGGACGTGATTGGGGTCGCGCAGGTAGCCGGCTTCGTCGGCGAGGTTCTGCACCCAGTGGTGGTAGTGGCGTGAGTCCTCCATGGTGAACGCGTACCCGTCGGGGGCGTTCGCGACCAGGAGGGCGAACTCCGGCGTCATCCACTTCCCGAGGTAGTAGAACTCGAGGGCGAGCCGCGTGACGACCTCGCGCGACGCGGTGCCGCGGCCGACGGCGGGCACCACCTTGTCCTGCTTGAAGGCATTGTGCGCGGCGATCAGGTGATCGAGGTCGGCGAGATAGGCGTCGACCGGCGTGGGCGGCGGCGCGTCGCGGGTGTCGCCGATGCTCTTGAACGACATCGAGCGGCGACCCTAGCGCACGGCGCCCGACGCCGGCAAGGCTCCCGTCTTGCGGGCCCGCCGGTCGGGGACTAGCATGCCGCGCAGATCTGCGAGGAGGGCGTTGCTGATGGTGTCGAACTGCTCGCTCTATCCCCTCGACCCGATCGATCCTGCCGTCGACCCTGCGTACCACGACGGCGTTCCGCCCCGGCCGCGACGGCGCACCCACGCGGGCGAGATCGCGACCGAGTGGCCCGTCGCTCGGATCCCGGCCTGGTGGCAACGCCTCCAGACCATCTCGATCGAAGCGCTCGAGGACGAGCTCGAGCGCACGGCCGAGCGCGAAGAGCGCTTCGCCTAGCCGCCCGTTCCTTGACACCCGTTTCGACGCGGTGGTAGCGCCGCGCCATGCGACTCGAGAACCGGGTAGCGATCATCACGGGTGCCGCGCAGGGCATCGGGCGTGCCTACGCGCTCCGCTTCGCGCGCGAAGGCGCGCACGTCGTCGTCGGCGACATCCGCGCCGAGGCCGCCGAGGCGGTCGCGACGGAGTGCGGGGCCGCCGGGCCCGAAGCGCTCGCGGTGCGCGTCGACGTCTCGGACGAGGCGAGCGCCAAGGCCATCGCGGCGAAGACCGTCGAGCGCTTCGGCCGCATCGACGTGCTGATCAACAACGCCGCGATCTACTACGACCTCGACCGCACGCAGAACACCCTCGAGTACTTCAACCGCGTGCTCGCCGTGAACCTGACCGGCGCCTGGCTCATGAGCCGCGCCGTCGAGCGCACCATGAAGCGCCAGCACAAGGGCAAGATCATCCACCAGTCGTCCACCGCCGCCTACCTCGGCAACGTCGGCATGGTGGACACCGAGAACCCCGACACGCCCATGCCGCCGTTTCACTACAGCGTCGCCAAGAACGGGCTCTCCGGCTTGACGAAGTACATGGCCGGCGCCCTCGGCCCCTGGGGCATCAACGTCAACGCCATCGCCCCCGGCGTGACGCTCACCGAAGCGACGAAGAAGATCGTCCCCGAGGAGATCGCCAGCGCGCTCGTGATGTTCAGCGCGCTCCGCAAGCCCTTGCAGCCCGAAGACCTCGCCGGCACCGCCGTATTCCTCGCCTCCGCCGACTCGGACTTGATGACGGGCCAGGTCCTCGTCGTCGACGGCGGCATGGTGATGCTCGGCTAGCGCGCGGCGTCAGTGCGACGGGAACCACTTCTCGAGCGTGCCCGTCGCCACCATGCGGAGATCGTCGGGCTCCAGCCCCTTGCCGGCCTTGTTGAAGCCCGCGACCAGGTCCGGGGTGCCGTCGTAGTGCGGCCAGTCCGAGGCGAGCGCGACGTGGTCGGCGGGCAGGAACTCGAGCGCGATCTTGAGGTCGATCTCCTCGCAGGCCTCGACCGTCACCATCATCTGCCGGCGGAAGATCTCCATGGGCGGCGTCTTCCACTCGGGTGTCTTCAGGTGGCCGAACTTCTCGCGGTGCTCCTCGAAGCGCTCGAACATCGAGGGCAGCCAGCCGACGCCCGCCTCCAGGATCATCGTCGGCAGGGTGGGGAAGCGGTCGAAGACGCCGCCCGCCATCATGTCGTAGAGCGTGTAGATCATGTCCATCGGGAAGCCGAGACACGACGCCGCCATGATGTCGCGGAGGCGATAGCCCCGCGACGTCCCCTCCTGGTCCCACATCGGCAGCGGGTGGAGGCCGAGCTTCACGCCGGTGTCGACGATCGCCTGCCAGAGCGGGTCGAAGGCGCGCTCGGAGTAGCGCGTGCCCTGCACCGGGTTGGTGCGGATGAAGACGGCGGGGAATCCCATCGCCGCCACCCGATGGACCTCGGCCACGGCAGCCTCCAGGTTGGAGAGCGGTAGGGTCGCGACGGGGATGAGGCGGCCGCCGGATCCCTTGCAGTAGTCGTTCAGGATCCAGTCGTTGTAGACGGCGCACACCGCGGGGGCGAGGTGCGGCTGCATCGTCCCGCCGGCCAGCATGTAGGTCGGGTAGAGGACCGCGCGCGACACCCCGTTCTTCAGGTTGAAGTCGAGCCGCGCGCGCCCGTCGACCGCCCAGGGGGGCGCGTCGAGGATGGTGTGGCGTCCGCGCTCCCCGCCGGTGAAGACGCGGTCGAGCGACACGCCCATGGCGCACGCGAGGCCCATGTTCTCGAGCATGTCCTTCGGCCGCATGCCGCCCTGCATGACCTCGAGGGTGGCGATGTCGAGGCCGTAGATCCTGGAGCGAAATATCCCGTCCCCATCGCGGAAGTAGTGCGGCGCGATCGGTCGCAGCTCCTCGGGCAGGCGCTCGACCCACAGGTCGCCCGGCTCGATGATGTGGCCGTCGGCGTCGGCCAGCTCGTGGATCGTGGGGTCGGCGGTCGTCATGACGAAGCTCCTCCTCGTTTCGCTTTACGGCCGCCGCCCGGGGAATGTCAATCAGCCGACCTAATCAAATGACCCAACCCGACGGGTTGCCGCCGGGACGCCCGTCCTCTAAGCGTTGCGAGTGCCCCCGCGGTCGGCCGAGGCCACCCACGTCGAGAAGCTGAGCGAGGTCGGCCGCTACGCGCTCGGCGTCCTGTGGGGCGACCGGCACGACAGCATCCTCCCCTACCGGAGCCTCCGCCGCGCCTGCCCGTGCGACGCCTGCCGCGGGCTCCCGCCGGACCACGCCTTCGCGCCCGACGCCGAGCGCTTGGTGCGCGTCGACACGATCGGCGAGCAGAGCGTCTTCCTCCGCTGGGCGGACGACCACGAGACGCTCTTCCTGGTCGAGGAGCTGCGCAACCTCTGCCGCTGCGCGCGCTGCGTCGGCGAGCCCGACTTCCCGATCTCCGGGGCGTAGCCTCGAGCTCGTCTCGAGTCGGTAGAAGACGCGCTCGAGCGACGACAAGAGCCCCGTCCCGACCTGGAGCACGCGCGGGTCGCCCGCGCGCCGCGCGTAGAGCGCGCTGCCCGCGGCGTTCGGCTCGCCGAGGACGAGGCGCACCGAGCGCGCGGCCGTCGCCAGCGCGATCACGCCCTGCGGGCGGTCGAAGCCGTAGGAGACGGATTCGCGGGGGCGAAAGGCGTCGAGCGCGCGCAGCTCGACGAGCGCCAGCACGAGGTCGTCGAGCGCCGCGGCGAGCGACGCCGACGCCGGCCGGTCGTCGAGCTTCCAACCTGCGGCGTCCCGCCGGGCGGCGACGCGCCGCTCGCCGAGCGTCACGTCGACCCCGCGCACCGCCTGGCGCGGAACGCGAAAGACGCGCGTGCCCCGCGCCGCCTGCGCCCCGGTCCGCCGCACCGGCGCGCGCAGGACGAGCACCAGCCCCGCGGCGAGCGCGACCACGACCACGAGGACGGCGGTGCGGCGCACCGTCAGCCCCGACGCCGGCGCGCGACCACCACGACGACGCCCACCAGCAGGACCACGCCGGGCTCGGCGAACACGGCCGCCATCGAGATCGCGCGGGCCTGGCGGTTGGTGAGCACGAGCGGCGAGAGCGGGCGGATGACCTCCGGGACGGTCTTGTTGCGCGCGCCGGCCAACGCCTCCTCGGCCGCCACCCACGCCACCGCGTTCAGCGCCAGGTCACGGTTCCCGAGGAGGTCCAGGTAGGCGTCGCTCGCGAAGTCGGCGTCGCCCACCACGACCAGACGGCCGCGCCGGTGGCCCGTCCCGTCGCCGCCCGCGCCGACCTCCGCCATGACCACGACGGACGTCGCGCCCGGCGTGTCGTGCGCCGTGCGCGAGGGCTCCTCGCCGCGGCGGGCGCGGGCCGGATCCGACATCGCCCACGAGCTGGGCGCCGTCCGCGCGATGCTCTCGGCATCCACGCCGGGAACCTCGGCGACGACGTCGACGCTGCGGGCCGACGGCAGCACGACGCCGCTCTCGATCGGGTTCCCGGCGGGGTCGGACACCGGGTTGTCGCGCTTGAAGAGCTCCACGATGGCCGCGAGCCCGTCGGTGCCGAGCACGCGGCGCTCGCGGTCGACGATGAAGTCGTCGCCCAGCCGGACGCCCATGCTGGCGAGCAGCTGGCCGAGGTTCGCGAGCGGCGCCGGGTCGAGGAGCATGAGCACGCCGCCCCCGCCCTTCAAGTACGCGGCGAGCGCGTCCAGCTCGGGCGGCAGGAAGTCGTGCTTCGGTCCAGCGACCACCAGGAGGTCGGCGTCGGAGGGCACCGGCCCGGCGAGGAGCGAGACGCCATCGACGGCGTAGTTCTCCGCGGCCAGCGCCGCCGCCAGGCGTCCGTAGCTCTCGGGCGCGCCCCCCGGCGACCGCTCGCCGTGGCCGGTGGTGAACAAGAGGCGTCGCGCGCGCCCGCGCAGCACCCGCAGGATGCCGCCGCCGAGCTCGTCCTCCGAGGCGAGCGCGACCACCCGCCGTCCCTCGTACTCGACCGCCGCCCGGCCGTACTGCGTGACGCCCAGGCTGCGGCCGCGCTCGGGGAAGCGGTCGAGATCGAACAGCTCGAAGGCGATCTGCTGGTTCACGGAATGCAGCCGCTGGAGGAGGTCGGCGTACTGCTCGCGCGACCCGCGCCGGAAGAAGACGGTGATGCGGAGCGGTCCGCGCACCTCGGCGAGGAGCTTCCTCGTCACCGGGGAGATCGAGTTCTGGCGCGTCGGCGTGAGGTCCAGCCGGCGGCTCGTCCGCTCCGCCACCGCCTGGAGGAGCCCGAGCGCGGCGACCAGAAGCACGACCTGGAGCCCGAGCTGTCCCCAGTGACGGCTCGCGCGCGACATGGCTTCAGCGCATCCCGCGCCAGCGGCGCGTTTCGAGGGCCAGGAAGGTGAAGGCCAGGAAGGCGACGGTGAAGAGGACGAGGTAGGCGGCGTCCTTGGTGTCGATCGCGCCGCGCGCGAAGAGGTAGAAGCGGTCGAAGAGGGAGAACGGCAGCAGGACGCGGAGCGCCCCCTCGGAGATCGCGGCTTCGTTCCAGGTGACGATCCAGAAGAAGAAGAGGAGCCCGTAGGTCGCCGCTGCGGCGACGAGCTGGCTGTCGGTGAGCGCCGACATGAAGATGCCGCAGGCGACGAAGCCGGCGGCCAGGAGAAAGAGCCCGAGGTAGCCCGCGACCAGCGGACCCGGCGCGACCTCGTAGAGCGGCGCCAGCATGAAGGGGTACGTCGCCGTCCCGAGGATGAGCAGCGCGACCACGCCGAAGCAGGCGAGGAACTTGCCGGCGATGATCTCGGCGTCGCGCACCGGATAGGTCCAGAGGAGCTCCAGCGTGCCGAGCTTCCGCTCCTCCGCGAACAACCGCATGGTGAGGAGCGGGACGAGGACGATCAAGAACGCCTCGACGTCGAGCACCTGGTACTGCCAGAGGCCGAGGTGCAGGTTCATGCCCCCCTGGAGGACGAAGAAGCCGAGGTTGGTGTAGAAGCGATAGCCGCAGAGGAAGAGGAACACGGCCGCGAGCCCGTAGAAGACGAAGGACGTGAAGTAGAGGCGGACCTCCTTGCCGGCGATCGCCAGGGCCGTCATGCCGGCCGTCCCTCCGTCTGCACCAGGCGGAGGAATATCTCCTCGAGGTCCAGCGCGTCCTCGTGCAGCTCGCGGAGCGTCCAGCCGCCGCGGCGGATCGCGTCGCCGACGTCGCGCGTCGCGTCGGCGCCGCCGCTCGTCTCGAGTACGAAGCCGCTCGGCGTCCGCTCGAAGGACGCGAGCCCCGGCACCGCTCGCAACGCCGCCTCGACCGCGTCCGGCGGCCCGTCCACCCGTACGACGACGCGCCGGCGGCTGCCGAGCCGCGCCGCCAGCTCGCTCGGCGTGCCGACCGCGACCAGCCGGCCGCCGGCGATGACGATGACCCGCTCGCAGAGCGCCTCCACCTCGGAGAGGATGTGGCTCGAGAAGAACACCGTGCGCTCGCCGCCGAGCGCACGGATGAGCTCGCGGATCTCCACCACCTGTCCCGGGTCGAGGCCGATGGTCGGCTCGTCGAGGATGAGGATCGGGGGGTTGCCGCAGAGCGCTTGCGCGAGGCCGACGCGCTGGCGGTAGCCCTTCGAGAGCGTGCCGACGCGGCGCCGCGCGACGCCGCCCAGGCCGCACGCCGCGAGCACCTCGTCGACCCGCGCCCCGCGCTCGGCGCGCGGCACGCGCTTCATGCGGGCGACGAAGCGGAGGTACTCGAGAACGGTCAAGTCCGGATAGAACGGCGCGTACTCGGGGAAGTAGCCGACGGCGCGCCGGCATTCGATGGGCTCGCGCGCGGGATCGCGCCCCGCGATCCGCACCTCACCCGTGGTGGGCGGGAAGATGCCGGCGAGGATGCGCATGGTCGTCGTCTTGCCGGCGCCGTTGGGGCCGAGGAAGCCCACGATCTCGCCGCGGCCGACGGTGAACGAGACGCCGGCGACGGCCTCCACCCGGCCGAAGGCCTTGGCGAGCCCGCGCACCTCGATCATCGTCTCGGCTGGCACCGAGGAGACTTCTTAGCCGAGCCCACAGAGCAGGTCGACGGTCAGCTCGTCCAGATGGCCGACGCGGCCGACGCAGCCGGCGAAGTCGTTGTCGGTGGTGAGCTCGTTGGGCGCCGCCAGGACCCGCATGCCGGCGGCGAGCGCGGCTTTCACGCCGCGCTCCGTGTCCTCGACCACCACGCACTCCGCCGGCGCGAGGCCGAGCGCCGCGGCGGCGGCGAGGTAGGCGTCGGGCGCGGGCTTCGGCCGCTCGTAGTCCTCGCGCGCCACCACCGCGTGCAGCAGCCCGGCGAGGCCGATGCGGTCGAGGATGAACTCGGTCTCCGCACGCGCCGTGTTGGTGGCGAGCCCCAGGCGGTGGGTCGCACGGAGCCGGCGGACGGCCTCCGGCGCGCCCGGGATGGGCGCGACGCCGGCGCGCAGCAGCGCCAGGTACCCCGGCACCTTCCGCGCCCGCAGCTCGTCGGGCGTCATCGGCAGGCGATAGGTCCGGCACGCATACTCGGGCCCGAAACCGGTGCGTATCCACTCGCGGCTGTACTCGTCGACGCCCACGTCGACGCCGAACTCGGCCAGCACGTGGCGGTACGCGGCCCACTGGAGCCGCTCGGTGTCCGCGAGCACCCCGTCGAGGTCGAAGACGACGCCGCGGACCACGCTACATCGTCCAGGTCTGCATCATGTCGTAGACCTCCCGCCACTTCCGGTAGCGCTCGTCGTACCAGGGCACCTGCGTCGGGTCGGGCTCGACGACGCGGCAGCGCGCCATCTTGGCGACCGCCTCCTCGAGCGAGGCGTAGGCGCCGGCGCCGACCGCGGCGAGGATCGCGCAGCCGAGGCTCGCGCTCTCCGTGACCTCCGCGACCGACAGCGGCACGCCGAGCGTGTGGGCGAGAACCGAGGTGAGCGTCGCACTCTGCGTGAGCCCCCCGCTCACCGTGAGGCGGGGGATACCGAACCCGCTCACCGCTTGGAGCTGCTCGCAGTTCCCGCGGATGGCGAAGGCGATGCTCTCGATGTAGGCGCGGAGGATCTCGCCGCGCAGCGGGCGGTCGACGTGCAGGAGGGGGAAGCGGAAGAGGAGGCCCGCGGGCTTGAAGGGGCTCATGTTGCCGAGGTCGAAGATGGCGGGGCCGAAGTGACAGAAGAGCGGCCGTCCGTCGGGCTTCGCCTGGCGCATCGCCGTCTCGGCGGCGGCGTACGCCGCACCGTCGGTGCCGCCGTAGAAGAGCTCCAGGAGCCAGCGGTAGGCGTCGCCCGTGTCGCCCGCGTTGCTCTCCAGGACCCAGCGGCCCGGCACCACGTGGCAGCTCGTCCAGAGCTTGGCGCCGGGATCGATGACGGGACGCTCCATGACCATCTGCACGGGCGCCGTCGTGCCGAGCACGGCCGCCGTCTCGCCGGGCCGGTGGACGCCCGAGCCGAGGAGCGCGCTCTCGGTGTCCGCGCCGCCGACGAAGACCGGCGTCCCCGCCGGGATTCCGGTCGCGGCCGCCGCGCAGGCGGTGACGGCGCCGGCCCGCGCCCCAGGCTCGTAGAGCGGCGGCAGGAGCGAAGCGGGGATGTCGAGCGCGGTCAAGATCTCCTCCGACCACGTGCGCCGCGTGACGTCGTACAGCATCGACTCGCCCGCGTTCGAGTGCTCGGCCAGGCGGACGCCGGACAGCAGGTACGTGATCCAGTCGTTCAGCATGAGCAGCGACGCCGCGCGATCGGCGGCCGGCTGCTTGCGGAACCAGAGCCAGCGCGCGACGGGGAAGATGTAGGGCGGCGCGTGGCCGGTGATCGCGTGCAAGCGCGCGCCGAGCCGCTCCTGGACCTCCATGCCCTCGGCGACGGCGCGGCCGTCGAGGTTCGGCCCGGCGTAGAGCACCTCGCCCTGGCGGTCGAGGATGACGCAGCCTTCGCGCTGGCTGGTGGCGATCACGCCGCGGATGCGCGCGCCGGTCGGCAACTGCGCGACCACCGTCCGCGCGCAGCGCGAGAGCGAGCCCCAGAAGGCCGCGGGGTCGATGTCGAAGCCGCGCAGAAAGGGGATGTTGGGGTCGTGGAAGACGCCGTAGTGGAACGGCTCCTGCGCCACACCGACGGGCCGCCCCGCGAGGTCGAAGGCCACGCAGCGGCCGGAGCCGGTGCCGGCGTCGAGCGTCAGGAAGACGTCCACGACAGCCCTCACCGTCGCTCGTCGAGCACCGCCGGGTTCGCGATCCAGCGCGGGCGCTCACCCCGGAGCCAGCGCTCGATCGCTTCGACGACGATCTCGCTGTGGTGGCGCGTGACGTCGACCGTCGCGCCGCCGATGTGCGGCGTCACCAGCACGTTGGGCAGCGCGAGGAAGCGGTTGCCGGGCTGGAGGGGCTCCTCCGTCAGCACGTCGAGGGCGGCGCCGGCAAGGCGGCCGTCGCGCAGCATGTCGTGGAGCGCGTCCTCGTCGGTGAGCGCGGCGCGCGCCGTGTTGACGAAGTAGGCGGTCGGCTTCATGAGCGCGAGCCGCTCGCGGGAGAGGAGGCCGGCCGTCTCCGGCGTGACGGGCGCGTGCAGCGAGACGAAGTCGGCCTCGCGCAGGAGCTCCTCGAGGCCGCACATCGTCACGCCGGGCGGCGGGGCCGTCACGTACGGGTCGTACGCCAGCACGCGCGCCTTGAAGGGAAGGAGTCGGGCCGCCACCTCGCGCCCCACGGCGCCGAGCGCCACCAGCCCGACGGTCCGCCCCCCCAGCTCGACGCCGGTGAAGCGGGTGTAGAGCTTCAGGAAGTCGCCCGCGTTCTGCACCCGGCTCGCGCCGCCGCGGTAGGTGTCCTGCACCGCGGGCAGGTGGCGCGCGAGCGCGAGCAGGAAGGCGAGCGTCAGGTCTGCCACCGCGTCGGCGTTCCGGCCGGGGGCGTGAAAGACGGGGATGCCCTTGCGGGTCGCGAGCTCGAGGTCGACGTTGATCGGGTCGCCGCGGCAGCAGCCGATCATGGTGATGGCGCAGCGCTCGAGCACGTCGGCGTGAACGAGGTCGGCTTCGACGACGAGCACGTCGGCGCCGACCTCGTTGATGCGGGCCGCGAACTGGGCGCCGTCGAAGTAGATGCTCCCCTTCACCTTCCAGTCCTCGTGCACGACGTCCATCAGGCGCGCGAGGCGGGCCCTGGCGCCGTCGTCGAAGGAAGCGGTGATGAGGGCGCGCATGACGAGGTCCGCGATCAGGCGCCCAGCAGACGGTGCACGAGGTCGGTCACGTGTCGGCGGAGCTCCTCGCGGAGCACGCCGGTGCGCACGCTGCCGCCGAGCAGCTGCTGATACGGCCGGCTGTCGAGCAGGTACACGAGCATGACCGAGTGCACGGAGAGCATGAACAGGCGCGACTCGTGATCCGACAGGTCGCGACGGCCGAGCCGGCCGAGCCAGCCGGAGAACACGTTCCACGCCGGGACGAGGATGTCGCGGTCGACGCCGATGTCGATGTCCTCGTTCTCGACGATGCGCCGCACGAGGAGCCTCGGCACGTTGGGGTTGCCGGCGAAGAAGTCGAAGAGCGCGTGCATGGTGAGGTCGATGACCGCTTCGGGTTTGCCCTGCCGGGAGAGGAGGGGCGCGAGCGTGTCGCGGAGCAGCCCGACGAGCTTGTCGTAGATGTTGCGGAAGACGGCGAAGTAGAGCGTCTCCTTCGACTCCCAGTGGTAGTGGAGGCTCGAGATGTTGACCCCGGCGCGGGCGGCGATCTCGCGCGTCGACGCGCCCTCGAAGCCCTTGGCGGCGAATACCTCCTCGGCCGCCGCCAGGATGCGCGCCTTGGTGGAGCCCGGCGCCTCGCGCGCCTTCTGGAGTGCCGACTTGCTCACCGACCGGACCAATCGCTTTAAGCGATTGACCTACCGCGAACATCCCGCGCGCACCGGGATCTGTCAAGCACGGCCGGTGGTCGCGGCGCGGAGGGGCGGCGACGGGGCGGGACGGGGCCCGGGGTCAGCCGGGCCCCGTCCGCGCGGAGGAAGGGGAAGACGCTACTGCTTGCAGGGATCGCTGGTTACGACGCACTGGCCGAGCGCCACCGGCGCGTTGCACTCCGCGATCGTGCTCGGGACGCTGCTCGAGAACAGCAGGTCGTAGAGCGGACCGCCGCCCGTGAAGGCGACGCCCGCGGCGGCGACGTTGCTCGCCTGGCCGACCACGCAGCACGGGCCGGGGGCGGGCGAGCCGGTGAGCGAGCTGGGCCCCGCGGGTCCCGAGCCGGCGAACGAGCAGCCGTCGGCGTTCTTGTCGACGAACTGCGCCGTCGCCGTGCCGGTCGTCGGGCTGAGAATGAAGACGAAGTCGCTGAGGATGGTCTCGCCCGGATCGGGCGCGGCGCCGGCGCAGCACGCGTCCGTCGGCGGCTGGCACCCGCTGTCGATCCAGGTGATGGACTCGACGGGGACGTCGAAGCGGACGTGCACCCCGCCGACGCCGGACGCCGAATAGATCGTGTCGATGTCGCCGTCAGAATTTGCGCCGGCGCCGCCCGGATTCGTGTTGCAGCCGCCGGTGCTGGTGTCGCACACGCCGTCCGAGGTGTCGCCGTGCTTGGTCGTGTCGTCCTGGGCGACGCCGAGGGCAGCGCCGCCATCCCACATGACGCCGCCGCCGTCGTTGCCACCGCTCTCGCAGCCGAGCGGCACGACGGCCGAGCAGGCGTTCAACGCCGTGATCGGGAAGGTCGGCACGTCGAAGCCGCCGGGCGGAATGATGACGTCGTGCTGGCAGACCCCGTCCGGGGGTCCGACGTCGAGGGTCGTCTTGACGCCGGCCGGGAAGGTGAACGACGGCAGGCCGTCGACGGTGAGCGTACCCTGGCTGCTGACCAGCTTGACTTGCTGCGCCGAGCAGCAGGGCGGCAGCGTGGTGGTGGTCGTCGTGACGCAGCCGCAGCCGGCTGGCACCGCCGCCGCGCACACCTGACCCGCGGGGCACGAGCCGCCGCACGTCGGGACGCTCAGCGCACAGGGCAGCGCAACGATGGTGGTGGTGGTGGTGGTCGTCGTCGTGGTCACGGTCGTGGTCGGGGCCGTCGTCGTCGTGGCGGTCGTGGTGGTGACCGTGGTGGTAGGCCCGGTGGTCGTGGTGCCGGTCGTCACCGTGGTCGAGGTGACAGTGGTCTGCGTCGTCGTCGCGACCGTGGTCGTGGTCGTGGTGGTCGTCGTCGTGGTGGTGGTCGCCGGCAGCTCCATCATGACGTCGTTCACGAAGGCGTCCACCTTGTTCTCGATCGTGTCGCGATCACCGGTCGTGTTGCACGGCGGATGGGACTCCGCGTTGGTCCAGGCGGTGTTGAACTTGGCCGTCTCGCGATTCAAGCAGTTCTGATCCACCGGCCGACCCGTCTGGGCAGCCTTCGCCTTGCACGTGAGCTTCCCCTTCGCCTTCTTGCCTGCGGCCTTCATCTTGGCCGCGGCGCACCTGTCCGCACCGGCCGTCTGTACCAGTTCGTTCGCGAGGTCGGCCACGAAGGCGTCGACCTTGCTCTCGATCGCGTCGCGGTCGCCGGTGGTGGCACAGGGCGGGTGCGTTTCGGCGCTGGCGAAGGAGCGGTTGAACTTGTCGGTCTGCCGCTGCAGGCAGCTCGAGTCCGTCTGCGCGCCCCGCTGTGCGGCGTTCGCCCGGCAGACGACCTTCCCGTTGGCCTTGGTGGCCGCGGCCTTCAGCTTCGTCGCCGCGCACTTGCCCATCGCCGACGCCGGCGAGGTCGCGGCGCGCGTGCCGGCGCCCCCGAGCAACGCAAACGACGCGGCCGTTGCAAGCCCGAGAATCACCCCGGTGCGCAGCATCGAAACCCCCTCCCGGCCGTGGCGGCGGCTCGTGTGGAAACGCGCGGACTAGACCATCCTTCGCGCGCGGGAGCAATCACGTCGGAAGAGCATTCTAACACATCCCGTGGTCGAGACTGCCGGCGCCGGGACGGTAGCAGCCACCTGGCCGAGTTGGGATTCGCGTCGGGGTGTAGCCCGCAACTTTGCAAGAAACGCGACCTCGCCCGGGGGCTCGGCGTGCGGCGGCGTCCCGCCCATGAAGGCGATCAGGCGCCCGGACGTCGCAATACCACCTGCTGGGGTGATCCCGCGCTAACGTCGTGAACGGCCCACGTTCGGCGGGCACAGCAGCCGCACCCGACCCGCGCTCGCGCAGGGAACGACGACGCTGAACTCCGCGCCCCACAGCGAGACGACGAGCATGACGCGCGTGGGTGGCGGTCCCGAAAGCACGAGGTGGCGGGCGCGCACGTCGAGCGCCCATTCGCCGGCGCGACGCGCGCGTGTGTGCACCGCCAGCACGCCGTCGCCCCGTGCGTCGCCGCTCGGTCCGCGGGCGGCGAACACTTCGAGTGCGTCGCCGCCGGCGACGCGCACGCTCGCGGCTCCCACGCTCGGCGTCGCGAGCGCGGTCGAGGCGAGCACCCCGTGCGCGGTGAGATCCACGCCGTGCGCCCCGTACCGCAGCTCGAGGCGCCGGAGCGCGAACGAGCCGCAACCCGGTCCGGGCCCGGCTTCCGAGCCGGCGATGGTGGGGCAACGGTCGCACAGGTCGCCGACGCCGTCGCCATCCTGGTCCTGCTGCGCCGGATCCCAGACCGACGGACAGTCGTCGCGCGCATCCGGCACGCCGTCGCCGTCGCGATCCGGAGGCACACCCGCACGCGTCGGATACAAGCGCGCCAGGGCGCGGACGTCGTCGGTGCTCAGCCGGGGCCCACGCTCGTCGAGGTGTGCGCGCGGGAACATGACGGCGTCGGGGTCGGCGGAGTGCACCAGGCCGACGGCGTGGCCGAGCTCGTGCGTGGCGACCTCGCTCACGTTCACGGGACGCCAGAAGCGGCAGCGACCCCAGCCCGCAGCGAAGGTCACCCGCCCCGCCAGGATGCGCGCGTAGCTCGCGCCGCCGACGCTCTGCGTGTCGTTGACGTCGGCGCGAAAGCCGCCGAACGCGAGGATGCCGGTGCAGTGGACCGGTCGCGGGATCTCGTGGTGCGGGTCGTTGAACACGACGACGCTGCCGGCGCCCGGCGCGGCGTGGCGAGCCTCCCGCACGAGCGCGCGGGGCAGGAGCACGAGCGCCGTGCCGGGCGCCGCGCTCCACGCCGCCATCGCCGCGCGCACGGCGTCGAGGGTCGGGAGAAGGCCGAGCGTCCGATCGCCCGCTCCGTCGACGTCGAACTGGACCGGCTCGCCGCGGTCGGGCTCGAACCAGCGCGCGTGCACCGCGCCGTAGGCGAAGCGCGGCTCGACGCCGCCCGGCCGCGCGCGGCGCGCCGCCGTGGCCGCGACGGCCGCCCCGACGCTCGCGCCCGGGCCGCCGCCCGCCAGACGCGCCCGCAGTCCGCCGAGCGGTACCGCGCGCGGCGCACGCCGCCGCGCACCGCCGCGGTCGAGGAGCAGCGCGGCGTCGTCGAGCGCGCGCCGGGCCACGTCGCCGTCGACCCGGTACCAGCCGAGGCCGAGCGCGACGGGCGCGAGGCCGTCGCGCTCGCGCGCGAGCAGCGCGAGCACGCGGTCGCCGACCGCGACGCGCGGCGCGCCCTCGACCGCACACACGACGCCCCCGCTCTCGCCGCCCGGCAGCCGCACCCACACCGTCGGCGGCACGTCCAGACCGCGCAGCACCTCGTCGACCGCGATCGCCGCCAGGGTCTCGGCGCACCCGGCGCGCGCCTCGAGCGCCACGACGCGTCCGAGGACGGCGGCTTCCGCCCGCGCCACGACGCGGCGCTCGGTGAGCCCCACGAAGGTCGTCGCCCGCGCGGGCGAGGCGGCGAGCGCGGCGAGCGCGAGCAGCACCGCCCGTGGCGCTCCATTCGGACCGCCTCCCCCTCCACCCCGCACCGCGCCGCACGCTTACTCCGGCGTCCGGCGCGGTTCAAATGGAGACGAGGCGAGGCGCCCCCCTAGTGTATGATCCTCTTGCGCACCGCGAAGCGGACGATCTCGGCCGTGTTGTGCAGGTCGAGCTTCTCCATGATGTGCTTGCGGTGTGTCTCCACCGTGTTGATGCTGACCGACAGGAGGACGGCGACCTCCTTGTTCGTCTTGCCCTCGGCGATGAGCTGGAGCACCTCGCGCTCGCGGTCGGTCAGGAGCGACAGGTTGTCCTCGATCTCCTGCCCGCCGGCGTCGCCGAGGTAGCCCTCGAGGAGGACCTTCGAGACGGCCGGGCTGAAGAACGACCCGCCGCGGCCGATCGCCTTCACGGCCTTCAGCAGGTCGAGATCCTCGGAGTCCTTGAGCAGGTAGCCCCGCGCGCCGGCCTTGAGGCTCTGGCGGACGTAGACGTCGTCGGCGTGCATGGTGAGCACGAGAACCTTGGCGCCCTCGCTCCGCTTCATGATCTGGCGCGTCGCCTCGATGCCGTTCAGCTCGGGCAGCGCGATGTCCATCACCACGACGTTCGGGTGCAGCCGCTGCGCCATCTCGGTGGCGCTCCGGCCGTCGCCCGTCTCGCCGACGATCTCGATCTCCTCGTCGGTCTCGAGGATACGACGCAGTCCCTGGCGAACCACGGTGTGGTCGTCGACCAGCAGCACGCGGATCTTACCCATGATCTCCACTCCTCTCGATCTCGACGATCATCACGTCTCGACCCGTGCAAGAACCCCACCGCGTCACCCGTTCTCGGAGCGCCATACCACGGGCGTGGCCTGCCGGTGAATGGGGACCATGTCTCGGGGTCGCGGGCGAGCGGGGCGTCGTGGTCGTCGGCTACAGGGGCGGCCGGGATGTCGCGTTTCCGAGCAACGCTCCGAGCCGAGCGATCTCGTGGTCCCGGGCGGCGAGCAGCCGTTCCAGCGCGGCGGCCCGGGCTTCCAGGTGGCGCAGGGCGGCGATCTCCCGGACCATCGCCGTGAGCCGGCGGTCGGCCGCGCTGCGGACCCCGGCAAGCTGGCGCGTGTGCCGGCGGGCGTCGGCGGCGCGCGCCGCGAGCAGACGGGCGATCGCACGCCGGAGCGACGCGGGAGGCGTGGGCTTGGCGGCGGCGCGCGCGCGGGGACGTCTCGCCTTCCTCGGCATCAGTAGATGCGGGGCTCCCCGAGGGGGCGCGTCTTCCAGCGCTTGTGCACCCAGAGCCAGTGGTCGGGATGGCGGCGGACCATCTCCTCGAAGACCGCGGTCAACCGCTGCGTGTTGCGCCGTACGTCTTCCTCCAAGTCGCCCGTGCGCTCGACCTGCAGGATGGGCAGCACGTGGACGCGGTGGCGCGCGCTCCGGCCTTCGCGCACGATGAAGGCGGGGACGATCGGCGTGTCGGTGCCGAGCGCGATGCGCGCCATGCCGGCGTTGGTGCTCGCGGCGAGGCCGAAGAAGTCGACGAACACGCCGAGCCCGCGCGTGGAGTTCTGGTCGATCGGAAGCACGAGCAACGCGCGCTCGTGAAGCGCCCGGAGCACCGCCCGGGCGGCGTCGCTCTTGCGGATCATCCTGGTGCCTGCCGGGGCGCGCAGCGCGTTCACCCAGCGGTCGACGTACGGGTTGGCGATCGCGCGGTGCACCATGTGCACGGGATGGCCGCGCATGCCGTGCGCGTACACCAGCAGCTCCCAGTTCCCGAAGTGCCCGGAGAGGATGAGCACGCCGCTCGACCGCTCCCACGTCACCGCCTCGCGCCACCAGGCCTCGTCCTCGAACTGCACCATCTCCGCGAGCCGCGCCGCGTCGAGCCGTGGCAGGTGCGCCAGCTCGGCCGCCATGCGGCCGAGATTCAGGAACGAGCGGCGCAGGATGCCGCGGCGCTCGCCGAGCGGCTTGTCGGGGAAGGCGATGGCGAGATTTCGCATGCCGATGCGCCGGTGCGGGCGATCGAGGGCATACACGAGCCACGCGAGGAGCTCGCCCAGCCGCAGCGCCGCCCAGAGCGGCAGCGCGGCGAGCGCGCCGACGACCGCGCGGAGCACCATCCACCCGAGCCAGTCGCGGACCGGCGACGCAGCGCGCCGGCTGGCCCGCGCGGGAGCGCGGCGCCGTCGGGGCGGAGCGGCCACGGGCGCACGCTCGGCCGGTGCCGCCATCGCGGCCTCTCTTACGAGAGGGCCCCCGGCATTGCAAGGCACGCGGCATGCGGTGCACGGATGCTCCGCGGTTGCCTTTCGCCGAGGCGCTATGCTATCGGCCTCGCGTTCGCGATTACCAAGCAGGAGGGAACACCGTGGCAACCGGCAAGGTGAAGTGGTTCAACAGTCAGAAGGGTTACGGTTTCATCACCACCGACGAGGGAGAAGACGTCTTCGTCCACTACTCCGCGATCGCTGGCAGCGGCTTCCGGACGCTCGACGAAGGTCAGCGCGTCTCGTTCGAGGTCACCCAGGGTCCGAAGGGGCTCCAGGCAGCGAACGTCGCCAAGGCGTGAACACGGCACGAGGCCGCCGCGCACTCGGGAGCGCTCCGGTCTCTGCCCGCCGCGCATGGACGCGTGGCTTGGAGTCGAAGGCAGGTTGACGTGCGGGACGCTTGACGTCCCGCGGCTCGGCCGTTCGACCGGCTGAACCGCCCGTTCGGCGCGCCCCCGGATTGACTCTCGGCGCATCCTCCAGGATTCTTCCCGGTGGAGGATTCGATGCGGATCCGGCTGGCGTCGCTCTCGTTGCTCCTGCTCTGCGGTGTCGTGCGGGCGGATTGTCCGAACGCGCCGTGCTTCCCGGGCGGCGGCGCGCACAACACCGATTGCTTCGTCGAGTGGTCCGGCGTGACGGGCGCGAGCAACACCTGCGTCGACGGCACGGCGTGCGACATGGACGGCAAGGTCGACGGCGTGTGCACCTTCGCGGTGAGCGCCTGCACCAACGTGCAGGACACGGCGCTCGGTTGCACGCCGAGCACGCTCTCCGCGCCCCCGAGCTTGAGCCCGAAGAGCGACCCCGCGATGCAAGCGCTGGCGGCGGCGCTCGGCGGCCTCGCTGCCACGTCGGGTTGCACGGCGCCGGGTATCCACGTCCCGCTCAAGTTCGCCGGCGCGAGCGTCAAGAAGGGAACGCTCAAGCTCCGCATGACCGCCAAGTCGGGGAGCCAGCGTGACAGCGACAAGCTCACCTTCACCTGCCTGCCCGGGAACCCCAGCTTCGCGAACGACATCCAGACGCCGATCTTCGACGTGTTGTGCGCGACGTCGGGGTGCCACAAGGGCTTCGGCCCCAGCGGCAACCTGAACCTCGAAGCGGGTCAGGCGCGCGCAAACATGATCGGTGTGACGTCGCCCGAATACCCGCACCACGTCCGGGTCATCCCGGGGAACCCGAAGAAGAGCCTGCTCTCGCAGAAGGTCACCGGCGCGATCCCGCGTCAGGGCACCCTCGGCGCCTTCATGCCGCTCGGCTTGCCGCGCCTGACCCCCCAGCAGAACGCGACGATCCTCGAGTGGATCGCCAGCGGTGCGCCGGACAACTAGAGCCAGGGTCGAGCCTAACGCGTGAGCGGCCGCCAGCTCCCGGCGCGCATCCAGCGGACGTAGGCCGCGATCGCCTTCAGGTCCTCGGCGCCCACGAACTTCTCGTAGGCGGGCATCTTGATCACCTGGCGCTCGAAGAAGATGCGGCCGATGGGGTGCTCGCTGATGCGCGTGAGCTTGCCTTCGGCGATCCACTGGCGGAGCTCGTCGTCGTCGCGGACCAGCTCGTCGAAATCGTCCGCCCACAGGGAGGGGATGTAGCCCTTCAGCGAGCCCGGGTTCGGCACGCCGCCCGCGCCGAGCGGGCCGTGGCAGGCGAAGCAGCCGAGCTGCGTGGCGAGGTCCGCGCCCCGCGCGGCGAGCGCGTCGTCCTCGGGCGCGATCTGATCCGACGTCGCCCGCAGATACGCGACGAGGTCGTCGGCCTCCGCGGCGCTCACGACGCCACGATACGCGGGCATGCGCAGCGCGGCCGCCTCGACCTTCGCGCGGTAGTCGGGATCCTCGCGCTTGCGCTTGGGCGCGCCGTCGAGGACGTACTCGCGCAGGTCGTCGACGGTCTTCACGTACATCATCTGCGTCTGCTCGGTGAACGCCGGCACGGCCAGCTCCTCGGTGCCCGGGTTCTTGGTGCCCCCTCCGCCGCCCGGGCCGTGGCACGCGAAGCAGCCAAACGAGGCCGCGAGCCGCTGCCCGCGCGCCGCCGGGGTTTCCTCGAGCGCGAGCAACCGGGCGCGGAGCACCGGGTACGCGAGCCAGGCGGACTCGAGGAGAGCGATCGCGACGATCGCGCGCGTAGTCAGGCGGCGCGCGCGCGATCCCGTGCCGTCCATCCACCGCCTCGCTTGTGCGAAGGGAAGCCCGCTGCCATGTATTCCCGGGTGCTTACCATATATCCGGGCCCGACCTGAGCGCGGCCGGGAGGTGACGATTGCGATCGATCTGCGCGAGCCTGATGGCGGTCGGGGCGCTGCTGCGCGCGGCACCCGCCGCGACCCTCGGTGAGCTGCTTGCGGCGGTGGCCGACAACGCGCGCTTCGAGACCCCCGCCCGTGCCGACGTGACCATCGCGTGCAGCCCCGATTGCGCCCTCCCGACGACGCACGCCGTCTTCGTCGGCCGCGGCGACGCGCTCTACGTCGAGGTGAAGGACGGACAGCGCGCCCTCCTCACGCCCGGCGGCATCACCGTCGCGCGCGACGGTGCCGGCGCCCCCGCCAAGCCGGGCGAGACGTTCGCCGGCACCGACGTGCTGCTGGAAGACCTCGTGCCCTTCACCGCGGCGTCGCTCAAGATGCCCCTCATCAGCGACGATGGCCCGGCGGGTGTGGTCGTCACGGCCGCACCGGCTCACGCTTCGGCGTACGTGCTGATCGTGCACACGATCAACGCCGCGTCACGCGTCATCGCGCGCACCCAGCTCTATCAGGACTCGATCGGCAATCTGACGCGCATCGTCCGCAACCGGGCGTGGACCGAGGTCGGCGGTCATCGTCGCCCCGGCGAGATCGCGCTCGAGAGCGTGCGCAAGGGCTTCACGACGCGGCTCACGCTCGATTGGCACGAGACACCCGACGCACCGGCCGCGCTCTTCGAGCCGGCTGGTCTGACGAAGCCGTCCGCGCTCGCGCCCTGAGGTCGCGCTCAGGTCTCGGCGGTGCGCTCGGTGAGCGTCAGCTCGACGCGCAGCTCCGCCGCCACCGCCTCGAGCCGCTCGCGCAACGCGCGTCGGTCGGCGGCGCGCGGCACCGTCATCCGCATCCGCATGGTGTAGAGCGGCGTGCCGGTCCCCGGCTCGGGCCGCGTCTGGGTCTCGAGGTCGGTGACGTTCACGCCGTGGTCGGCGAGCGCGCGCGCCACCCGCGCGACGATGCCGGCCTTGTCCACCCCGGACACGACGCACTCCATGGCGACGCCGGGGGCGCCGGCCGGCCGCGGCGGGGCGTCGCCCTCGAGCGGCCGGAAGAAGACCGTGAGCCGCTTCTCCCATTCGAGCCGCTTGCAGCCGGCCGACAGCCGGTGCTCGACGTCGGCGCCCGCGCCGGAGAGCAAGAGCAGGACGGCGAACTCCGACCCGAGGATCGTCATCCGCGAGTCCTCCAGGTTGCAGTCGCACTCGTAGATCAGCTCGGACAGGTCGGCCACGATCCCCGGGCGATCACGGCCGATGGCCGACAGCGCGAACCAACGTCTCATGGCGTCGTCCTCTGGGCGCGGGACTAGCATGCGACGCCACCGCGCGGAAGCGTGGTCGAATCTGCTACACTGGGCCGCGATGAGCTTGCCGGACGGCCCGTTCCACGGTCTCGCCGCGCCCTTCGTCCCGCCCGCGGTGACCCGCCTGGAGGCGCTCCTCCTGGGCGCGGGGGCGCGCGTCGATCGCTTCGTGCTGGACCACTTCCTCGGCCGCACGGCGTTCACGCGCCCAGCCGACGCGAGCGGGCTCCGCGAGCGGCTCCTCCGCGCCCGTGACTTCTACGCCGACCCGCGCTTCCTGGCCAACCCCGACGCCTTCTTCGTGCCGCCGGCGCCGCTCCGCGTGCGCCAGCGTTCGCTCCGCCGGCTCGCGGACGGCGACCTCGTCGACCTGCGCTACGACAGCGACTTCGTCCCGGTCTTTCCCGAAGCGCAAGGCGTCGACGCGCCGCCCGGCGTCGGCCGGGCGGGCGTCGCGCGCTGGTGGCGGCACCGGCGCCCGGGGCAACCGGCGATGCTCTGCATCCACGGTTACGCCGGCGGGCTGCCGTGGCTCGAGGCGCTCGCCTTCGAGGCAAATCGCTTCTTCCGCGCCGGCGTCGACGTCCTGCTCTACGTCCTCCCCTACCACGGCGCGCGCACGGTGTCCGGGGCGCGGCACTCGGGGGAGGGTTTCCTCGGTGTCGACCTGGTGCGCACCAACGAAGCTTTCGCGCAGGCAGTGTACGAGCTGCGGGGGCTGCTCCGCTTCCTCCGCGACTCCGGCACGGGCCCGGTGGGCGCGTTCGGCATGAGCCTCGGCGGCTACACCACGGCGCTCCTCGCCGCGGTCGAGCGTGAGCTGGCGTTCGCCGTGCCCATGATCCCGCTCGCTTCGCTCTCCGACGTGATGTGGTCGGACCGCGAGTCGGACCCGCGCGTGCAGCGCGCCGTCGAGGCCGGCTGGAGCCTCGCCGCGCTGCGCGACTTCTTCCGCGTCCACGCGCCGCTCGCCCGCCCGCCGCTCGTGCCGTACGAGCGACGCCTCGTCATCGCCGCGCTCGGCGACCGCATCTGCCCGCCCCAGCACGCCGACGCGCTCTGGCGCCACTGGGGACGCCCGCGCATCCACTGGTACCCGGGCGGCCACCTGGCCCAGTTCCGCCGCGGCGTCGCGCTGCGCCAGGTACGAACGCTGCTCCGCGACACGGGGCTGCTCGCGAAGCGCGGCTGAGCGGCGTCTCTCCACGGAGCGCCGACGCACGCCGGGACACGGGCGCTCCGCTACGCGATCGCCTCGACCAGCTCGCGGAACACACGATGCCAGTTCCGCTTGCGACCCAGCGCCCGCAGATAGGCGTCCGTGCCGAGGAGCGCGCGGAAGACGAAGACCTGGTGGCCCGGCGCCCTGAAGTAGCGGTTGGCGAGCGCGAGCTGCGTGACCTGGGTGCCGCGCTCGATGAGGTCGAAGTCTTTCGGGTCCATCTCCTGGTCGCACTCGAGGGGCTCGCAGGCGATGTGCATCATCTCGACGAAGGCGCGGGCGTCTTCCTTCGGGCCGAGGAAGCCGAGGTCGCGGCTCGCGGCGGCGATCTCCGCGTCGTCGCGCTGGACGAGGGCGCGGGCGAGACGAAGGTAGCCACGGCGGATCTCGGGCTCGAAGACGCGGACGGAGCCGAAGTCGAGGATGGCGAGGCGGGGATGGTGGGTGACGAGGTAGTTGCCGGGGTGCGGGTCGGTGTGGAGGACGCCGAGCTCGAGCACCTGACGCCAGAAGAGGCGGAAGAACTTGACGGCCACCCAGTCCTGGAGCTCGGGGTCGACACCGGGGGCCATGATGTCCTGGATCGGGTAGCCCTCGAGGTACTCCATGGTGAGCACCCGCCGCGTGGTCAGCGGGCGATGGACACGCGGGATCACGACCTCGCGGTCGTTCGCGAGCAGGCGGCGGAAAAGCTCGAGGTTGTCGGCTTCGTGGAGGTAGTCGAGCTCTTCCTCGAGTCGCGCCTGGAGCTCGGCCGCCACCTCGTCGCGGTCGACGTCCTGGCGCATCACGTCGCGCACGATGGAGGTCAGGACGCGGATCAGCGCCTGGACGTTCTTCACGTCCTGGTGGACCGTCGCCGCGACGCCGGGATACTGCACCTTCACCGCGACACGCTCGCCGCTCGCGAGCTCCGCCCGATGCACCTGGCCGAGCGAAGCGGCGGCGAACGCCTCGGGCTCGAAGCGGCGGAAGCGCTCCTCGGGCGGCGCCCCCAGCTCGGCCGTGAGGACGTCGCGCACCTGCGCGAACGGCATCGGCGGCACGGACGACTGCACCACCGACAGCACCTCGAGCGCCTCGGCGGGCAGCAGGTCCTGGCGCATGCTCAGCATCTGCGTGAGCTTCATGAACGCGCCGCGGAGCTCCTTCGAGCCGCGCACCACGCGCTCCGCGTTGCGGATGTGCGCCGCGAGGAGATTCTCGTCGGCGCGTGACGCCGACTGGAACGGCCGCTTGAGCGCCTGCCAGAGGTAGCTCGATCCGACCGTCGTGGTGAGGCGGCCGACGGACAGCATCCGCCGGGTGCGGCCGGAGGTGATGTCGGCCATGTCAGCCGGCGTGGCGCGCCTGGTTGATGCGCGACGCGGCGGCCGCCGCGCCGAAGCCGTTGTCGATGTTGACCACGACGACGCCGGCGGCGCAGGTGTTCAGCATGGCGAGCAGCGCCGCGAGGCCGCCCATGCTCGTGCCGTAGCCGACGCTCGTCGGCACCGCGATCACGGGCTGGTGGACGAGCCCGCCGACGACGCTCGGCAGCGCGCCCTCCATGCCGGCGACGACGATCAGGACGGCGGCTTCCCACAGTCGCTCGCGGCGCTCGAGGAGGCGGTGCAAGCCCGACACCCCGACGTCGTAGAGCCGCTCGACCCGGTTGCCCATCACGTCGGCGGAGAGCGCGGCCTCCTCCGCGACGGGAAAGTCGGCGGTCCCCGCCGAGACGACGAGGATCGTGCCCTCCCCTACCGGCTCGGCCGCGGCGTCACGACGGAACGCCACGCGGGCCGTCGCGTCGTACTCGAAGCCGGGCACCGCGGCCAGGAGCCGCTCCGCGACGTCCGCCGCCAGACGCGTGACGAGCACGTTGCCGCCCGCCGCCGCCATGCGCTCGGCGATCGTCACCAGCTGTGTCGCGCTCTTCCCTTCGCCGAAGATGACCTCGGGGAAGCCGTTGCGGAGCGCGCGGTGGTGATCGAGCTTGGCGAACCCGAGGTCTTCGTACGGCAGCCCGCGGAGGCGCACGAGCGCGTCGTCGACCGCGCAGTCGCCGCGGCGCACCGCCCGCAGCAGATCTTCGAGCATCCTCCGATCCATGGTCAACGACCGCGGCGGCTCAGCAGGACCTCCTCGACGCGCAGCTCCTGCACGGCGCGGGCGGTCGCCTTCGCGACCTCGATGCGCACCCGGCCGACGCGCAGCACGTCACCAGGCTTGGGCACGCGGCCGAGGCGCTCGAGCACCAGCCCGCCCACGGTCTCGTACTCACCCTGCGGAAGGTTCCAGCCAAAGCGTTCGTTGACCTCGGCCACCGAGGCGCGCGCGCTCAACGCAAAGACGCCGGGCGCGACGCGGCGGTAGAGCTGTCGCGGGGCATCATATTCGTCCTCGATCTCGCCGACAATCTCCTCCACCAGGTCCTCGACCGTCACCAGGCCGACCGCGCCGCCGTACTCGTCCACCACCACCGCGAGGTTCCGGCTCTCCGCTTGCAGCGTCGCGAGCAGCTCGGGCAGCGCCTTCGACTCGGGGACGAAGAGCGGCTCGCGCATGACGGCCGTGACCGGGCGGTCGGGGTCGGTCTCGCCGAGGAGGTCGAGGCTCGACACCATGCCGATGATGTTGAACATCCGCTCGTGGAAGACGGGCACGCGCGAGTAGCCGCGCTCGCGCACCAGGCTCACCACCTCGCGGATAGTGGCGGTGTCGGGGACCGCACAGATGTCCACCTGCGGCACGAGCGCGTCGCGCGCCGTCTTGCCGCCGAAGCGCGCGATGCGCGCCACGAGACCGGCTTCCGAGACGTCGAGCGGGCCCCGGCCGGGCCGCGCCGCGAGCCAGCCGCCGAGCCGGCGCAGCGACACGAGCGACGCGGCCGCGCCCCGCTTGCGGCCGAGGAGCAGGGAGGCGAGCGCCCATTCGACCAGCAGGAGGGGCGCGAGCAGCAGCGCCGCCGTCCCGAGCATCGGCTCCAGCAACCGGCGGGACGCGGGGGGCACGTCCGCGGCGAGACCGCGCGGGACGAGGTCGAGGAGGACGAGCCCCGTCGGCACGGCGAGCGCGAGCACCACGGGGATGAAGCCGCGGCCCACGTACATCCAGAGCAGGGCGGTCCCGATACCCACGCTCGCGCCGTCGCTCACCTGCACGACGGCGCGCGCCGCCGAGGCGAGCGCGCCCTCGTTGAAGAGCGAGCGCCGGCGGATGCCGGCGCCGGAGGCGAACACGACCTCCGCCGACGCCGCCAGCGCCCGCAGCGCGAGCAGCGGAACGAGCGCGAGGGCGAGGACGAGCGTGGGGCTCACGGCGTCTCCGCTTCGTCGTACTCGTCGCGGATCTCGCCGAACAGCTCCTCGAGGAGGTCCTCCAGCGTGACCAGCCCGGCGATGCCGCCGTACTCGTCGACGACCAGCGCGAGATGGACCTTGCGGCGACGCAGCTCGCGGAAGACGTCGCCGGCGCGCATGCCGACGGGCACGAAGACCGGCGGGCGGAGCAGCGGCTCGAGCCGGAGGCCCGGCGTCTCGAGGTCGCGGCCGAGGAGGTCCTTGGCGTAGAGGATGCCGACCACGTTGTCGCGCTCGCCTCGGTAGACGGGCACGCGCGAGAACCGCTGCTCGCGGAGCGTCCCGAGGAGGACGGCGCCGCTCGTCTCGATCGGCACCGCCGCGATGCGGACCCGGGGCGTCATCACGGCGCGCACCGGACGCTGGCGCATCGCGCGCACGCGCGCCAGGAGCTCGCGGCTGCGTGCGTCGAGGGCCGCTTCCTCGCCCTCCTCCACGGTGCCGTCGGCGGGGAAGTGGAGCAGGCTCGTCGAGGCGAGGCCGCTCTCGCCGGCGAGCCAGCCGGCGATCAGGACCGCGGGCCGCTCGAGCGGCCGGCGGAGCACGGCGAGCACGCGCTGCATCCACTCCTCGGCGCGCGCCGCGAGCGTGTCGGGGAGCGCGAGCCCGAGCGCGGGCGCGACGACCTCGGCGGCGAGGAAGGCGGCGGCGCCCGCGGCCGCCCCGGCGGCCCACGCCGGCACCACCGTCTTCCAGGAGAGCGCGCCCCACGCCGCGGCCGCCGCCGCCCCGGCCGTGCCCAGCTCGCGGCCCACGATGAGCGTCAGCCAGAAGCGCCGCGGGCGCGCGGGCAGCGTCCCGTGGCGCAGGAGCCGCGGCGCGTGCGGCGCGGTGAGCAGCACGATGAGCCCCAAGAAGACGAGGAAGACCGTGAGCGCGACGGGGAACGTCATCGGAAGTGGTCGAAGCCGCGCCGCGCGAGCCGGACCGTCCGACCCGCGCCGTCGAGGAGCCGCACCCGGGGCCGACCCGCGAGCACGCGACCGACGCACGTCAAGCGGCAGCCCGCGCGCCGCGCCAGCGCCGCGCTCCGGCGCGCGGCGCGCGGCGGCAGCGCGACCAGCAGCTCGTAGTCCTCGCCGGCGGTCGCCGCGAACGCGCGCGCGTCGCGGCCAAGGTCGCGCCGGCAGCTCGGCGCCACGGGCAGCCGCGCGAGCTCGACCTCCGCCGCCACGCCGCTCGCGCGGCAGAGGTGTCCGAGGTCCTGCGCCAGGCCGTCGCTCACGTCGATCATGGCGTGCGCGACGCGGGCGAGCACCGCCCCCGCCCGGAGCCGCGACGGCGGCGCGGGCAGGCGCGCGCGCCGCCCGCGACGGAGCCGGCGCACCGCGGCGCCCGCCGCGCCGAGCGTCCCGGTCACGAAGAGCGCGTCGCCGGCCCGCGCGCCCGCCCGCCCGACGATCCGGCCCACCGGCTCGCCGAGGAGCGTCGCCGTCACGGCGAGCCCCGGCCCGGCGGTGAGGTTGCCGCCGACGAGGACCGCCCCCGCGCGCCGCGCCGCGCCCACGAAGCCGGCGGTGAGGGCGTCGAGGTCGGCAACGGGGATGCGCGGTGGCGCCTCGAGCGCCAGCAGCGCGAAGCGCGGCACGGCGCCCATGGCTGCCAGGTCGCTGGCGTTCACCGCGAAGGCACGCCGTCCGATCTCCGCCGGCCGCAGCCAGCCGGCGCGGAAGTGGGTCCCTTCGCGCAGCGCGTCCGTGGTGAGGAGCAGCGTGCGCCCGCCGACCCGCACCGCGGCCGCGTCGTCGCCCACGCCGAGCAGCACGCGCGGTGACGCGGGCGCCGCGTCGAGCCGGCGCGCGAGACGCGCGATCCAGCGGTGTTCCCCGAGGTCGCGGAGGCGGCGCACGCAGCCCCCCGCTACCCGAGCATCGCCTTGACCTTCTCGAGGAAGCTCTTGGACAGCGGGTGGACTTCCTCCCCCGAGAGGCGCGCGAACTCCTCGAGCAGCTCCCGCTGCCTGGCCGAGAGCTGGCGCGGGGTCTCCACGACGACGCGCACGACCTGGTCGCCGCGTCCGTAGCCGTTCAGGTCCGGGATGCCGCGAGCCTTGAGCCGCAACGTCTGCCCCGACTGCGTCCCGCCCGGAATCTTCACCTTGGCGCCGCCCTCGAGCGTCGGGATATCGATCTCGACGCCGAGCGCCGCCTGCGCGAAGCTGACGGGGACGTCGCACACGACGTCGGTGCCGTCGCGCACGAAGAGCGCGTGCTCGCGCACCTGGAGCACGACGTAGAGGTCGCCCGGGGTGCCGCCGTTGCCGCCCGTCTCGCCCTCGCCGCGGAGCTTGAGACGCGACCCCGTGTCGACGCCGCCGGGAATCTTGATGCTCAACTGCGACGTCTTGCGCTGCGCGCCGCCGCCGTTGCAGGTCGCGCAGGGGTTGGTGATGATCGAGCCCTGCCCGTTGCAGTGGCCGCAGGTCTTGGCGATCGAGAAGAAGCCCTGCTGGAAGCGGACCTGCCCGGAGCCGCGGCACTGCGGGCACGTCTTGGGCGACGTGCCCGGCTTGGCACCCTTGCCGCCGCACGTCTCACACACCGCGAGCCGTGGGACGGCGATCGTCTTCTCGCAGCCGAAAGCGGCTTCCTCGAAGGAGACCTCCAGGTCGTAGCGGAGGTCCTGGCCGCGGCGCGCGCGGCCCCGGCCGCCGCGCGTGCGACCGGTGCCGAAGAAATCCCCGAACAGGTCGCCGATGATGTCCTCGAAGCCGGCGGTGAAGTCGAAGCCGGCGCCGGCGCCGGCGCCCTGCTCGAAGGCGGCGTGCCCGAAGCGGTCGTACATCGAGCGGCGCTCGGCGTCGCAGAGGACCTGGTACGCTTCGCTGATCTCCTTGAAGCGCTCCTCGGCGCTGCGGTCGTCGGGATTCTTGTCCGGATGGTACTTGAGCGCGAGCTTGCGGTAGGCCTTCTTCAGCTCCTCGTCGGTCGCCGTGCGTGAGACGCCCAGCACCTCGTAGTAGTCGCGCTTCATCAGACGACGAAGGCCCTCACCCGCCGACGGGCGAGGGCCCTCCTGCCGCTACTCTTTGACTTCCTCGAACTCGGCCTCGACGACGTCGTCCTTGGCCTTGCCGCCGTCGGCGGCGCCTTCGCCGCGCGGCGCCTCACCGCCGCCGGTCTGCCCCGCCTGCCCGCCCTCGCCGCCGTGCGACGCCTTGGCGTACATCGCCTCGGCGAGCTTGTGGGAGGCGCGGCCGAGCGTGTCCGACGCGCCGCGGATCTGGGCGACGTCCTGCGACTCGAGCGCTTTCTTGGCCTCGACGAGCGCGCTCTCGACCTCGCCCTTGGCGGTCGCGTCGAGCGACGCGCCGTGCTCGCCGAGCGTCTTCTCGGTCTGGTAGACGAGATGCTCGAGCTGGTTGCGGACGTCGACCACCTCGCGCTTCTTCTTGTCTTCCTCGGCGTGGAGCGAGGCCTCCTTGACCATGCGCTCGACCTCGTCCTTGGAGAGGCCGCTCGAGGCGGTGATCTGGATGGACTGCTCCTTCCCCGTGCCGAGGTCCTTCGCGCTCACGTGCACGATGCCGTTGGCGTCGATGTCGAAGGTGACCTCGACCTGCGGCACGCCGCGCGGCGCGGGCGGGATGCCGACCAGGTCGAACTGGCCGAGCAGCTTGTTGTCGGCCGCCATCTCGCGCTCGCCCTGGAAGACGCGGATGGTCACCGCGGACTGGTTGTCGGCGGCGGTGGAGAAGACCTGGCCCTTCCGCGTCGGGATGGTGGTGTTCTTGTCGATCAGCTTGGTGAAGACGCCGCCGAGCGTCTCGATGCCGAGCGAGAGCGGCGTGACGTCGAGCAGGAGGACGTCCTTCACCTCGCCCTTCAGCACCGCGCCCTGGATGCCGGCGCCGATGGCGACGACCTCGTCGGCGTTGACGCCCTTGTGGGGCTCCTTGGCGAAGAGCTTCTTCACCCGCGCCTGGACCGACGGCATGCGGGTCATGCCGCCGACGAGCACCACCTCGTCGATGTCCTTGGTGGAGAGGCCGGCGTCCTTGAACGCGGTCACACACGGGCCGTCGAGCCGCTCGAGGAGGTCGGCGCAGAGCGCTTCGAGCTTCGAGCGCGTGAGCTTCATGTTCAGGTGCTTCGGCCCGCTCTGATCTGCGGTGATGAACGGCAGGTTGATGTCCGTCTCCATCGCCTGCGACAGCTCGATCTTGGCGCGCTCGGCGGCCTCCTTGAGACGCTGGAGGGCCATGCGGTCCTTCCGCAGGTCGATGCCCTGGTCCTTGCGAAACTCGTCGGCCAGGTAGTCGATGACGCGCTGGTCGAAGTCCTCGCCGCCGAGGAAGGTGTCGCCGTTGGTGGCCTTCACCTCGAAGACGCCCTCGCCGATCTCCAGGATCGAGATGTCGAAGGTGCCGCCGCCCAGGTCGAAGACGGCGATCTTCTCGTCCTTCTTCTTGTCGAGCCCGTAGGCGAGCGACGCGGCCGTCGGTTCGTTGATGATGCGCAGCACGTTCAGGCCGGCGATCTTGCCGGCGTCCTTGGTGGCGTTGCGCTGGCTGTCGTTGAAGTACGCCGGGACGGTGACGACCGCTTCGGTCACCTTCTCGCCGAGGTGGTCCTCGGCCGTCTGCTTCATCTTCTGGAGGATGAAGGCGGATATCTCCGCGGGGCTGTACTTCTTGCCGCGGACCTCGACCCAGGCGTCGCCGTTGTCCGCCCGCACCATCTTGTAGGGCAGGACCTTCATCGCCTTCTGCACCTCGGCGTCGTCGAAGCGACGACCGATGAGACGCTTGATGGCGAAGATCGTGTTCTCGGGGTTGGTGATGGCCTGACGGCGGGCGATCTGGCCCACCAGCCGCTCGCCGCTGTCCGTGAAGGCAACCACCGACGGCGTGATGCGGCTCCCCTCGGCGTTGGTGATCACGACGGGGTCGCCGCCTTCCATGATGGCGACGCACGAGTTCGTGGTCCCCAGGTCGATTCCAATCACTTTGGCCATCGTAGAACTCTCCTTGTCGCGCGTTTAACCACGCGATTTCTCTTTGGCAAGGTCGTCCCGTGCCTTCGCCACCGTGACCAGCGCGGGACGCAGCAGGCGCTCGTTCAGCCGGTAGCCGGCCTGGTGCTCGGTGACGACGGCGTTGGGCTCGTGCTCGGCGCTCTCGACCTGCGCCATCGCCTCGTGGTGCGCGGGGTCGAAGGCAGCGCCTTTGGTCTCGATGCGCGTCACGCCGTGCTTCTCGAGCACGGCGCGCAGCTCCTTCAGCACCAGCGCCACTCCCTCGACGAGCGGCTGCCCGTTGCCGCCGCCCTGGGCGTGCTCGACCGCGCGCTCGAGGTTGTCGATCACGGGCAGGATGTTCCTCAAGACCTGCTCGTTCGCGTACTTCACGGTGTCGGCGCGCTCGCGCGCCGCGCGCTTCTTCAGGTTGTCGAGGTCGGCGCGCTCGCGCAGCCAGCGCTCGTGGTTCTGCTGCGCTTCGCTCTTCGCCCCGGCCAGCTCCTCCTCCAGGGCGCGCACGCGGGCTTGTGCGTCCTCGCCGGCGGGCGGGTCGGCCGCCGAGGGGTCGGTCCGGGTGTCGTCGTCGCCGTCAGCCATGGGTGGTTTCGGGTGCTTGGTCACCAAAACCTCGTTTGTCAAGGTTGCGCCGTCATTTTCCCGATGGTACGGGGGTTTCGGCCCGCCCGTGCTGCGCGACCAGAGTACCCTGGCCCTCGTGCTCCGTGCCCGACCCTACGGCGAGTCGGACCGCATCGTCACCTTCATCACCGAGGAGCACGGCAAGCTGACCGGCATCGCCAAGGGGGCGAAGAACTCCCGCCGGCGCTTCGCCGGCACCCTCGAGCCGTTCGTCCGCGTCCGGACGGTCTTTCGCCAGCGCCCCACCTCGGACCTCGTCTTCCTCGTCCGCTGCGAGTTCCTCGGCGCGCTCCGGAGCTTCACCCGCGACCTCGACCGCTTCGCCGCCGGCAGCTACGTCCTCGAGCTCACCGACCGCATGGTCTTCGGCCGCGAGTCGGGCCGCGACGTCTACCGGCTCGTCGACGAGGCGCTGGCGCTGCTCGACGGGGGCATCGCCTGCGAGCCGCTGCTGCGCGCCTTCGAGCTGCATCTCCTCGCGGCGAGCGGCTACGCCCCGGCGCTCGACCGCTGCCGCAACTGCGGCGCCGAGGCCGCGGGCGGCGCGCTCTTCTACCTCGCCGTCGAGCGCGGCGGGCTGGTGTGCCGGCGCTGCGTCCGCGCCGGGGAACCCGTCCGGCCGGTGGCCGCCGCGACGGCGCGCGAGCTGGGTCGCCTGGCACGCGGCCCGCTCGCCCAGGCGGCCGCGGGCGCGCCGCCGACGACGCTCGTGGAAGCCGCCACCGTCGCGGAGCATCTGCTCGGCGCGGTGATGAGCGGGCCGGTTCATTCGCGCGGGTTTCTGGCGCGGACGCGCGTTGATTCCCCGGGCCCCGTCCGCTAGGGTCCCGCCCTTCGCCCATGCCCGCATCGTCGATGGAGAAGGTGGTGAATCTCTGCAAGCGGCGGGGATTCGTCTTCCCGGGCAGCGAGATCTACGGCGGCCTCGGCGCGAGCCTCGACTACGGCCCGCTCGGCGTCGAGCTGAAGCGCAACGTCAAGGAGGCCTGGTGGCGGTCCGTCGTCACCGGCCGCGACGACGTGGTCGGCGTCGACTGCGCCATCATCATGCACCCGCGCGTGTGGGAGGCGTCCGGCCACCTCGAGGGCTTCAGCGACCCGCTCGTCGACTGCAAGAGCTGCAAGCAACGCTTTCGCGCCGACCACGTCGCGGGACCGAAGTGCCCCGCGTGCGGCGGCGAGCTGACCGAGGCGCGGCAGTTCAACCTCATGTTCAAGACGTTCGTCGGGCCGGTCGAGGGCACGGCGCACGTCGCGTATCTCCGCCCGGAGACGGCGCAGGGTATCTTCGTCAATTTCCGGAACGTCCTCGAGACGTCGCGTCTGAAACTCCCCTTCGGGATCGCGCAGATCGGAAAGTCCTTCCGCAACGAGATCACGCCCGGCAACTTCCTCTTCCGCACGCGCGAGTTCGAGCAGATGGAGATCGAGTACTTCGTCCGCCCCGGCGAGGACGATCAGTGGTTCGAGCACTGGCGCGACGAGCGCTTGCGCTGGTACGTCGACCTCGGGCTCGCGAGCGAGCGCTTGCGGCTCCGGCCCCACGGAGCGGACGAGCTCGCGCACTACGCCAAGGGCTGCGCCGACATCGAGTACCAGTTCCCCTTCGGCTGGTCGGAGCTGGAAGGCGTCGCCAACCGCACCGACTTCGACCTGAAGCGCCATGCCGAGTACAGCGGCAAGGACCTGACCTACTTCGACGAGGAGCGGCGCGAGCGGTACCTGCCCTACGTCATCGAGCCGTCGGCCGGCGCCGACCGCTCGACCCTCGCCTTTCTCGTCGACGCGTTCGACGAGGACGAAGCCGACGGCGAAGCGCGCGTCGTGCTCCGTTTGCACCCGCGGCTCGCGCCCTACAAGGCCGCCGTCTTCCCCCTGCTGCGGAAGGACGGACAACCGGAGCGCGCGCGGAAGATCTACGACGATCTCCGGCGCCACTTCGCCGCCGACTACGACCAGGCCGGCTCGATCGGCCGGCGCTACCGCCGGCAGGACGAGGTCGGCACGCCGTACGGCATCACCGTCGATCACGACACCATGCGCGACGGCACGGTGACGCTGCGCGACCGCGACACCATGACCCAGGTACGCGTGCCGGAGGACCGGTTGCTCGAGGAGCTGCGCGCGCGGATCGGCTGAGGAGGACCCATGGCGAGACCGCAAGCACGCGCGCGACGACCCGCGCCCGCTCCGCGGCGGGCGGCCCGGACCGCCCGCCACATCTACGGCTTCGGCGGCGGCCGCGCCGACGGCCGCGCCGACATGAAGAACCTGCTGGGTGGGAAGGGCGCGAACCTCGCCGAGATGGCGCGGCTCGGCCTCCCCGTACCGCCCGGTTTGACGATCTCGACCGACGTCTGCACCTATTACTACGCGCACGGCCGGAAGTACCCGGGTGCCCTCCAGCGTGACGTCCGGAAGGCGCTCGGGCGCGTCGAGAAGCTGGTCGGCCGCCGCTTCGGCGACGCCGCCGACCCGCTGCTCGTCTCCGTCCGCTCCGGGGCCCGCGCTTCGATGCCCGGGATGATGGACACCATCCTGAACCTCGGGCTGAACGACCGGACGGTCCAGGGACTCATCCGCGCTTCGGGCAACGAGCGCTTCGCGTGGGACGCCTACCGTCGCTTCGTCGCGATGTACGGCGACGTCGTGCTGGATCTCAAGCCCGAGTCGAAGTCCGAGGAGGATCCGTTCGAGGTCGCGCTCCAGGAGAAGAAGCGCGCGCGCGGCGTGAAGCTCGACACGGAGCTCGACGCGGCGGCGCTGCGCGAGCTGGTCGGCGAGTTCAAGGCGCTCATCAAGATGCGCAAGGGCGTCCTCTTCCCCGAGGATCCCGAGGAGCAGCTCTGGGGCGCGATCGGTGCCGTCTTCGGCTCGTGGATGAACGACCGCGCGGTCGCCTACCGCAAGATGTACGAGATCCCCGGGAGCTGGGGGACGGCGGTGAACGTCCAGGCGATGGTCTTCGGCAACATGGGAAACGACTCGGGGACCGGCGTCGCCTTCACGCGCGACCCGGCGAGCGGCGCCAACGAGTTCTACGGCGAGTTCCTGATGAACGCCCAGGGCGAGGACGTCGTCGCCGGCACGCGGACGCCGCTGCCGATCAAGGAGCTCGAGCACGAGAACCCGAGCGTCCACCGCGAGCTCCTGAAGATCCGGAAGACCCTCGAGCGCCACTATCGCGACATGATGGACATCGAGTTCACGATCGAGCGCCGGACGCTCTACATGCTCCAGTGCCGGGTCGGGAAGCGCACCGCCGTCGCCGCGGTGCGGATCGCGCTCGACATGGTCCGTGAGCGGCTCATCAAGCCCGAGGCGGCGATCTCGCGCGTCGAGCCGGAGGGGCTCGAGCAGCTCCTGCGCCCGGTGTTCGATCCGGACGAGAAGGCGAAGGCGATCAAGGCGGGCCGCCTGCTGGCGCGCGGGCTGAACGCCGGCCCAGGCGCGGCCACCGGCCGCGTCGCCTTCCACGCCGACGAGGCCGAGACGGCGAAGGGCCGCGGCGAGCGCGTGATCCTGGTCCGCATCGAGACGTCACCCGAGGACATCCGCGGCATGGCGGCGTCGCAGGGCATCCTCACCTCGCGCGGCGGCATGACGAGTCACGCGGCGCTGGTCGGACGCCAGATGGGCAAGGTGTGCGTCGTCGGCTGCGAAGCGCTCCAGATCGACTACGCCAAGGGCGAGATGCGAATCGCCGGCCACTCGGAGGTGCTCCACGCCGGGGACTTCGTGTCGATCGACGGCTTCACGGGCGAGATCTTCCTGGGAGAGATCGCGACCCACCCGAGCGAGATCGTCCAGGTCCTGGTCGACCGGACGCTGCCGCCCGAGCGGGCGCCCGTCTACCAGCTGTACGCCCAGCTCATGCGCTACGCCGACAAGGTGCGCCGGCTCGGCATCCGCGCCAACGCCGATCAGCCCGACCAGTGCGCGCAGGCGATCGCGTTCGGCGCCGAGGGCGTCGGCCTCTGCCGCACCGAACACATGTTCTTCGGCGAGGGGAAGATCGGGCCGATGCGCGAGATGATCCTCGCCGGCGGCCCCGCCGAGCGCCGCACGGCGCTCGCCAAGCTCCTCCCGCTCCAGCGCGCCGACTTCGAGGGCATCTTCCGCGTGATGGACGGCCGCCCCGTCACGATCCGCACCATCGACCCCCCGCTCCACGAGTTCCTGCCCCACGACGCCGAGGAGCAGCGCGCGCTCGCGACCGACATGGGCATCCCCTTCGAGGAGGTCCGCAGCCGGGTGGAGGCACTGCACGAGTTCAACCCGATGCTCGGGCTCCGCGGCTGCCGGCTCGGCATCATCTATCCCGAGATCACCGAGATGCAGGCCCGCGCCATCTTCGAAGCCGCCGCGCGGGTGAAGAAGGACGGCCTCGAGGTCGAGCCGGAGGTGATGATCCCGCTGGTCGGGCACGTGAAGGAGCTCCGGCTCCAGGCCGACGTCGTGCGCCGCGTCGCCGACGAGGTGATGCGCGAGCAGGGCGTGCGCTTGCGGTACCTGGTCGGCACCATGATCGAGATCCCGCGCGGGGCGCTCACCGCGGACGAGATCGCCGAGGTGGCCGAGTTCTTCTCCTTCGGCACCAACGACCTGACCCAGACCACCCTGGGGGTGTCACGCGACGACGCCGGCCGCTTCCTCGTCCCCTACGTCCACGACCTCGATATCTACCCGCGGGACCCTTTCCAGTCCCTCGACCAGCGGGGCGTCGGCGCGCTCATGCAGCTGGCCGTCGACCGGGGCCGGCGCAGCAACCCCCGGATCAAGCTCGGGATCTGCGGCGAGCACGGCGGGGACCCCGCCTCGATCGGGTTCTGTCATCGGATCGGTCTCGACTACGTCTCCTGCTCGCCGTTCCGGGTGCCCATCGCCCGGCTGGCGGCCGCCCAGGCCGCCCTGGTCCGCGACTAAAGCTCTCTCGGCCACCGGCCGATGATGAAGGGGTAAAGCTGCGGGTGCCCGGGCATTCGCCGTGCACCCGTGGGGAAAACGACCAGGTGGCCATCAGCAATCACGCGAGGTTGTTCGGGGTCCTCGGCGACCCGGTGGAGCATTCGCTGTCCCCGGCGATGCACAACGCCGCCTTCGCGGCCACAGGCCTCCCTCACCTCTATCTGCGCTACCGAGTGGCGCCGGCCGACCTCGGCGCCGCGCTCGCGGAGGCGCGGGCGCTCCGCCTGGGTGGGCTCAACCTCACCGTACCGCTCAAGGAGGCGGCCGTTGCCCTCGTCGACGCCCTGACCCCGGAGGCCGAGCGGGTGGGGGCCGTCAACACGCTGGTCTTCGCGCCCGGCGGCCGGGTGACGGGCGACAACACCGACGCCCGCGGCTTCACGGCCGCGCTGGCGGGCCGGGTCCGCTGGCCGGGCGCGCGCGTCGTGCTCGTCGGCGCGGGCGGCTCGGCGCGCGCCGTCGGCAGCGCGCTCGCGCGCAGCGGCGCCGCCGAGGTGATCGTCGCCAACCGGACGCCGGCGCGTGCCGAGGCCCTGGCCGAGCGCCTCGCCGCCGAGCGCGGCGTCCGCGTCACCGTCGTGCCGCTCGCCGCGCTCGCGACGGGCGAAGCGCTGGCCGGCGCGTCGCTCGTCGTGAACGCCACGCCGCTCGGGCTCACCGGCGGGCGGCTCCGCATCCGCTACGCCGCGACGCCCCGGCGATGCCTGTTCATGGACCTCGTCTACGCAACGCGGCCGACGCCGTTCTGCGCCGGTGCCGCGCACGCCCGCCGTCCCGCCATGGACGGCGCCGCCATGCTCCTCCACCAGGGCGCCCTCGCCTTCGAGACGTGGACCGGCCGGCGCGCGCCGCGCGCCGCGATGGCCGCCGCGCTGCGCGCGGCCGGACTCGGCTTGACTGGGTTCGGCGGCGCCGGTACCGTCCGCGGTCGCCGCCCTCCGACGCCATGAGCTCACGGCTCGGAGAACTCCTCCAGAAGCGCGGTGACCTGACCGCCGACCAGCTCGCCAAGGCGATCGAGGCACAGCGCGAGCACTCCGGCGCGCTCGCCACGCACCTGGTGAAGCTCGGCTTCATCAGCGAAGAGACGCTGCTCTCCTACCTCGAGCGCGAGTACCGGCTCCCCGTCGTCGACCCGCTCTCGCTCGACATCCCGAAGGAGACGCTCGCCATCGTCCCGCAGGCGACGGTGATGAAGCACCACGTGATCCCGACCAGCCTGGTGCGCTCGACCCTCACCCTCGCCATGGCCGACCCGTCGAACCTGATGGCCATCAACGAGGTGAAGTTCATCACCGGCTACGACGTCAAGGTCGCGGTCGCGGCGCCCAGCGTGGTGCAGCAGGCGATCGAGCGGTACTACGCCGAGAACACCGACTACGACCAGGTGCTCTCGGCGCTCGGCGACGAGACGGTCGAGGTGGTGCGCGACGAGGACGACATCGACCTCCAGGACCTCGAGCGCTCGACGGAGGAGGCGCCGGTCGTCCGCCTGGTGAACGCGCTCTTGACGGACGCCATCCGCAAGCGCGCGAGCGACGTCCACGTCGAGCCGTACGAGAAGCTGCTGCGCGTCCGCTTCCGCGTCGACGGCGTGCTCTACGAGATCATGCGGCCGCCGCTCCGTCTCAAGAACGCGATCACCTCGCGCATCAAGGTGATGGCGCAGCTCGACATCGCCGAGCGCCGCCTGCCGCAGGACGGCCGCATCAAGATGAAGCTCACCGGCGGCAAGGAGATGGACTTCCGCGTCTCGTGCCTGCCCACGATCTTCGGCGAGAAGGTCGTGCTGCGGCTGCTCGACAAGTCGAACCTCCAGCTCGACATGACCAAGCTCGGCTTCGAGGAGAAGCCGCTCAAGGACTTCAAGAACGCGATCGCGAAGCCCTACGGCATGGTGCTCGTCACGGGCCCCACGGGGAGCGGCAAGACAACCTCGCTCTACTCGGCGCTCGCCGAGCTGAACAAGATCGGGACCAACATCTCGACCGCCGAGGATCCCGTCGAGTTCAACCTGGTCGGCATCAACCAGGTGCAGATGCACGACGAGATCGGCCTCACCTTCGCCGCCGGCCTCCGCTCGTTCCTGCGCCAGGACCCGGACATCATCATGGTGGGCGAGATCCGCGACTTCGAGACCGCCGAGATCTCGGTGAAGGCGGCGCTCACCGGCCACCTCGTGCTCTCGACGCTGCACACCAACGACGCGCCCTCCACCGTGAACCGCCTCCTCAACATGGGCATCGAGCCCTTCCTCGTCGCCAGCTCCGTCAACCTCATCATGGCGCAGCGCCTGGCGCGCGTCGTCTGCTCGCAGTGCCGGGAGGACCACCCGGTCGCCGTCGAGGTGCTGCGCGAGATGGGCTGGACGGGCGAGCCCTTCACCCCCCACCACGGCGTCGGCTGCCAGGCCTGCGGCGGCACGGCGTACCGCGGACGGATCGCGCTCTACGAGGTCATGCCCATGACGGACGAGCTGCGCGAGCAGGTGCTGGCGGGCGCCACCTCGCTCGACCTCAAGCGGGCGGCGATCCAGGCCGGCATGAAGACGCTCCGCCAGAGCGGGCTCACGAAGGTGGCGGAGGGCGTGACGTCGCTCGAAGAAGTGCTTCGCGTGACGATGCCCGACTAGCCCGCTGTCAAGCCGTTGGCATCCTCCCGGGCGCCTGCGCGGGAGCGTCGCGCCTACCGTACGGATTTGTTCCAGGTGCGTTTCAGTCCGCGCCTGCGCGACGCAAAGCTGACGCCCGATCCCACGCGCCGGCATGCCGCGCGGAGGAGCCAGCGTGGCACGCGCCCTGCTCTGGTGGGCGGATGCCATCCATCGAAGCGTTCCTGCGCGAGATGATCGAGCGCGGGGCGTCCGACCTGCACCTCACGACTTCGAGCCCGCCGGTGATCCGGCTGCACGGCGAGCTCGTGGGGCTGGCGGCGCCGCCGCTCTCGGCGACCGACACCAAGAACCTCTGCTACAGCCTCCTGACGGAGGCGCAGAAGAAGAAGTTCGAGGAGGAGAGCGAGCTCGACTTCTCGTTCGGGATCAAGGGGGTGAGCCGCTTCCGCGGCAACCTCTATCTGCAGAAGGGTGCGGTCGGCGGCGCCTTCCGGATGATCCCGCACCAGACGCCGCAGCTCCAGCAGCTCGGGCTGCCGCATTCGGTGCCCGAGCTGACGACCCTGCCGCGCGGACTCGTGCTCGTCACGGGGCCCACCGGCAGCGGCAAGAGCACCACACTCGCCGCGATGATCGACAAGGTCAACCGCGAGCGGCACGAGCACATCGTGACCGTGGAGGACCCGATCGAGTTCGTGCACGAGCACAAGGGCTGTCTGGTGAACCAGCGCGAAGTCTTCGCCGACACGCACAGCTTCGCGCAGTCCCTGAAGCACGTCCTCCGGCAGGACCCCGACATCGTGCTGATCGGCGAGATGCGCGACCTGGAGACGATCGAGGCGTCGCTCGTCGTCGCGGAGACCGGTCACCTCGTCTTCTCGACGCTGCACACGAACTCCGCCGTGCAGACCATCAACCGCATCATCGACGTGTTCCCGCCGCACCAGCAATCGCAGGTGCGGGCGCAGCTCTCGCTCGTGCTGCAGGCCGTGGTCTCGCAGCAGCTCATCGCGCGCAAGGATGGGCGGGGTCGGGTGCTGGCGGCCGAGGTCATGATCCCGAACGCCGCCATCCGGAACCTCATCCGCGAGGAGAAGATCCACCAGATCTACTCCCAGATGCAGGTCGGGCAGGCGAAGTTCGGGATGCAGACGATGAGCCAGGCGCTCGTCAACCTGGTGCAACGGAACCTCATCTCGACCGAGGAGGCGCTCGGCCACGCCACCGAGATCGAGGAGATGCGCCAGCTGCTCGGCCTCAACCGCGTCGGCAAGACGGCCTGAGAGGAGAGGGATGGCGGTCTACAAGTGGCAGGGCGTCTCGCCGAAGGGCGAAGCGCTCAAGGGAGAGATGGAAGCGGCGAGCCGCGACGCGGTGATCATCCGCTTGCGCAGCCAGCGCATCCAGCCGCAGCCCGCGAAGATCAAGGAGAAGGGCAAGGGTCTCGAGTACGAGATCAGCATGCCCACCTTCGGCGCGCCGGTGAAGGCGCGCGACATCGTCGTCTTCACCCGGCAGTTCGCCACCATGATCGACGCCGGCTTGCCCATCGTGCAGTGCCTCCAGATCCTCGCCGCGCAGAGCGACTCCAAGCCCTTCCGCAAGGCGATCAGCACGATCAAGGACGACGTCGAGAGCGGCAGCACCCTCGCCGACGCCATCCGCAGGCACGGCAAGATCTTCACCGACCTGTACACCAGCATGGTGCAGGCCGGCGAGATCGCCGGCATCCTCGACACCATCCTGGTTCGCCTCGCGACCTACCTCGAGAAGGCCGTCAAGCTGAAGAGCAAGATCAAAGGCGCGATGATCTACCCGGCGTGCATCGTGACGGCCGCGATGCTCGTCACCACCGTGCTCCTCGTGTGGGTGATCCCGGTCTTCGCCGACGTCTTCAGCAGCTTCGGCGCCCAGCTCCCGATGCCGACCCAGATCGTCATCAAACTCTCCAACTTCACCATCGCCCACGTCTGGTTCATCCTGGGGGCGCCGGTGGCGGCGGCCTTCGCGGTCCGGCAGGCCTACCGCACCGACGGCGGGCAGCTCTGGATCGACCGCTTCATGCTCCGCGTGCCCGTCTTCGGGCCGCTGATCCGCAAGGCGTCGGTGGCGCGCTTCACGCGCACGCTCGGCACGCTCGTGTCGTCGGGCGTTCCCATCCTCGACGCGCTCAGCATCACGGCCCGCACGGCGGGCAACAAGGTGATCGAGCGGGCGATCGTCCAGGCGCGCACCTCGATCTCCAACGGGCGCACGATCGCCGACCCGCTGACGGAGAGCAAGGTGTTCCCGCCCATGGTCTGCCAGATGATCAGCGTCGGGGAGACGACGGGCGCGCTCGACAGCATGCTGCAGAAGGTCGCCGACTTCTACGAGGACGAGGTGGACAATACGGTGGCGAACCTCATGTCGCTGCTGGAGCCCGTGGTGATCCTGTTCCTCGGCGTCGTGATCGGCGGCCTGGTGATCGCCATGTATCTCCCGATCTTCCGCCTCGGGTCCGTGATGGAGTGATGGCGTTCGTTACTTTATCGACGTCGCCCGCCCGCGAGGGGCGCCCGCGACGGAGCGCGAGTTTCGCCGCGTCGGCCGGCACTTCTTGCCCGCACGCCACAGCATGCGCCGGTGGCACCCCGCTTGCTCGATCGGTCTCATCGGCCACCCCCATCACGGGCCGTCTGCCAAAAGGAAGAGGAGGACAGTCGTATGCGTAAGCCCCCCAAGGTGAAGCGGAAGAAGTCGAAAGGCTTCACGCTCATCGAGCTCCTGGTGGTGGTGGCCATCATCGGCATCCTGGCCGCGATCGCCATCCCGCAGTTCGCCGCCTACCGCGCGCGTGGCTTCAACGCCCGCGTGTCGGCCGACGCGCGCAACAGCGCCACCGCGCAGGAAGCCTACTTCGTCGACAACAACACGTACTTCTCCGGCGCGTGCAGCGGCCTCCCCGGCTTCACGCTCTCGTCCGGCGTCGTCTGCACGACGACCGGCACGGCGACCAGCTTCTCGGTCAACACGAGCCACCCGAGCGCGACCAAGAGCTGCGTCTGGACGAGCAACCCGGGCGCCGGCAGCGCGAACCTGGTCTGTACGTAAGGACGACGTCGTTTCGACCTCGAAAGGGAGGATGATGATGCGTAACATTTCCAAAATGCAGCGGAGGAAGTCGAAGGGCTTCACCCTCATCGAACTGCTGGTCGTGGTGGCCATCATCGGCATCCTGGCCGCGATCGCCATCCCGCAGTTCGCCGCCTACCGCGCGCGCGGCTTCAACGCCCGCGTGTCGGCCGACGCGCGCAACGCGGCGACCGCGCAGGAAGGGTACTTCGTCGACAACAACTCGTATTTCTCCGGCGCCTGCTCGGGCCTACCCGGGTTCACGCTCTCGTCCGGCGTCGTCTGCACGACGACCGGCACGGCGACGGACTTCTCGGTCAACACGAGCCATCCGAGCGCGACCAAGGCCTGCGTCTGGACGAGCAACCCTGGCGCCGGCAGCGCCAACCTGGTCTGCACGTAAGACGATCCTCCGAGTGAACCGAACGACGGGGGACGGACCGACGGTCCGTCCCCCGTCGTCGTCTCGGGTCCATGATTTGACCCCGACCCCACCGCCCGCTACCCGGTACCCCACGTGCTGCCTCTCGTCGTCGCGTTCGTGCTCGGCGCCTGCGTCGGCAGCTTCCTGAACGTCTGCATCCACCGCATCCCGGCCGACGAGTCGGTCGTCTCCCCCGGCTCGCGCTGCCCGGCGTGCGCAACGCCGATCGCCTGGTACGACAACGTGCCGCTCCTCTCGTGGGTGGCGCTCGGCGCGCGCTGCCGTGCCTGCCGGGCGCGCATCTCGGCGCGCTACCCGTTCGTCGAGGCGGCGAGCGGGGCGCTCGCGGTGCTCGCCGTCGCCGCCTTCGGGCCGACGCCCAAGGCCGTAGTGGCGTTCGCGTACACCGCGGCGCTCCTCCTCATCACCTTCATCGACCTCGACCACCAGTTCATCCCCGACGAGGTGAGCCTTCCCGGCATCGCCGTCGGCCTCGGGGTCTCCTTCCTGGGCGAGCGCTTCGCCTGGGTGAGCCCGCTCGACTCGTTCGCCGGCGCGCTGACCGGCGCCGGCATCCTCGCGCTCGTCGCGTGGGGTTACGAGCGCTTCGTCGGGATCGAGGGCATGGGCTGGGGCGACGTCAAGCTGCTCGGCATGATCGGCGCCTTCGTCGGCTGGGAGGCGCTCCCGATGGGCCTGGTCGTCGCCTCCGTGGTCGGATCGTTCGCGGGCTTCGCCGTGATCGCGTCGAGCGGCGCGGGTCCGGTCGGCCGGCGGGTGCGCGAGCGTCTCGGCGTCGGCGCGCTGGCCTCCTACGCGCGCCGGGCGGCGCGCCGCACGGCGATTCCGTTCGGTCCCTTCCTAGCGCTGGGGGGCTTCCTGCCCGTCTACTTCCCCGGCTTCCTCCACCCGTGGACGTGAGCCCGACGTGGCTCGACCGCGCCCTCGCCGCGCTGCTCGCGACCTGGGCGCTCGGCTCGCTGCTCCCCGTCGGGGCGTGGGTCGGCACGGTGCCGCCCGACTCCTACGCCGACGCCTGGGCGCTCTGGTGGCGCACCGGGCTCCTGGTCGCGCTCGGCACCGCGCTCGTCGTCCTCCTCTCGCGCGGCGCGGCGGCGCGCTGGCTGCGCACCCTGCTCGGCGCGCTGGCGCGCATGCCGCGCGCGCCGTTCCTCGCCGCGCTCGGCGTGCTGGCCGCGCTCGAAGCGGTCGGGGTCGCAGTCTGGTGCTTCGCCCGCAACCCGCAGTCGCTCGACGCCTGGGTGCAGTACTTCCAGGCGCGCATCTTCCTCTCCGGGCGTCTGGTCGCACCCGTGCCGCCGTCGATCGCCCACTTCGCGACCTTGCACGCGGCCATGGGCGAGCGCGGCTGGTTCACGCACTTCCCCCCCGTGCAGCCGGCGCTCCTGGCGCTCGGCCTGGCGGCCGGCGCGCCGTGGCTCGTGACGCCGCTCGCCGCCGCCTTCCTGCCCGCCGCCGTCCATCGCCTCGGCGCGCGCACCGCCGACGAGCGCGTGGCGCGCGTCGCGGCCGGGCTCGTGCTCCTCTCGCCGTTCGCGATCGCCATCGACGCGAGCGCCATGAACCACCTGCCGGCCGCGCTCTGCGTGGCGCTCGGGCTGGCGGCGATGCCGGCCGTGGCGGCCGGAAGCGCGGCCGAGGCCGCGGTCCTGGGCGGCGCGACGGGGCTGTTGCTCGGCCTCCGCCCGCTCGACGCGACGGTGCTGGCCGCCCTCGGCGCCGTCGCGGTCGCCACCGCCGTCGCGCGCGGGCGCTGGGCGGTCGCGCCCGCCCTGGGTGCGCTCGGGGTCGCGGCCGCCGCGCCCACCCTCGTCTACAACGCCGCGACCACCGGCAGCCCCCTCACCTTCACCTACTCCGCGCTCTGGGGCCCGGGTCTCAACCTCGGCCTCGGCCACGCCGTGCCCTGGGGCGAGGCGCTGAGCCTCGGGCGCGCCGTCGGCAACACCACGCTCGACGCCCACCAGCTGAACCTCTATCTCCTCGAGTGGCCGCTCCCCGTGACCCTGCTCGCCGCCGCCGCGCTGTGGCGGAGACGGGGGAGCGACTGGCTCGCGCTCGACGCCGCCTACCTGCTCGGGCTCGTCGGCGCCCTCTTCTTCTACTTCCACCGCGACACGCTCTACGGGCCGCGCTTTCTCTTCTCCGTCGTGCCGCCGCTCCTCGTCCTGGTCGCCGCGACGCTCGTCCGCCTGGCGACCCTCGAGCGGCCGCTCGGCTGGCGCGGGCTCGCGCTCGGCGACCTCGCCCTCGTCGGGCTCGCGGTGGTGGCGCTGGTCGCGGCCGGCGACCTGGCGCCCCGACGGCTCGCGTCGTACGCGGTCGGCGGCACCACGCTCGCCGTCCACCCCGAGGCCGACGCCGCGCGCGCCGGCATCCACCGCGCCGTCGTGCTGATCCCCGACGGCTGGGGCACGCGCCTCATCACGCGGCTCTGGGCCGCCGGCGTGCCGATGCGCGAGTCGGACCGCTTCTACTTTGCCTTCGACGCCTGCCGGCTCGAGGAGCTCCTCGCTGCCGCCGAGGCCGGCGGCGTGCGCGGCGAGGCGCTCACCGAGCAGCTCACCGACGCGATGACGATCGCCACGCCGGGCCGGCCCATGCCCGGTCTGACGCGCGACCCGCGGCTCCGCCTGCCCGCCGACGGTCGGGTCACGCAGCGCTGCGCCGACGAGATCCAGCGCGACCAGCGCGGCACGCTCCAGTTCACGCAGCATCTGTACCTGAACGCGCCGACCCTCGACGGCGACGTCGTGTGGGCACGCGAGCTGGGGCCCGCCGACGCCGCGCTGCGCGCCGCCTTTCCCGGCCGCGCCTTCTACCGCTACGCGCCCGGGCCCGACGGCACCCCCACGTTCACGCCGCTCCCCTGACCCTCCTTGCATCGGCTCGGCGGCGCCGCTAGCAGACGGAGCCACGCGTCGTCGTCCCGCCCGGCCGGCGCGCGCCCCAAGGAGGCGCGTACGCGAGGTGAGGCGGGATTCACGCTGCTCGAGGTGCTGGGCGGGGTCGGGCTCATGGCCGTGCTCGCCGGCTTCGGTGTGGTCGGCATCCCGGACCTGATGAACGGGCTCCGGCTCTCGGGCGCGGCGCGGACGGTAGCCACCCGGATGCGGCTCGCGCGCGGGCAAGCGCTCGCCCTCGGCACGGCGGTCGAGGTCCGCTTCGACCTCCCGCGCCGCGAGCTCGACACGCGCACCGACGCCGCCAGCCTGGAGGTCCAGGCCTTGCCGGTGGGCGTCGACTTCGCGGCCGTGCCGGCTCGCGGCCGCGTCCGCTTCGGGGCGCTCGGCACGGCCGAGAACGCCACCGTGACGCTCGGCGCCGGCGCGCGCCGCCGCAGCGTGGTGGTGAACCAGCGCGGGCGGGTGCGGGTCTCGTGAGGCGCGACGCCGGTTTCTCGGTGGTCGAAGCGCTCGCCGCCGCCGCGCTCGCCGGCATCGCCGTCGCCGGCTTGGTCGCCGTCGCAAGCCTCGCCACCGCGAGCCTCCGCCTGGCGCGCGACGAGGGCACCGCGCTGGCGCTCGCCGCGGAGCGCCTGGAGGCGCTCCGCGCGGGTCCGCGCGCGGACGGCGCGGACGCACCGGTGGGCGCCGACGGCACGCGCTTCGCCCGCTCCTGGCGCGTCGCGGGCGGCCGCGGCCTGCCCGCGCGTCTCGCCGTACGGATCGCCTGGGATGCGCACGCGGTCGACCTCGCCACCGAGGTGTTTCCGTGAGTCGCCGCGCCCGGAGCCGGGGTTTCAGCCTGGTCGAGCTGCTGGTCGGCACGGTGCTCGGCCTCCTCGTCGTCGCGACGCTCACCACGACGGTCGGCACGGGCGCGCGGCTACTCGCCGGCGCGGGCGCGCGCGGCGAGGGCGAGGACACCACCCAGCTCGCGGTCGAGGCCCTCACCTTCGACCTCCGCCGCGCCGGCTTCGACCCGGCGGCGACCGGCGTCGCCCCGCTCACCGCCGCGGGCCCCGACCGGCTCGCCCTCGCCGCCGACCTCGACGGCGACGGCGCGGTCGACCCGACCTCCGAGGAGACCGTCGGCTGGAGCTGCGCCGCGGGCAAGCTGTCCCGTCTCGTCGGGCGGCAGTCGATGCCGATGGCGGACGGCGTCGGGCGCTGCGCCTTCCGCTACCTCGACGCGGCCGGGCGCTCGATCGCGGCGCCGCCGGGCGGGGTCGCGGCCGCCGACCTCGGCCGCGTGCGAGCCCTGGCGCTCGACATCGCCGTCATCCCGCCCGGGCTCCACGCCGCGGCCGTGCGCACCGCGCTGCTCGCACTCCGTACGCGGCCATGAGCGAGCGAGGCGCAACGGCGCTGCCGGCGGCGCTGGCCACGCTGGCCGTCGCGGTCGCCCTGACCGGCGCGGTGGCCGACCTGGCGCGCACCGAGGTCATGCTCGCGCGCTATCGCCTCACCACGGCGGCCGCGCTCGGCGCGGCCGACGCGTGTCTGGCGCGCGTCGTCGCCGCCCTGCCCGTCGGCTGGGAGGTCGACGGTGTGCTCGCGGGCCCCGACGCGGTCGCGGGCACGCCCGACGACGGCCTCGTGCCGGCGCCGGCGGGGTGCGCGGTCAGGGCGCAGGCGGCGCCGGGGCCCCCGCTGCCGTGGCGCGTCGTGCTCGAGGTCGCGGCCGACGCGCGGGGCGGCCACCGCGCGCTCGCCGCGGTCGTCGGGCGCGCCCGGCCGCCCGGGGCCGGCACGCTCCTCTGGCTCGCGGCGCCGCCCGTGCGGGGCGCCGTCGCGGGCCGGCTCGTCCTCGAGGGTGCGGACGCCGACGACCCGAGCCTGCCGGCAGCGGCGGGCTTCGCCGCGCCCGCCGAGCCCGAGGCGCTCGACGCCTGGGCGGCGGGCGAGGCGGGCCTCGCGGCGAGCGCGGCCACCGGCTCGCCCGTCGCGGCGCCGCCCCCGTCGCTCGCCGCCCTCGCCGCGCGCCTCGCCGGCGTCGGTCCGGTGGGCGCCGCGGTCCTGGTCCCGGCGGGCCCGGCGCCGCTCGCGCTCGCCTACGTCGCCGGCGACCTCGCGGTCGCGGGGACGCTGGCGGGTGCCGGGCTCCTTTTCGTCGACGGGACTCTCGACATCCAGGGCCGCTTGGACTTTAAGGGCCTCGTGGTGGCCACGGGTGGCGTGCGCGTGCGGCCCGGCGCGGTCTTCACCCTCGAGGGCAGCGGGTGGCTCGCGGGCGATCCGGCACGACAGCTCGTCGTCGAGGGCGAGATGCAGGTGCGACACGCCCACACCGCTCTCGACGCCGTCGACCAACGCCTCCCACTCCCCCGCCGCGCCGCCGTCCTCGGGCTGAGGGACCTCGGCTAGGGCATGGCGAAGCGCATCCTGGTGGTCGAGGACGACGCCGACAACCGGAAGATCGTGGTCAAGGTTTTGACTCGCGAGGGCTACGAGACGCTCGAGGCGGCGGATGGGCGCGTGGCGCTCGCCCTGGCGCGCGCCGAGCTGCCCGACCTCATCATGATGGACCTGGGCATCCCGCACGTCGACGGCCTGGAGGCCAGCCGCCAGCTCAAGGCCGACCCACGGAGCGCCGATATCCCAATCATCGCGCTCACCGCGTTCGCCCAGCGCGGCGACGAGGAGCGGGCGCGCAAGGCTGGATGTGATGGCTATCTCTCGAAACCTTGCCGTCCGCAGACCATTCGCGACGCCGTGCGGCGGTTCCTGCCGCCGGGCTGAGGCGCGAGGGGCGGCGCGATGAGCACGGCCGTCCTCCTCGTCGACGACAACGACGACAACCTCCGCATCATGCGCGAGATCCTCGTCCATCGCGGCTACGACGTCCGCGTCGCGCGCGACGGTCAGAGCGCGCTCAAGCTGATCGACGAGCAGCGCCCCGACGTCGTGCTGCTCGACGTCATGATGCCCGAGATGGACGGCATCGAGGTCCTCGAGCGCCTGAAGACGAGCCCGCAGAACGCCGCCATCCCGGTCATCCTCGTCACCGCCAAGGCCCAGGACGAGGATCTGCTCGCCGGCTACAAGTTCGGCGCCGACTACTACATCACGAAGCCGTTCACCGCGAAGCAGCTCCTCTACGGCATCGGCCTCGTGCTCGGCTCCGAGACGGCGTAGCTCGACCGCGGTTGCGACCCCGGCACGCGCGGGCTACACCCGACGCCCGTGTCGCTCTTCGTCACCTTCGAGGGCATCGAGGGCTCCGGCAAGTCGACGCACCTCGGCGCCCTCGCCGCGCACCTCCGCGCCGCCGGCCATCGGCTCGTCGAGACGCGCGAGCCGGGTGGCACACCGGCGGGCGTCGCGCTCCGTCGCCTGCTGCTCGGCTCCCAGGCCGTGCCGCTGGCGCCGCTGACGGAGCTGTTCCTCTACTGCGCCGACCGCGCGCAGCACGTCGCCGAGGTGATCCGCCCCGGGCTCGTGGCCGGCGCCGTCGTTCTCTGCGACCGTTTCTCGGAGTCGACGATCGCCTACCAGGGCTACGGGCGCGAGCAGGACCTGGCGGCCGTCCGCGCGCTCGACGCGCGCGCCCGCGCGGGGCTCTCGCCGGACCTGACCTTCCTCTTCGACTGCCCCGTCGAGACGGGTCTGGCACGCGCCCGCGCGCGCTCGGCCGCCGGCGACCGCTTCGAGCGCGAGACGGTCGCGTTCCACACCCGCGTCCAGCGCGGCTTCCACGCCCTGGCGGCGGCGGAGCCGACGCGCTTCTGCGTGCTCGACACCACGGCGCCCGAGGCCGACGTTCGCGCGCGCGTCGTCGCCGAGACGGAGCGGCGGCTGTGAAGCTCTCCGCCGTCATCGGGCACGAGCGCGCCGTCGCGCGGCTCGCCGCCGCGGCCGGCGGTACGCGCCTCCCGCACGCCGTCCTCCTCCTCGGGCCCGCGGGCGTCGGCAAGCGGACGCTCGCCGACGCCTTCGCCGCCCGCCTCCTGTGCGCGGCGCCCGCGGGCGGCGACGCCTGCGGCGTCTGCGCGCAGTGCACCCGGCTCCCCGCCGGCACCCACCCCGACCTCCACGTCGTCACGCGCCAGGAGGAGCGGCGCGACGTCCGCATCGAGCAGGTGCGCGAGCTGACACGCGGGCTCGCGTTCCAGCCGCTCATGGCGGCGCGCAAGGTCGCGATCGTCGACGACGCGCACTGCTTGAACGAGCAGGCGCAGAACGCCCTCTTGAAGACGCTCGAGGAGCCGCCCGGCGCGTCGGTGCTCGTCCTGCTCGCCACCGCGCCGGCCCTCATCCTCCCCACGGTCCGCTCGCGCTGCCAGGTCATCCGCCTCGACCCACTCCCCGCCGACGCCGTCGTCCGCGTGCTGACGGCACAGGGGATGCCGGCCGAGCGGGCCCGGCTGCTGGCGCCGCTCGCCGAGGGCTCGCCCGGCCGCGTGCTCGCGCTGGAAGGCGACGCGGCGGCCGCCGCGCGCGAGCGCCTGCTCGCCACCCTGCCCGGGATCGCGGCCGCGCCGGCGGTCGAGCTGAGCGCGCTCGCCCAGGACCTCGGCCGGGGCGCCCTCGACGTCGCCCTCGCCGCCGCCGTCGGCTGGTACCGCGACGTGCTGCACGCGGCCCTCCTGGGCGCGGCGGCGCCGCTCGCGAACCAGGACGTCGCCCCCGCCGTGCGCGCCGCGGCGGCGGGCGCGGATCCCACCCGGATCCTTCGCCAACTCGAGGCGGTGTGTGCTACGATCGACGCCGTCGCACGGAACGCGAACCGTACGCTCGCGATGGAAACCCTGCTGCTCGTGCTGCGGGAGATCGCGCGCGGCGGAGACCCGGACCTCCAACGATGGACAAGCACAACGGCGGCGAGACCGGCCTGAGCGTCGGCGTCCGCTTCCGCCCGAGCGGCAAGATCTACGACTTCGACCCCGGTCCGCTCACGCTCGAGCGCGACGACCGGGTGCTGGTCGAGACGGAGCGCGGCGCGTCGCTCGGCACCGTCGTCGTGCCGTCGCGGGCGCGGGCGGGCGACCGTCCCCTCCAGCGCGTCATCAAGAAGGCCGACGCGCGCGACCTCGGACGCGAGGACCAGAACATGCAGCGCGAGCGCCAGTCGTACCGCACCGCGCTGGACCTCATCCGCGACCGCCACCTGCCCTTCAAGCTGGTGAAGGCCGAGAGCGCCTTCGACGGCAGCAAGGTCACCTTCTTCCTGAACGCCGAGGAACGGCCCGACTTCCGCGACCTGGCGCGCGAGCTGGGCGAGGTGCTCCGCCTCCGCGTCGAGGTGAAGCAGATCGGCGCGCGCGACGAGACCAAGGTGACGGGCGGCGTGGGGCCGTGCGGGCGCGAGCTGTGCTGCTCGTCGTGGCTGCAGGAGTTCCAGCCCGTGTCGGTGAAGATGGCGAAGGAGCAGAGCCTGTCGCTCAACCCGTCGAAGCTGGCCGGGATGTGCGGGCGGCTCAAGTGCTGCCTCCGCTACGAGTACCAGACCTACGTCGACATGCGGCGCGCCCTGCCCGCCGTCGGCGCCGCCGTGCAGAGCGTCAAGGGCGACGGCGTCATCGTGCGCCAGAACGTGCTGAAGCAGACGGTGGTGGTGCGGCGCGCCGAGGACAACGTCGAGGTCGAGGCGAGCCTCGACGATCTCGTCGTCCCCCGGGCCGACGCCTGACGCACGGCACGCGATGCCGGCCGAGCCGCTCTATCTCACGACGCCGATCTACTATGCGAACGCCGAGCCGCACCTCGGGCACACGTACACGACGGTCGTGGGGGACGCGCTCCTGCGCTTCTGGCAAGCCCGCGGCCGGCGCAGCTTCGGCCTGACCGGCACGGACGAGCACGGCGACAAGATCGCCCAGGCGGCGGCGAAAGCGGGTGTCGAGCCCAAGGCATACGTCGACCGCATCAGCGCCGCCTTCCGCACGACGTGGCAGGAGGCGGGCTTCCACTACGACCACTTCGTCCGCACCACCGACGCCTCCCACGTGGCCTTCGTCCGCAAGATCCTCGCCGAGATCCACGCCAAGGGCGATATCCACTTCGACAGCTACCGCGGCCTCTACTGCTATGGATGCGAGCGCTTCTACCAGGAGCGCGAGCTGGTGAACGGCGTCTGCCCCGATCACCGCGTGGCGCCGAGCGAGATCGCCGAGGAGAACTACTTCTTCCGCATGGGCGCGTATCAGGAACGCCTCCTCGCCGCCGTGGAGACGAATCCCGAGTGGATCGTACCAGACGGGTATCGCCGAGAAGTCCTGGCGCTCCTCCGCGAGCCCATCGGCGACCTCTGCATCTCGCGCCCGAAGAGCCGGCTCACGTGGGGCATCGAGCTGCCGTTCGACGACCGCTACGTCACCTACGTCTGGTTCGACGCGCTTCTCTCGTACGTCAGCCCCCTCGCCGAGCGCGGGCTGATGGACCTCTGGCCCGCCGCGCACCACCTGATCGCCAAGGACATTCTCAAGCCGCACGCGATCTACTGGCCGACGATGCTCATGGCCGCCGGGCTGCCGCTCTACCGCCAGCTCTGCGTCCACGGCTACTGGCAGATGGACGAGGCCAAGATGTCGAAGAGCGTCGGCGCCGTCGTGCGACCGCTCGACATGAAGGCGCGCTACGGCATGGACGCGTTCCGCTACTACCTGCTTCGCGAGATGGCGTACGGACAGGACGCGGAGTTCAGCGAGGGCGCGCTCGTGACGCGGCTCAACGCGGAGCTGGCGAACGGCCTCGGCAACCTGGCGAGCCGCGTGCTCGCCATGCAGCAACGCTACTTCGAGGGCATCCTCCAGCCGCTCGCGCCCGAGGCGCCCGACGAGGCGCTGCGCGTCGCATTCGCCACCGCCCGGCGCCAGCTCGAGGCGCACGTCGCGGACCTCGCCTTCCACCGCGCGCTCGAGGCGCTCTGGCGCGCGCTCGACCACGCCAACAAGTACGTCGTCGAGACCGCGCCCTTCACCCTCGCCAAGGACCCGGCCCGCCGCCCCCGCGTCGGCGCCATCCTCCACGAGCTGTGCGAAGCGCTGCGGGTCACGGCGCAGCTCGTCGAGCCGTTCCTGCCCGAGACGGCCGTCCGGCTCACCGCGCTGCTCGGCCTCCCCGCCGAGCGCCTCGCGGAGCTGGACCTCCCGTGGGGCGGCGCCTTCCCGTCCGGCCACCGCACGGCGCCGCCCGAGGCGCTCTTCCCGCGCATCGAGACGTGACCCTCGTCGACTCGCACTGCCACGTGGCGGAGCCGGAGTTCGACTCCGACCGCGCGGCGGTCCTGGCACGCGCCGCCGCCGCCGGCGTGACGACGATCGTCTGCGTGGGCGCCACCGGCCCGGTCGCGTCGAACGCCCCCGCCGTCGCCCTCGCCGGGACCCACGACGGGGTCGAGGTCGTGGTCGCCGTCGGCATCCACCCCCACCACGCCGCCAGCGCCGACGAGCCGTCCTTCGCCGCCCTGGAAGCCTTCGCCCGCCGCCCCGGCGTGGTCGCCGTCGGCGAGACGGGCCTCGACTTCCACTACGACCACTCCCCCCACCCCGCCCAGCTCGCCGCCTTCGCCAGGACCGTGGCCCTCGCGCGCCGTCTCGGGCTCCCGCTCGTCGTCCACGTCCGCGAAGCCCACACCGAAGCCGCGGACCTGCTAGCGGCCGAGGAAGCACGCGAGGTCGGCGGTGTCATCCACTGCTTCACCGGCAACGCCACCGACGCCCGCCGCTACCTCGACCTCGGCTTCCACATCTCCGTCGCCGGCATCGTGACCTTCAAGAACGCCGACACCCTGCGCGAAGCGGTCCGGCTGGTACCGCCCGACCGCCTACTGATCGAGACGGACTCCCCCTACCTCGCCCCCGTCCCCCACCGCGGCCGCCGCAACGAGCCCGCCCACGTCCAGCTCGTCGCCCAAGCCGTCGCGAAGACCCGAGGCGAGCCCGCCGAAGCCGTCGCCGGCACGACAACGACGAACGCGCGCCGGCTGTTCCGCCTCGGAGGTTGAACCGCGCGGCCCGCGCGCAAACGTACTCAGCCCGCCTGAGGCGTAACTCCCGCGAGCTGAGGAAACATCGCCGCCAGCGCCGGCGGTACGGTAACGGCCGCTCCCACACCTCGTGCATGAGGAGCCGATCGCGCATTCCCGGACTGCCGTCGCAACCGGTGATCTCAGTACGCCGGCCGGCTGCTCCCCTGCGACCCGCCGCCCAGCGTGAACTCGTACTCCAGGACCATCTTCACGACGACCGGGTCGCTGCCGCGCGTGAGCCCGAAGCCCGGCCCGAGCGCGAACTTGAGGCCCGGGAGGACGTGGCCGGGGAGTCGGCCGTAGAGCATGGGGAAGATGTAGTGCTCCTGCTCGCGGGTGGGGGCGACGTCGCGGATCTGGCCGATGTCGCCGAAGAACTCGATCGACGGCTGCAGGCTCCGTGAGAGGCGATAGTACACGCGCGCCGAGTAGTTGAACTCGAGCGTCCGCCGCTCCGCGCTCACGGTGGGCAGCTCGAAGATCGGGTCGAGGTCGAGGGAGAAGCGGCCGAAGTCACGGGACATGATCGGCCGGAACTCGAGCTCGAGGTCCGACTGCGTGTTGTGCGGCATCTCGGCTTCGAAGTACCAGCCGAGATCGACCGGGTAGCGGCCCTTGTCGAAGAGCGCGCCGCGGAGCCGCACGCGCGTGCCCGCGTATTCGACGTCCTTTCCGTTCGGTCGCTGGGTGTCGACGTAGGCCGCGATGTCGATCTTGTCGGTGAGGCCGTAGTTGTACTCGAGGCTGTTGCGCAGCAGGCGGTGGCGGACCGGTTCCTCGCCCGTCTCTTCCTCCTCGCTCGGGTGCCGTCCGTTGCCCACGTACGTCGTGTGGAGCTCGACTTCGTGGAGGCCCTTGCCCTCGGTCGTCGCGGGGTAGACCTCGAGCTCGAAGAAGTTGAGCCCGTGGGCCGACCCCGCGAGCAGCACGCTCGCGACGAGTGCGACGAGGACCCGGCTCATGCGGCCGAGCGGGCCGGGGTGCCGCCGTTCGCGGCCGGGGTGGCGGCGCGATCGGCGCGGTGGAGGAGCCAGAGCATGGACGGCAAGTAGCTGGTGAACGCCAGGACCTCGAGGAGCGAGGGACGGGAGCGGTAGCCGACCAGCGCGGAGAGCACCGCGCCGAGCGGGCTCGAGTCGCGGAGGAGCCACGACGTGTTCCACACCTGCGGCACGAGCGGCGGCAGGTAGCCGAGGCCGATCAGCTTGTTCACGGCGGAGGTGAGGAGCCCACCCGCGACCAGGAGGAGGAGCACGCCGGTCACCTGGAAGAAGGTCCGCAGGCTCAGGAAGCGGAAGCCGCTGAAGAAGATCCACGCGGTGGCGACGGCGAGCGCGGCGCCGGCGAGGCCGGCGCCCAACAGCGACAGGGCGCTCGCGTCCGCTCGATGCACGACGACGCCCCACAGGAAGAGCACCGTCTCCAGCCCCTCGCGGAAGACCGCGGCGAACGCGATGGTGGCGAGCCCGAGGAGGCGACCGGTGGCGAGCGCGCGGTCGGCACGCTCGTGCAGCTCGCCGCGCAGGTTGCGCGCGTTACGGTGCATCCAGAGCACCATCCAGGTGAGCACGCCGACCGCGAGGAAGAGGATGCCGGCCTGCGCCACCTCCTGCGCGTCGGGACCGAGCCCCGCGAGGAGGCCGTCGGACGCGGCGGCGCAGGCGATCGCCGCCAGCGCGGCGGCGGCGGAGCCGGCCCAGACGTAGCGGATGCCGCGCCGCTGCCCGCTCCGCCCGAGGTAGGTGAGGAGGATGCCCACGATCAGCGCGGCCTCGAGCGACTCGCGCCAGGTGATCAACAGGGTCTCGATCATGTCCTGCTCATTCCACCACCAGGGCGCCGTGGCGGGTCTGGTGGAAGTCGTCGAAGAAGTCGTAGCGGCCGGCGGCGAGCCCGGAGACGTACACCGCCGCCGTCTGCCCGGGCTGGACGACGCGCTCGCGGTTCAGCTCGAAGCTCTCGAACTCGATCGCGCTCGCGCTGTCGTTCGTGACTTCGATGCGCACGCGCGCGTCCGGCGGCACCTTCAGCTCCGACGGCTCGAAGCCGGCGTCCTTCACCGACAGCCTGACGGTCAGCTCCGCCGCGCGGGCCGGGCCGGACGTCAGGGGGATGGCGAGGGCCAGGGCGACGAGGGGTAATTGAAAACGCATTTCAATTTCAAGTACCCCGCCCGGCCACGAACTGTCAAGCATCGACCGCGAGGGGTCGACTCAGATGCGGTGGACGTGGCGGACGTGGCGCGCGGGACGGGCCGCCCGCGCACGTCCTTCGCGACATTCCGCGCAGATGCCGTAGAGCTCCATGCGGTGGCGGCTCACGGCGAAGCCGAGGAAGCGGCCGATACGGTCCTGGAGCCGCTCGAGCTCGTGGCTCGCGAACTCGACGATCTTCCCGCAGCGCTCGCAGATGATGTGGTCGTGCGGCTGCGCTTCCTCCTCGACCGGCTCGTAGCGCGCCCCGCCGTCGTCGAAGTGGCGCTCGGCGGCGAGGCCGCATTCCTTGAGCAGCTTGAGCGTACGGTAGACCGTGGCGTAGCCGACGCGGGGGTTCACCCGTTTCACGGCCGCGTACAGCTCGTCGATGGACAGATGCCCCTCGACGCCGAAGAAGACGCGCGCGATGTCGTCGCGCTGGGACGTCGACTTGAGGCCCCGCTCGCGGAGCGCCTGCTCGAACCGCCGCATCCGGGTCCGGAGCGACATGGCGGGGGTCAGCTGGCGACGCCCCGTCGCTGCTCGAGCAGCCGGCGCAGCGCGGGCGACAGGTAGAAGGTCTCGAAGTCGCGCCCGGCGAGCTCGTTCAGCAACACGTGGACGCGGTCGGCTGGCGGCAGGCTGCGGTCGAGGAAGATGACGTCCTCGCCGCGCACCCGGCATCCGCCACTGCGGACGTGATAGCCCACCTCGCGCAGGAGGATCTCCTCGCGCACCTGGACGCCCAGGCGGCGCGCGACCTCCTTCAGCTCCTCGCAGAGCGCCTCTTCCCGCTTGCTCACGGCTCCGCCCCCCTCTTAACGGACCGGGGGCGGTTTGCAAAGGCCGGCGGCGACGGGCCTTGCGCGCCGTTCGACGCGGGTGTTAAGGGCCGCTCCAAGGCGGTTTCCACCGATGATCAAGAGCATCCTCGTCGCGCTCGACGGCTCCGAGCATGCCGACGCGGCTCTCCAGCACGCGCTCTGGCTCGGGGAGCGGCTCAAGGCGACCCTCGTCGGCCTCCACGTCATCGACATCGTCTCCATCGAGGGCTCGTTCTTCCACGACATCTCCGGCTCGCTCGGCTTCGAGCCCTACCTCGACTTCTCCTCCAAGATGCGGGACGCACTCCGCGAGCGCGGTCGCGTGATTCTCGAGACCTTCACGCGCCGCTGCGCCGACCGCAACGTTCCGTGCGACACCAGCCTCGGCATGGGGATCGTCCCCAACGAGATCTGCGACCAGGCGCGCACCGCGGACCTGGTCGTCATCGGCCATCGCGGCGTCAACGAGCAGTTCTCGACCGGCTTGCTCGGCTCGACCACCGAGTCCGTGACCCGCAAGTCGCCCAAGCCCGTGTTCGTCGCGCCCATGGCCTTCCGCCCCGTCACGAAGCCGCTCCTCGCCTACGACGGCTCGCCGCGGGCGAGCGCCGCGATGCACGCGGCCGCGGAGCTCACCAGCACGCTCGGCCTCCCGCTCACCGTGCTGCACGTCGCGCGCGAGGGCGCGAACCAGGGCGAGAAGGTGCTGGAGGAGGCGCGCCGCTATCTCCAGTCGTACGGCATCGCGCTCACCTGCGAGCTCGTCACCGGCCACGCCAACGAGCGGATCGTCGAGGCGATCGCGCAGCGCGGCCACGACCTCCTCTTCATCGGCGCCTACGGCCACTCGCGCATCATCGAGATGGTGCTCGGCAGCACGACGGAGTACGTGCTGCGCAACAGCCCGTGCCCCCTCTTCCTGGCGCGCTAGGAGGCGCTGTTGTTGTTGCCCGCGCCGGGCGGGCGCTCCGCGCCGATGCGGAGCCGCGCGATGCGTGCCTCGAGCGCCTTGATGCTGCGCTCGATGCGTCGCATCTCGCGCTGGAGGGCGGGTAGCGCCGACATCCGCTCGACGGAGCCGCGCAGCGTCTCGTCGAGCACGCGGCCGAGTTGTCCGAGTCGCTCGCCGATCTGCTCCTGCACGCGCCGCCCGGCGCGCTCGGGCGCGGAGCGGATCGCCTCCATGCCGCTGCCGACGGTGGCGGCGAGGCCCTGGAGCGCCGCCTCGCCGTGCTGAATGATCTCGCGCAGCACGGGCAACGAGAGCAAGCCGCTCTTGCGCCGCTCTTCCTCGAGGATGATCTGGGCGAACGTCACGGAGGTGAGATCCTCGCCGGTGTCGTTCTCGAGGATCTTGACCTCCTCGCCGGCGCGCACCCAGCGGGCGATCTCCTCGAGCGTGACGTAACGGCTCTCGCTCGTGTCGTACAGCTTGCGGTTGCCGTAGCGCTTTACGAGCCGTGGCATCGACGATTCACCCCAGTGTTCCCGCGCGGGAACATCCCCTCGGCGCCGACGTACCACAGCTGCGCGCATCCCGGCAACCATCGAAGTTGACGGCCGAAAATGCCCGGGATACGCAGCACCGAATGGACCGGTACGTGGCGGCGGCGGTGCAGATGTCCTCCGGCCCCGACCGCGCGGGCAACGTCGCGCGCGCTTCCGCCCTGGTGCGCGAGGCCGCGGCGCGCGGCGCGCGGCTGGTCGTACTGCCGGAGGTGTTCGCGTGGCGCGGCCCGCGCGACGACGAGCGGTCGATGGGCGAGTCGATCCCGGGCCCGACGAGCGACGCCATGGCCGCCCTCGCCCGCGACCTCCGGCTCCACCTCTGCGCCGGCTCGTTCCTCGAAGCCGCGCCCGGCGAAGCGCGTTCGTACAACACGAGCTGCCTCTTCGATCCCGAGGGCCGCCTCGTGGCGCGCTACCGCAAGATCCACCTCTTCGACGTCGATCTGCCCGGGCGCGCCACCGTCCGCGAGTCCGAGCTTCGCGCGCCGGGCAGCGAGGTGGTGACCGCGGCCACGGACGCCGGCACGCTCGGGCTCTCGATCTGCTACGACCTCCGCTTCCCCGAGCTCTACCGCCGCCTCGTCCGTGCCGGGGCGCAGGTGCTGCTCGTGCCGTCGGCGTTCACCTTCCCCACCGGCGCCGCGCACTGGGAGGTGCTCTGCCGGGCGCGCGCGATCGAGAACCAGTGCTACCTGATCGCCCCCGACCAGACCGGCAGGAGCCCGCACGGCCACGCCGACTGGGGCGACTCGATGATCGTCGACCCGTGGGGCCGCGTGCTGGCGCGCGCGGGCGACGGCGAAGGCGTCGTCACCGCCGAGGTCGACCTCGGCGCGCTGGCGCGGATCCGGCGCGAGCTGCCCTCCCTCGCCCACACGCGGCTCGGGTCCTGAGGGTTCGGGCGGCCCGCACGGCACGTGCGCTCTTGACTCTACGTTCAGAATTTTCTAAACGTTCGGAACGAGAGGAGAACACATGGAGCACGCGGTCGCGATCTTCGTCGACGGCCTCGGGGCGGCGGCCGCCACCTCCGGCATCCTGACCCAGCTCGAGGGCCGCATCTTCGCCCTCCTCTACCTGCACGAGTACCCGCTCGCGCTCGAGGACGTCGCCACCTCGCTCGGCCAGAGCAAGAGCAACATCTCGGTCAACATCCGCGGGCTCGTCGACTGGCACCTCGTGCGACGCGTGCGCGTCCCCGGCTCGCGCAAGGACCACTACGAGGCGGCCACCAACCTCTGGCGCGTGATGCAGGAGATCATGGAGCGTCGCTTCCGGTGGAACGTCCGCCAGGTGATGGCCACCGCCACCGAGACCAAGCGTGCGCTCGCCGCCGAGCGGGGGGCGAAGAAGGCCGCGCGCGACCAGGCCGCCTTCCTCACCGCCCGCCTCGACCCGCTGCTCACATTCTTCTCGGTCCTCGACGCCGCCATCAGCGCCATCAACCAGGGGCAGCCGTTCAGCCCCGCGACGCTGCAGAGCGTCCTGCCCGCGCCGATCGCGCGCGTCGGACGGGGCACCTAGCCGATGGCCGCGCGCTGGACGACGCTCGCCGACCGCTTGCAGGTGTTCGCGCTGCACGCGGCGCTCTACCGTCTCCTCGGCGGGCGGCTGGTCGGGCGGGACACGCTCCTTCTCACCACCGTCGGCCGCCGGAGCGGGCGGCTCCGCGCCACGCCGCTCTTCTACGTCCGCGACGGCGGCGACTTCCTGATCGTCGCTTCCAACGGCGGCGACGCCCGCTACCCCGCGTGGTGGCACAACGTGCGCGCCGAGCCGCGCGTCCACGTCCAGGTGGGGCGAGACGTCCTCGCCTGCGACGCCGCCCCCGCGACCGGCGCCGACGCCGTGCACCTGTGGCCCGCGTTCGTCGCCATCCACCGCGGCTACGACGACTACCGCCGCAGCACCACCCGCGAGCTCACCATGTTCCGCCTGACACCCCGGACGGAGGCTCTCTCATGACCGAACTCGTCTCCCGCCGCCAAGCGCTCGCCTGCGCGGGCGCGACGCTCCTCGCCTACGTCGGCGTCATCCACGAGGTCGTCGGCGCGACCCTGTACCCCGACGGCCCGCTCTTCTTCGGCGGCACCGTCGGCTGGCACGCGGCCGGCCTCGGCCTCCTCGCGACCGGTGTCGCGCTCGCGGCGGCGACGCTCGGCGTCGTCCGCCTGCCCGTCGTCGCGCTCGCCCTGGCGCTCGGCGCGGCGGGCGCCGTGGCGGTCGCCAGCGAGGCGTGGGTGCACGGCGGCTTTCATCTCTTCGCCTTCACCATGGTCGTCGCGGGCCTCGGGGTCGCGCTCGCGGCACGGGAGGTCCCGCATGTCTAGGCGCACCGGGTTCCTGCTCATGGTCACGGGGATCGGGCACTTCCTCGTCGGCCTCGCGCTCTTCCCCGAGCCGCTCGCGGCGATCGTGCGTGAGGGTATCCTCAACACCATCCCGCCCCGGCTCCTGGACGGCGTCGTGCACCTCGACTTCCATCGCGAGGCGGCCTTCTGGTTCGTGCTCTACGGCCCGCTCCTCTACCTGCAAGGGCAGATCGCGAACCGCGCCGTCGAGCGCGGCGACGCGGTGATCCTGCGGCTCCTCGCCTGGAACCTGCTCGCGACGGGCGCGGTGGGCGCGGCGATCATGCCGGTGTCGGGCTTCTGGTTCGTGATCGGCCTCGCGGCGCTCGGGTTCCGCGATGCGCGCCGCCTCGAGGCCGGGCGCGGGCGCGTCCCCGCCGCCCCACCGCTGCCCGCCAACTGACGGCACGCACGTGAGCGTACGAGAGGAGCACACGTGGTGGAGCCGAAGGGAGGCACTGGAATGATCCGTGTGATTGGGATCCTGGTCCTGCTCGGCTTTTCGGCGTGATGGTGAGCATGAGCGGCCACATCATTCTTCACGCCGCCGACGCGGGGGACATGGCTCTGCTCAGGCTCACGGGGTGGTATCTGCTCGGAGTCAGCACGATCGGGACGCTCGCGATGACGCGATCTCCTTCCTCTGCGCTCGTCTTGATCTCGTGCGTCGTGCTCTGGTCGGCCTACCGATGGTAGCGACGCGCAACCCCTCGCGGGGCCACATCTGGGGCACCAACGGAGAGGAACGCGCCAGGCGCTTCCCCTGCGACCGCCACCTCGCCGAGCGCGACGACGCCTACCATCGCGCGATCGACGTGTCGGCACCGCCGGCGATCGTGTTTCGCTGGCTCTGCCAGCTCCGGGTCGGGACGTACAGCTACGGTGGGATCCCCCTGGCTCGTGGCGCCCGCGAGCTGACCCCCGGCCTCGACGCGCTCGAGCGGGGCCAGTGGTTCATGGGGTCGTTCGAGCTCGTGGAGTTCGAACGCGACCGACACCTGACGCTCGCTCTACGCCGCGGCGCGTGGGCCTACGGCGACGTCGTCGTCACCTACCTGGTCGAGCCGGCGGCGGGAGACGGCTCCCGGCTGCTCGTGAAGCTCGTGCTCCGCTACCCTCGCCTCGTTGCGCGGCTGTACCGGGTGGTGGGGCCCTGGCTCGACCTGGTGATGATGCGCAGGCAGCTGCTCAACCTCAAGCGCCTCGCCGAGCGGCGGGTGCGAAGCGGCGGGTTCGAGGCCTAGATGCCGGCCGGTGCACGCGAGGCCCTCGCGCCGAGGTCGGCGCCCCGCGAGTCGCTCCTCGACCGGATCATGCCGCGCTTCGACGTCGCGGTCCGTTACGCGATCGTGATCGCCGCGGCTCGCGCGCGTGTCGTCGCGACGGCCGAGGCGTACCGCCTGGACCGTTCGCCGGCGACCCGCCTGCTCTTCCGTCTGCGTGGCCTCGGCGCCGCGCCCGCGACGCTGCGCGCCTCGCTTGCCGCCAACAGGCTCACGCTCCTCGCCGAGACGCCGGGCGAGGAGGTCGTGATCGGCACCTTCGGCCGCTTCTGGGCGCTCGCCGAGTGGACCAACATGGAGGCGCCCGCCGACGCTCGCGCGTTCGCCGCCTTCGCGCGTCCCGGCTGGGCCAAGGCGGCGGTGAACCTGCGCTTCGACGCGCTCGGCCCGACGACGACGCGGGTCGCGACCGAGACACGCGTCCTCTGCGTGGACGACGCCGCGCGCCGCCGGTTCGCGCTCTACTGGGGGTTCATCCGGCCGTTCAGCGGGGTGATCCGGCGCATCCTCCTCCGCGGCATCCGGGACGAGGCGCTCCGGTGAGCGGCCCCCTCCCGCCCGGGCAGCGCGAGCGCGCCGACTTCCCGCGCTTCGGCCTGCCCCGCTACGTCGCGCGCCGGGCGGTCGTGCCCGCGGCGCCCGTCCTCGCCCTCGAGGGCGACGTGGCGGCGCCGCTGGCGCTCGCCCTCGGCGAGCTCGCCGTGCTGCCGCGCCGGGAGCAGCGCTCCGACCTCCACTGCGTCACCACCTGGAGCCGTCGCGACCTCGCCTGGAGCGGCTGGCGGCTGCGCGACGTCTGGGACGCCCTGATCGTTCCCCGCGCCCGCCCCCTCGTCGACGTCGCGTACCTCCTCTGCGGCGGCCTCGACGGCTACCGCACCGCGCTGCCCCTCACCGACGCGCTCGCCGACGACGTCCTGCTCGCCGACCGCCTCGACGGCGTCCCGCTTCCCTTCGCGCACGGCGCCCCGCTCCGGCTCGTCGCGCCCGCGCACTACGGCTACAAGCAGGTAAAGCACGTGGGCGCGCTCGTCGTCTGCCGCGAGGCGCCGCGCGAGTCGGGAGGGTGGGTCAACCACCCGCGCGCGCGGGTTGCGCACGAGGAACGCGCGCGCGGCGTCCCCGGCCGCTTGCTGCGCTGGCCCTACCGGGCGACGATCCCGTACGCGATCCGCCGGGCGCGGCTCACGCCCTGAGCGCCGGGCGGGCGCGCGCGGAGAGGAAGCCGCGCGCCATGTCGGCGACCACCTCGCGCGCCGCCGCCAGCGGGTCGCGCGCGTCGCGGATGGGGCGGCCGAGGACCAGGTAGTCGGCGCCGGCGCGCATCGCCTCGTCGGGGGTCATGACGCGCTTCTGGTCGTCGCGATGCTCGCTCGTCGGCCGCACGCCGGGGGTGACGATCAGGAAGCCGCGCCCGCACTCGCGGCGGATACGCGCGATCTCGAGCGGCGAGGCGACGACGCCGTCCATCTCGGCGCGCCGCGCGAGGCGCGCGAGCCGCACCACCTGGTGCTCGACCTCGTCCTCGACGCCGACCCGGCGGAGGTCGCCCTTGCCGAGGCTCGTCAGCACGGTGACCGCGAGGATCTTCGGGCGGCGGAGCCCCTCGCGACGGCACGCGCGCGTCACCTCGGCGTGGGTGCGCGCCATCATCTCGGAGCTGCCCGAGGCGTGCAGCGTGAAGAAGCGAGCGCCGAGGCGCGCCGCCTCGACCCCGGCCTTGGCGACCGTGTGCGGGATGTCGTGGAACTTGAGGTCGAGGAAGACCTCGCCCTCGTGACGATGGATCATGCGCACGACTTCCGGACCCGCGTGCAGGAAGAGCTGCTTCCCCACCTTGAAGACCCCGACCTCGCGCGAGAGGAGCCGCACCAGCCGCTCCGCCTCGGCCAGCCGGTCGACGTCGAGCGCGAAGATGAGCCGCTGGCGGATGGTGTCGGGACGCGGCGGGAGGAGCGGCGGCCGGCTCACCGGGGCCCCACCAGAGCCGCGACGCGCGCCGCCGCCTCGCCCACCGGCACCTCGCTGCCGCTCGCCTCGGCGCGCGGCTTCACCTCGACGCAGCCCTTGGCGAGCGCGCGCGGGCCGATCGTCACGCGGACCGGGAGACCGATCAGGTCGGCGTCCTTGAACTTGACGCCCGGGCGCTCGTCGCGGTCGTCGAGCAGCGTGTCCACGCCCGCGGCCTCCAGCTCGCCGAGCAGCCGCTCGGCCGTCTCGCGGAGCTGCGCGTCGGCCATGCTGACCGGCACGAGGTGCGCGCCGAAGGGCGCGAGCGGCGCCGGCCAGATGATGCCGGCGTCGTCGTGGCGCTGCTCGATCGCGGCCGCCACGGTGCGCGTGATGCCGATCCCGTAGCAGCCCATCTCCATCGGCCGCTGCTGGCCGTCGGCGCCGAGGAAGGTTGCGCCCATCGGCCGGCTGTACTGCGTGCCGAGGTAGAACGTCTGCCCGACCTCGATGCCGCGGTGCTCGCCGAACGTGCCCTTGGCGCAGCGCGGGCAGCGGTCGCCCGCGTTCGCGCGGCGGAGGTCGGCGAACTCGACCTTGGGGAAGTCGCGCTCCTGGTCGACGCGCACCAGGTGCTCGTCGCCGCGGTTGGCGCCCGTGACGGCGCCGCGCATGCCGCGGAGCGAAGCGTCGGCGACGATCCGGATGCCGAGGCCCACCGGTCCCGCGAAGCCGACCGGCGCGCCGGTCACGCGCTGGATGGTCGCCTCGTCGGCGAGCGCGACGCCCTCGCCGCCGAGCGCCGTCTTGAGCTTCGGCTCGGCGAGCTCGTGGTCGCCGCGCACGAGCGCGGCGACGGGCGTGCCGCCGTCGGTCAGGTAGACGAGGGTCTTGACGAACCGCTCCGCGGGCTCGCCGAGAAAGGCGCTCACCTCCTCGATGGTGCGCTTGCCCGGTGTCGCGACGCGCTCGAGCGCCCCGCCCGGGGCGGCGGGCGAGGCGACGGACTGCGTCTCGGCCTTCTCGACGTTGGCGGCGTAGCGGCACTGGTCGCACGACACGACGACGTCCTCGCCCGAGCCGGCGAGCACCTGGAACTCGTGCGACAGCGAGCCGCCGATCGTGCCGGTGTCGGCTTCCACCGGACGGAAGACGAGGCCGCAGCGCTCGAAGATGCGGGTGTAGGTATCGAACATGTTGCGGTACTCGCGCTCGAGGTCGGCGACGTCGGCGTGGAAGGAGTAGGCATCTTTCATCAAAAACTCGCGGCCGCGCATGAGCCCGAAGCGGGGGCGGACCTCGTCCCGGAACTTCGACTGGATCTGGTAGAGGTTCTTCGGCAGGTCGCGGTAGGAGCGCACTTCCCGGCGGACCAGATCCGTCACGACCTCCTCGTGCGTCGGGCCGACGCAGAAGTCGCGGTCGTAGCGGTCCTTCAGCCGCAGGAGCTCCTTGCCGTACTTGTCCCAGCGTCCGCTCTCCTGCCAGAGCTCGGCGGGGATGACGGCGGGCATCAGGATCTCCTGCGCCCCGGCGCGGTCCATCTCCTCGCGCACGATCGTCTCGAAGCGGTGGACGGCCCGCCAGCCGAGCGGCAGGAGGTCGTAGATGCCGCGCGCCACCTGGCGGATCATGCCGGCGCGGACGAGGAGCTTGTGGCTCACGACCTCGGCGTCGGCCGGGTCCTCGCGCAGCGTCGGCGCGAACAAGCGGGAGAGGCGCATTCCCGACTTCATATCAGGTCGGCACGGTGGTGCGCACGACGTCGTGGAAGCGGGTCCGGTCGACGTCGCGGGCGCCGTCGGGGCCGAAGCTCAGGATGTCGACGAAGCGCGCCTCCCAGACGACGTCGGGGGCGCGATAGACGTGGCGCGCGTGGACGGTCTGCGCGAATATCTCGTCGAAGCCGCTCACCGAGACGTATATCTCCGCCTGCGAGGCCGCGAGCGAGGCGGGCGTGGCGTCGTGGAGTGGGCTCGGCGCGACGAGCCGGTGGATGACCGTCCAGCTCATCGGGAAGATGACGCTCTGGCGGCGCACCAGCTCGAGGTCGTAGAAGCGCCGGATCCGCTCCCCCTCGGCCGTGATCTCGTCCCGCACCAGCACGACGTGCGCTTGCGCCTCGGCGATACTCGTCCCGCGCTCGTTCCCCATGCGGAACATGAGCGAGCGGACGCCGTCGCGCGGGCCGACGACGGCGACACGGCTGAACAGCACGCGCGCCGTGGGGCGCGCGAACTTGGCGAACACGAGGCCCGTCATGAGCGCCAGGCCGAGCACGCCGACCATCACCTCGAGCGTCACCATCACGTTCGCGTACGTGGTGCGCGGCACCATCTTGCCGTAGCCGATGGTGGCAATCGTCTGCACGCTGAAGAAGAAGGCGTCGGGGAAGGAGCCCGGTCGCGCGTTCTCGAGCGCGTCCGGCTGCGCGAGGTAGCCGAGGGCGAAGAGCGCGTTCACGCCGACGAATGCCGTCAGGAAGTAGAGGAGCAGCCTCGACCACGAGCTGTGGAGCAACCCATGGTAGAGGTCGGCGCTGAGCGAGCCGTCGCTCTCGTAGCGGCGGACGAAGGGCGCGCGCGGGCGGGTCACGGGGCCCGCTTCATAGCCGCGCGGCCCGGGCCGCGACAAGCGCGCTCAGCCCGCCGCCGGGTGGTCGTCGAGGCACTGGAGCGTGAGCCCCCCGTGGCTCCACGCCGCGCCCGCCGCCATCCCCATCGAGACGAAGATGGTTTCGCCGATCTCCTGGTCGGTCGCACCCGCCTTCACCGCGCGCTTGGCGTGCGCGTCGATGCACCACGGGCACTGCGTGACCTGCGCGACGGCGAGCGCCATCAGCTCCTTCGTCTTCACCGGCAGCGCGCCGGCGGCGAACACCTTCGAGTCGAACTCGAGGAACGCGCGGTAGGCCTCGGGCGCGGCCTCACGCATGCGCTTGAACTGCTTCTTCACGTCAACGCCGTGGAAGGTCATGGAGGCTCCTTTCGTTCGAGCGTCTTCTCTAGCACTCCGCGCCGCGCGGTTGCAGCCCGCCGGCGTCCCTCCTTATAGTCGCGCGCCATGGCCGGCCGGACCGCGCGCGGCGCATGAGGGCGATCGTCGTCCACGGCGGCGCGGGCCCGGAGTCGCCGGAGGACGCGCCCGCGCGGCGGGCCGGTGTCGTGCGCGCGGCCGAGCGCGGCTGGGCCGTGCTCGCCGCCGGCGGCTCGGCGCTCGACGCCGTGGTCGAGGCCGTCGTGGTGCTCGAGGACGACCCCCACTTCAACGCCGGGCTCGGCTCGACGCTCACCACCGACGGCACCGTCGAGATGGACGCCTCGGTCATGACGGGCGACACCCTCGCCGCCGGCGCGATCGGCGCCACAGCCGGCGTGCCGAACCCGATCCGTCTGGCGCGCGCCGTGCTGGAGGAGGGTCGCGAGGTGATGCTGGTCGGCGAACCGGCCGTCGCGCTCGCGCGCCGCGCCGGGGTGCCGACGTGCGCGCCCGAGGCGCTCGTCACCGACACCGCGCGCCGGCGCTGGGCGGCGCGGCGCGCGGCGCCGAGGGAGACCGTCGGCGCCGTCGCCTGCGACGCCCGGGGCCGGGTCGCGGCGGCGACCTCGACCGGTGGCGTCGCCGGCAAGCGCCCGGGACGGATCGGCGACTCGGCGGTCATCGGCGCCGGCACCTACGCCGACGACGCGCTCGGCGCGGGCTCGGCGACGGGCCCGGGCGAGGCGATCATCCGCGGCGTCCTGGTGCGTGCCGCGCTCGGGCTGGTCGGGGGCGGACACGACCCCGCGTGGGCGGCGGAGCACGCGCTCGCCCTCCTCGACCGCCGCGTCGGCGCGGCGGCCGGGCTCATCCTGGTCGACGCGACCGGGCGCGTCGGGGCGGCGCACACGACCGCCGCCATGGAGACCGCCTACCGCACGGACGCGACGGGTCGCTTCTTCACGCTGGCGTAGGGCTCACTCCGCCGCCACCAGCCGGCCGTCGTCCAGGTGGAGCCGCCGGTCGGCGAGCGCGGCCAGGCGGACGTCGTGCGTCACGATCACGACGCCCGCCCCGTCCGCGACGGCCAGCGCGCGGAGCTCCTCCGTGACGCGCGCGCCGGTCGCGCCGTCGAGGTGCGCGGTGGGCTCGTCGGCGAGCACCAGGCCCGGACGCATGGAGAGCGCGCGGGCGAGCGCCACCCGCTGCTGCTCACCGGGCGAGAGCGCAGCGGGATACGCCGCCGCGCGGGCCCCGACGCCCAGGCGCGCGAGGAGCTGCTCGGCACGAGCGTGCGCCGCGCGCCGTCCGACGCCGGCCGCGCGCGCGACGAGCGCGACGTTCTGCGCCGCGGTGAGGTGCGCGAGCAACAGCCCCCGCTGGAAGACGAAGCCGATCCGGCGCAGGCGGACGGTCCGCCGCTCCGGCTCGCCGGCCGCGGCCAGGTCGAGGCCGTCCAGCTCGATGCGCCCGGCGTCGGGCCGCAGCAGCCCACCAAGCATGGAGAGGAGCGTCGTCTTGCCCGACCCCGAGGGCCCCGTGATCACCAGCGTCTCGGCGGGCGCGAGCGCGAGCGAGACGTCGCGCACCGCGTGGACGGGGGCCGGGCCGCGGGGGTCCCAGGTCTTGGAGACGTGCTCGGCGCGCAGCAGGTCCGCCACCCCGGGCCTTCTACGGCGAAGCGCCGCGGCTTGTCGACGTGGTGCCTTGCCGTGGCTCCTCGAACCGTGGTCTAGGAGTCCCGAAAGGAGTCCACGCATGCCGACCGTCTACGGGGTCAACGCCTCGCCGTTCGTCCGCAAGGTCCGCGTCTTCCTCGCCGAGAAGGGGATCCAGTACGACCTCGATCCCGTCATCCCGGTGAACGTGTCGCCCGAGTACCGCAAGATCAGCCCGCTCGGGAAGATTCCCGCCTACCGCGACGGCGACGTGACGCTCGCCGACTCGTCGGTGATCTGCGCCTACCTCGAGCGCGCGCACCCGGAGCCCTCACTCTATCCGCGGGCGCCGTACGAGTACGCGCGCGCGCTCTGGTTCGAGGAGTACGCCGACGGCGGGCTCACACCCATCATCGGCCCCAAGATCTTCTTCACCAAGATCATCGGCCCGCTCTTCTTCAATGCTCCGCGCAACGACGCGGCGGCGGCAAAGGTGGTGGACGAGGAGCTGCCGCCGTACTTCGACTACCTCGAAGGCGAGCTGGGCACCGCCGACGCGCTCGTCGGGGGCCGCTTCTCGATCGCCGACGTCGGCATCGGCTCGCAGCTCGTGAACTTCCAGCATTCCGGCTTCTCGGTCGACGCCAAGCGCTGGCCGAAGCTCGCCCGCTACGCCGCCGCCATCTACGCACGGCCGTCGTTCAAGGCCCTGATCGAGGAGGAGCGCCCCACGCTCGGCCTCGCCTGACCCGGTGAGCCCCCCCACCCTCTTCCAGTTCCGCTTCTCGCACTTCAACGAGAAGGCGCGCTGGGCGCTCGACTGGAAGGGGATCCCGCACCGCCGCCGCTCGCTCGTGCCTGGTCTCCACATCCCTCGCGTGGTGTGGATGACCGGGCAGAAGTCCACCCCGGTGCTCGTCCTCGACGGCAAACGCATCACCGACTCGACCAGCATCGTCGCCGCCCTCGAAGCACTGAAGCCCACGCCGCCGCTCTACCCCGCCACCGAGCCCGAGCGCCGGCGCGCGCTCGAGCTGGAGGACTTCTTCGACACCCAGCTCGGCCCACCGCTGCGTCGCGTCCTCTTCGACGCGCTCCTGCCCGACGCCGACTACTCGACCGCGCTCTTCACCGCCGGCCGCGGCGCCGCGCTCCGCACCGTCTACCGCGTCACGTTCCCCGCGCTGCGCGCCGCGATGCGCGTGGACATGGGCATCGACGCCAAGGGCGTCGCCGCCGCCCACCCCAAGGTCACCGCCGCCCTCGACCGCATCGCCGCCGAGCTCGGGCCGAGCGGCTACCTGGTCGGCGACACCTTCACCGTCGCCGACCTCACCGCCGCCGCCCTCCTCTCCCCGATCACCATCCCCCCGGAGTACGCCTACCCGCTCCCGGGCCCGTACCCCGGCGCCGCCGCCGCGCTGTGCGCGACGTTCGCCGCCCACCCCGCCTTCCGCTGGGCGCGAGACATCTACCACCGCCACCGCGGCCACTCGGCAGAAGTGGGCAAGGGTAGCGCTCTCCCGGCCGCCTAGCTAGGCCGGGAGCAAGCCGAGCGCCGACCAGAGCGGCTCGGAGGCCGAGTTCAGCAGACCGATCTCCCGGCACAGCCGCCGCACCTTGGAGAGCGCTTCGATCGTCCCCGCACGATGCCGCGGGTTCCGCGTGTAGGCCTCGGCGACCACCGCCGACGGGATGCCGTACGTCCGGATGACCTGCGCCGACGGCTGCAGCATGAGCTTCGCCATCTGACCGAGGACGACGGGCGCCGCGACGGCGAGCGTCGCCCTTGCGGCGACCCCGAGGGTCGGCACGCGCTCCTTCAGGTATTGGCGCGCGAAGCAGAGGTGGCGGGCCTCCTCCGTCACGTGGATCTGCATGATGCGCTTGAGCAGCGGGTGCAGCGGCTGGCTACCGTGGAGCGCGGTCCGTTGCACGTGGTCGATCGGATCCTCGCCGCCGAGCACGAAGACGAAGAAGAGCGCGGGGAACTGCCGGCCGTGTGCGACCACCCGTCGGGTCACGAGCCGTTGCCACCAGACGAGCCCCGGGACGTCGAAGCCCGTACGGTTCACGAACTCCTGAAACATGAGCGAGTGCTGTGCCTCCTCGATCACCTCGTGGTAGACGTAGCGGAACTCGCGCGAGCCGTTGGGCAGTGGCACCGCGAACTCGAGGAGCCCGCGCTTGAGCACGCTCTCGAACTGCACGCCGTTCTTCATGGCGGTGGCGATCAGGTGGAGCCCGATGCGCGCTTGCGTCCCGGCGGGCTGGGCGCGGTACCACGTCGTGGCGCCGAGCGTGTCGTCGGCGTCGAGCGCCCAGCGCGGGTCCTCGGGGTCGATGCGGTACTCCGGGTCGTCCCACGGGACGTCGGTGTAGGCGTCGAAGTGCTTGACGACGGACTGGTGGCTGAGACGCTGGAGCAACTCCGGATACGTCTCCAGCCGGCGGGTGCCGCGCGGGCGCTCCTCGTCGGGGACCGAAGCGGCGGGTTCGAGGGATAGGGTGGTGTTCATGAAGCCTCCTTGCCGGGCGCGTAGGGGCGCTCGATGAGTATGGAAAGGCTCTTCAGGAGGGCGAAGGACTGGGCGCGGCTCGCGTCGTTGGAATCGACGATG
>JBGQET010000009.1:0-72512 GCA_041496545.1 Binatia bacterium | reverse complement strand
GGCGCCGACGTACGGCTTCACGCACGCGCTCGTCCGCCAGACGCTCTACGAGGAGCTGAGCCTCCCCCGCAAGCAGCGCCTCCACCTTCGCGCCGCCGACGCGATCGAGACCACCTACGCACGCAACCTCGCCCCCCACGTAGCGTCGCTCGCCGTCCACCTCCGTCTCGCCGGCGCGGCGGCCGATGCGACCAAGGTCCTCGCCTATACGCTGCGGGCGGCTGAGGCGGCAGCCGCCGTCTTCGCGTGGGAGGAGTCGGCGGGGCACCTCGAGGCCGCCGTCGAGTTGATGGAAGACCAGGGCGCCGAGCCGGCGGCACGTGCGCGCATCCTGGAGCGTCTCGCCGACCTGATGTACGTAACCGGGACCGACCCCGAGAAGGCGATCGCCTACCTCGAGAAGGCGCTCGGCCTCTACGAGCAGGCCGGCGAGCCGGAGCGGGCGGCGCAGATGCACTCGCGTCTCGGCTTCCACCGCGCCTTTTTCGTGGAGGCGATGGACATCGCGGAGGCGATGCGCCACTTCCGTGCCGCCGAACCGGTGCTCGCCGCGGGCCCCCCGCGCCCGTCCCAGGTGTACCACTACATCGGCGTCTCGTGCGCCGCCCTCTGGAGCTACCGCACCGCGGACGGCCTCGCCGCCTCCGCGCGCGCCCTGGAGTTGGCCAACCAGATCGATGACCAGGGTCTCTGGGCCAACGCCGCCGCCCTGCGCGGCTATCATCTGCACGAGAGCGGGCGGCTCGCCGAGGGGACGGACCTCATTGAGCGGGCGTGGGAGGCGGCCGACCGGGCGAACCACGGCACGGCGGCCTTCATCGCCGCCTGGTTCCGCGGCTCGCGCGCCGGGATCTCGGGAGACCCGCGCGACACGCAGGCGTGGCTCCGGCGCGAGCTGGACAAGCCGCGCATGGCGCGGGCGCGGGGCCAACGCCGCTTTCTCCTGGACACCCTAGCCTTCCAGCACCTGATGTCGGGCGAGCCCGACGTCGCGCGCGCGCTCAGGGCGGAGGCCTATGGTGATGCCCCGCCGATCACGAGCATGATGGTCTACTCGTCGGTGCATGAAGGCGACTGGGAACGGGGTGCCGCACGCCTGAACGAGGCGCGCGTGCTCTACCGGCAAGCCGGCAACCGGGTATTCGAGCTGGCCGCGCTCGTCTGGCTCTCGACCCTGGCGCAGCTCCGCGGGGACGCCGCCGGGATCGAGGCCGCGCTCGACGCGGCGCTCGCCATGGCCGTCGAGGTCGACAGCGCCGCCAACCAGATCTTCGTCGGCCGCGACCTGGTCGTGCACCTGGTCGCGGCCGGCCGCGTCGCCGAGGCAGCGGAGCACGCCGCCCGGGCGCGCGCGCTCGTCGACGCCGGCCGGGAGTGGCGCGGGCGGGTGGGCGACGTCGTCGAGACGGAGGCCATGGTCGCGGCGGCCGAGGGGCGGCTCACCGACGCCGAGGAGGGCTTCGCGCGGGCCGTCGACATCGACCGCCGCTACGGCATCGTTTGGAGCGAGGCCCACGCCCTCCACGAGTGGGGGCGCGCGCTGCTCCGGGCCGGCGAACCCGCGCGCGCCATGGAGAAGCTCGACGCCGCGCTCGACATCTACCGCCGCGCCGGCTTCGGTCCGCGCTGGCTCGAGCGCGTGATCGCCGACAAGCTCCGCACCCAGGGGATCGACTCGCGCGACGTCAAGCGCTCGCTCGACGCGGTCGTCGCCCGGGTCGAGCACACCCGCCCCGACCTCCGCCGCCACGCCGCCCCCGACGGCCGCGTGACGCTCGTCTTCAGCGACATGGAGGGCTTCACCGAGATGACCGAGCGCCTCGGCGACCGGGCCGCACACGAGGTCATCAAGGTCCACAACACCATCGTGCGCGAGGAGGTGAAGCGGCACGACGGGGTGGAGGTCGAGCTGCAGGGCGACGGCTTCCTCCTCGCCTTCCCGGAGGCCCGCCGGGCGCTCGGCTGCGCGGTCGGGATCCAGCGCGCCCTCGCGGCCTACAGCGCGGAGCACCCCGAGCAGCCGATCCGCGTGCGGATCGGCCTCCACACCGGCGAAGCGATCCAGGAGGCCGACCGATTCTTCGGGAAGACCGTGATCCTCGCCGCGCGCATCGCGGCGCAGGCACGCGGCGGCGAGATCCTGGTGTCGTCACCGGTGCGCGAGGTCGGCGCTGGTGAGGCCATCCGCTTCGGCGAGCGGCGCGAGGCGACGCTCAAGGGACTGACCGGAACGTACTCGCTCCACCCCGTCGCCTGGGCGGCGGTGTCGGCGTAGCAACGCTCCCCATGAAGGCTCTCGCGACGGCCCTGCTGCCGCTCCTCATCGTGTTCGCGCCCCCGGGCGCGCGGACCCTTCACGCGGCCGTCGCCGTCAAGCTGACCGTCAAACCGTCGGCACCCCGCTACAAGCTCGGCGACAAGGTGACGCTTACCGTCACGCTGACCAACCGGGGAAAGACGTCGGCCACCGTTTCCGCCTTCGCGATGGCGTGGACGTTCGCGCGGGTGGCGGCGTTCTGGGAGTGAGTCGGATTCGTCCGACGCTCAGGCGCCCGCCGAGGTGCGCTCGAGTGGATGGCCAGCCTCCCGCCACGCCTTGATCCCGCCGTCCAGCGCGACGGCGCGCGTGTAACCCATCGCGCGCAGCGTGGCAGCGGCGAGCGTCGAGATCTTACCGAACTCGCAATACGCGAGGATGCGCGCGGTCGGGTCGGGGAGCTCCTGATCGACGCGTAGCTCGAGCTGCCCGCGCGGCAGATGGCGCGCGCCCGGCACGTGGCCGGCGTCGTAGGCGTCGCGCTCCCGGACGTCGAGGATCACGAGGCTCCGGTCGCCAGCCACGACGCGCTGCCGCACCTCCTCCATCGACATGAAGGAGATGCGGCTCGCCGCCTCGTCGAGGAGCTGGGCGACGGTCTTGCCGCCGGTGCGGTTGGTGCGCAGCGCCTCGGTCAGGTGCTGGGGCATCTCGAGGCTGAGCGCACGCATCTGCGCGACGAAGGCGGCGCGCTCGCGCCGTTGCAGGCGAGGGTTCTCCGCCTTCTCCTGGCCGAGCGTCGAAACCGGCGTCCCCCGGTAGTCGTGCGCGGGGTGGACCGCGAGCCCATCGTCGAGACAGAGGAGCTTGCCGAACAGGCTCTCGTACAGCGCCTCGGGGTCGCCGGTCGGGAGATCCGTCCGCCCCGTCGCGCCGCGCAGCAGGGTGTCCCCGGTGAGCACGCGATCGGGCAGCACGAGGCAGATCGAGTCGTCGGTGTGGCCAGGCGTATGGAGGACGCGCAGCCGGAGCCGCCCCGCGATGATGGTTTCGCCATCGTCGACACGCACGTCGACGTAGGGCGCCAGGCTCGCGCGGTGCATGACGCTCGGCACCTCGAGGCGGTGGGCGAGCTCGCGCACGGCCGAGAAATGGTCGGCGTGCGTGTGCGTGTCGACGACGTAGTGGAACCGCAGCCCCGTCTTGGCGGCGAGCGCGAGGTAGCGGTCGACCTGGCTCAGCTCCGGGTCGATGAGCACCGCACTGCACGTCTCGGGGCAACCGATGAGATAGGAGAGGCAGCCCCCAGCCCGCACCTCGTCGAAGATCATCGGCGCGGGGATTCTCGGACCTCAGTCGTCCCCCTGTCAACCGTGGTCGCCGATGCCGGCGAGGACGAGGAACGAGCGGTGGGAAGGACGAGCACCTCGTCTACGCCGCCCGCTTGCGGGCACCCTTCGTAGCTAGGGGGGTGGGATCTTCACCGAGGGGATGCAGAGCTCCCCCTCGACCACACTGTCGATCTGCTCCGGACCGAACTGATTGTTCGTGAAGAGACCGATGCGCCTGGTGTGCTTCGGCTGCGGGGGCACGATCGCCGTCCCGTGGTCGGCCGGGTTGAGCGGCCCGCAGCCGTTCTGGGCGATCTGCTTGGTCGCCAGCTTCGCCTGATAGCAGACGAGGTGGTCGCTCGGATGGCGAATGGCCGCCGGGGTGATGGGGAAGGGGGCGCCCACGTTGGGTCCGCCAAGCAGGACCGGGCTGCCCGATTTGTCGACCGGCGTGCAGAGCTTCGTGATCTTCTTCAAGTCGTACCGCCGGCTCTGGAACTGATCGATCACCTCCACCTGGATGCCCTTCGGGAACTTCGGCAGCGGTGCCCCGCTGTCGAGCTTGGTCTGTGCCCGCGCCTGATAGCAGAGATAGTGGTCGAGCTGGTGGTCGTTGATCGACGGCACGGGCGGCGGCGTGGTCGACTTGTTGGTCGGCACGAGCACGGTCAGGGGATTCCGCACCTCGATCAGCAGATTGTTGCACTGGTTGGTGACCCGCACGTTCGTGACGGGGCTGAAGGTGGGGACACCCGCGTGGGCCTTCAGCTGGTACTCCTTCAGGTGCGTGTTCGGGTCGATCCGGCCGCCCGCGTTCTTGTCCGCGGGCAGGCCGAGCTGCTTCGGCTTCAAGACATCGTAGCCCGCGGTCCGGAACTGGTCGTGGAGGGTGACGGCGCCGAACGCGACGAACTTCGGCGCACCCGCCGTCGTCTTGATCCGGTAGAGCATGAAGTGATCGATCGCGAACGGCGGCAGCGTGCTGGTGGTGGTCGTGCTGGAGGTGGTGGTCGTGGTCAGGGTGCTGGAAGTGGTGGTGGGTATCGTGGTCGTCGTCGTCGTCGTGGTCGCCGGGCCCGTCGTCGTCGTGGTCGTGGTGACAGTGGTCGTCGTGGTCGTGGTGGAGCTCGTGGTGGTCGTCGTGCCCGTGTTCGGCACGTCGTTGAAGAACCACGCCACCGTGGAGTTGAAGTACATGTTGGCGTCCGTGACGCTCCAGTGATCGCCCGAGATGTTGGTCGCCGAGACGGCGCACGTGGCGAAGCCGGTCTGGGTGTCGTCGAAGTCGGCCATGATGTCGCAGCCGCTCGCGATCCCTCCATAGGTGAGCGTGAGGGTGTAGTCGTCGCTCGTGCCGGCCGTCTCGTCGAGGCCGCTCATCCCGAAGCGGAGCGTCGCGACGTCGTCGTGGTTGAGCGTGCGCTGGGCCTCGTCGTTGAACTGTCCCTGCTGCATGACGGCCTCGGTGTCGGCGAAGCCGAGGGCCGCCCCGACGTCGCGGTCGGCGTTGGCGGCGTAGGAGTCGCCGGCCGGGAGATCGGCGAGGCTGCGGCTGTAGGTGCTCGCGTCGACCGTCGCGTCGATGGTGAAGGGATTGTTGTTCGACTTCCGGAACCAGTGCAGGTTCACGTCGTCGCCGCGCAGGTCGTCGCGCGAGCCGCGGATGTTGTCCGCCCCGTCATCGAGATCGTAGGTGGTGTTGGGGCCCGTCGTCGACTTGGTGTAGTTCCGGTCCGGCTCGGCGAGCCCGGACTCCGTCGACAGGTTGGGGTGGTCGAGGCCGATGCAGTGCCCCATCTCGTGGAGCGTGGCCGACTCGAAGTCGTAGTCGGTCGCGGGGACGTTGTTGCTGGCGCCGAAGACGAGGTTGCCGGAGGTGGCCACGAGGCCGTTCCACGTGGCGACGGCGTTCTGAACGGAAATCTCCATGGCCGCCGCGTTGGCGGAGGTCGGGTCGATGCACACGGTGAGCGCGAGGGTCCCGCCCACGCCCGTGTACCCCTTGGGATGCATGATGGTGTCGACGGTGATGCTGTCGCTCCCGATGAACGCGCCCGCGTGGAGTCGGGAGGCCCCCGCCGCGACGAAGACGATCACCCACGCGAAGGTCCTCATGGGGTCACCTCCACGCGGCGGAGATCGGGCCGCTCCGTGAGCGCCCGCAACCGGTCGCGCGCGGCTGCGAGGTTCCGCAGCGGCGTCACCCCCGGGTACGCCCGCACCTCGGCCGCGAGGCCACGCCGGGAGACCCGCCGCGCCCCGCGATCCAGCCGCAGCTCGATCGTCGTCGTGGTCGCGTCGGCGTCGAACGAGACGGTGCCACCGGGTGTGCCGCGCGCGGCGGCCGCACGCTGGGCCCGACCAACCGTCGCCTCGTCGAAGTCGAGGATGCCGGCATCCGCGAGGGACTGCACGAGCGCATCGAGCTCGCCCGGAGCGAGCCGCAGCGTGTAATCCCCGGCCTGCCTCGTGTAGCGAGGCTTGTGCACGACGACGCGCCCGTCGCCGTAGACGTGCACGGTGGCTTGGTCGCCGGCGGCGACCTCGCCCGGCGTCTCGGTGAGGCTCGCGACGACCGTCCCCGCCGCGCGCGGGTAGCGCGCGCTCCGGGCCTCGGCGTCGGGCACCCCGCGCGCGACCGCCGCCACCATGACGAGCGACGCGAGCGCGGTGTGAATGCCGTGTGAGGGCCGGCGCGTCGACCTGCGAGACTTCATGCGCGACCTCCTGTACGGGTGATCGTGTGCACTCGGCGGGGCTGGCACGACCGTTGCCGCCCCGGCAGGTACCCCGGACGGCGACGACGCGTCAAGCAGTTGCGGGGTGCTATGCGCGGAGGCGGGCCTGGAGGGCTGACACCGCGGCCAGCCGCGCGCGGTCGTCCGCCGCCAGCCCGTCCCAGGCGCGGCGCAGATCCTGCCAGACACGCACCTGGAAGGTCTTCACAACGCCGCGGAACGGGTGACCGAGCAGCACCCCGTCGTACAGCGCGCGGCCGGCGTCGAAGGCCTTCTCGTTGAAGAGCATCTCCCCCCGCGCTGTCGGTGGTTCGCCCAGGCGGCGTGGTTCTGCTGCATCAGCGGGACGAAGACGCTGCCGATCCAGTCGACCAGCGGTGCAACTGTCGCATCGAGCGTCAACTCCCCGCCGGGCCGATGCGCGCTGAAGTCGCCGGCGGCCAACCGCTCCACCCAGCGCGCCGTCACCGGTGCCTGGCGACGGATCTGCGCCCAAGCGCTGGGGTCGGCGAGGTTCATGCCCAGCTCCCCGTAGACCTGCGGGAACTCGTCGAGTGCGGTCTTGCGCGGCCACGCGAGCGGCAAGCGGCCCGCGACGAGCCGTCGGCGCCGCCGCTCGTGACGAAGCGCCGTCTGCCACGGGCCGCCGTCCGGCCGCCAGCGGAACGGTACCCGCGCGAAGCGCAGCAGCGCTTCGACCTCGAGCGCGAACGGCGACGTGGTGCCGTTGCGCGCGGACGCCGGGGACTATCGCGGCCCGCTGGCTTCGGCAACGGCCGGGCCCGACGACGAGGGCGAGGAAGAGCCCGGCGACTAGCGGGCCACGAGCTCGCCGAGCACGGCGAGCAGCGTGGCGATCTCGTCGTCGGTACCGACGCTGACGCGGAACGCGTCGGCGAGCCCGGGCACCGCGAAGTGCCGCACCAGGATGTCGCGCGCGGCGAGCGCCGCGGCGAGTGGGCCCAGGTCCTCGCCCCGACGCCGCGCGAGGACGAAGTTCGCCTCCGACGGCAGCACGCGGAAGCCGAGCCGCTCGAGCCCGGCGGTCAGCGCCGCGCGCGTGCGGCGGACGCGCGCGACGTTGGCCTCCATCGCGGGCAGGGCGGAGAGCGCCGCCTCGGCGGCCACCAGCGAGAGGCGGCTCACGTTGTAGGAGTCCTTGACGGTGCGGAGCCCGGCCAGGACCTCGGGCGTCGCGAAGGCGAGCCCGATGCGGAGCCCGGCGAGCGAGAACGACTTCGAGAGCGTCCGCAGCACGACGACGTTGTCGAGCTTCCCGACGAGCGCGAGCGCGTTCGTGTGAGCGAAGTCGACGTAGGCCTCATCCACGACCAGGATCCCGTCGACGGCGCGTGCCAGGCGCTCGACCGTCGGGAGCGGAACCAACGTGCCCGAGGGCGAGTTCGGGTTGCAGAGGAAGGTGAGCCGCGCGCGCGCCGCGGCGACCCCGTCGGGTAGCGCGAAGTCGTCGGGGAACGGGACCTTGACCGCCGTCCCGCCCTGCGCCGCGACCATCGTCTCGTAGAGGCTGTAGGTGGGCACCGGGAAGGCGACGCGGTCGCCCGGGTCGACGACCGCGCGGAGGAGGAGCGCGATCAGCTCGTCGGAGCCGTTGCCGACCAGGATGTGGTCGGCGGGGACGCCGTAGACCCGCGACGCGCGGGCGCGCAGCGCGGTGGCCTCGGGGTCGGGGTAGAGGCGGACGCTGGCGTCGAGCGCGGCGCGGAGCGCTTCCAGGACGCGCGGCGAGGGGGGGTACGGGTTCTCGTTGGTGTTGAGCTTGATCACCCGGCGGCCGGGGCCGGGCTGCTCGCCGGGGACGTAGGGCGCGAGGCCCCGGAGCGCGGGGCGAAGCCAGTCGGCGGCGCGGGACAGGCTACTTGACCGCCTTGATGTGCCGCGAGGCCGCCTTCGCGTCCTCCGCCGCGCGCTCGACGCGCAGGTGACGCTCGGCGATCTCGACCGCCTGGCGCGCGCGGTCCGGGAGCGAGGTGAGGACGTCGACCAGTCGCGTCCAGCGGTCGCGATCGGCGCCGACCAGCTCGTAGAGGCGGATGGCGGCGTCGACGTCCTTGCGCTTGAGCGACGCGTCGGCGGTGGAGAGGATGCGCTCGCGCGGTAGCGGGACGGCGCCCAGCTCGCAGATGCGGACGACGTCCGGGATGCGGTGCCGCTCGAGCAGTCCGTCCGCGAGGCGCGTCCAGTCCGCCGCCGTGACCAGCTCGGGGTTGCGGGTGAAGAGCTTCATGGCCGCGTCGAGGAAGCCGCGCTCGAGATAGCGGCGGCCGACGAGGACTTCGGACTCACGGGCGGGCATTGCTGCTTCTGACCTCCTGGAAGCCCCTGCGGGCGATGCGGCAAGCCGCAATCCGGGCCACCTTAACCGAGGGCACTTCGCCCTGGCAAGACGGACAATTCCACACCTGACCGCAAAGCGCCTGCGTTAACCAAGGCTTAGGACATTAAAGAAGGTCCTCCGCAGTGCCGATAGCTCGGCAGCATGAGCACGCCGCGGCTCACGATAACTTACAGCGCGTATCGCGAGCTGGAGACGATCCCGCAGACCCCGCTGCGGGACATCGGCGAGGCCATCATGCAGTTGGCGGACGACCCGCATCCGCCGGGCTCGTCGAACCTGCAGGGCGTCGGCGGCTGCTACTACCTGGCCATCGACGACTACTACATCCTGTATCATCTCGACGACGACGACTCGCTCACCGTGCTCGGGGTCTTGCACGGGCCGTACCATCCGCTGCACTGACGCCTCGTCGTAGCGGCCGCTTCCACCGGCGGCCGGGCTGACGCTAGACTTCGCCGCGCATGCGGCTGGCTGTCGTCGCGCTCGTCCTCGCGGGGCTCGCGGCTCCCGTGCACGCCGCACGCGTCCGCTTCTTCGCCGTGCAGCCGAAGGTGCGGGTGGCGGATGGGGCCAGCTACGCCGCGTTCCACGACACGATGGCGGCGCTGATGGACGCGGCCTTTCCGGGTCGCGACGCGCTCGTGCAGGCCGGAGTCGACGACGTCGCGTCGCACCTGGCGCCCGCCGACCCGACGGCGCCCGCGGCGGCGCTCGTCGTCTTTCCGGAGGACGTCGGCCTCGTGACGGTGCTGATCGGGACGCGCGGCGCGAGCGCGCGGGCGCAGGCGAGCGCCGTCGGGGCGATCGTCTCGTTGCTGGGGCCGTACGGACCCCAGACCGCGTACTACGCGGCGAAGTTCCCCAACCAGCCGCTGGTGCGGAACCTGCTGCTCGCGCTCACCGACACCATCTACCGGAGCTTCTACGAGACGTTCCGCGAGCTGGCGATGACCCACGGGGTGTGGCTGTCGGCGTCGGCCAACGTCGCGCCGGCCCGGCGCGTCAACGATCCGGCGCTGGTGGCGCTGCTGCGCGACCCCGACGAGCCGGCGCGGTCGTACGCGTACGAGGCGACGTCGGCGCGCGTCACCAACGCGACCTTCCTCTTCGGGCCCGACGGCGAGGTCCTCGTCCCCGACGGCGCGAGCGGCGCGCGGCGGAGCCCGAGCGAGACGGGCGGCGTCGTCCTGCCGTCGAACGAGAAGCCGTACCTGACCGAGATCGAGCAGCCGCCGCCCGGGAACGCGGCCGGCCTCGGGCTCGCCTTCGGCGCCGTGCGCGACACGGAGGTGCTCGACACGCCGGTCGGGCGCCTCGGCATCGTCACCTCGAAGCCGGCGTGGATGCCGGACGTGAACGACCGGCTTGCGGCGAGGGGCGCCACCGTCATTCTCCAGCCCGAGGCGTTCAGCGAGTGGGCCTACGCGGCGACACCGTGGCAGCCCGACATCTTCAAGGAGGGCGGCTTCGCGACGCTCCAGAAGACCCTCGGCTTCCGCTTGAACGTCGACGCCAGCTTGACCGGCAACTTCTTCGACGTCACCTTCGACGGGCAGTCGGCGATCCTCGGCCGCCGCCGGAAGGGCGGCGCGACCGGCGCGTGGATCGGCCAGAACCCCGACACCGGTTTCCTCGCCGTCGCGCCCTGGATCGAGCCCGACCCCGGGCCCGCGCTCCCGCTCGCCACCCGCCGCGCCATGCTCGCCGCCGACGGCGCCAGGCTCCTCCCCGCCTCGGGCGTCCCCTGCCCCGACTCGCTCGCGCTCGGCGCGTGCGAGAACGGCTACCGCGAGGCCGTGATCCACGCCGACGTCGAGCTGCCCGACGGCGCCACGACGGGCCCGGTCGATCCGACGCGCGTCACACCGCCCGCGTTCTCTCCTGCCGTGCGCGTGAGCGGCGCGGAGACGACGCCCACGGCCCAGCACGACCCCCGCGTGGCGGCGGCGCACGGCCGCGTCTGGGTCGTCTGGCACGAGGCGCGGGCGGGGCTCGAGAACGTCTTCTTCGCGGTGAGCGCCGACGGCGGCAAGACCTTCGGCGCGCCCGTCCGTGCGAGCGACAACGCGGCGGGTGCCGTCGCCGAGCTTCATCCCGCCGTCGCCGCGCGCGGCAGCCGGGTCGTGGTCGCGTGGCAGGAATTCACCGCCGGCCGGGACGACGACCGCGGTCGCATCAAGCTGGCGCGCTTCACGGCGGGTGGGAAGAAGCGCGGCCGCGACGTGCGCGTCGACGACCTCGACGCCTCCGGCAAGTGGCTGCCGGCCGTCGCCTTCGCGGGCGGGAGCGTCGTCGTCGCCTGGATCGACGAACGCGACCTCGGGCCCGAGGGCGAGCCGCTCGAGCACGTCTACGCCGCGCGCGGCCGCGCCGGCGGGCTCCGCTTCGACCCGGCGGTGCGCGTCGACGCCGGCGCGCCCGTCGCCGCGGCGGCGCACCTCGACAACAAGTGGTGCCCGGCGATCGCCGCCGCCGACCGCGCGGTGTACGTCGCGTGGGCGGACTTCCGGGAGTACAACTGGGACGTCCGGCTGGCGACCAGCACCGACGGCGGGCGGCGCTTCGGCCCGAACGTCCGCGTCGACGACTTCGCGGACCTCGAGCGCATCGACGAGCGGCCGTCGGTGGCGATCGGCCGGCGCGGGCGCGTGCACGTCGCCTGGACCGACCTCCGCGCCCGCGAGCCCGACACCAACGTCTTCTACGCCCGGAGCGACGACCGCGGCGCGCACTTCTCGCCCAACCGCCCGCTCGACGACTCGCGCGCGGCGTTCGTCGCCGACCGCGACACGCCGACCAACCAATGGCACCCAAGCCTCGCCGCCGACGCCGACCGGCTCTTCGTCGCCTGGCAGGACGGCCGGCTCGGCAACGACGACGTCTTCTTCACCACCAGCCGCGACGCCGGGGCGACCTTCGCGCCCTCGGAGCGCGTGGACGACACGGGGAGCGGCCGGAGCGAGCAGACGCGGCCGAGTCTCGCCCTCCTGCGTCGCGGCCGGCATCGCACCTGCGTCGTCGCGTGGGAGGACGACCGCAACGGCAACCCCGACGTGTACCTCGCACGCCGGCTCTGTGACTGAGAGGAGGATCGATGGCGCTCGCGGGCATCGCAGGCAAGGTGGCGCTGGTCACGGGGGCGGCCCGCCGCCGCGGCATCGGCCGGGCGACGGCGCTCCGGCTGGCGCGCGAGGGCGCGGACGTCGCCTGCCTGGACATCGCGCGGGCGTACGCCGAGTTCCCCGGCCACGGCGTCGGCTCGGGCGAGGAGCTGGCGGCGCTGGTGCGCGAGATCCATTACCGGCGAGGCCCTCAACGTGAGCGGCGGGCAGACGATGGTGTGAATGATGAATGGGAGGTGAAGCGATGAGCAAGAGAACACTCTATGACCGTCTTGGCGGCTATGACGCCATCTGTGCCGTTGCGAACGACCTGTTGCCGCGCTTGCAAGCGGATTCGCGATTGGCGCGCTTCTGGCACCATCGGGGCGAGGACGGTGTAAGGCGCGAAAAGCAGCTCCTGATCGATTTTCTGAGCTCCAGTGCAGGTGGTCCCCTCTACTACACCGGACGAGACATGAAGACCTCCCACAGAGGGATGAGCATCGACGAGAGCGATTGGTCGGCATTCTTGGGACACCTGAACGCCACTCTGGGAGTCTTTCAGGTCCCTCAGGCCGAACGTGAAGAGGTCGTCGCGTTCGTGCAGAGCACGAAACGGGACATCGTCGAATGAACGTCGCTTCAGGGTTGGCGCGATTTCTTTCCGCAGCATCGCTGGGACTCTTCACCGGTGCCATGCTCACGGAAGGATTCATTCTCGTGCCCTACTGGCGCTCGCTCGCTCCCGCCGAGTTCTTCGCCTGGTACGCGGCGAACGATCGACGTCTTCTGGGCTTCTTTGGACCGCTCACCTCGATGACCGCTGTGCTCGCCGCCACCGCCACGCTCCTCTCCCTGTGGGAGGGCCATCCTGGTCGATGGCTCGCGCTCCTCGCGGCCGTGCTCTCGGTCGCGGTGGTCTCCACCTTCTTCCTGTACTTCCAGAAGGCGAACGCCAGCTTTGCCGCGGCCAGTCTCGGGGTGGATGAGGTCGCGGCGGAGCTGACTCGCTGGGCCACGTGGCATCGCTGGCGCACCGGCCTCGGCTTCGCCGCGCTGGCGGCGGCCATGCTGTCTCTCCGGCGATCCGGCTAATGGACGGCATCCACGACCTCGGCGGGATGAGCGGCTTCGGCGCGGTCGAGGTCGAGCGCGACGAGCCGGTCTTCCACCAGCGCTGGGAAGCCCGCGCGTACGGGCTCAACCTGCTCGGGCTCCGCGTGCTGAGGGCGTACAACGCGCACGAGTACCGCCACTCGGTGGAACGGATGGACCCCCTGCACTACCTGGCGGCGCCGTACTACGAGCGGTGGTTCACCGGGGTGGCCACGCTGCTCGTCGAGAAGGGGGTCGTCGCGCTCGCGGACCTGGAAGCACGCGCGGGGGGACGGTTCCCGCTCTCACGGCCGGCGGCGTCCGTGCGCCCCGCTGACGCGCCACCCCGGGAGCACGCCCGCTTCGCAGCCGGCGACGCGGTGGTCGTGCGCGACATCCATCCCCTCGGTCACACGCGTGTGCCCCGCTTCGTGCGAGGGAAACGGGGCGTGGTCGTCCACATAGCACCTCGATTCGTGTTCCCGGATGTGGCCGGGCATGGCCTGCACGCCCATCGGGAGCACACCTATCACGTGGAGTTCCAAGCAGAGGAGCTGTGGACCGACGCCGCCGGAAACCGCGAGAGCGTGATCGTCGATCTGTGCGAGAGCTACCTGGAGGCTCTGCCATGAGCGATTCCCGTCACCCCGTCCCGCCGGCTCCCATCGCCGAGCGCGTGCGCGCGCTCGAAGAGGCGCTGAGCGCCAAGCGGCTCGTGCCCGACGGCTTCCTCGACGAGGCCGCCGCGCGCGCGGAGCGGGACCTGAGCCCCCGCAACGGCGCCCGGGTCGTCGCGCGGGCGTGGGTGGATCCTCGGTATCGCGCGCGCCTGCTCGCCGACGGCATCGCGGCGTGTGAGGAGCTGGGCTTTCACGCCGCCAACGAGCGATACATCGTGGTGCTCGAGAACACGCCCACGCTGCACAACGTGATCGTCTGCACCCAGTGCTCGTGCACGGCGTGGTCCGTGCTCGGCCTGCCGCCCGACTGGTACAAGAGCCCCGAGTATCGCGCCCGCGTCGTGCGCGAGCCCCGCGCGCTGCTGCGCGAGATGGGCCTCGACCTGCCGCCCAACGTGGCCATCCGCGTGTGGGATACCAGCGCCGAGACTCGCTACCTGGTGCTCCCGCTCCGGCCGGCAGGGACCGAGGGCTGGAGCGAGGAGCAGCTCGCCACCATCGTCAGCCGCGAGGCGATGATCGGCGTGGCGCGGGTCGAGGTCCCGCCGGGGAGATGATCCGGACCCCGCTCTGCCACCGACTGGGAATCGCCTACCCGATCTTCTCGGCCGGCATGGCCTGCTCGGCGGGACCGGAGCTGGTGGCCGCGGTGTCGAACGCCGGGGCCTGCGGGGTGCTCGGCGCGGGCCCGTATCCGGCATCCCACGTCCGGGAGTGGATCCGACGCCTGCGGACGCTGACCGACAGGCCGTTCGGCGTCAACCTCCTTCTGCCGCTGCTGCAGGAAGGGCAGATCGAGACGTGCCTGGACGAGAATATCCCCATCCTCGTTCTCTTCTGGGGTGACCCCACGCCCTACGTCGCAGACGCCCACCGCCGCGGCATCGAGGTCTTCGTGCAGGTGGGCTCGGTCGAGGAAGCGCGGGCGGTCGCGGCGGCGGGTGTGGACGCGATCATCGCCCAGGGGGTCGAGGCCGGCGGGCACGTGAAGAGCACCACCTCCCTCGCGACGCTCGTCCCGGCGATCGTCGCGGCGGTGAAGCCCCTGCCGGTCATCGCGTCGGGCGGTATCGCCGACGGCCGCGGGGTGGTCGCCGCGCTCGGCCTGGGCGCGGAGGCCGTCTCGCTCGGCACGCGCTTTCTCTGCAGCAGCGAGGCCCTCGTGCCCCCGGCGTACAAGGAGCGGGTCGTCAGGAGCCGGGCCGAGGACACCGTGTACACCTCGCTCTTCGACGTCGGGTGGCCCGATGCACCGCACCGGGTGCTCCGCAACAAGGCGATCGACGAGTGGGAGGCCGCGGGCCGCCCGCCGAGCGGACGACGTCCAGGCGAGGGAACGATCATCGGCACGCTCGCCCTGGGTGGCACCACCATCGAGGTGCCGCGCTACAGCTCCATGCCACCCGCGCTCGGCTTCACGGGCGACCTGGAGTACAGCGCGCTCTATGCGGGTGAGTCGTGCAGCGTCGTGAACGACGTCAAACCGGCAGCGCAGATCGTCCGCGACCTCGTGCGCGAGGCCGAGGACGCCACGTGAGAGGACCGCAGCTACACGCCGACCATGTAGCCGCCGTCCGCCGACAGCACCTGGCCGGTGATGCCGCCCGCCGCCGGCGAGGCGAGGAACGCCGCCAGCGGCGCGACCTCCTCCGGCTCCAGGATCCGCCGCTCGGCGGTGAGGCTCTCGGCGTGCGCCTTCGCCTCCTCGGCGCTGCGCCCGGTCATCATCCCGACGATGCGCCAGTCGACGAGGCGCGTGTTCGTCCAGCCGGGACGCAGGAGGTTGACCGTGACGCCGCGCGTGCCGACCTCCATGGCGAGCGCACGCGTGAGACCAACGAGGCCGTGCTTGGCCGCCGTGTACGCCGAGAGCCCCGAGGCGCCCACCAGCGAGTAGCCCGAGCCGACGTTGATGATGCGGCCGTAGCCCTGCGCGAGCATCGGGACGAGCGCGGCCTTGGCGGCCCAGTAGCAGGAGGTGAGGTTCAGGACGAGGGTGGCGTCCCACGACGCGTCGTCGTGATGCTCGACCCAGGCGGTGCGCGGGTCCTGCGACAGGAAGACGGGCCCGCCGGCGTTGTTCACCAGCACGTCGAGGCGCCCGAGCGACTCGGCCGCGTGGCGGACGGCGGCGGTCACCTGCTCGCGCACGAGCATGTCCGTCGGGACGGCGAGCGCGCGACGGCCGCGGGCGCGGATCTCCCCCGCGACCGTCTCCAGCTCGCCGGCGCTGCGCGCCGCGACCGCGACGTCGGCACCGGCGTCGGCCAGGGCGAGCGCGACCGCGCGCCCGATGCCGCGCCCGCCGCCCGTCACGAGCGCGACCCGGCCGGCCAGGCTCGTGCCGTCGCTCACGGCCGCAGGCCGGGCCCGACACCGCGGCGCCGGCGCCGCTCCCGGCGCTCCTGCTCGCGCTCGCGCACCAGCGGCACGAGCTCCTCGATCGACTTCTTCACCTCGAGCTCGCGCGCGCTGCCCCGGGGCAGGAGGTCGTCCGTGCGCTGGAAGTGGCTGAGCGACTGCTCGAGCTCGCCGCGGAGCCGCGCCGCGACCGCCAGGTGGTAGAAGCCCTCCGCTTCGTCACCCTTGCGGCCGAGCGCGAGGCCGGCCAGGCGGTGGGCCTCGTCCAGGTCGGGGTTGAGACGCAGCGCGCGCTGCCACTCGGTGAGCGCGCCGCCTTCGTCGCCGTCGGCGAGCGCGTTCCCCAGCTCGAGGTGCGCCGCGGCGTCGTCCGGGTGCTTGGCGAGGTAGCGGCCGAGCGCTTCGCGCGCCTTCGCCGGCTGCTTGAGGCCGACGTACACACCGCCGAGCGGGCGATCGGCGCGCTCGCCGAGCCCCAGGTCGCGGCTCCGCTCGAGGGCGGCGCGCGCGGCGTCGAGCTGGCCGATCGTCTGGTAGACGCGCCCGAGGACGAACTGCCGCTCGGCGTCGTTCGGCTTCTCGTCGGCGAGCCGCTTGTAGTGGCCGATGACGACGTCCGCGGGCTCGGCGACGGCCTCCGACACGGCCCGCACCTCGGCCAGCTCCGGGCTCATCGCGGGCCGGCCGGGGGGCGTCTTCAGCTTCTCCGCGCCGATGATGGTGTCGACATTCGCGACCCGGTCCTCGGTCATCGGGTGGCTCAGCATGTAGGGCGGCACGCCCGCCGGGTTGAGCCGCTGCTCGGCGAGGAGCTGCTTGAAGAAGGCGCCGAGGGCGTGCGGGTCGTAGCCGGCCTTGCTGGCGTAGCCGAGGCCCAGGTAGTCGGCTTCCTGCTCGAACTGGCGGGAGTACTTGAGCTGCGCCGTCTCGGCCGCCGCGATCGCGCCGGCCCCGAGGACCGGGTTCACCGCCGAGAGGAGCGCGCCCAAGAGCGCCGCGTAGTTCCACACCTGGCCTTCGGTCTGCTGGCGGATGATGTGGTGGCCCGCGACGTGTCCCACCTCGTGCGCCAGCACGCCGGCCAGCTCGTCGTCGTTCGACACCTTGGCGATGAGGCCCGAAAACACGAACACGTACCCGCCCGGGACGGCGAACGCGTTCAGCACCGGCTCCTGCACGACGTAGAAGGTGTAGTCGAACTGCTGCGCGCCGAGCGTGCGCACGATCTTGGCGCCGACGCGACGGACGTACTCCTCTACGGCGGCGTCCTGCACGAGCGGCAGCTGCGAGCGCGCTTCCAGGAAGAAGCGCCGTCCGAGCTCGCGCTCGTCGATCGCGGCACGCGCCGGCACGACGCCGGCGGCAAGGAGCGCGAGCCCTGCGGCGACGAGCCGTTTCATCGCCGGCCGAGCCCCCGCGCCACGTCCTTCGCGAAGTAGGTGATGATGACGTCGGCCCCGGCGCGCTTGATCGCGAGCAGCGTCTCCTCGACGATGCGGGCCTCGTCGATCCAGCCCTGCGCGGCCGCGGCCTTCACCATCGCGTACTCGCCACTCACCTGGTAGGCGGCGACGGGGTAGCCGAAGCGGTCCTTCACCCGCCGGATGATGTCGAGGCAGGGCAGCGCCGGCTTCACCATCACCATGTCGGCGCCCTCCTCGATGTCGAGGGCGACTTCCCGGAGTGCTTCATCCCCGTTCGCCGGGTCCATCTGGTAAGAGCGCCGGTCGCCGAACTGCGGCGCGGACTCGGCCGCTTCGCGGAAGGGCCCGTAGAAGGCGGAGGCGAACTTGGCGGCGTAGGCCAGGATCGGCAGGTTGGGGAAGCCGCTCCCGTCGAGGGCGCGACGGATGGCGCCGACGCGGCCGTCCATCATGTCCGACGGCGCGACGATGTCCGCGCCCGCCCGCGCGTGGGCGAGCGCCTCGGCGGCGAGCAGCTCGAGCGTGGAATCGTTGTCGACGTCGCCGGCGCGGACGACGCCGCAGTGGCCGTGGTCGGTGTACTCGCAGAGGCAGACGTCGGTCACCAGCACGAGGCCGGGCGCGGCCTCGCGGATGGCCTTCAGTGCCTGCGGGATGATGCCCTCCGGGTCGACGGCGCCGCTGCCGCGTGCGTCCTTCTTCTCCGGTACGCCGAAGAGGATCACGCCGGGCACGCCCACGTCCGCGAGCCGCCGCGCCTCCTCCGCCGCGCGGTCGACCGAGAGCTGCGCGACGCCGGGCATGGCGCCCACCGGCCGCTCGACGGCGCGTCCCGGTACGACGAACAGCGGTTGCACGAGCTGCTCGGCGCTGACGCGCGTCTCGCGCACCAGCCGCCGCAGCGCCTCGGTGCGACGCAGCCGGCGCGGACGATACGCGGGGAAGCGGCTCATCGCCGCCCTTCGTCTAGCCGACCCGCCCCGCCTTTGCAAAAATGGTCGACGAGCGCGGCGGTGAGCGCGGCCGTGGTGTACGCGGCGGGCACGACGTCGACCGCGAGCCCGAGTGCGCGCGCCGTGTCCGCCGTCACGGGTCCGATGCACGCCACCACGGGACGGCCGTCGCGCACGAGCGCTTCGCGACCGACGAGCGCCACGAAGCGCTCGACCGTCGAGCTGCTGGTGAAGGTGAGCGCGTCGATCGCGCCCGCCTCGAGCGCGGCGCGCAGCGACGCCGGGTCGGCGTCGGGCGGCGTGACGGCCTGGTAGGCGATCACCTCGTCGACCACCGCGCCGCGCGCGCGCAGCGTGTCGGGGAGGACGGCGCGCGCCCCGGCGGCGCGCGGCAGGAGCACGCGACGGCCGGCGAGCGACTCGCCCGCGAGCGCGGCGAGCAGGCCCTCGGCGCGGAACTCCGCGGCGCGCACCGCGGGACGGACGAGCCGGCGCTCCAGCTCGGCCGCCGTCTCGGGGCCGATGGCGGCGAGGCGCGCGGGCTTGAGCTCGCGGATGTCGCGGCCGAGCGCCCCGACGCGCTCGAAGAAGACGCGCACGCCGTTGGCGCTGGTGAACACGATCCAGTCGTAGCCGGCCGCCGCCGCGACGGCGCGGTCGAGCGCCGCAGGGTCCGGCGGCGGCACGAGCACGATGGTCGGGAAGAGGACGACCTCCGCGCCGGCCGTCTCCAGCCGCTCGGCGAGCGCCGCCGCCTGCGCCCGCGGCCGGGTCACGACGACGCGGCGACCGAGGAGCGGCCGGCGCTCGAACCACGCGATCCGCTCGCGGAGCCCGACGACGCTTCCCACCACCACGACGCCGGGCGCGGCGAGCCCCGCCGCCCGCGCCCGCTCGGCGAGCGTGCCGAGGGTGGCGACGACGGTCCGCTGGCCTCCCGTCGTGCCGTGGCAGACGACGGCCGCGGGCGTCGCCGCCGCGAGACCGTGCGCGACCAGCGCGGCGGTGATCGCCTCGAGCTGGCGCATGCCCATCAAGAAGACGAGCGTCCCGCCCTGGCGCGCCAGCGCCTCCCACGGCAGCGCCGGCGGCGTGCCCTCGTCCGCCTGGTGGCCGGTCGCGATCGTCACCAGCGAAGCGTGGTCGCGGTGCGTGAGCGGGATGCCGGCGTAGGCCGGGACGGCGAAGGCGGAGGACACGCCGGGCACGACCTCGAACGGCACGCCCGCGCGCGCCAGCGTCTCGGCCTCCTCGCCGCCGCGCCCGAGGAGGAACGGGTCGCCGTTCTTCAAGCGCACGACGGTCTTTCCCGCGCGCGCACGGGCGACGAGGAGCGTCTCGATCTCCGCCTGCCCGAGTCGCTCCTCGTCCTCGTGCGAGCGGCCGACCGCGATCACCTCGGCGTCGGGCCGGACGCACTCCAGGAGGCGCGTGCCGACCAGGTAGTCGTGCACCACGACGTCGGCCGCGGCGAGGCAGCGCTCGGCGCGCACGGTGAGGAGCCCCGGGTCGCCGGGGCCGGCGCCGACCAGGAAGACGCGCCCGCTCATGCGCGGCCGAGAAGCTCCGCGGCGCCCGCGGCGAGGAGGCGCTCCGCCACCTGGCGGCCGAGCGCCTCGGCCTCGGCCGCGGGCGCGTTGCCGCCGTCCTCGAGCCAGCGCCGGCCGTCGGGGTCGCTCACCGCGGCGCGCAGCGCGACGCGGCCGTCCGTGATCGTCGCGTGCGCCGCCAGCGGCGTGTTGCAGTCGCCGCCGACGCCGACCAGGAAGCCGCGCTCGGCGGCGATCGCCGTCGCCGCCGCGGCGTCCTCGATCGCGGCGAGGAGCGCGCGCGTCGGGGCGTCGTCGGCGCGGCACTCGAGCGCCAGCGCACCCTGCCCCACGGCGGGCAGGAACTCCTCGGCAGCGAGCGGGCAGGCGCGCGGCTCCTCGATGCCGAGGCGGGCGAGCCCGGCGGCGGCGAGCAGCAGCGCGTCCACGTCGCCGTCGCGCCAGCGGCGGAGCCGCGTGTCCACGTTGCCGCGCAGGAAGACGACCTCGACGTCGCGGCGGCGGGCGAGGAGCTGGGCGCGGCGCCGGACGCTCGCCGTGCCGACGCGCGCGCCGGCCGCCAGGCCGGCGATGCCGCCGGCGGTCGCCGCGAGGAGCACGTCGCGCGCGTCGGCGCGCGCAGGCACCGCGCCGATCGTCATCCCGGCGGCGAGACGCGCGGGCAGGTCCTTCATGGAGTGGACGCCGGCGTCGACCGTCCCCGCGGCGAGCGCTTCCTCGATCTCCTTCACGAAGAGGCCCTTGCCCCCGGGCAGCGGGCCGCGCGTGAGCTTGTCGCCGGTGGTGCGGATGTAGACGGCCTCGACCCGGAGCCCGGGGTGGCGCGCTTCGAGCGCGGCGCGCACCAGCTCCGCCTGGGCGCGCGCCAGGGCGCTCGCCCGCGTCCCGAGACGCAGGATGCGGGCGGCCGCCATCCTACTCCTCCTCGTCGTCCTCGGCGGTCGGGTCGGCCAGGCGGAAGAGGCGGCGCGCCGCTTCGACGTAGAAGGCCTGCTCGCGGTCGCCCTGGTGGCGGCGGAGCGCGGTGAGCGGGCCGTGCAGGATCTTGTTCACGATGGTCGCGCTGAGACGCTCCACCGCTTCGCGCTGGCGCGGGTCGACGTCGCCGAGCGCCGCGAGCGTGCGCTCGAGCTCGCGGCGGCGGATGGTCTCGAGCTTCTCGCGGAGCGCGACGATGGTGGGCACGGTGTCGAGGCTCGTGAACCAGCGCCAGAAGGCCTCCACCTCGGCTTCGACGATGGTCTCGGCCTTGGCGGCCTCGCGGGCGCGGGCGCCGCGGTTGTCGGCGATCACGCCCTCGAGGTCGTCGATGTCGTAGAGGTAGACGCCGTCGAGGGCGTTCACGGCGGGATCGACCGAGCGCGGCACGGCGAGGTCGATGACGAACATCGGCCGGCGGCGCCGCTCGCGCAGCGCTTCGTCGAAGACGGCGGCGCCGAGGAGGTAGTCGTCGCCGCTGGCGGCGCCGATCACGAGGTCGGCGAGGGGCAGCGTCTTGGCGAGCTGCTCCCACGGGACGGGCATGCCGTCCAGCTCGCGCGCCACGTCGACGGCACGGTCGAAGGTGCGGTTGGCGACCATGACGGAGCCGATGCCGTGCCCGAGGAGCTGGCGGGCGGTCAGCTCGCCCATCGCGCCGGCGCCCACTAGCATCGCGGTCTTGTCGGCGAGCGAGTCGAAGATGCCGCGCGCCAGCTCGACCGCGGCCGATCCGATCGAGACGGCCTTCTCGGCGATACCGGTCTCGCGCCGGATCTTCTTCGCCACCGAGAACGACTTGTGGAAGCAGCGGTGGAGCACCTGCCCCGAGGCGCCGGTCGCGGCCGCGGCGGCGTACTGCTCCTTCAGCTGGCCCAGGATCTGCGGCTCCCCCACCACCATCGAGTCGAGGCTCGCGGCGACGCGGAAGAGGTGGCGCACGGCCTCGCGGCCGTTGAAGGCGTAGAGGTGCTCGGCGAGGAGCGCGTCGGGGACGCCGTGCACGGCGGCGAGGACGCCGGGCAGCGCGCGCCCGACCGCGGCCGGGTCGGCGCCGCAGGCGATGACCTCGACCCGGTTGCAGGTGGAGAGGATGGCGCCTTCGGCGACGTCCCCCAGCTCGACCAGGCGGCGGAGCGCGGGCTCGAGCCGACCGTTCGAGAACGCCACGCGCTCGCGGATCTCGACCGGCGCCGTGCGGTGGTTCAGCCCGACGATGACGATGCCGCGCTCCACGCTAGAAGGCCTTCCCGTGCTCCCCGAGGCCGAGGACGTTGACGCCGACGAAGGAGACCAGGATCAGCGCGAAGCCGGCGATGGTGAGCGTCGCCGCCCGCCGCCCGCGCCATCCCGCCGTCATCCGCCCCTGGAGGAGCGCCACGTAGACGACCCAGGCCGCGAGCGAGAAGACGAGCTTCGGGTCCGAGGACCAGATGCCGACCCACGCCGTGTGCGCCCACACGATGCCGGTCACGATGCCGAGCGTGAGCAGCGTGAGCCCCCACACGAGGCAGCGGTAGTTGAAGCGGTCGAGGGTCTCGAGCGAGGGCAGGTGCTGGAACCAGCCCCGCACCCGGCGGCTCTTCAGGCGCCGCTCCTGGAGGAGGTAGAGGAGGCTCGCGCAGAACGCGAGGGCGAGGACGGCGTCGCCCAGCGAGGAGAGGATGACGTGGACGGGGAAGAGCGGGCTCCGCAGCACGGGCGGCAGCGGCCGCACGCCCTCGTAGACGACGTCGGCCGCGAAGCTGAGACCGAAGGCGAGCGGGCTCACGATCGCGCCCAGCGCCACCAGCGGCCGCGCCCGCTGCACCGCGAGAAAGAGCGCTACCAGGAGAAGGGCGAGGAACGAGAGCGTCTCGTCGAAGGTGGTGAGCGCGAGGTGGTGCGCGGCGGCCGAGCGCAGCACGATCGACACGGCGTGGACGAGGACCGCGACGAGGAGGAGCCGCGGGAGAAGGATCTGGGGAAGCTCGCGGCGGACGGCGATGCCGACCAGCGCGGCCATCGTCGCCGCGAGGTAGAGGAACATCGCGGTGCGGAGGAGGGTCAGCTCCACCTCAGACTCGCTCCTCGAGCGCGACGCCGAGACCCTCGAGGCTCACCCCCGCGACGCGAGCGAGCAAGGCGTCGATCTCCGCGCGCCGCCCGTCGCGCACCAGCTCGAGCAGACGGGAGTCGAGGAGGTCCTCGATCACCCTGCTGCGCGCCTGCGGTGCGACGCGGGCACGCACCGCGCCGAGGATCGCAACGAAGGGCTCGTACTCGGGCCCGACGGCCGCCTCGAGCGCGCGGCGGAGCCGCGCCGCGAGGCCCGGGCTCGCCCCGCCCGTGCCGACGGCGATCTTCAAGTCGCCGCGTTCGACCACCGCGGGCGAGAGGAAGTCGCAGGCCTCGGGCACGTCGATCACGTTGAGCCACACCCGCTCGCGTCGCGCCTCCGCCGCCAGGGCGCGGATCCGCTCGGGGTCGCGGCTCGAGGCGTAGGCGAGGTCGGCGCCCGCGAGGTCGCCGGGCCGGTAGTCACGGGCCAGGTGCCGGACGCGCCCCGCCAGCTCCTCGGAAAGGCGCTCCGCGACCACGGTGACGAGGGCGCCCGCCGCGAGGCAGGCAAGCGCCTTGGCGGCCGCCGCGGCGTCGCCGCCGATCACCACGCAGGGCCGGCCCTCGAGGCGCAGGAAGACCGGATGGGTGTGCATCCGGTCGGTGATCGTACCAGAGGGGTAGCGAGCCTGAAACCCTACATCGCGTCCCGGGCCGGTGACTTGAGCACCTGCCCGGCGCGCCCGCGCTTCGTCTTCGCACTCCGGCTCGAGGTGCGGGCCGAGGCCATTTGCACCCGGCGCTTCTTGGGGTGCTGGGCCGTCCGTCCCGTCCGCCCCCGGCGGGCGGTGAGCACCGCGGGGCGGGCCCGTGCGGCCGGCTTCCGCGCGATGACCGGCGCGGCCGTCCGCGTCACGTCCTCTTCGGCACTGAACTCGGCCAGCCGGGTGTCGAAGCCGGTGGCGCCCGCGTCCGGAATGCGCAAGCGGTAGCCGCGCGGGATCGGGCGCCGGCCGAGGACGACGGCCTGCGCGAGCGCGGGGTTCAGCTCGGCCAGCTCGTCCTTGTTGGTGCGCGCGAGCCGGGCGGCGGCTTCGATGCCGACCGCGTGGTCGAGCCGGTGCTCGCGCGCGCTGATCGGCCGCTCGGCCGGGATCTCGCCGAAGTGCTTGCTGGCGTCGCGCTCGACGTCGGTCGCGGCGAGGAACTCGGCGTAGAAGTTGCGCGACGCGAAGCCGAAGGCGCGGCCATGGTAGTCGCGCACGATCATCCCGATGTCGCTCGAGCCGACCTCGTCGACGGCGCGCGCGATGCCCTCGGGCCCGTGGTTGTAGGCCGTGATGGCGAGCGGCCAGCTCCCGAGCCGATCGTGCATGTCGCCCAGGAACCGGGCCGCGGCGTGCGTCGAGTGGATGGGGTCGCGGCGCTCGTCGACCAGGTTGTCGACCCGCATGAAGAGCCGGCCCGTCCTCGGCATGAACTGCCAGACGCCCGCGGCCCCGACCTTCGAGTTGGCGTGCAGGTTGAAGCACGACTCGATGAGCGGCAGCCGCGTGAGCTCGACGGGCAACCCTTCCTCGCGGAAGATGCGTTCCATCTCGGGGAGATAGCGGCGCGAGATCCGGACACCCTCCCGGAAGCGCTCGCGCAGCCCGCGCTGGGTGCGCAACCGCTTCTCGTCGGCGGCGGCGAGGAAGCGGTCGGCGGCGGGGTCGTCCTTCCAGACGTCCCACACGCGGCGCTCCTCGGCGGTGAGCGCTTCGAGGTCGGGTTTGGGGCCGAGGCCGTGGAGCCGGAGCAGCGTGGCGCGCAGGCGCTCGACCTCGAGGTCGGTCTCGATGCGCTGCAGGCGATCGACCTCGCCCGGCTCGACGCCGTCGTCGAGATAGCGGCGGAAGTCGAGGACCTTGTAGACCTTGTCCAGGTACAGGGCGTCGTGCAGAACGACCTGGTGGATCGAGTAGTCGGCGAAGACGCTCTTCCAGAAGCCGACCTGCGGCTCGATCGACTCGGGTCGCGGGAAGAAGTGCGAGACGGGCGGGGCGGAGAGCGCGGGCTCGTGGGCCGCGGCCCGCACGGGGTCGTCGGCCAGCGCGCCGGCGGGAACGCCGACGGAGACCGTCATTGCAAATAGAAAGATACCGAAACGCATGGTCCTCCCCTGCCCCTCCTCCTCTCGCTGCACGCTGCCGAGCCGCCTCATGGCGATGGTATCAAAGCACTTCAAATAGAGTCAAACATCTTGGCCGCTTTGCGGTGGTTCTCGCCCTCGCCGGCACCCTCGCAGAGGGCTGTCGGGAGGCGCCGCTCGCGCCCACCGGCCTCGTCCTGGCACTCCCCAGCGAACCGCAAAGCGTCGACCCGCGCTTCGGCACCGACGCCAACTCGAGCCGCCTCGCCGACCTGCTCCACGTCGCGCTGACCCGCCCCGACCGCGCCGCCCGCCGCCTCCCGGACCTCGCCGCGGCCTGGGAAGCGCCCGACCCGACGACCCTCGTGTTTCACCTCCGCACCGACTTCCACTTCGCCGACGGCGCCCCGGTCACGGCGGCGGACGTCCGGGCCACCTACGAGGCGGTGCTCGACCCGCGTCTCGGCTCGCCCAAGCGGGGCGCACTCGCCGTGCTGTCCGCCGTGGAGACCCCCGACGACCGGACGGTCGTGCTACGCACCCGCGAGCCCTTCGCACCCCTCCTCGACGCGACCGGCATCGGTATCCTGCCCGCCGCCCGGGCGCGCGAGCCGGGCGAGGTCACCATCGGCGCGGGGCCCTTCCGCCTGGTCAGCGCCGTGCGCGGGGAGCGCCTCGTCCTCGCCCCGAACCCCGGATACCCGGGCGGCCCCCCCGCCCTCGACCCGCTCGTGGTGCGGATCGTGCCCGACGAGGTGGTCCGCGTCCTCGAGCTGCGGCGGGGCGGGGTCGGGCTCCTCGAGGACGCGCCGGAGGCGGAGACGGTGGCCTGGCTGCGGGCGGCCGACGGCCTGGTCGTCCGGCAGACGCCCGGCACCAGCTTCGACTACCTGGCGCTCAACTTCCGCGATCCGCGCCTGGCCGACCGCCGGGTGCGCGAGGCCCTCGCGCTCGCGCTCGATCGCCCGGCGCTCGTGCGTCACGTGGTGGGCGGCGCCGCCCGCCCGGCGAGCGGCATGCTCGCCCCCGAGCACTGGGCCTACGCACCGGCGCGGCTCCACCGGCACGACCCGGCGCGCGCCCGCCACCTCCTCGACCGCGCCGGCTGGCCCGACCCCGACGGCGCGGGCCCCGCGCCGCGCTTCAGTCTCGTCTACAAGACCTCCGCCCAGCCGGGGCGCCGCCGGCTCGCCGAGGCGATCCAGGCGGCGCTCGGCGCGGTGGGGGTCGCGGTCGAGATCCGCACCTACGAGTGGGGAACGCTCTTCGCCGATATCCGGCGGGGCAACTTCCAGCTCGCCGCGCTCACCTGGGTCGGCGTCGGCGACCCGGACCTCTACTACCTCGCCTTTCACTCGACGATGCGCCCGCCCGCGGGCTACAACCGCGGCGGGTACGCGAGCGGGGTGATGGATCGGCTGACGGCACGCGGCCGGCGCGCGCTCGATCCGGCGCGCCGGCGCGCCATCTACGCGCGCGTCCAGCGACGCGCCGCCCACGACCTGCCCGTCGTGCCGCTCTGGTGGGAGGACCGCGTCGTGGTGCACACCCGGCGACTCGTGGGCTTCGAGCCGTCGGCGGACGGCAACCTGCGGGGTCTCGCCCGGGCGCGGATGGCCCCGGCGCGGACCGCCCCGGCAAGGACCGAATGATCCGCGTCGCGCGCCGCTTCGTCCTCCTCGCCGTCACCGTCGTCGGCGTGGCGACGCTCGTCTTCGCCTTCCTCCGCTTCGTGCCCGGCGATCCGGTGGAGATCATGCTCGGCGAGTGGGCCGCGCCGGCCGACGTCGCGGCGCTGCGCACCGAGCTGGGGCTCGACCGCCCGCTGCTCGTGCAGTACGGGCGCTTCCTCGTCCGGGCCGCGGCCGGTGACCTGGGCGAGTCGATCACCTACCGGGAGCCGGTCACGAGGGTCATCGCCGCGCGCTACCCCGCGACGCTCGCGCTCGCCGCCGTCGCGTTCATCCTGGCCGTCGCGCTCGCGCTGCCGCTCGGCGTCCTCGCCGCGGTCCGACCGGGCACGGCGATCGACCGGGTGGCGCGGCTGGTGGCGCTCGCGGGCGTCTGCCTGCCGAGCCTCTGGCTCGGGCCGCTCTTGATCCTCGCCTTCTCGATCCGGCTCGGCTGGCTCCCGGTCTCCGGCACCGGCGGCGCCGCGCACCTCGTCCTCCCGGCGGTGACGCTCGGCTTCGGCATGGCGAGCACGCTCCTGCGGCTCACCCGCGCCAGCATGCTCGGCGCGCTCGCCCAGGACTACATACGCACGGCGCGCGCCAAGGGCGCGCCCGCGTGGCGGGTCGTCGCCGTGCACGCGCTCCGCAACGCGCTCCTCCCGGTCACGACGGTGGCCGGGCTCCAGGCCGGCGCGCTCCTCGCCGGCGCCGTCATCACGGAGACCATCTTCGCGTGGCCGGGCCTCGGCCGCCTCCTCGTGCAGGCGATCGACGCGCGCGACTACCCCCTCGTCCAGGGCTGCGTGCTGGCAATCGCGTGCACCTACGTCGCGCTGAACGCCGCCACCGACGCGCTCTACGCGGCCATCGACCCGCGGCTCCGCCATGAGGCGTAGACGCGGGCGGCGCGACGCCGCCGTGGGCGCCGGGCTCCTCCTGGCACTCGCGCTCGCCAGCGTGGCGGCGCCGCTCCTGGTGCGCGCCGACCCCTACGCCCCGACGCTCGAGGAGCGGCTCGGCCCGCCGCGCACCGCCCACCCGCTCGGGCAGGACGCGCTCGGCCGCGACGTCCTCGCGCGCTTGCTCCGCGGGGCCCGCATCTCGCTCGGTGTCGGCGCCGCGACGGTCGTCCTGTCGCTCGCGCTCGGGACGCTCGTCGGCGCGATCGCGGGCTACGCCGGCGGCTGGCTCGACGAGGCGATCGCGCGTGCGATCGACGTGCTGCTCGCCTTCCCGGGTCTCCTGCTCGCGATCGCCCTCGCGGCCGTGCTCGGCCCGAGCCTGCGGAACGTCGTGGTCGCGTTGAGCCTCCTCGGCTGGACCGGCTACGCCCGGCTCGCGCGCGCCGAGGTGGCGGCGCTCCGCCGCCGGGACTTCGTCGAAGCCGCGCGCGCGCTGGGCGCCGGGCCCGGGCGGATCGTCGTCCGCCAGCTCCTGCCGCTCGTCGCACCGCTCCTGCTCGTCCAGGCGACGTTCGGCATGGCGAGCGCGATCGTCGCCGAGGCGAGCCTGTCGTTCCTCGGCGTCGGGGCGCCGCCGCCGCTGCCGTCGTGGGGCGCCATGATCGACGAGGGCCGGCCCTTCCTCCTCGTCGCGCCGCACGTGACCCTCTTCCCGGGGCTCGCGCTGGCACTCACCGTGCTCGCGCTCCAGATGCTCGGCGACGGGCTCCGCGACGCGCTCGAGGTGCGTGACGAGCGGCCGTGAGGGCCGTCAGCCTCGCACGAGGAGCGCTAGCGCTGGCAGCGCGGGCAGTAGAAGGTCGACCGTCCGACGAGCACCCGGGCGCGGATCGGCGCTTCACAGCGCCGGCAGGGCTCGCCCGCGCGGTCGTACACGGCGAGCTGGAGCTGGAACCAACCTTCGCGGCCGAAGCCGTCGCGGTAGTCGGAGATCGACGAGCCCCCCTGCGCGATCGCCTCGGTGAGCACCGCGCGCGTCGCGTCGACGATGCGCTCGCAGTCGACGCGGCGGAGCAGCGCCGCGCGCCGGCGCGGCCGCACGCCCGCGCGGAAGAGGATCTCGTTGGTGTAGATGTTGCCGAGGCCGGCGATCCGCCGCTGGTCCATGAGCAACGCCTTGACCGACGTCCGCCGCTTGCGCGTGAGCGCGAACAGCGCCGCGCCGTCGAAGTCGGCCGCCAGCGGATCGACGCCCGCGCCCGTCTCGCCGCGCACCCCGGCCGCGTCGAGGACGGCCATGCGGCCGAAGCGGCGCGGGTCGTTGTAGACGACGAGCCGGCCGTCGTCGAGGCAGACGACGACGTGGTCGTGGCGGCGGACGCCCGCGTCGGGCGCGTCGATCGTGAGCCGTCCGGTCATCCCGAGGTGGACCAGCCAGACGTGCCCGTCGTCGAGCGTGGCGAGGAAGTACTTGCCGCGCCGCTCGACGCGCTCGATCCGCCGGCCCCGCAGGTCGGCCGCGAAGCGCCGCGCGACGCCGCCGCGCAGCCGGCGCTCGCGCACGGTCACCCGCGCGACGCGCCGGCCGACCAGCTCGGGCGCGAGCGAGCGGACGACGGTCTCGACCTCCGGCAGCTCGGGCATCGCGCTAGGCGCCGACCGCGCGGGCCAGGCGCCCGAACGCGGCGAGGTCGAGGGTCTCGGCGCGCGCCCGCGGATCGACGGCGGCGGCGGCGAACGCGGCTTCGAGCCGCCCGGCGGGGAGCGCGAGGTCGGCGAGCGCGTTGCGCAGCATCTTCCGGCGCTTGCCGAACGCGACGCGCACCACACGGCGGAACGTCTCGACGTCGCCCGTCTCGACGCGCGGCGCCTCGCTCCAGCGCACCTCGACGACCGACGAGTCGACCTCGGGCCGCGGCAAGAAGCTCCGTCGCGAGACACCGAACGCCACGCGCACCTCGGCGAAGGCCTGGATGAGGACGGAGAGCACGCCGTAGTCCTCGTCGCGCGGGCAGGCCACCAGGCGCGTCGCGACCTCGCGCTGGAGCATGAGCACGGCGCGCGGGAAGCGCGCGCGCAGGTCGAGGAGGCGGAAGAGGACCGGGCTCGCGATGTTGTAGGGCAGGTTTGCAACCACGGTGACGGACGTCTCGGGGACGAGCTCGGCGAGCGGCAGCGCGAGGACGTCGCCGACCACGAGCCGGACGCCGGGGAAGGCCGCGTAGCGGGCCTCGAGCTGCGCCGCGAGGCCGCGGTCGATCTCCACCAGGACGAGCCGCCCCGCGCGCGGCGCCAGCTCGTCGGTGAGCGCGCCGAGGCCGGGCCCGATCTCGAGCACGGCGTCGTCACGGCCCACGTCCGCGAGCGCCACGATGCGCCGCGCGACCGCCGGGTCGCAGAGGAAGTGCTGGCCCCACCGCTTCTGCGGGCGGAGCCCGGCGGCGGCGAGCGCGGCGCGCGCCTCCCGCCGCACGCCCATCAGCCCGTCCAGGGCGCCCCGAACGGCAGGTCGGCCTCGGCGTTGAGCCCGAGGCCGTCGTCGGCCCCGGCGGCGAGGCGCGGCGCGCCGGCGAGCGCGATCATGGCGGCGTTGTCGGTGCAGAGAGCGGGACTGGGCACGAGCGCTTCGACACCCAAACCGGCCGCCGCCTCGGTGACGCGCTCGCGGAGCCGGCGGTTGGCGGAGACGCCGCCCGAGACGACGAGCCGTTCGACACCCGTCGCGGCGAGCGCCTCGACCGTCGTGTCGACCAGCATGTCGACCAGCGCCTCCTGCAGGCTGGCGGCGAGGTCGGGGAGTCGTTCTTCGCTCGGGGGCCGTCCGGCCAGGTGCTCGCGGAGCGCCGTCTTGAAGCCGCTGAAGCTGAAGTCGAAACGCCCGCGCTTCAAGTGCGCGCGCGGGAAGCGGACGGCGCGTGGGTCCCCGCCGCGCGACAAGCGGTCGATCACCGGCCCGCCGGGGTAGCCCAGGCCCATCATCTTGGCGGCCTTGTCGAAGGCCTCGCCGACAGCGTCGTCGCGCGTGCGGCCGAGGCAGGCGTAGTCGCCCATCGCGCGGGCCAGATAGAGGCCGGTGTGACCCCCAGAGACGAGGAGGGCGAGGAACGGGAAGGGCACGCGGTCGTCCGGCGCGCGGTCGAGGTTGACGGCGAGGAGATGCCCTTCGAGATGGTTCACGCCCACGAGCGGCAGCCGGCGCCGGAGCGCGATGCCCTTCGCCACCGTGAGGCCGACGAGCAGCGAGCCGACGAGCCCCGGCCCGCAGGTGACCGCGATGCCGTCGAGCGCTTCGAGGCCGACGCTGGCGCGGCCGAGGGCCGCGTCCACGACCGCGAGTACGTTGCGGACGTGATGGCGGGAGGCGAGCTCCGGCACGACGCCGCCGTACGGTCCGTGCACGGCGTCCTGCGAGGAAACGACGGAGGCGAGGAGGCGGCCGTCGGACACGACGGCCGCCGCCGAGTCGTCACACGAGGTCTCGATGCCGAGGACGTTCACCGCCCGCTACGAGCCGGACGGCTTCACCGCCAGGAAGATCGTGTTGTCACCGCGCCGGACGAGGAAGAGGACACTCTTGCCCTTGCCGGCGGCCTTGAGCGCCTTCCTGTAGGCGTCGACGTCCTTCACGCCCTGGCGGTTGACCTCCAGGATCACGTCGCCGCGCCGCAGCCCCGCGTCGGTCGCCGGCCCCCCGGGCTCGACCTCCGTCACCACCACGCCCTTCATGGTGCGCTCGAGCCCGAGGTTCTCGGCCAGGTCGGGCGTGAGGGTCTGCACGGTGAGGCCGAGGTCCTCCGTGGTGCCGCTGCCGGCCTGCGCGGTCTCCTCCTCCTTCAGCTCGGCGATCTTGATGGTGAAGGTCTCCTCCTTCTTGTCGCGGATGACCTTCACCTTGACGGACTTCCCGACCGGGGTGCGCGCGACGAGGAGCGGCAGCTCGGCGGAGTCGTTCACGGGCTTGCCGTCGTACTCCGCGATGACGTCGCCCTGCTTGAGCCCGGCCGCCTCGGCGGGGCCGTCCTTGACGAGGTCGGCGACGAGCGCGCCCTTGGCGTCCTGGAGCCCGAGCGACTCGGCGATCTGCGGCGTCACCTTCTGGATCATGACGCCGAGCCAGCCGCGCGTCACGTGGCCCTTCTCCTTCAACTGCGGCACGATCTCCTTGGCGAGGTCGATCGGGATCGCGAAGCCGATGCCGATGTTGCCGCCGCCACGGCTGAAGATCGCCGTGTTGATGCCGATCACCTCGCCCTTCGTGTTGAGGAGCGGGCCGCCGGAGTTGCCGGGGTTGATGGCGGCGTCGGTCTGGATGAAGTCGTCGTACGGGCCCTGGTTGATGTGACGGCCGATCGCGCTGACGATGCCGGCCGTCACCGTGTTCTCGAGACCGAACGGGTTGCCGATCGCCACCACCCACTGCCCGACCTTGAGAGCGCCCGACTCGCCGAGGATCACGGGTTGGAGGTCCGTCGCGCCGTGGATCTCGATGAGCGCGATGTCGGTCTTCTGATCGCGGCCGACGACCTTCGCCTTGAATTCCCGCCCGGACGAGAGCTTCACGACGATCTCGTCGGCGTTCTCGACCACGTGGTTGTTGGTGAGGATGTAGCCCTTGGTGTCGATGATGAAGCCCGAGCCGAGGCTCTTCGCCTTGTAGGGCAGGCGGTGCTGCGGGCCGAAGAAGCGCTCGAACGGCTCGAAGAACTCGTGGAAGGGGTCGCCCTCCCCGCCGGGGCCGCCGGGGCCGCCGGGGCCCCCCTGCCCGCCGGGTCCGAAGCCCGAGGTGCCCTTCACCTCCTGCGTGCTCGAGATGTTCACCACCGACGGCGAGAGATGCTCGGCCAGGCCGGAGAAGTCGGGGAGCGCCACCTGTGGCGGCCCGGCCGTCGCCTCGGCGGGCTTGTCGCTGCCGCCGCCGAAGAGGCCGATCGCCTCGCTCCGCGGAGCGAGGTCGAAGCGCGCCGTGACCGCGATGCCGACCGCGAAGCCGACCAGGATCAGCAGCCCCGCGACCAGCAGGCGGCGGTTCGAACGTGGAGTCATGACCCCTCCTTCTTCCCAGAGCGCATCAGCTCCACGTACCGCATTCGGAGGTCGTAGAGGATGGAGTCGAGCAGGTCCTGCTCGGCCGGCTCGAGATTGTTCTGTGTCTTCTCACGCAGGATGCCGAGGATGTCGATCACCTGCTTGGCGGCGCCGAGGTCGCGCTCGACCTGCTCGGTGAGCGGATCCGGGATCTCGCCGAGGTGGTAGAGCGCCTGCGTGCTGAGCCCGAGGACGAAGGTGGAGAAGTTGACCGGCTCGGGTGTCTCCTCGCGCGGCGACGTCGCGGCGTGCGGAGCCTCGGCCGCCGGCGGCGCCGGGCGCTCGGGCTCCGGCGGCGTGTCCGCCCGCGGCTCGCCGGTCTCCGCGAAGCGCCGGCGGTCGGTCACGCGGAAGCCGCGTCGTTCTTCCTTGTCATCCTCGTCCATCGGGCTCTCCGCGGGAAGGCTGCGCGCCGTTCAGAAGGGCATCGCCCGGAGCCGCCGGATGCGCTCCTCGATGGGAGGATGCGTGCTGAAGAGCTTCGCCAGCCAGTTGCCGCCGAGCGGGTTGACGATCCAGAGGTGCGCCGTGGCGGGTCCCGCCTCGAGCGGCACGCGGCCGGACTCGGTCGCGATCTTCTCGAGCGCGGAGGCGAGCGACCGGGGGCTGTGCGAGAGCTGCGCGCCCGTGGCGTCGGCCTGGTACTCGCGCGCGCGCGAGATGGCGAGCTGGATGAGCATGGCGGCGAGCGGCGCGACGATGATCGTGAAGAGGAAGCCGAGCGCCCCGCCGCCTTCGTCGCGCTCGTCACGGCGCATACCGCCGAAGATCGCGCCCCACTGCGCCATGCGCGCCACCATCATGATGACGCCGGCGAGCGTGGCGGCGATCGCGCTGATCAGGGTGTCGTAGTTGCGGACGTGCGACAGCTCGTGGGCGAGGACGCCGCGCAGCTCGTCGAGCGTCAGCAGGCGGAGGATGCCTTCGGTCACGGCGACGGCGGCGTGGTCGGGGCTGCGGCCGGTGGCGAACGCGTTCGGCGAGTCGCTGGGGATGAGGTAGACGCGCGGCATCGGCATGCGGGCGAAGGTGGCCAGCTCCCGGACCACGCGGAAGAGATCCGGCGCGGCGTCCTCGCTGAGCTCGCGGGCACCGTACATGGCGAGGACGACGCGATCCGAGAACCAGTAGCTGCCGGCGTTCATCATCACCGCGAAGACGAACGCGACGACGATCCCCTGCGAACCGCCCAGCAACTGCCCGATCCAGAGGAGAAGACCCGTCAGGAGCCCGAGCAAAAGGGTGGTCTTCAGCGCGTTCGACATCGTGAAGGTGCGGCCTCCGTGGGCGCGCTCCGGCGCCCGAGGTTGGACGCCATCGACGGGGATTTATTTGACCGGCTCGTGGGAGACGTTGCGGCGCACTTCCTCAAGGGCAACAGCTAATATCGAGGTCACCCCTTGTCAAGGCAACGCGCCGCCGGAGCGCCGCCACGACGCGCGCCACCGGCAGCGCAGCGAGCGACACGGCGTCCGGACCGCCGCTCCGGGCACGGAGCGCTACGAGGCGCCCGGCGATGGGGCGCCAGCGCTCGGGATCCGTGGCGCCGAAGAGCACGACGCCGGGCGCGTCCACCGCCCCGGCGAGGTGGCTGACCCCGCTGTCGTTGCCGAGGTAGAGCGCGGCGCGCGCGAGCAGGGCGGCGAGGTCCGGCAGCCGCCAGTCGCGCGCCGCGGGCGCGCCGAGGGCCGGCGCCTCGCCCGCTTCCGCCGGGCCCGTGATCTCCACCACCGCGCCGCCCGCCGCACGCCACCACTGAGCCACCTGGACGAAGCCGGCGGGGTCCCAGCGCTTGGCCCGTGCGCCCGCGCCGGGATGGATGGCGAGCACCGGGCGGCGGCACTCGGCGACCAGTCGCTCCGCCGCCGCCGACGGTCCGGGGACGAGCCGGGCGGCGGCAGCGAGCGCGCGCTGCCCCGCCGGCACGCCGATCGCCTGGGCGTACGCCGTGGCCGCATGCAACGACCCGGTGCCGCGCTCGACGCCGAAGAAGCGGGCGCGGGCGGCGGCCGCGGTCATCCGCCGTCGCGCTTCCGCGTCGCCGCCCCCGAGCCAAGTGTAGAGGACCGGGCGGTCCGCCAGCCACGACGGCAGCCGGTCGCCGCCGAATGGTCCCGCCGCCTCGGCGGCGTCGAGGCTCGCCGTCACGTCCGCGACGCCGGCGAGCGTCGCGAGGGCGCGCAGCGGTTCGCTCACCACCATCGTGAGACGCGCGCCGGCGTGACGCGCGCGCAGGGCCCGCCACGCCGGCAGCGCGAGCAGCCAGTCGCCGAGCGCACCCGGGAACACGACGACGACCGTTTCAATTGACGCCTCGCGCACAGCGCATATATGCTCACCGCTCCTCGTCGTCGCAACGCATGCCGCTCCCCTGCCACGTCGCCCGGTCACCGCTCGACCTGATCGGCTCGACCCCGGTGCTGAAGCTCTCGCGCATGCCGCAGCTCGCGGGGCTCAAGGCCGAGGTGTGGGCGAAGCTCGAGAATGCCAACCCGGGCGGCAGCGTGAAGGACCGCATCTGCAAGGCCATGGTCGAAGCCGCCGAGCGCGACGGCCAGCTCCGTCCGGGCGGGACGATCGTCGAACCGACGAGCGGCAACACCGGGATCGGCCTCGCGCTCGTCTCGGCGGTCAAGGGCTACCGCCTGGTCCTCACCATGCCGGACACGATGAGCGAGGAGCGCCGCGCGCTCCTGGTCGCGTACGGCGCGCGGCTCGAGCTCACGCCCGACACCAAGGGCATGCACGGCGCGGTCCGACGCGCCGAGGAGCTCCTCGCCGAGCACCCCGACTGGTACATGCCCCAGCAGTTCGCCAACCCTGCCAACCCCGAGGTCCACCGCCGGACGACCGCGGTCGAGATCCTGGCCCAGCTTCCGCACGTCGACGCCTTCGTCGCCGGGGTCGGCACCGGCGGCACGATCACGGGCGTCGGCGAGGTGCTGCGCGCCGAGCGCCCCCACGTTCGCATCGCGGCGGTCGAGCCCGCGTCCTCGCCCGTGCTCTCCGGCGGCGAGCCGGGCTACCATCGCATCCAGGGCATCGGCGCGGGCTTCGTGCCCGATGTGCTCAACACGCGCATCTACGACGAGGTCGTCGCGGTGACCGACGACGACTCCATCGCCCACGCGCGCGCCATCGCGCGCTTCGAGGGGGTCCTGGTCGGGATCTCGGCGGGCGCGAACTGCGCCGCGGCCATTCGAGTCGCCCGCGACCTCGGCGGCGGCGCGATCGTGCTCACCATCTTCCCCGACACCGGCGAGCGCTACCTCACCACGAACCTCTTCCACGCCGAGGGCATCTGACGGACCTCGAGGCGAAGGTCGCGCGGCTCCGCGCGCTGCTCGCCGAGTTGCCTTCGGCGCTGGTCGCCTTCTCCGGCGGCGTCGACTCGACCTTCCTCCTGCGCGTCGCGCACGACGTCCTCGCCGACCGCTGCCTCGCCCTCACCACCGTATCGCCCACCACACCCCCCGACGACCTCGCCGACGCGCGCGCGCTCGCGGTCGAGATCGACGCTTCCCACGTCGTCATCGAGGCGAACGAGCTCGACATCCCCGGCTACGCCGCCAATCCCGTCAACCGCTGCTACTTCTGCAAGGACAGCCTGTTCACGATCTGCCTCGCCGAGGCGGCGCGCCGGGGTCTTGGCGCCGTGCTCGACGGCGCGAACCTCGACGACCTGGGCGACCACCGCCCCGGCCTCAAGGCCGCCGAGGAGCAGGGCGTCCGTCATCCGCTCGTCGAGGCCGGGCTGACGAAGGCCGACGTCCGCGCCGCCAGCCGCGCCCTCGGCCTCGCGACCTGGGATCGGCCGTCGAGCCCCTGCCTCTCCTCGCGCTTCCCATACGGCACGCGCATCACGCCCGACGGGCTCGCCCGCGTGGCCGCGGCGGAGAAGTTCCTCCGCGCCTGCGGGTTCGGCGAGCTGCGCGTGCGCCATCACGAGCAGGTGGCGCGGCTCGAGGTGCCGGTCGTGGAGATGCCGCGGCTGCTCGAGCCGGAGCTGCGCGCGCGTGTCGTCGGGGAGCTCAAGCGGCTCGGCTTCACGTGGGTCGCGCTCGACCTCCAGGGGTTCCGCAGCGGCAGCCTGAACGAGATCCTCGGGCCCCGGAAACACGAAGGGCCGGGGGATCGACCCCCGGCCCCTCGCATCCGCTAGGCACGCGGGACGGACCGTGTGTGGGAATCAGTTCGCGAAGATGCCTCGCAGCTCCTCGAGGATCTTCTCCTCGCTGTGGGCCTTCGCGATCGCGAGCTCCTTCACGAGCAGGTTACGGGCGGTGTCGAGCATCTTGCGCTCGCCGAAGGAGAGCTCCTTGTCACCTTTCAGGACGAAGAGGTCGCGCAGGACCTTGGCGATCTCCAGGACCGAGCCGGTCTTGATCTTCTCGGTGTACTCCCGGTAGCGGCGGTTCCAGGTCTGCTGGTCGATCTCGACCTTCTTGTCGCGCAGGATCCTGTAGACCTTCGCGACCATGTCCTTGCCGATGATGCGCCGGAGCCCGACCGACTGGACGTTCTCGGTCGGGATCATGATCGTCATGTCGCTGTCGATGATGCGGAGCATGTAGAACTTGCGCTCACTACCCGAGATGACCTTGGTCTGGACCCCCTCGATCACGCCGACGCCATGCGCCGGGTACACCACTTTCTCCCCGATTTTGAACGTTCCTACCATTAAGGCGGGCCTCCGAATTCGACCGCCCATTGTACGGTACCCGAACCCGCCTCGTCAATGTCATTTCCCTGACACCCGGCTCCCGTCCGGGCCTGCCCGCGGGGCGGCGAGGTCGGTCCAATGCTCCGTCCTGGCTGCATTTTCGCCCCCAGGGCGCTCGGCCGCCGGGGCGCCTGGCGAAAGTGCGCCCCGACCCCTTGGCAGCCGGCCGCGTCGTGCGTAAGTAGGGCCGCGAGGAGGTATCGAATGCCAGCGAAGCGCATCCTGCTCCACAACCGGGCCCGGGAGGGCATCCTGGCGGGCGTGAACCTGCTCGCCGACGCCGCCCAGGTGACCCTCGGCCCCCGCGGCCGCAACGTCATGCTCCAGAAGAGCTGGGGCGCGCCGACCGTCACCAAGGACGGCGTGACGGTCGTCAAGGAGATCGAGCTCGAGGACCGCTTCGAGAACATGGGCGCCAAGATGGTCCGCGAGGTGGCGCAGAAGACCTCGGACGTCGCGGGCGACGGCACCACGACGGCCACCGTCCTCGCCCGGGCCATTTTCCGGGACGGCCTCAGGCTCGTCGCCGCTGGCTTCGATCCCATGGAGCTCAAGCGGGGGATCGACGCCGCCGTCGAGAAGGCCGTCGACGCCATCAAGGCCCAGGCGAAGCCGGTGAAGGACCGCGAGCGCATCGCGCAGGTCGGCACCGTGTCGGCGAACGGCGACACCACCATCGGGGAGATCTTCGCCGAGGCGATGGACAAGGTCGGCCAGGACGGCGTCATCACCATCGAGGAAGCGAAGGGTCTCGAGACGACGCTCGAGGTCGTCGAGGGCATGCGATTCGACCGCGGGTATCTCTCGCCCTACCTGGTGACGAACCCGGACAAGATGACCATCGAGCTCGACGACCCGCTGATCCTCTTCCACGAGAAGAGGATCTCGTCGATGCGCGACCTCCTGCCCCTGCTCGAGCGCGTCGCCCAGGCCGGCAAGCCGCTCGTCATCATCGCGGAGGACGTCGAGGGCGAAGCGCTCGCGACGCTCGTCGTGAACAAGCTGCGGGGCACCCTCAAGTGTGCGGCGGCGAAGGCACCGGGCTTCGGCGACCGACGCAAGGCGATGCTCGAGGACATGGCCATCTTGACCGGCGGCCGCCTGATCGCGGAAGAGATCGGCGCGAAGCTCGAGAGCTTGACGCTCGCGGATCTCGGCAGCTGCACGCGCATCGTCATAGACAAGGACAACACGACGATCATCGGCGGCGCCGGCAAGAAGCAGGCGATCCAGGGCCGCATCAAGCAGATCAAGAACCAGACCGAGGAGACCACCTCGGACTACGACCGCGAGAAGCTGCAAGAGCGGCTCGCGAAGCTCGCGGGCGGCGTCGCCGTCATCAGGGTCGGCGCGGCGACCGAAGTCGCCATGAAGGAGAAGAAGGCCCGCGTGGACGACGCGATGCACGCGACGCGCGCCGCCGTCGAGGAGGGCATCGTGCCCGGCGGGGGCGTCGCGCTCCTGCGCGCCCAGGAGGCGCTCACCAAGCTCGCCCTCGGGCCCGACCAGACCGAGGGCGTCGCGATCATCCGCCGGGCGATGGAAGAGCCGCTGCGACGGATCGCGGCCAACGCGGGCGCCGAGCCGTCGGTCGTGCTCGCCAAGGTCCGCGACGGCAAGGGCGACTTCGGCTTCGACGCGCTCAAGGAGTGCTTCGGACCGCTGCTCGAGTCCGGGGTGATCGACCCCGCCAAGGTCGTCCGCACCGCGCTCCAGAACGCGGCGAGCGTTGCGGGACTGCTCCTCACCACCGAGGCGAGCATCGCCGAGAAGCCGGCGAAGAAGAAGGGCGCCGCCTCCGCCGCCGACGACGATCTCGACGACGACTACTGACCCCGGAAGCACTGTATTGCGGGGGCGGGGTTTTTGTGTAAAGAGGGGCGCGAGTTTTCTAGCCAACCCCGAGCTTCGGGGTTCAGAAGGAGGTGAGCGGGATGCGGTTACGGTCGATGAGCGCAGCAGCTGCCGGCTTGATGATGATGACGATGATCTCCGTCGGCTGCTCGCACAAGGAAGAAGCGAGCCGCGCCGAGGCGGCGGCGGCACGCGCCGAGGACGCCGCGCGCCGGGCAGAGTCTGCAGCCAGCCGCGTCGAGGCGGCAGCGCAACGGGCGGAAGCGGCCGCGGAGAAGGCGGAGCGGATGTTCTCCAAGCACCTGCGGAAGTAACGAGCGGCACGCAGCTCAAGTGCCAAAAAAGGCGAGGGCGTGAAGCCGTCGCCTTTTTTTTATCGATGAGTTTTGGCCGACACGGCCTTTCCCCGGGTTCAGCTCAGGGCGCCGAGCGCGCGGGCGACACGCCGCACGCCGTCCTCGAGGACGGACCGTGACGCCGCGTACGAGAGGCGCACGTGGTTCGGCGCCCCGAAACCCTCGCCGGGCACCACCGCGACGGCCACCTCGCGCAGCAGGTACATCGCCAGGTCGTGCGCGGTGGCCACCGGCCCGTTCGGGCCGCGACGCCCGAAGAAGCCGCCCACGTCGGGGAAGACGTAGAACGCACCTTCCGGCACCGTGGTGCGGAGCCCCGGGATCGCGCGCAGCCGCTCGACCATCAGGTCACGCCGCGCGGCGAACTCCCGCGCCATCGTGCCGACGCTCTCCTGCGGCCCCGTGAGCGCGGCGACCGCCGCCGCTTGCGCGATCGAGGTCGGGTTGGACGTGCTCTGGCTCTGGAGCGTCGTCATCCCCGTGATCAGCTCCGCGGGCGCCGACGTGTAGCCGACGCGCCAGCCGGTCATGGCGTACGTCTTCGAGAGCGAGTTGAAGGTCACGAGCCGCGGCCGCAGCCCCGGCACCAGCACGCCGACGTTGGGCACCGGCCGCGCCGTGAGCCGCTCGTAGATGTCGTCGCTCAGCACGATGAGGTTCCGCCGGAGCGCGAGCTCGCCGACCTCGCGCAGCTGCGCCTCCGAGTACATCCCGCCGGTCGGGTTGCTCGGGCTGTTCACGAGGACGGCGACGGTCCGCGGGCCGATCGCCGCCTCCATCTCCGCCGCGGTCATCACGAAGCCACGCTCGGCGCTCGTCTCGACGACCTTCGGCACCGCGCCGGCGAGACGCAGCATGTCCGGGTAGCTCACCCAGTACGGCGCGGGCAGGATGACCTCGTCGCCCGGGTCGAAGAGGGCCTGGAAGGCGGTGTAGAGCGCGTGCTTGCCGCCGCAGCTCGCCATCACCTCGCCGCGCGAGTACTCGAGGCCGTTGTCGCGACGGAGCTTCTCGACGATCGCGTCCTTCAGCGCGTCGGTGCCGCCGACCGCCGTGTACTTGGTCTGACCGCGCGCCATGGCCTCGCGCGCCGCCGCCTTGACGTGCTCGGGCGTGTCGAAGTCCGGCTCGCCGACGGACAGGTCGACGATGTCCCGACCCTGCTGGCGGAGCGCGGCCGCCTCGGCCGCCATGGCGAACGTCGCCGACGGCTTCACCACCGCCAGCCGTGACGCGAGCTTGAGGCTCACGACGCCTTCTTCGCCGCGCGCGCCGTCAGCTTCGGCACGACGTGGTCCGGGATCAGGCCGGTGACGTTGCCGCCGAGGCCCGCGACCTCCTTCACCAAGCGCGAGCTGATGTAGAAGTGCGACTCGCCGGTCATCATGAAGATCGTCTCGACCTGGGGACGCATGTGGCGGTTCATCATCGTCATCTGGAACTCGTACTCGAAGTCCGCGACGGCCCGCAGACCGCGGACGATGACGTTCGCGCCCCGCTCGACGGCGTAGTCGACGAGGAGGCCGGAGAACGCGTCGGCCGTCACCCGCTCGCCCTCCGGGCGGAAGGTCTCGCGGATCATCTCGACCCGCTCCTTGGGCGTGAACCAGGAAGCATCCTTGTGCGCGTTGAAGGCGACGGCGACGATGACGCGGTCGAACACCTGGAGGCTTCGTCGCACGATGTCGACGTGCCCGTTGGTGATCGGATCGAAGGAGCCGGGGTAGACGGCGATCGAGCTCACGAAGCCTCCCGTGTCGGCGCGAGGAGAGTGGGTCGCGTCCGGCCGCCCGCCGGGACCCTGACCGGGACCGGCTTATAGCGGGATCGCGCGCGGGGTCGCAACCGACGTTCCACGCCCGGCGATCATTTCTTCTGCTGCATGTCGACGCCGCAGCACTGGACCGTCCCCCCGCCGCCCTTGGTGACGATCACCTGCGCGCCGCACTTGGCGCAGACGTAGATCTTCCCGATCTGGTTCGCCATGCTCGAAACGCCCTCCCTCATCGCCCGCGAAAGCGCGGCGTTCGCCGCTCGAGGAAGGCGCGAATGCCCTCCCGGCGGTCCTCGGTGATCTGCAGCAACACGTACAGGTCGTGCTCCAACCTCATGCCGTCGGCGAGCGTCAGGTCAAGTCCCTTGGTGACCGCTTCCTTCGCGAGCCTGAGCGCGAGCGGCGCCCGGCCGGCGAGCGCGCGCGCCGTCTCCTCGACCGCGGCCTCGAGGCGCCCCGGCTCGACGACCGTCGAGACGAGCCCCCACTCGGCGGCGCGCGCCGCCGAGAGGCGCGTGCCGAGGAGCGCCAGGTCGAGGGTGCGCGCCGGGCCGACCATGCGGGCGAGGCGCTGGAGGACGCCGCCTCCGGGCAGGTGGCCTTCGCGCACCTCGGGAAGCGCGAAGGTGGCGCCGCTCGCCGCGATGCGCAGGTCGCAGGCGAGCGCCAGGGCGAGCCCCCAGCCGAGCGCGTCGCCCTGGATCGCCGCGACGACCGGCTTGCCGAGCCCGGCGACGGCGCCGACGGCGTCGGGCCAGCGGTCCTCCGGCCAGCCGCAGCCCCGCGGCAGCCCCGCCGAGAAGACGTGCCCGCGCGCGGCCACCACGACCGCGTCGGCGCCGTCGGTCGCCTCGGCGGTCGCGCAGGCCTCGGCGAGCGCGGCCGCCATCTCGGCGTCGAGGCGGTTCTGGAACGCGGGGCGCGCGAGCGTCAGCCACACCACACCGCCCCGCACCGCCACCTCGACCGCCGGTCCGCGCCCCGGCCGTGGCGGACGGCTCGGCGGCCGCCGGGCACGGCTCGGGTTGCGGCCTGGCGTCACGACGTGGCGAGCTGCGCGCGGAGATCGCGGCGGAGGATCTTGCCCATCGGGTTCTTCGGCAGCTCGGGAAGGAAGTGGACGATCTCCGGCTTCTTGAAGCTCGAGAGGCGCTGGCGGCAGAAGTCGCCGAGCGCGTCGGCCGAGAGCGTCTGCCCGTCGCGGAGCACGACGAACGCCGCCACGCGCTGTCCCCACTCGACGTCGGGGACACCGACCACCGCCGCCTCCTCAACTGCGGGGTGCGATTGCAGCACCGACTCGACCTCGGCCGGCGCGATGTTCTCGCCGCCGCGGATGATCATGTCGTCCTTGCGGCCGGCGATGTAGACGTAGCCGTCGTCGTCGACCCAGCCCATGTCGCGGGTCGGCAGCCAGCCGTCGTCGACCAGCGGCGACTCCCCGCTCCCGGCGTAGCCCTTCATGACGCGCGGCGTGCGGACGTGGATCTCGCCCACCTCGCCGGGGGCGAGGACGGCGCCGCTCTCGGCGACGATGCGCACCTCGACGTCGGGCAGCGGCCGCCCGAGCGAGGTGAGCCGCTTGGTGCGCCGCTCGATCTCCTCGGCCGAGCCCTCGAGCCGGTGGTCCTCGGGCCCGAGCACGGTGAGCGTCGAGGTGGTCTCCGTCTGTCCGAAGGCGTTCACGAAGCCGACGTTCCGCGGCAAGCGCTCGATGGCCCGGCGGATGACCTGGAACGGCATCGACGCCCCGCCGTACGAGAGGATCTCGAGGCTGGAGAGGTCGCGCCGCTCGAGGTCGGGCTGGTCGAGGAGCTGCTTCAGCATGGTCGGCACGACGAAGGCGTGGCTGATGCGCTCGCGCTCGACGACGTCGAGCCAGGCGCGCGGCTCGAACTGGCTCATCAGCACCAGCCGGCGGCCGGTCCAGAGCGTCGTCATCATGTTGGTGGCGCCGGCGATGTGGTAGAGCGGCACGCAGAGGAGCGCCGCGCCGCGCGGCGTGCCGTCGGCGAGCTCGACGTTCGCCGTCACGTACGCCGTGAAGTCGTGGAAGGTGAGCATGACGCCCTTCGGCAGGGCCGTCGTGCCGGAGGTGAACATGAGGATCGTCGTCGCCTGGTCGTCGACCTCGGCTTCCTCCTCGCGCTCGGGCGCGTCGGCGAGGAGCTGCTCGTAGCCGGGCGTCCCGGGCGTCGGGCCGTCGAAGCCGATCACGGTCTCCAGGCGCTCGAGCGAGGGCCGGAGCGCCTCGACGTGCTCGAGGTAGCGCGCGCCGACGAGCAGCACGCGCGCCTCGCCGGTCTTCAGCATGTGCGCCAGCTCGGGGCGCTTGGCGCGGTAGTTGAGCGGGATGAAGACGCCACCCAGCATCGCGGTGGCATAGTAGGCCTCGACGTAGCGGTGCGAGTTCGTGTGCAGCGCCGCGACGCGCGTGCCGGGTCCGACGCCGAGCCGCGCGAGCGCACCCGCCAGGCGCCGCACGCGAGCCATCGCGTCGGCGTACGTGAGGCGCGCCCCCTCGAAGACGATCGCCTCCTGGTCGGGCACGATGGACGCGGGAATGCCGAGGAAGCCGACCGTGTTCATCGCCGGCCTTCTAGCCCGAGCGCGAGCCGGCGCTCAAGCAAGCGGCCGGCGTCGAGCGCGAGGTCGTGGCCCGCGCGGACGGCGCGGCGCGCCGCCTGCACGAGGTCGGGGTCGAGCGCGGCGAGGCGGCGCGCGAGGGTGAGCGCGCTCGCTTCCAGCCGGGCGCGCGGCACGACGCGGCTCACGAGGCCGGCGGCGAGGGCGGCGCATGCGTCGAGCGTCCGGCCCGTGAGCACGAGGTCGAGGCCGACGGCGAGGCCGGCGCGCCGCGCGACCGTCTGCGTGCCGCCGACGCCCGGGATCGCGCCGAGCCCCGTCTCGGGGAGCGCGAAGCGCGCGTCGTCGGCCGCCACCGCGAGGTCACAGAGGAGCGCCATCTCCATGCCGCCGCCGGCCGCCCAGCCGTGCACCGCCGCGACCGTCGCGGCGCGCAGCTCGAGCAGCCGGCCCCACACGTCGCGCCGCCAGCGGACGGCGCGTGCCACCAGCGGCGACGGCGCGGTGCCGAACTCCGTCAGGTCGCCGCCGCTCGAGAAGGCGCGGCCGCGGCCGCGCAGCACGAGCGCGCGGACGTCCGGGTCGTCGTCGACGGCGCCGAGCACCGCGTGGAGGTCGTCGCGCATGGCGACGTTGTACGCGTTCAGCACCTCGGGGCGGTCGAGCGACACGACCGCCACCGGCCCGCGCTTCTCGTAGCGCAGGGTCGCGAACGGCTTCACATCAGTCGGAGGACGGGAGCGGCTTCGCTTCCTTGAGCTTCATGCCGTGACCGCAGCAGGCGACGGCGCCCGTGCCGGCCTTGTTGCAGAGGATCTCCGTCCCGCACGTGTCGCAGAGGTAGCGCTTCCCGAGTTGCGTGGCCATGCGCGCTGCGTACCACGGATCCGCCCGAGCCGGGAAGGTGCTCAGGCGAGCGGCCAGGCCGCGACGGTGGCGACCGTGGCCGCGTGCCCGTGGCGCACGCCGAGCTGGGTCCCCGGCTCCCAGTGCTCGCGGCGCACGAAGCCCAGGGCCGCGAGCCGCCCGGCCCCGAAGGCGTGCGCGACGGTGGTGAGCCGCCCCACCTCCTTGCCCTCGCGTCCGAGCGGCGCGCCGGGCGGCGGCTCCGCGCCGTCGAGCAGGAGGCCGACCAGGCGGCGGTTCACGTGCCCGCGCGCCGTCCCGCGCGCGACCACCTCCTGCCCGAGGTAACAGCCCTTCGTCTGGCTGATCGCGTCCTCGACCGGGACCTCGAGGGCGAGGGTGGTCGCGTCCATGTCGAGACCGACCCGCGGTACGCCGACCTCGACGCGGCGGCCCTCGACCGCCTCCATGCCGCAGGGCCGCGCGCCGGCGGCGACGAGCGCGTCCCACACCACGGTCGCGCGCTCGGCGGGCGCGTGCAGGACGAAGCCGGGGCCGCGCACCTCGCTGGCGCGGACGGCGCGCACCGTCACGCCGCCCACGACGACCTCGGCGTGGCCGTACGGCGGCAGCGTCGCGCCCCCGAGCAGCCGCTCGGCGCCCGGCCCTTCGAGCCCGATGAGCGCCAGCGCCGGCAGCGGCTCGAGCGTCACGTCGTCCGCGATGATGAGCTTGTCGAGCGCGCCCGTGAGCTCGTCCCGCACGCGCACGTCGACCTCGAGGTGGAGCGCGTCGGGCAGCGCCGCGACGCGGACGTCGGCCGTGACCCGCCCCTGGATGGTGAGGAGGAGCGCGGCGCAGCCGCCCCCGGGCGCGAGACCGGCGACGTCGTTGGTGAGCATGCCCTGGAGGAAGGCGGCGCGGTCCTCGCCGACGGCGCGCACCACGGTCCGGTAGCCGAGGTCGACGACCGCCGCGGTCTTGCGGAGGGCGGCGTACTCGACGGCCGGGTCCGCGCCGAAGCGGCGGGGCAGGACGACACCGCGATCGTCGGCGTGGACGGCGCCCCGGGTGGCGAGGTGCGCGTGCAGGGCCGTCTCGAGCATCGCTCCGAGCTATGCCCCCCGTCGGCGCCCTTGACAAGGCGGCGGCGGTGCGACGAGGTGCGCGCATGGCGTACCAGGACATCCTCTACGAAGCGCGCGACGGCGTCGCCTGGATCACCATCAATCGGCCCGAGGTGCGGAACGCCTTCCGGGCCGAGACGGTCGACGAGCTGATCGCAGCCTTCCGCGCCGCCTGGCACGACGAGCAGGTCGGCGTCGCGGTGCTGACGGGGGCCGGTGACAAGGCCTTCTCCGCGGGCGGCGATCAACGCGCGCGCAGCGCGAGCGGCTACAGCGGCGCGGGCGGCATCGGCATGGACATGCACGGCCTCCACGGCATCATGCGCGCCATCCCGAAGCCGGTGATCGCGATGGTGAACGGCTTCGCGATCGGCGGCGGCAACGTGCTCCAGGTCCTCTGCGACCTCACCATCGCCGCCGACACCGCCGTCTTCGGCCAGGTCGGCCCGCGCGTGGGCAGCGTCGACCCGGGGTTCGGCACCGCCTACCTCGCGCGCCTCGTGGGCGAGAAGAAGGCGCGCGAGATCTGGTACCTCTGCCGCCAGTACACGGCCGCGGAGGCGCTCGCGATGGGCATGATCAACGCCGTCGTGCCCGCGAAGGAGCTGCGTGCCGAGACCGAGCGCTGGTGCCGCGAGGTGCTCGAGAAGAGTCCGACGGCGCTTCGCCTCGCCAAGCAGTCCTTCAACGCCGACACCGAGCACATCTCGGGCTTGACCGAGCTCGGCTTCAGCGCCCTCGAGCTCTACTACCGCACCGACGAAGCGATGGAGGGCCGCAACGCGTTTCTGGAGAAGCGCCCGCCCAACTTCAGGAAGCCAAGGAAGTCGCAATAGCGAGGGAGGCAGACCGCGAGAGCGGTCGTACTCACGCCGCTCGTTCGATCCCGGCCAGCGGCAGCTCCAGATAGAACCGGCTCCCCTTCCCCGCCTCCGACTCCACCCACACCGAGCCGCCGCTTGCCTCGACGCTCCGCTTGACGATCGCGAGGCCGACGCCGGTGCCCTCGACCGAGTGGCCGTCGACGACCTGCTCGGAGGGCGGAACGCGGCCGAACAGCTCGAAGATGTTCCCGTGGTACGCGGCGGGAATGCCGATGCCGTTGTCGCGGACGCAGAGGCGGACGCTGCCGTCGCGCACTTCACCGCGGACCGTTACCTCACCGCGGCCCGCGGGCACGTACTTGACTGCGTTGCTGAGGAGGTTCGTGACGGCGTGACCGAGCTTGCGCCGCTGACCCCAAACCGACGGGAGCGCGCCGACCCAGACGTGGACGCCCTTGGCGAGGGTCTGTGGCCGGAGGGTGTCGAGCGCTTGGGCGACGAGGGCCTGAAGGTCGACGACGGTCGGCGCTTCCGGAGCCGAGGTGATCTGAAAGAGGTTCAGAAGATCGCGGATCATGTCCTCGGTGCCGCCCGCAAGGTGGACGAGCCGGTCGAGGTCCTCCCGCCCCTCGTGTGTGAGCAGCGGCCCCTCGCGCTCGCGGATGAGATCGGCGATGAGGATGATCGCGGCGAGCGGGTTCTTGAGATCGTGCGTGACTGTGTAGACGAACGCCTTCAGCTCATCCTGCTTGCGCTCGAGCGCGCGCGCTTTCTCCTCGAGCGCGCAGTTCATGTCCCTCAGTCGCTCGGAGGCGGTTTGGAGCTCCTCGTGCTGGGCCGCCAGTGCCTTACGGCGGTCGTTCAGAGCGCGGAGCAAGAAATGCGGTCCGAGTGTCGCGGCCGACCAAACGGCAGCGCCGCCGAGGCCATGGGTCAGGTAGCCGTAGTAGATGAGAAAGAGCAACGGCGGTTGGGAGAGGTTGATCGCGATCATCACGTCGAGGCGCGAGTCGAGCGCGACCGGCTTCGGCCACGATCGCATCCGCATCTCCCGGAGCCATTCCGAGGTCGGAAGAGGCAGGAGCATATTCACGATCGCCTGGTAGGCGTAGCCCACGAACTCCCCGCCTGCGACTGCGACGACTGGGTGAAGGCCAAAGGGCGCGCCGGTCAAGATACGGAACGTGAGATATCGGGCGACGAGGCTCGTCGCCCCCTGCGCGTGGTTGGCCCACGAATCGATGTGAGCATAGGTGAAGAATGATCCTCGGCTCTCGAAGGCCTCGACCATCGGCCTGACGTACCCCGGTGGCGAAATGATGCCCCGGCGCGACAAGAGGAGCATGATCGGAAAGGTGAGCAGACGGGCGACGTAGTCGATTCCGATGATCGGCAGGCCGCCGATGTAGATGAACGCGGTGATCGTGGTGAGGTAGGGAAGGACCATGCTAGGGATGGGCGGGGGGAGATCGAACCAGAAGAAGTGTGAGATCATCACGAGCACGCCAAAGACGACGTAGGTCCGCCAGTGCCCCGGCTCGACGAGGGCGAGCCCAGCCGCCGCGACGACGAAGCCGAGCAGTGCGAAGAGCGTGCGGATCCGGCGGACGCGCTGCTCGGGCGTCGTGCGCCGAACAACCGGACCGACGGGAAGGAACGCCGGGGTCGAGCGACGATACGGCCCGTACGAAGGGAGATGAGCGGTGAGGACCCGTTCTTCCAGGCGGACGCGAAGAAGGACGGCAGGGATCAACAGCGAGGCGACGGCAAGCATTCCGGGCACTGAGCCTGCAACGATCGGAATCGCCGCGATCTCCATCATGAGTCCGAGATACCCGGGATGGCGGAGTCGACGGTAGATGCCCCGGTCGATCAGCTGCTGACCGGGACGGATTTCGATCTGCTGGCTCCAGTATCGGCCGAGATCTGCCTTCGCCCGCATTCGAAACCAGGCGCCGAGTAGGAAGATCGTCGACCCGAAGAGCACCGAATCGACGGATGGCGGGAGGGGCGCCGCCCGGAGACTGAGGACGGTGAGAGCGACCGTCACGAAGCTCCCACCGACCTCCAAGGGGTAGGTCCAACGGTACTTGACGACCCCTCTCTCCTCCCGCCGGCGGAAGAACACCTCCGTAACGACGAGGTAGGCGCAGATGAAAGTGACGACCACCGTGACGAGCGAGAGATTCATCGTCGGCGTCATGCAATGCGTGTACGATGAGCGCCGAAGATCAGCCGTGGCCGGAAACGAATGATGAGGAGGGGCAGCAGCGTGATCGATACCAGCGCGCTGAAGATCATCGTGACCGAGACTAGCATGCCCACCAAGACGAAGGCCCGGAAAGAAGAAACAGCGAGCGTCAAGTACCCACCCGCGATTGCGGTGGCGACGCTCAGAATCCCGCGCCCCGCGCCCTTCATGGCTCGGTCGATCGCCTCGGGCCCAGCCCCTGGTGCGGCAAGCTCCTCGCGCATCCGATAGATGAGGTAGATGGCGTAGTCGGCGCCGATGCCGACCGCCATGGCGGCCACCGACGCGGTGATCGGGTCGAGCGGGATCCGAAGATTGCCGAGTAACCCGAGGTCGATGAGCACGGTGAAGAGGAGCGGCAGGAGGACTAGGAAGCCGCCCATGAGCGATCGAAGGATGAGCGAGGAGACGAGGAAGATGACCGTCAGGACGACGACGATGTTCACGATCTTCCCGCGGACTATCTCCTCGGTGAGCGCCACACGCGTAGCCGCCACCCCACCCCCGACACGCACGCGCCAGCGATCGGGCGGGTGCCGCGCGGCGACGAAACGCTGTACATCGTGAATGAGCGCGGCGATTTGCTCCGTTGGAACCTCCCGCAGGAACGCCCACACGACGGCGGTCTTCATATCGCGACTGAGAAAATTCCCATACTGCGGCGAGTAGGACAGAAAAAGCAGCTGCGCGGCGAGCCGGCGATCGATCAGCGCTCCTGCATCGAGGAGGGGCTTTCCCGAGTCGAACGCGAGCGCCGCTTGCTTCAGAATGTCGACGTACGAGCTCGTGTACACAACCTCGTTCTGCTTCTCCAGGTGTTTCTGGAGTGCGCTGATCAGCCCGATCAGCTCCGGGTCCTGGGCGATCTGATCGCTGCCTTCGATCAGGATCGTGAGTGGCAGCGTGCCCGGGAAGAGCCGTTGCACGGCGGCGAAGTTCCGTTGTCCATCCGAGCCCTGGGGCAGATAGGCAATGAACGAGAAGTCCGGGACGATCCGGAAGACGCCGGCGAGTGCAACAGCCGCGAGCAGGCCCGCTACGCCCAGATACGGCCAATGGAGTCCTCGTCGCAGCGACCGGCTGATCCCGGCCAGGATGGTGAGGAATACCCGATCGAGCGGTGGTTCGGAGTTGACCTTCGGAGGGATCAGGCAGCGCAGCGCCGGAATGAAACTCAGCTCGATGCCTAGCCCGCAGAGGATGCCGAATGCCGTGAAGACGCCGAACGTCCGAAGGCTCGGGACGTCGAAGGCGACAAGCGACGCGAACCCGAGCGCGGCGGTGAGCCCGGCGGCGAGCATGACGGGTGCCACCTTCAGGAACGATTGCTTCACCGCCGCTATGCTGTCAGCCGTCGTCGCGAGCTCTTCGTAGTATCGCTTCAGCAGCTGGGTCGAATGCCCCGCCGTGATGCTCATGACGAGGATCGGCGTGATCGTGTTCCATTGATCCACCCCGATCCCCACGTACCCCATGAGGCCGATCGCCCACATCGTGCTGAGCCCTCCCGACACGAGCGGGATGATGACCCCCTGGAGGCTTCCGAAGCTGAGATAGAGCAGGCAGGCGATGACGCCGAACGCGATGACGAAGCGCTGCCACACCTGAAAGATGTACGTATTGTAGGTATGGATCAGCACCGGCCCACCGGTGAAGAAGATATCGACGTCGCCTGTCGCACGTCGCCGCGCGATCTCCTGCAGCGACTCGCTGATTTCCTTCTCGGACGTGACGTCGTCGAAATCGGCCGAGACGATGGTCGCCGTCTGATCCGCCGACACGAGACCCTTGCGTAGCAGGTCTTCTCCGAGAACTGTGCTCCGTAGTGCGGCAAGGCCCGCGGCATCGCGCGGCACGCTGCGCATGAGGTACCGGGGTTCGATAACTCCTTCCCGATCCTCGACGATCCGGACATTTGGCGAGCTTAGACTGAAGATCGCATTTGGCAGGACGCCCGGAAGTAGCCGGACGTCCTGCGTGATGTCGAATACGACGGACAGGACCGCCGGGTCCCAGATATCTCCGTGCTTCGCCTTGACCGCGATGAGCACGTAGTGCCACCCGCCGAACTCCCTACGGACCCTGGCGTCGATCTGCACGAACGGATGCTTGGGCGGGAACATGCTGTCGGGGTCCGAGCGGATGTTGAGGAAGGTGGCCTGGTACCCAAGCAATGCAGTCAGGAGCAGGGTTGTGACGATGACCGCCCATCGGTGTCGGATGACCGCCGCGATATACCTACCACCCCGCTTCGACATCGTGGCCTGACTAGCGCTCGTGCGCGCGGGCCGCGAAAGGCGGCAGCCCTGCAACCACTCTCGTCAAGTCAAAACCCCTCGCAAAATCACTGCCTACTGTCAAACCAAATGGCACAGGGCGCCTTTCCCGCCATGCCCCGGGGACCTTGCGTGTGCCGACGAGGCGTCAGCCTCCATCCGATCGCCGGGCTAGCAGCTACTGCTAGAGCCGCTCGGGTGGCAAGGAAAGGAGGAGGCGGGGGCGGTCAGGCCCGAAAGCCCTCGGCCGGACCGCGGTCTACACGGCGACGAGCACGGCGCCGGCTTCCACCTTCACCTCGAAGCGGTCGACCCGTTCGTTCTCGTCCATGGTGTTCGACCCGGTGGTGATGTCGTACTGCCAGCCGTGCCACGGGCAGGTGACCACCGTTCCCTCGAGCTCGCCTTCGGCGAGCGGCCCGCCGCGGTGGAGACACGTGTTGTCGATGGCGTGGAAGGTTCCGCCGACGTTGAAGACCGCGATCTGTCGGCCATTCACCTCGACGCACTTGCCGGTGCCCGGCTTCACGTCGTCGACCGTCGCCACCTTGACGAAGTTCGCCATGGCGCGGCTTCTGACACGGCCCCCCGGAGAGGGTCAAGACGAGAGCGCGGCGGCGATCGCGGGATCGTCGGCGAGACGGCCGAGCCAGGCGCGGACGGTGGGCGCGTCGGCGAGCAGTCGCGCTTCCGCGTAGCGCTCCATCCAGCTCAACTGCGCGAACACCGCGACGTCGGCGAGCGTCGTCGTGCGACCGAGCAGGAACGGCTTGCCGTCGAGGAGCGTCTCCAACGTGCGCAGGTTCTCGCGCATGCGGCCCTCGAGGTGCGCGAGCGCCGCCGCCGTGTAGCCCCACACCCGGTAGCGTCGCTCGACGTCGCGCACGAGCGCACGCGCGACGAGCGGCCGGAGGAGACCCGCGTCGAGCTCCGTGACCGTGTTGGCCACGGCCGCGGCGCGGTTCTCGGGGTTGAGCCACTTGAAGCCGGCGACGAGGAAGTAGAGCGCTTCGTCGGCCCACTCCTCGAGGAGCGCGCAGTACGCGCGCGCCGCAGGGTCGCGCGGGACGAGGGGCGGATCGGGGGTGCGGGCCTCGAGATGATGCGCGATCGCGGTCGAGTCGGTGACCACCGCGTCGCCGTGGACGAGCACCGGGACCTTGCCGAGCGGGTTCAGGCGCTTGAGCTCGCGACGCCGGCGCAGCGTCACCGTCACCCGCCGGAAGGCGACGCCCTTCAGCTGGAGGCAGATGCGCGCCTTCAGGCAGAACGGCGAGTCGCTGTGGTCGTAGAGGAGGACCTCGTCGAGCATGCGGCGCGGTGGCTACCCGCGCAGCGCGGCGCGCAGCTCCCGGGCCAGCAGCTCGACGGTGCCGCGCGTCCCGCCCGCTTGCTTCTGGCGCCATTCGCCCTCGGTCTCGAACCGGCCGTCGCCCACCAGCTCGCCCCACGGCCGGATCGCGTGCCCGATCGCACGGGCCTCGATCGGGTCGCCGCCCTCCTTGCGGATCGTCGACAGCACGTCCGGCACGACGCGGAGGAAGGCGCGAAGCGCCGTACCGGTCTTGATGCTGTACTTCCGCCCCACCCACGCCTTGTGGAACACGTTGGCGATCTGCTTGAAGTAGCTCAGGAAGAACCGCTGCGCGGCGTCGCGGAAGCGGTCCGACTGCCGGCCGCCGAGCGCGTCGAGCGCGGTGAAGACGCCTTTCAGCTCCTCGGCGAGCGACGCCTGTGCGACGCGGCCGCGTCCGACGCCGAAGAGCTTGATGTCGCCCTTGAGCGGCGAGTCGGCGTGCTCGTTCAGCGCGCGGATGATGTCGTGGCTCGCGGCCAGCTCCTTGTCGGGATAGAGGCGGCGGCCGGCGAGGCTGATCAGGTGCGAGGGGTTGAGCTTCGTGTGCTTGGCGTTGATGGTGACGAACAGCTCGACGACCTGGTCCGGCGAGAGCCGGTCGAAGATGACGGCGGGCACCTGGACGTCCTCGGCCTGCCCGGCCGCGATCAGCTGGTGGAGGGCGAGGAGCCGGTGCTGTCCGTCGAGCGCGCGCAGCACCCCCTCCTCGGCCGGGATCTCGAGCACGCCGAGCACGCGGTGCGAGCTGGTGGGCGTGAACTCGAGCCGGCGGTCGGACACGAGGAGGACGGCGCCCGGGATGGCGGGCAGGTTCCCGGTCTCCGAGCACTGGGTGTAGTAGTCGACCAGCTCGGCGATCTTCTTCCGGATCACGGGGCGCTGGTAGGCCTCGGCGCTCGACGCGATGCGCTTCTCGAGAAGCTCCCAGTTGATGCGCGGCGTCTTCGAGGTCCGCTTCGCCTTCCGCGCCGGCCCCCCGTCGTGGGCGCCGACGTCGTAGGAGAGCACCTCGAAGCGGACCAGCTTGTCGACGTCCCGGGCGCCCAGGATCGCCTGGTAGAGAAAGACGCCGAACTGATGGAGTCGGATGGCGGGGACGGTGATCATGGGCTTCCCCAAGACCACAAGCGGCTTTCCCCCGTCAAATGCATCGCACCGCGTTAGGCACGGAGGAGCGGCTGCTGCAGCGGCTGGACGGGTTCCTCGTCCTCGCCCCCCGCGATGGCCGCGAGCTTGCCGCCCAGCCGGTCGAGGCGCCGCTCGACCACGGCGTGCGTCTGCGCCGCGTTGGTGAGGTGCTTGCCGAGCACGCGGAAGTCCTCCCGGCAGCGCGCCAGGTCGCCCGTCAGCCGCCCCAGCTGGCCCATCACCTCGCGTGCGTGCTCCTCGATGCGCAGCCCCCGGAGACCGAGCACGATCGCCTGGAGGTAGGCGTAGAAGCAGTTCGGCGACACCGGGATGACCTTGCGCTCGAGCGCGTACGCGGCGAGGCTCCGCTCGCCGCCGAGCTCCTCGTCGCGGATGATCGTCTCATAGTAGACGTTCTCCGCCGGGATGTACATGAGCGCGAAGTCATAGGTGTGCTCGTCCGGCAGGATGTACTTCACCGCGATGTCGTCGATGTGCTTGCGGACGCGGGCGGCGAAGGCCTTGCGTGTCCGCGCACGCTCCTCGTCGTCCGTGGCCTGGAGGAGGCGGCGAAAGTCCTCGAGCGGGAACTTCGCGTCGACCGGCACGAGGCCGTCGCCGAGGCGCACCACGGCGTCGACCCGCTCACCGCTCCGGAAGCTGTGCTGCAGGGTGAAGTGCGCGGGCGGCAGCACCTGCGCCAGCAGCTCGCCGAGGAGGAACTCGCCGAGGCCGCCGCGGAGCTTCGGCGCGCTCAGGATGTCGTGCAGGCTGACGACGTCGCGCCCCACCTCGTAGACGCGCGCCGTCGCCTGCTGGAGCTCCCCGAGGCCGCGCTGGACCTCGCCGACCACCTTGGCGGTGTTCTCCAGCCGCTCGCCGACGCTCGTCTGTGAGCGCTGCACGACGTCGAGGCTCTCGCGCAGGCGCTCGTTCACCTGCCCGGTCAAGTCGGTGAGCTGCTGGCTCAAGAGCTGCCCCTGGCCCGTCAGCGTCTGCGCGAGCTGCGTGCGGAGGGCGTCGAGCTGCTGCTGGAGGAGGAGCAAGCCACCGTCGTTGGCCCCCCGCGTCTCGCCCCGCAGCCGCCAGGCCACCACGAGCGCCCCGATCGCGACGCCGACCGCCCCCGCGACCAACCAGGTCTCGCTCGTCATCGGCCCCTCCTCCCTTCCCCGCCCGGCCGCGCCCGACGGCGCCTAGCCGAGCGCGCTGGCGTACGTCTCGAGCTCTTCGAGCTTGCGGAGTCGCACCACGCGCACCGGAAGCTCTCGCACCGGCGCCCCCACGAGATCGGCTCGCGCGGCCGCCACCGACGCGGCGAGGATCGCCCGGCAGCGATCGTGCAACGCGCGCGACACGCGCCGTCGCCGCATCCGCACGACCTCTTCGAACGCGATCACCTCACCCACGGCGGTGTCGGACCCTACCACCGCGCCCGCGGTGCGGCAACGTCAGGAGGCCGGGGCGAGCAACGGCTTCAGCCTGCCGCGCGCTTCGTGCGCGAGCGTGATGAGGCGGCTCGTGACCTCACGGCGGATCGCGCCGCTCCGCCGCCCCCGCTTCACGGAAGCGGCGAAGGCGTCGAGCCGACGCCGCACACGCCCGAGCCCCCGCGCCGCCCCATGTCGGTCGGCGCTCTCGGCGGCGACGACCATTGCGCGGGTGCGGTCGATCGCAAGCACCAGCGCTCCCTCGAGCTTCCGTCCCCGGACCATGGGGGGCGGTGCGCCGTTCAGCACGTCGGTGATCGCGTCGAGACGGCAGAGCACCGCCGTGAACCCTTGCACCGCGTCGTTGTGGCACACGCCCTCCGCGTCGCAGCGGTCGGCGGTGCAGCGGTCTCCGTCGTCGCAGGCGAGCGGCGCCCCCGGGGTGCACTGCCCGGCCAGGGTGGTCGTGGTGGTGCTGCTCGACGGCGAGGCGGTGGTGGAGGTCGTCGGCGAGGTCGTGGTGCTGGTCGTGGTCGAGGTCGTGGTCGGGGGCACCGTGGTGGTCGTCGGCGAGCTGGTCGAAGTGCTCGTCGTCAACGTGGTTGTCGGTGCCGTCGTCGTCGTGGACGTGGTGGTGGTCGTCGTGGGCGGCTGAGTCGTCGTGGTCGTCGGCGACGATGTGGTCGTCGTGCTGCTGGTCGTGGTCGGGACCGTCGTGGTCGTGGTGGTTGTCGAGGCCGTCGTCGTCGTCGTGGTGCTGGTCGTCGATGTGGTGGTCGTCGAGGTCGTGGTCGGTGGCGCCGTCGTCGTGGTCGGCGCCGTGGTGGTGGATGTGGAGGTGGTCGTGCTGGTCGTCGTCGACGTGGTCGTCGGCGGCTGGGTCGTCGTGGTGCTCGTCGGCGGGGCCGTCGTCGTCGTCGTGGTGCTGGTCGTCGATGTGGTGGTCGTCGAGGTCGTGGTCGGCGGCTGAGTCGTCGTGGTGGTCGGAGCCGCCGTGGTCGAGGTGGTGGTCGTGGCCGACGTCGTTGTGGTCGTGCTCGCGGTGGTCGTGGTGGTCGGCGGCTGTGTTGTCGTCGTGCTGGTGGTCGTAGTCGTCGTCGTCGTTGTGGTTGTCGTCGGCGCCGTCGTGGAGGTCGTCGTGGGCGGCTGAGTCGTCGTGGTCGTCGTGCTGCTGGTCGTGGTCGGGACCGTCGTGGTCGTCGGCGTGCTGGTGGTCGTGGTCGGCGGCGCCGTCGTCGTCGTGGACGTCGTGCTCGTCGTCGAGGTCGTCGTGGGCGGCTGAGTCGTCGTGCTGCTGGTCGTGGTGGTCGGTGCCGTCGTGGTCGTGGAGGTGGTGGTCGTCGAGGTGGTCGTGGGCGGCTGAGTCGTCGTGCTGCTGGTCGTGGTCGGGACCGTCGTGGTCGTCGTGGTGGTTGTCGTCGCCGTCGTCGTGGTCGGTGCCGTCGTGGTCGTGGTGCTGGTGGTCGTGGTGGTCGGCGCCGTCGTGGTCGTGGACGTCGTGGTGGTCGGCGGCTTGGTGGTCGTCGTGCTGGTGGTCGTGGTCGTCGTGGTGTGCGTGGTGGTGGTGGTGGTGGTCGTGGTCGTCGTGGTGGTGGTCGTCGTCGTGACCGTGGTCGTGGTGGTCGTCGTGCCACACATCTGCTGGTGTGTGCAGCCGAGCAGCAGGTCACAGCCGTCGATCGTGCACGGGTCGCCATCGACGCAGTTGCGCGGCGGGCCGACGCAGGCGCCGGACTGGCACGTGCCCGTGTCGGCACACTGGGTGGCGGGGCAGGCCGGGCCCGTGAGGTTCGCGTGCGCGCACGTTCCGGCGGTGCAGGCGTCCGTCGTGCACACCCGGCCGTCGTCGCAGCTCGCGGCGGCGGGACCGGGGGCGGGTTCGTTCGGGATCTGACCGGCCGTGTTCGCCGCCTGCCACTTGCCGGTGCAGCCTGCGGCGGCGGTGCAGTAGTCGACGAGGTGGATCTGGTGTCCGCAGACCCCGGTGCCCGTCATGTCGTCGGTCGTGGAGAACGCGACGAACCAGAGGCCGGCCGACGCGCCGAGCGGCCCCTGCGCGTCGCCGCGTCCCGTGATCTGGTAGAGCACGTCGTCGCTGGGGTCGTTGCCCAGCGTCTTCTTGTAGTCGAGCGCGAAGACCCGGTTGCCGGTCGTGCCGTTGCCGAGCGGGTCGCCGGTGCAGATGAACGCGACCCGCGTCGTGCCCGGCTCCACCGCGGGGTAGGTGCAGTCACCGATGTTCAGCGTCACCGGCGCGATGTTCGTCCGCTGCGCGAACGTGCGCGAGGCGAGGGCCACCGTCGCGTCGGCCTTCGCCGAGTAGATCTGCACGCCCGGGCCGTGCGAGGTGCCCGGCAGATCGGTGGCGGACGAGTCGAAGAAGATGTAGCCGTTCGCCTCGGTCATGAACGGGTGGTGGCTCGGCGCGTTGCCCAGCGTGAACTGGTGGAGCACGGCCGTGTGCGCCGTCTTGTTGTAGTCCGCCCAGAAGATCTGCGAGGTCCCGGTGTCGGTCTGGTCGCCGAGGAGATTCGCGCTCGACTCGAAGGCGACCAGCGTGCCCGCGCTGTTCAGCATGGGCGCACTGCTCGGCGCCTGGCCGTGCGTCACCTGGGTCAGCACGCCGTCGGCGATGTTGTAGGCGAAGACCTGCCGCACGCCGCTCGGGCCGCCGAGGAGCGACGCCGACGACTCGAACACGAGCACGCCGCCGCCCCCGCTGAGCGACGGCCGGACGCTGTCGCCGTCGGGCGCGCCGGTGACCTGCGTGAGCGCGCCGGTGGTCAGGTCCTGCACGAAGATCTGCCGGTGACCGACGCCGGCCCCGCTGCCGCCGGCGTAGGCGCCGTCGGCATCGAAGGCGAGCACCGGGTTCGTGCCGTCGCCCGCCGGGCTGGTGACCGTCGGGTCGTCCGGCGCGCCGGCGCCGCTCGTCGCCTGCACGAGGTACGGGACGGGCACGAGCGGGCACGTCGGGTCGGCGGGGCCCGTCGGGTGCTGGCAGTCGTAGTCGAAGAGGTTGAAGACGAGGATCTGGCGGCCGCTGCTCCCCGTGCCGAGCGGATCGCTGGTCGAGGAGTAGGCGACGAAGCGGTCCCACGAGCGCGTGGCCGGGTGCACGTGCTCGGCGCCGCTCGTCAGGCGCAGAGCGGCCGGCGATTGCTTGTGGAGCGCGCTCGCGGACGAAGCCGCGAGGAGAACGAGCAACGCGGCGGCCGCTTGCGACACGGAAACCCTGCGGGCAGCAAGAAGCACACCATCGGCGAGGTCGATCGCGGCGTCCAAACCCCCGGAACGGCGTGGCTTGTCGGAGCGGGCGAGAGCGCGGGCGATGGCGCGGAGACGCCAGGCCCGCACGCCTGCACGATCGCGGTCCGGGCGGCCGTCGCGTCGCCACCGCTGCGCTGCTAAGAGATCCCGGTGCGGCTCGTCTGCTTCGGCGACATCCACATGGCGTTCGCCGCGATCGAGCGCCTCGCACCCGAGCTCGCCGCGGCCGACGCCGCCGTCCTGACCGGCGACATCACGAACTTCGGCGACCCGCCGGACGCGCTCCGCGTGGTGAACGCCGTCCGCGCCCACTGCCCGACCGTGCTCGCGGTGACGGGCAACCTCGACATGCCGTGGGTCATCGACGCCTTCCGTGCCGAGGGCATCTCGCTCCACGGCGAGGGCCGGCGCTTCGGCGAGCTGGGCGTCTTCGGCTGCGGCGGCTCGAACGTCACGCCGATGGACACCCCGACCGAGCTCGAGGAGGACGAGCTCGCGGCGGTCCTCGCCCGCGGTCATGCGGCGGTCGCCGACGCGCCCCGCCGCCTCATGATCTGTCACACGCCGCCGTACGACACCCGCCTCGATCGCTTGATGAACGGCCGTCCCGTCGGGAGCCCCGCCGTGCGCGCCTTCATCGAAGCGCACGCGCCCGACCTGGCCGTCGTGGGTCACATCCACGAAGGGCGCGGCGTCGACCGCGTCGCCGCGACGCCGGTCCTGAACGCCGGCGCGCTGCGCGACGGCGGCTACGTCGTCGTCGAGGACGACGGCACGCGCGTCACGGCCGAGCTGCGCAACTTCCGCGACGGGCACCGGTAGTGGAGCGCCTCCCCGCGCTGCACGTCGACCACGTGTCGATCGCCGTGCGCGAGATCGCGCCGGCGCTCGACCTCCTCCGGCGCGTGCTTCCGGTCGACATGCGCGTCGAGCCGCGCCCCGGCTACGACGGCGACTTCCGCTGGACGGACTTCTTCGTCGGCGACTGGAAGCTGGAGCTGATCGAGAGCGCGCGCCCCGGGAGCTTCGTCGAGCGCTTCATCGCCCGCCGCGGGGAGGGGTTTCACCACCTCTCGCTCGACGTCGAGGAAGGCGCGCTCGACGCGTACGCCGCGGCGCTCGAGCACGCGGGGCTCCGCATCGTCGACCGCGGCGACTACGGCAACGGCGACCAGACGGCGTTCATCTCGCCCCGCACCTCGCCCGGCGTCCTGATCCAGTTCTGGCAGGTGCCCGGCTACCGGGGCGGCGTGCCGGAGGGCTACCCGACCGAGCCGGTCGCCGCGCGCGACGGCGTCCGCTTCCGCGTCGATCATCTCGCGCTCGCCGTGCGCTCGATCGACGACACGCTCGCCTGGTTCCGCCGCTTCTTCCCGATCGCGGCCGGGTCGCGAGGGCGCGGGTGGGACGGCTCGCACGACCTCCTCGGCTTCCGCCTCGCCGGCTACAAGATGGAGCTGCTCGAGTCGGCGCGGCCCGGAAGCTTCGTCGAGCGCTTCCTCGCGCGCCGCGGCGAGGGCTTCCACCACCTCGCGATCGACGTCGACCGGCTGGATCCGCTCGTCGAGCGCCTCCGGGACGAGGGCCTCCGTCTGGTCGACGAAGCGAACCTCGGCGGCGGGCGCAAGACCGCCTTCGTCCACCCGCGCGACGCGCACGGCGTGCTGCTCCAGTTCTGGCAAGAGCCGGACTTCGGCGGCCCGCGGCGCGCTTGAGCGTCGATGCGGCCCGGGGCCGTCACCTTCGACGCGGGCGGGACGCTCTTCGCGGTGGCGGAGCCGGTCGGGCGCACCTACGCCCGCGTCGCCGCACGCCACGGCATCCGCGTCGCGGCCGACGAGGTCGAGCGCCGCTTCCGCGCCGCCTTCGCGAGCGCGCCGCCACTTGCCTTTCCGGGGGCGAGCCCGGCGCGACTCGCCGACCACGAGCGCGCCTGGTGGAACGTCGTCGTGCGCGGCGCCCTCGGGCCCGCCGATCCGGCCGCGCTCGAGGCCGCGTTCGCGGAGCTGTTCGCGCACTACGCGCGCGGTGGCGCGTGGCGCGTCTTTCCCGAAGTGCCCGACGCCCTCGCCGGGATGCGCGCGCGCGGCGCGCGCATCGGCGTCGTCTCGAACTTCGACGCCCGCCTGGGCCCGCTCCTCGCCGAGCTCGGCCTCGCGCCGCTCGTCGACGTCACCGTGTTCTCCACGCGCGCCGGTGCGGCGAAGCCCGACGCGGCCGTCTTCCACGCCGCCCTCGGGGCGCTCCGCGTTCCGGCCGCGGCCGCCGTCCACGTCGGCGACGGCGTGCGCGAGGACGTCGACGGCGCGCGCGGCGCGGGCCTGCGGGCCGTCCTGGTGGCGCGCACGGGACCGGCCCCGGCGGTCGGCGTGCCCGTGATCGCGAGCCTGGCGGAGCTTCCCGCGGCGGTAGCCGCGCTCGAAGGCTAACGCCGCGGCACTCGCGTATCCGCCACGCCCGCCTTGCACGCCTGCATCCTTCGCAGAGCCGCCAGGTTTGGCCCGCCCTCCGTCGGAGAGCAGATGCAAGGCGATCCCTTGCGATTTCAACGGTTAGCGACCGTGTGGCGGCGCTCCCCGTGGCCTGCTTCTTGCTCGGATGCAAGACCCCGTGCCCAACACTCCGCGCCGCTTTCTACCCGTGTATCTGGGACTCGCCGCGCTCCTCCTGGCCGTCCCCGCCCTCGCCCTCCACCGCGACTCGGGCAAGGCGGGCCGCATCACCCGCGGCGGCGCGCATCAACACCCGAGCACGCGCTCGTGGGGCCACAACCTCGCCTTCTCCTCCGCCGAGGACCTGACGAACACCCTGAACACCACTCGGCAGATCTTCGTCTTCAACCTGCTGCGCTACGACTGCTTCCGGCGGACGAACACGGAGACCGCCTGCCCCGCCCCCGCTCCCTACCTCACCCAGGCGACGACCGCGGTCGGCGACCCCGACAACCCGTCGGTGGACGCCAGCGGCACCTACCTCGTATTCGACGCCGACGGGTCGTTCAACGGCGGCACACCCGGGCACCGGCAGATCTTCCTGAAGAACCTCATCACCAGCGAGCTGACGCCGATCACGAGCGCGCTCATGAACGCGAACTCCGGCGACAGCGTGAAGCCGACGCTCAACAGCCCCACGGGCGACGGCATCGCGCGCTCGGTCGCCTTCGAGTCGACGGCGCCGCTGCACGGCGGGACCACCGGCGTCCCCCAGATATTCCTCTACTCCATTGCCAACACCACCCTGACGCAGATCACGAACGGCGCGGCCGCCAGCACGGCGCCGATGTTCACCTCCGACGGCTCCAAGTTCGCGTTCCAGTCGCTGGCGCAGCTCGCGGGCACGAGCGGCCCCGACCAATCCGCCGAAGGCGGGGCGGGGTCGACGTCGCAGATATTCTGGTACGACCGCAACGCGGGCATGCTCCACCCGATTACCCAGGCCCTGTTCCCCAGCGAGCATCCCTACATGACGGAGAAGTACGGCTTCGTCTTCTTTGACTCGTTGGCGACGGCCCCGGGGTCGAGCGGCTCCGGCAACGGGATATGCAGCAACTCGACCAACGACTGCACGACGGACGCCCAGTGCGTCGTCCCGGTCCCGGGGACGTGTGTGCACGGCAAGCAGGTCTGGTCCGCCGACATCGGCTCCGATCCGCCCGCCTTCATGAAGTACACCTCAGGCCCCGGTGACAGCACGTACCCCGCCGTGCCGGACACCGTCGACCGCGTGGCCTTCGTCGGCACCGGCGACCTGCTCGCCAACGAGTCCGGCTGCGAGACGCAGGACTGTCCGCGCCGCCTCTTTGTCCGGCTCTTCGCTCGCGGCGGCGGCAACATCACGCTGGGCACGCTGAAGCAGGTGACCGCCCGGGGCGAGATCTTCCCGCCCATCGCCGCCAACCTCGGCCAGTGGTTCGTCTCGCTCGCCACCACCGACGACATGGAAGGCATCGGCGTCTGCGAGCCACAGCTTCACGTCGTGGACTACTTCGACAAGCAGCCGGGACACTACCCGTCCACCTCGACGCTCGGCCAGAAGCCGACCGAGCCGCCGGTCGGCAACATGGACAACGGCTGCAACGACGAGAACGGCTGCACCACCGACGCTTGCACCGCCGGGCAGTGCCACAACCCGGCGAAGTCCGACGGCCAGGCGTGCGACGCGACGACGTGCGTGAAAGCCGGCACCTGCTCCGGGGGCGAGTGCCTCGTCTCGCTGCCGGCCTGCGACGACAACAACGGCTGCACCGTCGACGGCTGCGACCCGACCTTCCGCGACCCCGCCCCCAACTCGACCGTCGGCTGCTTCGCCACGCCGGTCCCGAACTGCAAGCCCTGCGTGGTCGCCGCCGACTGCGACGACGCCAACTCCTGCACCACCGACACCTGCGTGAACGGGGGCTGCCTGAACGCGCAGAAGGATTTCGGCGCGCCGTGCAGCACCTCGCTCTGCGTGACGGGCGAGACCTGCGACTTGAACGGCGTGTGCGGCGGCGGCGCGGCGAAGAACTGCCACGAGATGCCCAACGACGACACGTGCACGACCGACACGTGCGACGCGTCGAACGGCGCCTGCGTCCACGCCCTGCAGGACAACTGCCGCCCGTGCACCCCCGGCACGGTCGGCACCGACTGCGACGACGGCAACCCCTGCACGGTGAAGAGCTGCGTGAACAGCTTCTGCCAGCAGAACCCGCTCGTCGAGGGCACGGACTGCTCGGACCAGAATCCCTGCCACGGCGGACGGATATGCAACGACGGCGGCGCCTGCGTGCCCGACGCGAGCAACCCGCCCCCCGACTGCAGCGGGGGCTGCAACACGGGCACCTGCATCCCGAACAACCAAACCTTCTCCTGCGTGGTGAACCCGAACTGCACGCCGTGCCAGTCGGCGGACCAGTGCCCCGGCGACGCCAACCCCTGCCACACCGTGAGCTGCACGAACGGCGCGTGCGCGACGTCGAGCCTCCCCAACAACACCGCGTGCTCCGACGGCAACGCCTGCAACGGCATCGAGCGCTGCGTGTCCGGCGCGTGCACCGCGGGCCCGCCGCCCAACTGCGACGACCACATCGACTGCACCGTCGACGCCTGCAACCCCGCCCAGGGCTGCGTCCACGTCGGCAACAGCTCCGCTTGCGACGACGGATCGCCGTGCACCACCGACACCTGCAGCCCCTCGCAGGGCTGCAAGTACACGCCACACCCCAGCGCCTGCGACGACGGCAACCCCTGCACCGACGACGTCTGCGCGGAAGGCACCGGCTGCGGCCATCTCGCCAGGCCGAACAACACACCGTGCGGACCCGGCGACGGCTGCACCAGGTTCCCGGTGTGCCAGAACGGAATCTGCGTCGGCGGCCCGGGCGACGGCACCTGCGCCGACGCCGACCCGTGCACGATCGACACCTGCACCACCGCCGGCTGCCGTCACGACCAGCCGGGCGGCTTCGACGGCGTCTTCTGCCGTCTGGGCGAGCTCGAGCAGTTGATGTCGGAGCCACCGCTCCGCCGCGGGCTCGCCGGGCTCGTGGCCACGGCGGGACGCCACGTGGAGCGGGCCCAGGTTTCTGCGGCGAACGGCGCCGTCCACCATCTGGGCATCGCCGAGGGCAAGCTCCGGAAGTTCATCGCCCAGCTCATCCGCGGCAACGGCAACGTCTCCCGCCTGCGCGCCGTCCAGATCGCGCAGAAGGCGCGCGACGTGCTGAGGCCGCTCCACGCGTTGCGTGCGGACTACGCCGCGCTCGCGCGGCGCTAACCGTAGACGTCGAGCAAGAGCCCGACCGCTTGCGGCGCGACGGGCACGTACGCCGCCGGCACAGCCGGCTCGAACGCGAGCGCGGAGCGCGCCACGGCGGGCTCCTCGGCGTCCGTCTCCGGGGGCAGGATCTCCGGCACGAGGACGGCGCGCCGGGCACGCAGCGCCGGTAGCGGCAGCGAGCACAACATGCGGTCGCGCCTAGAACCACACTCGCGCGCCCGGATCAACATGCAGTGCATCCAACGCACGCGGCGTGCCGGCGCGAAGAGCCTCGATTTCCGGGCCGCCGGCGCGGGCGGTGCGCACCGCGCTGCGCAGCCGTGGCGGGGTGCGCCGCCCGCGGCGGGGCGCGAGCCGCGGATTCACGGGGGAAGGATCGCTGCGCACGCGCCGGCGCAGCTCCAATCGACGGTGCGCAGTCGGCGGCGCAGCGCAGACGCTCAGCTCTTGGCGCCGAGGAGGCCGTGCCGCTTGAGCTTGTAGAGCAGCGTCCGCCGGCCGATGCCGAGGAGGCGTGCGGCGTGCGTCCGGTTCTGCCCCGTCGCCGCGAGCGCTCGCTCGATGATCGTGCGCTCGGCCGAGCCGGCGGCGCCGCCGACGACGCGCCGGTAGTCCAGTCCCTGCTCCGCCGGCGCGGCTTCGAGCCCCGCCTCGGGGAACCCGACCACCGGACCCTCGGCCAGCACGACGCCCTGCTCGATCAGGTTCTCGAGCTCGCGGATGTTGCCCGGCCAGGGTCGCGTCGCGAGGGCCGCCAGCGCCTCGGGCGCCAAACGCAGCTCGCCGCGCCCGTGCTTGCGCGCGAAGCGGGTGAGGAAGTGCTGCGCGAGCAGCGCGACGTCCTCGCGCCGCTCGGCGAGCGTCGGGACGTGGAGCGTCGCGACCTTCAGGCGGAAGTAGAGGTCTTCGCGGAAGCGACCGTCACGCACGGCCACCTCCAGGTCGCGGTGCGTGGCGGCGATGACGCGCACGTCGACGGGGATCGGGCGGGCCGTCCCGACGCGCGTCACCTCGCGCTCTTGGAGGACGCGGAGGATCTTCGCCTGCACCATCGGGCTCATGTCGCCGATCTCGTCGAGGAAGAGCGTCCCCCCGCTGGCGCGCTCGATGAGCCCGGGCCGGCGCTCCACGCCGGTCGCGACGCCGCGCTCGATGCCGAACAGCTCGCTCTCGAGGAGGGTCTCGGGCAGCGCCGCGCAGTTGATGGGCACGAACGGCGCCTCGCGCCGGTGGCCGCCGTAGTGCAGCGCGCGCGCGATCATCTCCTTCCCGGTGCCGCTCGCGCCGAGGACCAGCACCGTGATGTCGGCGTCGGCGAGGCGCTCCATGGTGGCGAGGAGGCGCCGGAAGGCGGCGCTGGAGCCGATCAGGCCGCCCGTCCCCCACCGGCCGTGGAGCTCGGCGCGCAGCGCGCGGTTCTCGACGCTCAACCGCCGGTGGAGCGCCGCGCTCTCGAGCGCCATGCCGACGGCCGGCGCGATGAGCCCGAGGAGCCGCTCGTGCTCGGCGTCGAGCCCGCCCGCCTCCGCCGTCGCGAGCGCGACGACGCCGAGCGTCCGGCCACGCGCCGCGACGGGATGACAGAGGAGCGCGCCCATCTCGGCCGCTTCCGGCGGCGCCTCGCCGGGCGCGGCCTGCGCGAGGTCGTCGAGGCGGACCGCGGTGCCCGCTCCCGCCGTCCCGAGCGCGCCGGCGGAGAAGGGGATGAGCGGCGCGTCGCTCGCGGCGCGCGCGGGGACGTCGTCGCCGGCGCGACAGAGCGCGACCAGGCGAAGCCCCTCGCCCAGCTCGTCGACCGCCCACAGCGCCGCCAGGTCGACGCGGCCCTCGTCGCGGAGGAGCGTGACGAGGGCCGCCCCGATCGTGGCCGGCTCGACGGCACCCGCCAGCGCGTCGCCCACGAGCCGCACCAGCGACAGCTCCTCGATCCGGAGCAGCAGCTCGGCGTTGGTCTCGCGCAGCGCCTGTTTGAGCGGCGCATCGCTCATGCGGGCCGCGCCTCGATCGCCTGGCGCAGGTCGGTCTCGAAGTCGGAGAGCAGCGCATCCAAGTCGGCGGCGGCGAGCCCGAGACGAGCCCACGCTGCCGGCGCGATGTGGGGCACACCGGCATCGCCGCCGAAGCCGTAGCCGTACGCCCGCACGAGGCTGTTCCCGACGTGCACGATCGCGGTCTCCACCGGCGCCGCGCGCGCCCGCTCCGGCTCGTGGTGCCAGGTGACCGGCTCGAGGATGCGCGCCGGGAAGTGCCACCGCGCGAGCAGCCACGACGCCACCTCGGCGTGCTCGACGCCGAGCAGCGCGCGCTCGGCGTCGCGGAACGCGATCCGCTCGGCGGCGGCGTGCGCGAGCACCGCGGCGAACGTCTCCGGCGCCTGCTTGTATAGGATGACCTTCCCGAGGTCGTGCAGCAGGCCCGCACCCGACACCTCCTCGGGATGCGCGAGGCCGAGTCGCTTGGCGAGCGCGCCGGCCGCCACCGCGGTGCCGATCGAGTGCTCCCAGAAACCCGTGAGGTTGATGCGCAGGTCGAGGACGGCGGTGCTGTAGAGGAGGCTCCGGGTGATGGTCGTGCCGAGGATGGTGAGCGCCTGGCCGACGGAGGCGATCTGCCCCGAGACCCCGTAGAAGGCGGAGTTCGCGAGCCGCAGGAGCTGGGCCGTCAGGACCTGGTCCGACTCGATCAGGGCGGCCGCCTCCGCCAGATCCGCGTCCGGCGCGTCGAGCGCCGCGGTCACGCGCTGGACGACGGCGGGGAGGGTCGGCAGCTCCCGGAGGCGCTCCACCTGCCGCCGCATCGCAGCGCGCTCGGGCGCCGGGGCCACGTCGCTCACGTCGCCTCGTTCGCGCTCACGCGTCGCCCCGTTCCCACCCGCATGTCGTCTCGTTCCCACCCATCCCGCACGTCGGCCGCCGCGGCGCGGCGGGGCGGCGCTGCACCGGGGCATGCATGTCGAGAAGGGTCGGCCTCCGACCGTTGAGCGTACCGGGGGGGTGGGTGAGTCACAAACCACTTCGTTCTGCTTGACAGTCCGTTGACAACTTGCGATCACCAAGAGAGGACGGAAGACTGGAGGCGTTCGAGGCGGCGGACCCCTGCCGCTGGCTCGCTCCAGGATGGAGGATTCCCGATGACCGGCAGGAAGCTCTTCTCAGCCTTCGCAGCACTCGCCCTGAGCCTCAGCCTCGCCGCGGGCCCCGCCCTGGCGAAGAAGCCCTGCGTACCCGTTGGCCCGAAGAAGAAGAGCTGCGTCAACGAGATCAAGGGCTGCGCCAGGGCAGTCGCGCTCTGCTACGACCCCAGCGTGAAGGGGAAGGTGCGGGTGGCCTGCATCCGCGACAAGTGCAAGACGCCGATCATCGCCGCGTGCAAGGCCCCAGAGGGCCCAGGCACCGGCCCGAGCGTCTGCAGCGCGTCGCCGTCCGGCGCCTTCCTCGACGTCGCCCTCGAGTAGGACGCCCGTCGTCCGCAGTCGCTTTCGGCCCGTCCGGCGGTGATCCGTCACCGCCCGGCGGGCTGTGCCATTTTGGGCTGCTCCGACTCCGGGCAGGCCATGCCGTGATGCCGGGCAGGACGACGTTCTCGACGCGCAATCCCGAGGCCGTCGGCGCCGCGAGTCCGGCACGCGCTTTGCTCGTTCATCTCTCCGGCATGTTGGACCACAGCCTCGGCGGCACGCGCTGTCGCACCATCCGCCCGATCGCCCATCACGCCGGCAACCTGCCGCGCGCGCTGGCGGGCACGGTGCGCTACGCGACCGAGAACCTCGGCCGGACGCTGATCCGCGTCGACTTCGACTCCGGGCAGTCGCTCATGGTTCTGCCCGACGACGTGCGCCTCGACGCCGCCTGCGCGCTCGGCGCCGCCGAGTAGCCGCGGGACGACGCTATCGGGTCGCCGTCCCCGACGGCGACAGCCCGCGGTTCCAGAGCCACGACAGCCAGCCGGTCGCCACCACGTCACGATCGGCGACCACGGGCACGCGCCCCAGCTCCTGATCGCCGCGCCGCACGACGACCTCGCCCAGCGGTTGGCGCTGGTGGACCGGCGCCTGCACGAGACGCGGAATGCGGGTCTCGACCGCGACGCCCTTGTCGTCCGCTCGCTTGACGAGCACGCGCAGGTCGTCGAGCGCGATCGCCTTCACCGTCTCCCCCGAGCCGCCCGCCACCGCGACCTCGCCGACCGCCGCGCCGCGCCGCGCCGGCGCGACCATGCGGTAGGCGGCGAAGTTCTCGTTCATGAGCCGGGCGGCTTCGCGGAAGCAATCCTGCTTGCGCTCCACGCCGAGCACCACGGCGATGAGGTGGAGGTCGTTGCGGAGCGCGGTCGCGGTCACCGAGAAGCCGGCTTCGCGATAGTAGCCGGTCTTGAGCCCGGTCGCGCCCGGGAACATGCCGCGCACGAGGTGGTTCGTGTTCGACATCTGGAGGGTGTCGTTGCGGAAGCCCGCGCTCGGCGTGCCCGCCCACTGCATCACCTCGGGGAAGCGCATGATCTCGCGCCCGAGGACGGCGAGGTCGTGCGCACTGCTCAGGTCCGCGGTCTGCCCCGCGCCCGGCGGGAGCCCGTGCGGGCTCTGATAGGTGGTATCGGTGAGACCGAGCGCCTTGGCGCGCGCGTTCATGAGATCGACGAACGCGCTCGACGAGCCCGCGAGGTGCTCCGCCACCGCGACCGCGGCGTCGTTGGCGGACGCGATCATGACGGCCTTCAGCATCTCGCCCAGCGGGAAGGTCTCGTTCTCGGCGAGGAAGACCTGCGAGCCGCCGATGCGACTCGCCCAGGCGGAGGTGCGCACGGGTTCGTCGAGCTTGAGCGAGCCGTCGCGCGCGCGCTCCATGGCGAGGAGCACGGTCATCATCTTGGTCATGGAGGCGGGCGGCCACCGCTTGTGGGCGTCCTTCTCCGCCAGCACGGTGCCCGTGTCGGCGTCCATCACGACGTACGCCACCGCCGCCGCGGGCGCCGCCTTCGTCGCCACGTGGGCCGTGCGGGCCACGCGTGGGCGGGCCACGCGTGCGCCGGCCGCGGTGCCGAGACCGAGCGCCGCGAGCGCGACCGCCGCCGCCACTCCTCTTCCCCTCCCCATGCCGCCTCCTCGCCGCGCCGCGCGCGGCGTCTCACGTCGTCAGCGCCCGAGCGTCGAGAGCGCGTCGGTGCGCCGGATCAACTGGTCTGCTTCGGCGCGGATCACGTGCCCCGTGCCGTCGAGCTCGCCGTCCAGCAAGAGCCCGCCGACGTCGCCCGCGCGGCGCAGGAAGGCGAGGAAGCCTTCGCGCGTGAGTCGCTGCGGGACGTAGCCGCGGCCGTTGACCAGCTCGCTCCACACCGGACCGACCGCCGCGTCACTCGTCCACACGAACAGGGTCCAGCCCCAGTCCCAGCGTCCACCGAGGTACTCGCCGGTCGAGCGGCGGGCGGGCGGACGCCAGAACACGAGGAACCCCCCCGAGCCGCCGAGCGCCTGGAGCGCGGCCACCGGTCGCGGCCGCGACGCGGCCCGTCGCAGGCGGGGACCTGGCTGGAGCCGCCGCCGGGCTGCGAAATCGACCTCGATGACCTTCGCGCGCGTCGGCGCCTGCTGCGTCTGCTGCTGCAAGGCGCGCCGAGGCTACCAGCGCGCCCGGAGGAGGTCAACGAAAAACGGAGAGAGACGGGAGAGGTCAGTGCCCGTACTTGGTGTCGGCCTGGAGCGCGAGCTGCTCCAGGAGGCGCTGCTCGGCCTTCTGGTAGGCCACGGCCCGCAGCATCTCCTGCGTCTGCTGTGCGAGGGGCACCGAGGCGATGACCCCGGCCAGCTCGGCGGGTGAGAGCTGTGCGATGGCAGCCTCCATGGCGTCGACGACGCCGCTCGGCATCTCGGGGACCTCCACACGCTGGGCGAGCCTGAGCGAGGAGTCGAACCGGCTCGTGAACTGCTCCTTGGCCTCGGCCTTCTCCTCCGGCGTGCACACCGCGCCGAGCTTGCGCGCGGCGGCGTCGAACAAGCGGTCGAACGCCTGGAGCAGGGCTTCGCGTCCCGTCATGCGTGTGAGGATAACCACCCGCTCGGGATGTGTCACCCCGGGCCTCCGCCGCGCCTCGACATTTGACACTTTCCCCTCCCCCCGCTACAGCGCCCCGTCATGCGTGCACACTTCTCCCGCTTCACCCGTATCCTCTCCCTCGCGACGCTGCTGACGCTCGCCGCCGCCCCGGTGGCCCGCGCCGGCGACGTCGGCGAAGCGGCCACCCGCGCCGAGGCGGCCGCGACTCGCGCCGAGAGCGCCGCCCAGCGCTCCGAGGCCGCCGCGGCCCGGACCGAGCAGGCGATGAACCGGCTCGAGAGTGCGATGGACGAGTACACGCGCCGCCACGAGCGGCACGCGGCGGTCCATCACGGGAAGCACGCGGCCCACGCGGCCGCCAAGAAGACGAAGTAGCACCTTGCCGCCGCCGGGGCGGGCTTGCTAGAGCCCGCCTCATGGACGACACGCGGCGGATGGGCGATTCGCTGGCCCGGCCAGCGGCCGGTCGGGGTGCAACCCGCGTCGACGGCGGCGCGCTCGTCGGACGGATCCTCGGCGAGCAACGCGTCCCGTATCTCTTCGCGGTGAACGGCGGTCACACCTGGCCGATCCTCGCCGCGCTCCGCGACAACGGCGTGCAGATGATCCACATGCGCCACGAGCAGTCGTGCGCCTACGCCGCCGACGGCTGGGCGCGCACCGCCGGGCGCCCGGGCGTGCTCTCGGTCACCGCCGGGTGCGGGCTCACCAACGCCGTCACCGGCCTCTGCGTCGCCGGCCTCACCGGCAGCCCCGTCGTCTGCCTCGCCGGGCAGCATCCCACCACCGAGGACCAGCTCGGCTCCTTCCAGGAAGCGTACGGCGCCGAGATCTGCCGCACCTTCTCCAAGTTCACCAAGCGCGTGCTCGACTGGACGACGATCGAGGTCGACGTCCGTCTCGCCTTCCGCGAGGCGATGGGCCCGCCGCCGGGCCCGACCCTGGTCGAGATCCCGACCAACATCCTCTACCAGCAGGACGACGTCGCGAAGCAGCGCCCCGGGGCCCGCATCTACGCGCCCGAGGAGCTGCGCAGCGCGGGCGACCCGGCCGCCGTCGCGCGCGCGCTGGAAGCGCTCGCCCGCGCCGAGCGGCCGCTCATCGTCGCCGGCGACGGCGTCTTCTGGTCCGACGCCGCGGCCGAGCTGCGCGCGCTCGCCGAGCGCCTCGCGATTCCGGTCTACACGCGGCGCGCCGGCCAGGGCGCCGTGCCCGAGGACGACCCGCTCGCCGTGCGCGGCGCGTGGAAGAAGCCCTTCACCGGACGCGCCGACGTGATCCTGGCCCTCGGCTTCAAGTTCTGGAGCGGCGAGCACTTCGGTCAGCCCCCGACGTGGAGCGCCGACGCCACCTACATCCAGGTCGACCCCGTCCCGTCGCGCGTCGGCTGGCACGTGTCGGCCGACATCCCGATCGTCGGCGATTCCAAGCTCGTCCTCCGCCAGCTCCACGACCTCGCCGTCGCGCAGAAGATCGACGGCGTGCGCCGCCGCGGCGGCGCGTGGCTCGCCGAGGTCGCGCAGGTGCGCGCCCGCTTCGAGCAGGCCCTCCGCGACCAGGAGGCCGAGGTCCACGAAGCCACGCCCATCCACCCCGCGCGGCTCACGCGCGAGCTGCTCGAGGTCATGGACCGGGACGCGACGCTCGTGATCGACAGCTTCACGCTCTCCGGCTGGCTGTCGCAGTGGTTCGCGGCGCGCTACCCGGGTCAGATCGTCGACGCGGGCCCGCTCGCGCCCGTCGGCCACGGGATCGGCATGGCGATCGGCGCCCAGCTCGCGCGGCCGGGCAAGCAGGTGATCGTCGTCATGGGCGACGGCGGCTTCGGCATCGGCGGCATGGAGATCGAGACGGCGCTCAGGCACCAGCTGCCGATCGTCACGTTGCTCTGGAACAACAGCTCCTGGGGGCCCGGCTTCGAGCAGATGCCGATGCTGCGCGGCCGCGTGGATCCCTTCGACATGCTCCCCGACCTCCGCTACGATCGCATGTTCGAGGCGATCGGCTGCCACGCCGAATACGTGCGGCGTCCGGAGGAGATCCGCCCCGCGCTCGCGCGCGCGCTCGCCGCCGGAAAGCCGTCGGTGGTGAACGTCATAGGCGACCCGCGGGTCGGCCACGCGCGGCTCGGCGGCAACCTCCTCGGCTCGACGCAGATCTAGGCTAGCGGATCTTGACGAAGGGGAACTCGATCCGCAGCGCGCGGTCGAGCACCACCAACCCCGCTTCGTCGCCCAGCGTC
>JBGQET010000008.1:0-73049 GCA_041496545.1 Binatia bacterium | reverse complement strand
GCGCCGTCACCGCGGTGGCGCCCTCGCGCATGGCGTGGTAGGCGGCGGGTCATGCGACGACTCGGCGCTCTCCTGCTCGCCGTGACCACGCTGGGCTGCCAGCCGCAGGGGCCGCGGCATCCGGAGCTGGCGGGGCGGCCGCTCTACCTGTGCTGCACCATGCACTTCAACCCGAGCGGGGATGCGACCGACGCCAATTTCCACCGGACCCCGGGGCTCGAAGCGGACGACTGGCTCTACTACGAGTCGCCGACCGTCGTGGACCACGTGCACTTCGTCGCCGGGAAGATCGCCTCGATCGAGCACGGCGCGGCGCCCGTGCAGTAGGCGCGCCCGCGCGGGGCATGCGCGTCGCGTACTTCACCGCGGGCACGGTGGGCGCGGGGCACCTCGTCCGCGGCGTCGCGCTCGGCCGCGCGCTCGCGCGCGCGGGGTCCGACGCCACCTACCGGATGTTCGGCCCGCCGCTCCCCTTCCCCGCCGCGACGCGCGCCGACTACGAGCCGATAGCGGTGGTCGAAGCCGAGCTGCGCGACGCGCGCCGCGCGCCGACCAGCGCGCCCGCCGCGGCGCTCGCCGCGTTCCGTCCGGACCTGCTGGTCGTCGACCTCTTCTGGGCCCCGCTCCGCTACGTGCTGCCGCTCGCGGGCTGCGAAGCGTGGCTGCTCGCGCGGAGCTGCCCGCGGCGCTGGTTCGACGCCGGCCACGACCACCGCTTCGACCCCGCGCAGTACCGCCGCGTGATCGCGATCGAGCCATTCCGTCACCCGGCGCTCCGCGAGTCGATCGATCCCGTCGTGGTCGCGAACCCCGACGAATGTCGGCCCGCCGGCGCGTTGCGGGAGCGGCTCGGCGTCCCGGCCGGACGCGAGCTCGTGGTCGTGACGCACGCGGGCGTCGCGGGCGAGGTGGACGCGCTCGCCGACGCCGCCGGACCCGGGGCCGTCCGCTGCGACCTGTTCGCCGACGACGCGCTCTTCCCCCTCGCCGAGTGGCTGGGCGGCGCCGACCGCGTGGTGTCGGCCGCGGGCTACAACGCGTTCTGGGAGGCGCACTGGCTCGGCTACGCGGCCCGGACGCGCTTCACGCCGCTCCGCCGCGAGATCGACGACCAGGCCTGGCGCGTCCGCGCGTGCGCCGCCTACCCGATGCGCGCCAACGGTGCGGACACGCTGGCGGCGGTCGTGACGGCAGGGTGAGCCTCGGAGGGCAAGATGGAGACGACGCGCGTGCTTCTGGTTCGGCACGGAATGACGACGCTGGGTGCCGAGGACCGTTTCGCCGGCTCGACCGACGTGCCGCTCTCGGACGAGGGGCGCGGGCAAGCCGAGCGCCTCGCCGGGCGACTCGCGGCCGAGCCGCTGGTCGCCGTCTATGCGAGCCCGATGCAGCGGGCGATGGCGACGGCAACGATACTCGCCCGCCCGCACGGCGTCGTTCCCACCCCGCGGGACGGGTTGCGTGAGATCGACCACGGCCGATGGGAGGGGATGCGACGCTGCGAGGTGGAAGAGCGCTACGCCGCGGAGTACGCCGCCTGGGAAGCCGACCCGCTCACCTGCGCGCCGGAGGGAGGCGAGACGGGCATCGGCGTCATGGCGCGCGCGCTCCCCGTGCTCCACGACATCGTCCGCCGGCACGCCGGCGCCCGCGTGCTCGTCGTCTCCCACAAGGCGACGATCCGGCTGCTGGTGAGCAGCCTGCTCGGCTTCGACGCGCGCGGCTACCGCGACCGCCTCGACCAGCTGCCGTGCTGCCTCAACATCCTCGAGTTCAGGGGCCCCGCGCACGCACGTCTCATGCTCTTCAACGACGTCTCGCACTACGCGGGCGCCCCGGCGCCGCCGCACGGGCGGCTGTCGCGCTGGTGGGACGCGGCAGACGGGAGTGCGGACCGCTGATGGACGACGGAACGCCGCGCTACGCGGCGCGGCGCTCGGCGACCACCGGCATGCCGCCCGAGGGCGCGAAGGTGAGGCCACGCCGGACCAGGCGCACGGAGGTCCCCGGCGCGGCGCGCAGCTCGACCCGGGACAGCACCTCGGCGAGGACGATCTTCATCTCGTAGAGCGAGAAGGCCATACCCAGGCAGCGCCGGATGCCGCCGCCGAACGGGTAGTAGGCGTAGGGGCTGACGCGCGCGCCGACGAAGCGGTCCGGGTCGAAGCGCAACGGGTCGGGCCAGACGTCGGGGCGGCGGTGCGTCAGGTAGATGCACGGCGTGACAACGACGCCTGTGGGCAGGTCGACCTTGCCGATCCGCATCGGGCGCTGGAGGCGGCGCACCACGGCCGGGATGATGGGGTTCAGACGCAGCGTCTCCTTGATGGTGGCGTCCAGGTACTCGAGCTCCGCCACCCGCTCGGGGCCGAGCGGGCCGCCGTTCATCACGCGTCCCAGCTCCGCGTGCAGGCGCGCGACGACGGCCGGCTCGCGCACGATGCGGTTCACCACCCAGCAGAGCGTGGTGGCACTGGTCTCGTGCCCGGCGAGGAGGAGCGTCAGCATCTCGTCGCGCAGCTCCTGGTCCGTCATCGGCGCGCCCGACTCGTCCCGCGCGGCGACGAGCATGGAGAGGACGTCGATGCGGCCCTCGGTGCCGGCGGCGCGGCGGCGCGCGATCTCGGCGAACAGCATCTCGTCGATCTCCCGCATCAGGCGGACGAGCTGTCCCCACGGCGTCAGCGGGCCGAGGTCGACCTGGAACAGCAAGGCCCACGGGCGCTCGGTGCCGACGGCGAGAAGGCGCGTGATGCGGTCGCGCAGGCGATCCATGGCGGCGCCTTCGTCGAGCCCGAAGACGGTGCGGAGGATCACGTCGAGCGTGATCTCCTGCATCGAGGGGTGGATCTTGAACGGCCGCCCGACGGGCCAGCGGTCGATCGCGCGGTCGGCCACCTCGCGCATAACCTCGCCGTAGGCCTGCATGCGCTCGCCGTGGAAGGGCGGCATCATGAGGCGGCGCTCGCGCAGGTGGCGCGCGCCGTCGAGGAGGAGCAGCGAACGGTCGCCCACGATCGGCCCGAGCGCGACGTTGGCCTCGCCCGAGCGCATGTCCTCGCCGTCGCCGGTGAAGATCTCGCGCACGGCCTCCGGGTCGCTGAAGAAGACGAGCGGCGGACGGTCCCCGCGCCGGCCCATGAACGGGAAGTGCAGCGTGAAGGTGTCGCCGTAGCGCGCCGCGCACTCTTCCATGAGCTGGATCGGGCGGCTGAGCCAGTGCCAGGCCTGGATGACGGCGGGGGTGCGTGGGCCGGGCGGGAGGTCGGGCATGGAAGGAATCGTAGGCCTCGCCCGGGTCCATCACAATAGAAGCCGGGATCTGACTTCGCGGCGCCTTTCGTGTACGGTCGGCGCCCTCGATGAACCCCGCGGCGCCCCCCCGCCGCTCGCCGCTCGAGCGCGCGCTCTGTCTCTTCACCGACGTCCGCCCGGGCGAGGGCCCGACCGGTCTGGTCATGTTCGCGAACGTCTTCCTCATCCTCTGCGCCTACTACTTCGTGAAGCCGCTGCGCGACGGCTGGATCGCGGTGTCGCCGGTGCACGGTCTGTCGAAGATGGAGGTGAAGGCGTACACCAGCTTCGCCCAGGGCCTGCTCCTCGTGCCGGCCGTGTCGCTCTACGCCCGGCTGGCGGCCCGCTGGCCCCGGCGGCGGCTGATCACGCGCGCCACGCTGTTCTGCATGGCGAACCTGCTCGTCTTTTGGTGCCTCCGCCCCGGCTTCCTCGCCGAGGACGTGCCCGGCGCGGCGGTGGCGTTCTACGTCTGGGTGGGGATGTTCGGCGTCTTCGTCGTGTCGCAGTTCTGGGCCTTCGCCGCCGACCTCTACAGCGACGAGGGCGGGCAGCGCCTGCTGCCGCTCATCGCCATCGGCGCGACCGCCGGCGCGACCGCGGGCTCGTACCTGACCGAGACGATCGTCGGCTCCGGGATGATCGACAGCGGCTCCCTCCTCCTCGCGGCGAACGTGCCGCTCGCGCTCTCCATCGCCCTGACCGCCGTCGCCGACGCGCGCGGGCGGACCGGGGCGGGACACGGCGCGGCGCGGGCGACCGCCGCCAAGTCGGCCGCGCGCGGCGCCGGGGCCGGCGCCCTGGCGCTCGTCCGCCGCCACCGTTACCTGCTCGCCGTGGCGGCGGTCGCGCTGCTCACCAACTGGGTGAGCACCAACGGCGAGAACCTCCTCTTCCAGGTCGTGCAGGAGGCGCTCGAGCACCAGCTCGCGGCGCGCGGCCTCACCGAGCCCCACCTCGTGCGCTCGTACGTGCAGACCGGGACGACCGCCTTCTACGGCAACTTCTTCTTCTGGGTGAACGCCTGCGCCCTCGTCCTCCAGGCGTTGCTCGCCTCGCGGCTCCTCAAGTACGGGGGCTTCGGCCTGATCCTGCTCCTGCTGCCGACGATCTCGCTCGTCAGCTACGCGGCGATGGCGTTCCTGCCGGTCCTGCTCGTCGTCCAGGTGATGAAGACCGCGGAGAACTCCACCTCCTACTCGATCAACAACACGGCGCGGCACGTGCTCTGGCTGCCGACCACCGCCGAGATGAAGTACAAGGCGAAGCCCGCGATCGAAACCCTCTTCGTGCGCGTCGGCGACGGGCTGGCGGCGGCCACCGTGCTGGTCGGCGTCCAGGTCTTCGCCCTCTCGACCCGCTCCTTCTTCCTGTTCAACGTGGCGCTCGTGGCGCTCTGGTTGACGTGCGCGGCCGTCGTCGTGCGCGAGCACACCCGCCTCACGGCGCCCGCCCCCGAGCGCGTCGCGGCATGACCGCGCTCCGCCGCCTCGCGCGAGCCATCGGGCTCGAGCCCGGCGAGGGACGCGTCTTCGCCTGGGGCGCCGCCACCTTCTTCCTCCTCGGCTGGGCGGCCGTCTCGCTCACCAACGTCTCGGAGACGTTCTTCCTGAAGCGCGTCGGCGTCGGCTACCTGCCGCTCGTGTTCCTCGTGAACTCGCTGCTCCTCGCCTGGACGACCTCGCGGGTGGGGCGGCTGGCCGCGCGCGCCGAGCACCTACGCCTCCTCGTGCGGACGTTCTTCCTCCTCGCCGCGACGCTCGTGCCGCTCTGGCTGCTCGTCGTGGGCGACGTCCGCCCCGCGTTCGTGCTGCTCGTGATCGCCGCCAAGCAGATCGAGTCGATCGCGCTGGTCGCGCTCTGGATCGCGCTCGGCGGGTTGCTGCACGGCCGCCAGGGCAAGCGGCTCTACGCGCCCATGATGGCGGGCGGGACGCTCGGCATGATCGGCGGCAGCTTCGCCTCGGGCCCGCTCGGCCGCGCGCTCGGCATCGCGTCGCTGCTGCCCGTCGCCGCCCTCGCCTTCGCGCTCGCCGGCGGGCTCGCCGCGGCGCTCCGCGGACGCGCCCCGATGCGCGTCGGGCGCGCGACCGGGGCCCGCGCGCCCCGGCACGACGCGCTGCCCGTCCTCAGCGCCCTCTGGCGCGAGGGCGGCCTCTTCCGCCTCCTGGTCGCGGGCGCGCTCCTCGCCGGCACGCTCGGCCCGATGCTCTACTTCCAGTTCTCGTACGTCGCCGACCTGGCGACCAAGGGCGCGAACGGCGAGCAGCGCTTGCTCGACCTCTACGCCCGCTTCCGCGGCTGGATCAACGTCGGCGTGCTCGGGCTCCAGCTCGCCGGCACGGCGCGCCTGTTCCGCACCATCGGCGTGCCGCTCGCCGCCACCCTCTCGCCCGTCGTCTACCTCCTCGGCTTCCTCGGCTTGAGCGTACGGCTCGGGCTCCCGGCCGGCGTCGCGGCGGTGGCCGGCGTGACGCTCCAGGACCACGCCGTGTACGACCCGGCGCAGAAGGTGCTGGTGACGCTCTTCCGCGAGCGCGTGCGTCCGGCGGTCACCACGCTGGTCGAGGGCACGGTGCGGCGCGCGGGAGGCGCGCTCGGCAACCTGATCATCCTCGCCGCGCTCGCCCTCGGCACGCCCGCGTGGGTGGGGTACGCCGGGCTGCCGATCGCCGCGCTCTGGCTCGTCGTCACAGCCGCCCTCTGGCGCATCTACCCCACGCTGCTGGTCGAGGTCGCACGCGCCGGCCGCGGGCACGGCGGCGACGCGCCGGCCTTCGGGGAGATGATCGATTCCGGCACGCTCCGCGTCCTCGAAGCGTCGCTCGCCGACCCCGACCCGCAGCGCTGCCGCGCCGCCTGCGCGCTGGTCGTCGAGGGACCGCCGGCGCGCGCCGTCGAGGCGCTGGCGCGTGCCACCCGGCGCGCGCCGGTGGAGAACCGCGCGCTCCTCGTCGAAGCCGTGCACCGGGTGCTCGAGCGGGGCGGCGTCGGCCTGCCGGCGCCCGACTCCGCGCGCGACCTCGAAGCGCTGCTCGCCCAGCCGGGCGCGCTCACGCCGCGCGAGCGGGCGCACCTGGTGCAGGCGGTGGCGCGGCTCCGCCCCGACGCCGCGGCCGACATGCTGCCCCGCTGGCTCGACGACCCCGCGGAGGCCGTCCGCCTGGCGGCCGCCGCGGGGCTCCGTCGCGGCACCGAGCTCGACGCGCTCCTGGCCGGCGGGCTCGCCAGCGAGGACGCCGCCGCCCGCGAGGTGGCGCTCGAGGAGCTGCGCGCCTCGCTCCTCGGCCCGGACGGCGCCGGCCGCTGGGAGGCGCGGGTCGCGCTCCTCACGACGCTGCTCGCGTCGCCGCGCGAGCGCGCGCGCGCCGCCGACGCGCTCGCGGCCGTCGCCGCGCAGGCAGGCCCGCGGCTCGCGTCGGTGGGCAACCTCGTCTGCGCGCACGCGTCCGACGCCGACCCGCGCGTGCGCGCCGCGGTGCTCCGCTTCGTCGGGCACACGCGTCTCGAGCCGCACGCCGCCTGGGTCGTGTCGCGGCTGGCCGCCGACGACGACGCCGAAGCCGCGGCCGCTCGCGAAGCCGTGCACCTCCTCGGCGCCGCCGCCATGCCGGCGCTGCTCGAGGCGCTCCGCTCGGGCAAGCGCGCGACGCGCGACGCCGTCCTGCCCGTCCTCGCCGACCTGCCGCTGGACGTCGCGGCGCTGCGCGAAGTCCTCGACCGCGAGCTCGAAGCCGCCGCGCGCGCGCGCACGCAGCTCCACGCGCTCGGCGCCGGGCGCGTGTCCGCGTTGGTGCTGCAGCGGCTCGGGGAGCGCGTCGACGAGGGCGTCCACACCGCGCTCCTCCTGCTCGCGACGCTCCGGCACGAGGAGCGGATCGCGGTCCTCGGCCGCCTGCTCGCGCGCTGCGCCCCGGGACGCGGCCGCGCGGTGCTCGTCGAAGCGCTCGAAGCGCTGCTCCCGCCCGAGGAGTCGGCCCGCGTGCTGCCGCTCCTCGAGGAGCGCGCCCCGCGCGCGCTGCCGCCGGCGGAGTCGGCGCTCCACGACACGCTGGCCGACCAGGACCCGCTGGCGCTCACCTTCCTCGCCGCCACGCTCGACGCCGAGACGCTCGGCCGCGCCGGCGGTCCCGTCGAAGTCGTGCCCGGTCAGCTCGCCTTCGACCCGACGCCGGCGCACGCGCTGGCCCGCGGCGGCGATCTGAGTGATGATGACGCCCGCATGCTCGACCGGGTGGAGATCGTGCTCCAGCTCCGCAGCCTCGACCTCTTCGCCCGCTTGACCACGCGCGAGCTGACGGAGCTCGCCGCCGTCGTCCGGGAGGAAGCCCACGCCGCCGGCACCACGATCGTCCGCGAGGGCGACCTCGACGACGGCATGTACGTGATCCTCTCCGGCACCGTCCGCGTCACGCGCGAGGACCGCTTCCTCGCCCGCCTCGGCCCGCGCGAGTTCTTCGGGGAGATGGCGCTCTTCGACGGCGCGACGCGCGCCGCGACGGTCATGGCGGAGAGCCGCGTCCGCGTCCTTCGCCTCGAGCGGAACGACCTCCTCCAGGTGATGGACGAGCATCCCGGCATCGCGATCGCGATCTGCCAGACGCTGTCGCGACGGCTGCGCGAGCAGAACGAGCGCGGCGGCGGCGCCGCGTCGTAGACGACCGCCGGCCAACTGGGACGCCGCCCGTTCGTCGGCTTGAGACCCGAGCGGGTGCCTGCGACACTGATTCGCCGACATGGGCGCGTATACCCCGTTCCTGTGGATCTTCCTGCCGGTCCTGGGCGCCGTGGTGGCCGCGGTGGTGGTCGTGCGCTACGCCGCCTCGCAGCTTGGGCCGCGCCAGGGTTCGAACCCGCTCGTTCGGGGCGCGCTCGTGGTGTCCCTCGTGTCCGTCGTCGGTGCGTTCTTCCCGACCGTGATGACGCCGTGGGTCGCGCGGTGGCTCGGATGCGGGGTGATCGTCTCCTGTCTGGGGGTCGTGGCCACGCTGCTCGTGCGCCGCCCGAAGGAGGTCCTCCTCGACCTCGGAATCGATCGCCGTTCGCTCGGCTTCGGGTGCGTCGCGGCCTTCGTGGGCGTCTTCGAGCTGGTGAGCGCGATGCCCGCAATCCCGTGGGTGCGGATGGGAACGTACTTCGCGCTGGCCGCGATGTTCTTCTCGGATCGCCCCGCGCTGACGAAGAACGGGCCCTGGCTGTACGGAAGCACCGTCCCGTGGAGCGACATCGAGTGGCGCGCGCGGGTCGGGGCCGAAGGCCGCCACTTGGCACTCGGGCTGCGGCGTCGATCGTGGCTGCTCGGGTCGTTGGTCACCCTGACCGTACCGACCCTGATGAGCGACGACATCGAGCACCTGATGCGGGACAACGCACCCGGCGCCGTGACGAATCGCGCTCTGACCGCTCCGGGGCTCCGGCGGTCGGTGTACGTGCCCGTCCTGACGCTCCTGTTCGTGATCGCTCTCGGGGCGGTGCTCGCTCCCCCCATGATCATCGGGGCCCTGGTCTGGCAGCGCATCCACACGAACCTGTTCGCCCACATCGATCTGAGCCGGCTCGGCGGTGGGACGGTGCATGACCAGCCTCCGTACAACGCGCGCGTCGCATCGGACGTCACCGCGGCCGCGCGGGCGCAGGCGATCTACTTCGCCGCGCACCAGAGCTACTTCTCGGGCCCCTGCAACGCGCTGCCCGACTTCACGCCCTCCGACGGCACGCTGTGCAGCACGTTGGGAACGACTACCGACTTCACCGTCCGGGCGACCCATGCCAGCGCGACCGTGACGTGCGTCTGGACGCACCATCCCGACGCGGGCTCGCCGTACCTGACCTGCTCGTAGACCGGTTCATCGCGCGCTCATCGCCGTCCCGCCGACGCCCCGGAACGGGTGCCGCACGCTCACTTTGCGCAGCTCGCGTGCGAAATCGACGTCTACCAGCCGGTAGAACTGGATCTTCTCCGGCTCGTACGCCGCTTCGTGCAGCGCGATGCGCTCGTACTCCGCGCCGTCCACGGCCTTGCGGTCGACGAAGCGGCAGTCGCGGATCCTCCGGAAGACGCCGCGGTCCTGTCCGTCGTACTCGAGCTCCCCGCCGTAGAGCCAGTCGTAGTAGGCGTGGCGCTCGTTGGGGGCGCGCAGGTGGTCGGGCCGGTTCGCCTTGTCGAGGGCGTAGGCGATGAAGTAGCGGACGCCCATCACCTCCGGGGTGCCGTCGCCGTCGATGTCGAAGACGTCGTAGAGCGGCGAGGTGTTCAGGAAGACGTCCACCTCGAAGAGCTGCTCGGTCTCGGCGGGCAGCACCTGGCGCAGCTCGGAGATGTGGCCGGCGTTCAGGTGCGTGCAACCGTGCGACATGGGACCACGCGACAAGAGCCAGAGGTAGCGGTGCGGGTCGGCGCGCCACGCCGCGGGCAGGAAGGACGTCTCGGCCGTCGGCATCGTCCACCAGAGCGTGTGGACGGCGTCGTGCATGCGGGTGCCGATGTGGATGTACGGCAGCCACGGGAAGTAGCTGTACTCGGTGTCGGTCGGCACGTGGTCGGGCGTCTTGGTGCGCTGGTGCGTGGTGAAGGCGTGCCGGCCGGGGGTGGGATAGGCCGGGATCTGGCGGCCGTGGACGACGGTGTAGTCGTTCCACGTGCCGACCGGGTAGATCGCCGTGAACTCGTCGAAGACGAGCGCGTCGCCGGCGGCGGGATAGAAGCCCCGGCCGACGTGGTCGAGGAGGCGGACGAACGCCGGGCGAAGCGCGCGCGGGTCGGCGCCCGCCGACGCCTGCTTCACGAGCGCGTCCAGCTCACGCGCTTCCTCGGGCGCGACCTCGGCGACGAAGAGGCGCGTCGGCAGCATGGCGTTCAGCAGCTCGACGCGGCGCTCGGCGCTCATGGCGCGGGCGTCGTCGGGCAGCACCCGCCCCTGCCAGCGGCGGATCACGTCGTCGAGCGGCATGCGGAGGTGGAACACGAGCCCGGGGTTCAAGCGCTCGAGGAGTGCCAAGTTGCGCTCGCGGAGTGCCGCGGGCGCGAGCTTCGCCTCCTCGGCGACGAGGCGGTCGAGCCCGATCTCGCCGAGCCTCCGCTCGAACTCGGCGAGGCCCTCGTTCTGGGTCAGGACGAGACGGCCGCCGTCCACCAGGGCGCGATACGTCCGCGCCCGCTCGTGGAGGTCGCGCGTGTACTCGCGCAGCACGTCGTCGGCGAGCACGACGGTGAGGCGGAACTGGTCGCCGCGACCGAGGTGGACGTGGATGCGGTGCGGGTCGAGGGTGCGCGGCGCGAAGCCGGTGTAGAAGGACGGCTCGGGCCGGTCGTAGTAGATGCCGTATTGCGGCGGACCCTCGAGCGTGGGGCCGCCGGCGCGCGCCGTCGCGACGGCGGCAAGCAGGGCGAGAACCAGCGCGCGCGCCGTCATTTGAGGAAGAGCCTCGCGCGGTCGAGGGTGTGGCCGTGGCCGACCTTGCGCAGCTCGCGGTTGAACTCGAAGCCGCGGTCGCTGTCGAACGGCGCCGGCTTCGTGCGGTAGAACTGGATCGGCTCGGGGGCGAACTTCGCCTCGTAGAGCGGCATGTCGCGCAGCACCTCGGCCTCCTCCGCCTTCTTGCCGACGAAACGGCAGACCGGGACCTCCTTCAGCGTCACGTGGCCGACCTCGCCGTAGTTGACGTTGGTGCCGTAGAGCCAGCGGTAGAACGGCTCGCGGTGGTTCGACGCGTACGACTTCACCGGCGTGTGCTCGTGGCTCTTGAAGGCGAGGTAGTACTGCACGCCCATCACCTCCGCTTTGCCGTCGCCGTCGATGTCGAAGGCGTCGTAGCATCCCGGCAGGTTGCGGAACGTCGCCACGTGCTCCAGCACCTCGGAGTCCGTGGGCACGATCTGGCGCAGCTCGCTCATGTGCCCCGAGGCGAGCCGCGTGCAGCCGTGCGAGGTGGGGCCGCGGCTGATGATCCACAGGTTCTGATAGGCCTTCTTCGGGTCGCGCTCGCTCATCACGCGGCGCCACGCGCTGGGGAGAAAGGGCGTCTCGCCGAGGCCGCAGCGCACGCCGGCGTTGTGGAAGGCGTTGTAGGTGATGCCGCCGGCGTACTGGTACGGCAGCATGCTGATGAAGCCGTAGCCGGGGTTGGGAGAGAGGTAGTCCACCATGCCGAGGATGCCCTGCCCGTGCGTCCGCCGGGTGAGCGACCAGACGCCGGTGACGCCGAAGTCGGGGAGCTTCTCGCCCTTGTAGGTCGTCGTCGCGTCGACCGTGCCCGCGGGATAGATGGTGGTGAACTCGACCGCCTCGACCGCCTTGTCGTGCAAGCGGTAGCGCCCGCCCGTGGCGCGCTCGAGGAAGGCCGTGGCCTGGTCGCGGAAGGCGGGCGCGTCGGGCTTCCCGGCGTGCGCCAGCTCGACCGCCTTGGCGAGCGAGGCGTCCAGCTCCGGGCCCAGCTCGTAGAGGTTCACGCGGCCGGGGACGAGCGCGTTGGCGGCGTCGAGCTTCTTGGCGGCCGAGCCGAGGTCGTCGGGGCCGAGTCCGGCGAGCCGCGCGTGCCAGCTCGCGAGCAGGCGATCGAGCGAGATGCCGATGCGGAAGACGCGCTCGGGGTTGAGCTTCGTCATGACATCGAGGCTCTTCAGCCGGTAGGCGTCGGGGCCGAGGGTCGCGCGGCTCTTCGCCGCTTCCGCGACGCCCACCTCGTCGAGCTTGGCCGTGAAGCGCTCGTACTCCTTGTTGGTCGTCAGCTCGATGATCTTGCCGTCGATCAGCTCCTGGTAGACCTGGCGGCGCGCGACCAGGTCGTCGAGGTAGGCGTCGAGCTGCCGCTCGCCGAGGACGAGCGTGACGCGCACCTGCTGGCCGCGGGAGAGCTGGATGTGGAGGCGCTCGGGCTCCTGCGTCCGCGGCGCGAAGCCGGTGTAGAAGGACGGCTCGTACCAGTAGAAGTAGACGCCCTTCGGCGGCTCGCTGCCGTCCCACGTGGTGTCGGTCGCGTCGAGCGCGGCGCGCGCCGGTGAAACGGCGAGCGCCAGGGCGAGGACCGCCAGCAGAGCCTTCACCGGATCACCTCGTCGAGTGAAACCTCTTCCTTGGCGTCCCCACTCTGGACCTCGAGCGCGGCGAGCGCGGGGACGTTCTTCAAGGCGTCGTTGCCGCAGAACGGACGGCACTGGAAGAGCCAGAGCTTGCCGCCGCGGAAGCCGAACTCGATGTCCCACGGCCGCGGGCGCCCGGCCGGGTCGCGCGACGGCTCGAGGCTCTCCCCGATCTTCTTGCCCGCGTCGATGATCTGCTTCAGCTCGTCGGGCTCGAGCACGTGGTCCTTGCCCGACGCGGCGACGATCTCGCTGCCGCCGCCGGGGAGGAGCGTGCGCCGCCACGGCGACTTGAAGAGCGTCAGCAGCTCGACCTTGTCGGGCGACCAGAGGAGCGTCTCCGCCGAGGTGCCGTCCACCGCCCCGCCGACGCCTTCCGAGGTCGCCACCACCATCTTGTGGAGGTCGCCCGTGTCGATGTCCGCGGTGACGAGGACGCCGGACTTCTCGTTCGGGACCGACTCGAGGATCACGACCGAGGGCAGCACCCAGAGCGGCTCGTCGATCAGCGTCTGACGCCACGAGAACGACCGGAACTCGAACGGCGACGCCCACACCTCCTTCAGGCTCTCGTAGATGTCGTCGAGCGACTTGCGGTTGAAGACCGTCAGGTTCAAGCCGGCGCCGTTGAAGTTGTCGAGGTCCTCGACGTTGGTGTCGCTGCGCACGAAGCAGCCGACGGTGTCGGTCTTGTTGGGGCCGGTGAGGAGCCCGACCTTGTCGAGCTCGTCGCGGATGCCCCGTTTCAGCTCGGGCGCGAGCGGCGCTTGCTGGATCGAGTCGCGGATCACCTCCAGGCGCGTCGTGATCCAGCCCGACAGCTCCTTCTCGCTCTTCTTGGCCGGGATCATGACGTCGAAGAACTCGTGGTAGGTGCGCTCGACGAAGACGGGCAGCAGCTCGTCGGGCTTGGCCAGGCCGAGCGCCTTGTACTTCAGGGGGACGGCGACCGGGGCGTGCTGGTAGTGGTCGTAGTAGGCGCCGAACGGCACCACGACGCCGCGCGCGACGTGGTCGGGAAAGAGGTGCTTCAGCTCGCCGAGGAAGGCGGCCTTCGGCCCGCACGTCCGGCCCGAGTCGGCCCGGCGGACGGTCACCAGGTCGCGCGGCGCCTTGCCGGCCACGTCGATGCGGGCTTTGTCGATGTGGAGCTTGCTCGCCCCGCCCTCGAGGCTCCCGTCGGCGCTGCGCTTCTGGTTGCGCGTGTACTCCTCGTAGACGGCGCGCTCCTCGGCGGTCATCGCCGCCACGTCCTTCAGGATCACGCGCCCGCCCGGGGTGACGATGTAGAAGACCTGCTCGCCGTCGTGCGGCTTCACCTTGACGTAGGCCCCCGGACCGACCACGACGTTCGGGATGCCGAGCGCGCGCGCCAGCAGCTGCACGTGCGAGAGCACGTTGCCCTCGCCCTGCGTCAAGATGCCGGCCGTGGGCTCGAGGTCGGCGGGCGTGTCGGGCAGCGCGACGACGTCGTCGCGGGAGAACGCGCCTTCCTTGGGCGCGACGCGGAGCCTGCCGACCGCGAGCCCGGGGTTGAGCGCGCGCACGTCGGTGTCCAGCTCCGCGCCGAAGAGATCGTGCCGGATGCGGGCCTTGCCGGCGGCGAAGTCGTCCAGCCGGCGTGCGACCCGGGCGTAGAGGAGGAGCGGCGAGCCGCGCAGGATGTCGTCGCCGATCGAGGCGACCTGCGGCAGGAGCAGGTTCCACGGCGCCCACACCTCGGCGAAGCCGATGAGCGCGTTGGCCTGCGCCCACTCGACGACGCGCTCGGCCGCCTTGAGCCGCGCCGTGAGCTCGGCGCGCGGCCGCTTCGCGGTGTCGGCCAGGTCGCGGAGCGTCGCGCCGGCCGACTCGCGCTCGCGCGGCGTCAGGAGCCCCGCGCCGTAGGCGCCGTCGGTGAGCGCGGTCAGGAGCCGCACGTACTGCTTCGCGGTCAGCGCGGGGTTGGAGTCGAGGAGCGCGTTGCCGCGACGCTGGAGGACCGCGGCGGCGGTGATGTCCAGGTCGACCAGCTTGCGCGCGTCGCCGGGCGACGCCTTGCGCCCGGCGACGGTCTGGCGCGCCGTCACCATCAGGTTCGCGAGCGACACGACGGCGTCGACCGGGTCGGCGTTGGCGGCCGGCACCAGCGCCCCGACCTTGGCACGCAGCGCCGCGTCCTGGAGCGCGGTGACCTGGGTCTGGAGCGCGCCCTCGTCGAGCTGCGTGAGCTTCGTGACCTCGCTGATGATGTCGTCGACCTCGGAGCGCGTCTCGCCCGCCGAGAGCCCGTTCCGGAAGGCGGTGAGCTGCGGCAGGAGGCTGGCGGAGATCTGGTTGTGGACGGCGTCGCGCAGCGGCTTGAACTTGGCGTTGGCGTTCTGCACCCGCACCGCCATGGCGCGGACCTTCTGGATCTGGCCGAGGTCCTGGCGCACGAAGAAGCGCTTCTGGATCTCGTAGGCGAGGAGGAAGTGCCTGGCGTCGTCGAACTCGGGCGACGCCAGGTAGCGCTCGAAGAAGGTCGCCGAGGCGCCCGTCTCGTACTCCGAGCCCGAGAGCCCGCCGTACGCGCGCAGCTCCGCCAGCTTGTGCGTCGGGTTGGTCTCGACGAAGTACTTCTCGAGGATGTAGCCCCGCACCAGGTCGTGGTGATCGGAGAACTTGTCCCACTCGTAGAGGTCGCGGGAGAAGATGTTCGCGATGTACATCCGCTCGTGCGCGAGCGCGTCGGCCCAGGGCGCGCGGTAGGCCGCGCAGAAGAGCTCATTGGTGCCGCAGGGGCTCCGCACGTTGCCGTCCGGCCCGGTCACCGAGAGCTTCTCGCCGTTGCGACAGACGCAGTAGTTCTCGGTGTAGGGGCCCTTCAGCTTCGCGAGGCAGAGCAGGAAGTTCGCGCGCAGTTGCTTCTCCTGCTGCGGCGTCAGGTCGAGCGCACGCAGCGCCCGCGCCGGCCGCGCGACGCCAGCCAGCGCGACGAGCGCGCAGGTCACCACCACCATCCACCTGTGCCGCACCGGGTGTCCTCCTTCGCCTCCCACCGAGGCGCGACTCCTTTAGCCTAAATCGGGGGGCAGGAGAATTGCCGCGCGGAAACCGCTATCGTGCGCGGATGTGGCCCCTCGTCCTGCTGATCCCCCTGCTCTGCGCCACCGCCGGCGCGGCGCCGCCACCCGCCGGCGCCCGCGATTGGCTGGCGACGATCCGGCCGTCGCCGGAGCTGCAGACGTTCCTCGACGCGGCGATCGAGCGCGCCGTCGCCGCCGATTCCAACCTTCGCCAGACGGCGATCCGCGTCGCCGTCCTCGACCTCGCCCGCGGCGAGCCGCCGCGCCTCGCCGACCATCACGGCGAGGCGCCGATCTACCCGGCGAGCGTCGTCAAGTTCGTGTACCTGATGGCGGCCTATGCGTTCCAGGAGGAGGGCCGGCTGCGCATCGACGACGCCCTCGACGACCAGCTCACGCACATGATCCGCGAGAGCAGCAACCAGGCGACGCAGCGGGTCTTCGCTCGCCTGACCGGCACCGAGTCCGGCCCGGTGCTGCCGCCCGACGCCTACGCCGCCTTCCGCGAGCGCCGGCTCGGCGTGCTGCGCTGGCTCCAGACGCTCGGCATCACCGACCTCCACTGCGTCGCTCCCACCTACGACGGCACCGGCGACCTCGCCGGGCGCGACGAGCAGTTCCTCCGCGACCATTCGATCCCGGGCGGCCTCCCCTCGCGCAGCGGCGAGCTCCCGAACCGCCAGGCGATGACCGCGATCGGCACCGCCAAGCTGCTGGCGCTGCTGGCGACGGACCGCGCGCTCACGCCCGAGGATTCCGCGACCGTCCGCCGCCGCATGCGGCGCGACCCGCACGAGCAGCGGCACCTCGTGCACCGTCTGGCGGGCGGCGCGACCCGCGTCGGCGGCCTCGAAGTCTACGCCAAGAGCGGCACCTGGGGCCCGATCTACGCCGACGCCGGCATCGTGCGTCACGTCGCCTCGGGGCGGGAGATGGTGGTCGTGGTCTTCACCGAGGCGCGCCCGGCGTACCACGGCGACTTCATCGCCGACCTCACGGAACGAAGCGCCCGCCGCGTCCTGCTCGACGAACGCTAGCGAAGTCGCCGGGGACCGACGCGACGCCCGGGGCCAGGGTCGCGATTGAGGTCTTTCCCCGAAAGGGGGTTGGTGTCTACGAGAACGGGTCAACTCCAGGCATCGGGAGCCGTTAGCTCGGGAGGCAGCTCGGGAAAACGTGAGATGAAACGAGCGGCTTCCACGGCGGAGTCTCTGCATGCCGCAAGTGGCAGCGCGTCTCCAACGGTTCGCCATGGGCCGAAATCTTTGAGGGAGATGACACACCTCGTCCATCGCCACGTCAGCAGGCGCCGAGAGCCCTCCGGGTCGCTGCGCGCCTTCGCTTCAACATTCACTTCGAGCTCCTGGTCTGAGAGCTTGCGTATCTGCTGCTTGATGCTCGAAAGCAACTGCTCGAAGTGGTCTCGAGAGAAGGGCGTGCCGTTGGGTAGCCCTTCATTGGCGACCAACCACGAGCGGATGACCTCCCGATTCTCAACCCGCAGCATTTGATTTCAAAGGAGCGGAAGGATGCGGGTTTGCGCCCCCTAACGTTTGCGGTAGGTGGTTGAGGTACGCCGCACGATGTCAGTGATTTCGACTACGCGGTGGGCGCGGTCGGCCTCGAAGAAGATGCGCCAGTTACCCACGCGACGACGGAAGGCGACGGGGTGGCCCTTCGAGGGTTGGACGTCCCCGGCGAAGGGGTCCACGGTCATCGCCTCAAGAGCGGCGACGAGTCTTTCGCGTTCGGGACGTGGCGCGTAGGCCAGACTTTTTCGAGCTGGCTTGTGGACGCGGAGCTCCCAAGAGGTGGGTACGGAACTCATCGAGGGTGTAGTAGTCGCCGCGTCGAATGGCGGCGCGACCCCGCTCTATAGCACGGAGCTCGGCGCGGGTAGGAACGTAGGCAGGGAGAGTCCGCGCGCGCAGGTAGTCGCGCATCGCCTCGCGCCAAAGCTCGGAGCTCGTGCGGTGTTCGGCCTTTCGGACGTGCTCGACCTCCTTGGCCATGTCGGGCGGGAGGGAGATCGTTACGGTTTTGGTTTCGCGTGGCATGGTTCTTACTCGGTAAGACTAAATCTTACCCAACGCTTGCCGGCTGTCAAGTGAACCCGTCGCGCCTTCGGTTTGGACAATGGAAAACGAGCCGACTTAGCTGACTGCGCCCAATCGTCAAGCGCGCCTAGCAAGGTGGGCGGACGCATTGGAGCCCGGTAGAGCCGCGCGCCGAGCTCGGGAGGTCTTTTACCCTACGCACGAAAGCATGCGGGGTTTAGGCGACCACGCCCAAACGGCTCGCGACGTCGGCCCTCGCCGGCGGCCCACGCGCGCCTCAGCGAAAACGCGGCGCGCGCTTTTCGAGGAAGGCGGCGACCGCCTCGCGGTGCTCCGCCGACGCCCAGCAGCGTACCAGCATCTCGGTCTCCAGCCGCTGCACGGCGCCCAGATCCGTCGACGTCCCGTTGCGCGACAGCAGCTCCTTGATCATGCGGAGCTGCGGGTCGGGGTTCTGCGCCATCTCGGCGGCCAGCGCGAGCGCTTGCGGCACGAGGTCGTCGGGCGGGAAGACGCGGTCGGCGAGACCCCACGCGTGCGCTTCCGCGGCGCCGTAGAGCTTTCCCGAGAGACACATCTCGCTGGCGTGCCCGAAACCGATCCGCTGCACCAGGAAGTGCGTGCTCGCCAGCTCGGGGACGAGCCCCACCTTGATGAAGAGCATCCCGAAGCGCGCCTTCTCCGAAGCGAGGATGACGTCGAAGGGCAGGATCATCGTCATGCCGATGCCGACCGCGGCGCCGTTCACCGCCGCGACCAGCGGCTTCGAGCGCCGCAGGAGCCCCACCCAGTCGAGGCTCGCGGGCATGCCGCCCGAGCCGCCGGCGGTGTTCTCGCCCGGGTCGACGCCCTCGATGCGCGACTTGAAGGTCGCCTCCATGTCGGCGCCGGCGCAGAAGCCGCGCCCCGCGCCGGTCATGACGATGGCGCCGACCGCCGGGTCGGCGTTCGCCTCCTCGATCGCCGCCGCCTGCTCGACGGCCATCGCCGGCATCCAGGCGTTCAAGCGCTCGGGACGGTTGAGGGTGATGAGCGCGACCGCGTCGCGGCGCTCGGCGGTGATGAGCGTGTAGGCCATGCCGCGGCTTAGCGCCGCGGCGGACGCGGCGTCAACGCCTCACTCACCACCTCCACCGGCGTCCGACCCTGTGGCACGATCGAGAAGGTCGCGTCGCTCCAGTCGAGCTCGGTCGTCCCGGGCTGCTCGAAGCGCACGCACGCCGTCGTCGTCGGAAGGGGGTTGGGGGTCATGTCGCCGCTGGCTTCGAAGCCGCCCGATTCGACGGCCCACTCGACATGATGAAGAACTTGCCGCTGTCGGCCGACGCGTACGTCGTTCCCGGGGCGCACGTGCCGCAGGTGACGCGGACGTAGGCCTACGGCGGGCGGCTCGCCTTCACCCAGCGCGTGCTCCGCGAGGTCGCGCCTTCGGCCGCCGCCGCTGCCAGGAAAGCCTCGATCTCCTCCGCCCGCTCGTCGGCATCGCGGTAGCCGATGTCGACGAGCGCTCGCGTGTACGTGCCGTCGAAGAGCAGGTAGCTCATCAGGTCCGCGCTCTGCGCGTCGGGCGTGCCGAGGCCGTCCATCAGGTAGCGGACGAGGCGCGGCATCCGATGCGCGAAGCGTTGCGCCACGAGCGCCAGGTCTTCCGACGGCGTGATGACGAGCGGGGTGACGAGGCGCATCGGCTCGCTCACGGCCGGCGACCGCGGGTCGCCGTCCCCGACCGCAGTCCCGTACGAGCGGATCAGCTCGTTCATGCGCCGGAGGTGATCGAGGTCGCTGTCCAGGTGGTCGAGGAAGATGGCGTTCAGGAACACGCCGCAGATCTGCGCGAGCGGCGGACGCACGATGCTCGGGCCCTGGAGACCTGCCTCCTCCGCAGTGCCGAGCTCCTCCCGTGAGAGGGCGTCGGAGGCCCGCTGGGAGCGGATGCCGACCGCGAGCACGCGGCTCGCACCCAGGCGGATCGCGGGGCTGAAGGGCGTCACCTGGCGCAGCCCGCCGTCGCCGAAGTAGAGGTCGCCCGCGATCGAGGCCACCCGGACCGGCGGGAACACGATCGGAATCGCCGCCGACGCACACACGTGGTCGGGCCCGAGCTCCACCGGCAGGACCACGCGGCGGCTCTTCGTCCACACCGGGTGCCCCGGACGTCCCTGCACGAAGGTATACGAACGCCCGGAGTGGTAGCTCGTCGCCGTGATCGCGAGCGCGTAGAGGTGCCCGCGCTCGATCGCCTCGGCGATCCCACCCGCGTCGAAGTGACGGCTCACGAGCTCGTAGAGCGGCGAGGCGTCGAAGAGCGACTGGGTCACCGTGTGCCCGAGGAACCCGGCGAGCGTCATGTCCCGCACCATGCCGAGGGCGCCCATCCCGAGCGACCACGCGTCGGTGCGGAACACCTGCTCCATCCTGACGCCCGACCACAGCTGGGCGGCGGACCGCGTCGCCTCACGGAAGCTCGCGCTCCGCGAGGCGACGAGCGCCCCGTTGATCGCCCCGGCCGACGCGCCGGTCACGACCTGGAACGGGAGCGGCGCGTCGCGCAGCAGGGCCAGCTCGCCGATCCGCTTGAGAACGCCCGCTTGGTAGGCGCCCCGCGCACCGCCGGCGGTGAGGACGAGTCCGAGCATCTCCGCCCCTCATCAGCAACCCGGGTGCCACGCCCCCGGCGAAAAGGCCGCGGCCGCACCGCACGAGGCGGGGTCGGGCGTGCCGCGGGACGCGGCCCGATGGGGAATTCGCTGCCTAGTAGGCAGGCACGTCGCTGCCGCTCGTGCCGGCACCTCGCGCCGCGCCCGGATGGTCCCCCCAGTGGCGGCCGCGCGGCGTAGATGCAGGATCGGATCGACGACGGGCTGTCGGCGTCGAAGGTGAAGCTGCACGGTCGTCGTGGACACCTGTGGCGCCTGCCCTGACGCGAACCGCGTAGACATTCTGAACGACTGGTTCTCTGGTACGGTTCACGCGGAAGTCGACTTTCCTCTGGGGTTGAATCATCTGCTGCAGGTCATCGTTGAGCATGCGGTCGGCTACTCGGGCAACATCGGCTATCACTTCACCGTCGCCTAGGTGTGAACCACGTTCGTTCACCCGGGGTCCCTTGGGGCAAGAACATTCGTCCCCCTTACGAATTTCCCCCAGCAGGAGGACCCCGGGTGACGACGCTATGTCAACGCACGGACGCCCTCGCGCAGTCGAGGCCTGTCGCGCCAAGCGGCGACGTGTCCTGTGCCTCACTGCACGCGCACGCGCACCGCGGTCGACGCGACGTTGGTCCACGGCAGCCGCGCCTGGAACGTATGGTCGCCCGGCCGGAGTGCCCAGCGGGTGGTGTACGGGTAGTCGACGACCTCGAAGGGCGCGTCGTCGACGTACCACACGACCTGTGCCGCCGGCGGATCGACGAGGACGCGGAGCGCGAGCGTGCCGAGCGCGGGTGGGCTCTCCGGGTCGCGCACGAGCCGCGTCCCGCCGCGCGGCGCGAGGATGCGGAGCCGCGGCGCGCCGCCGCGCGCGAGCGGGGCCGGCGGCCCGCGGGCGGCGCGCGCGCCCGGCGGCGCGCCGAGCGGGCTCACCGCCGCCGGCGGACGCCGGAGCCCGGCCGCCGCCGCCCACGCGGCGTAGCGCGCGGGCAGCGTCGTGAAGGTCCGCACCTCGACGGCGCCGGGAGGCGTGTACGTCGAGGCGAGGAGGCCGTCGCGCTTGTCGACGGCGAGCTCGACGTGCGCGTCGCATTCCTCCGCCGGCTCCACGCCGGGGCGGAACCACTCGACGTAGACCTGTCCGCAGGCATGCGTCGCACGCTTGCCGGTCACGCCGCAGACGCGCACGGGGCGGAAGCCGCGCGGCGGCGGGAACTGGAGGTCGTCGAGCCCGCCGCTCTGGTCGCGGTGCAGCCAGGCGACGATCTCCTGCGCCAGCCCGGCGGCGGAGGCGAAAGCCGTCAAGCGGCTCATCGGCCGGTAGTCGGGGTCGCCGAGCCAGACGCCGACCGCGTAGCGCGTCGTGTACGCCACCGTGAGCGCGTCGCGGTAGCGGGACGAGGTCCCGGTCTTGACGGCGACCGGGAAGGGGTACTCGCTGGCGCCCATGCGCGGGAAGGTCGGCAGGCGCGCCATCGGGTCGGCGAGGAAGAGGGTCACCTGCCGCGCCGTGTCCTCGGCGAGCAAGCGGCGCGGCGGCGCGAGCGGTTCGCCCGTGTACCACACCAGGTCGGACGCGCGGCCGTCGCCCGCGAGCACCGTGTACGCGCGCACCAAGCGCTCGAGCGTCGTCGGCAGCGCGCCGATCGCGAGCCCGAGCCCCCAGTGCTCGGCGGCGACCGCGCCGTCGTGGAGGCCGAGGTCGCGGAGGAACGCGTAGCCTTCCGCGAGCCCGAGGCGATCGAGGAGGTTGGCGGCGGGGACGTTGCGCGAGTTGGCCAGCGCGACGCGCGGCAGCAGGGGACCGAGGAACGCTTCGTCCGCGTTCACGATGTCGCCGGGCGCGCGCAGGATGTCGTCCAGCACGGTGGCCGGCGTGATCACGCCACGCTCGAGCGCCAGCGCGTAGAGAAACGGCTTGAGCGTGCTGCCGGGCGAGCGCGGCACCCGCGCGTAGTCGTACGCGCCCGCGTGACGCGCGTCGGAGTAGCCCGCCGAGCCCACCCAGGCGAGCACGCGGTTGGTGCCGCGCTCGACGACGATCGCGGCGGCGTTGCCCGCGCCGCGCGAGGCGAGCGCGCGCACGGCGCCGGCGACGCGCGCCGCGACCGCCGCCTGGACGTCGAGGTCGAGCGTCGTCTCGAGGATGCCGCGGGGCGGGAACGGCGGGCGCGTCGCCGGGTCGCGGACGAGCCGCGTGAGGCGCAGCACGGCGTGCAGCGCTTCGGGCGGCCGGTGCGCGAGCGGCGGCACGGCGAGCGCCGCGATCTCGCGCGCGGCGGCGGCGTGCTCCCCGGCGCCGAACGCGCCGCGGGCGAGGAGCGCGTCGAGAATGCGCCGCCCGCGCTCCGCGGCGCGCGCGCGCCCGCGCGGGCGGTAGGGGTTCATCAGCGCCGGCGCCTGCGGGATCGCCGTCAGGAAGGCCGTCTCGGCCCAGCTCAGGTCGTCGACCGGCTTGTCGAAGTAGCGCCGCGCCGCGAAGCCGATGCCGCGGATGCGGTTCGCGTAGGGCGCGATGCGGAGGTAGTGCGCGAGCACGGCTTCGCGCCCGTAGCGCGCGGTGAGCAGGCACGCGGTGAGCGCTTCCACGGCCTTGCGGAGGTACGTGCGCGGGCCCGGGGCCTGGATGCGCGCGACCTGCATCGCCAGCGTGGACGCGCCCGAGGTGCGCCGCCCGGCACGCCAGTTCGCCCGCAGGCTCCGCGCCACGGCGAGCGGGTCGACGCCGGGATGGCGCCAGAAGCGGCGGTCCTCGACCGCGAGCGTGGCCGCCACGACGCGCGCCGGCAGCGCCGCCAGCGGCCAGTAGCCGGCCTCGGCGCCGCTCCCGTCGTCGATCTCGGCGAGGAAGCGCCCGCGCGCGTCGCGCGCGAGCAGCGTCGGCGACGGCGCCACCAGCCGGGCGCGCGTCGCGACCACCGCCCCCAGCACGAGCGCGACCAGAACCGCCGCGACGCGCCCGCGGCTCATCGCCGCTCGGCGGCGGGCGCCACCTCGACGCGCGCGCCGGCGGAGCCCCCGCGGACACCCGCGTCGTACATCGTCTCCGCCTGCGCGGCGGGCTGGATGAACTTGCCCGGCGTGCTGGCCCGCGTGCGCACGAAGAAGTCGTACGTGCCCTTGGCGAGCGTGTCGTAGTAGAAGGCGACGCGGTCGTCGAGGTAGGTGGCGTAGGTCGGCTCGAGGGTGAGCGTGCCGGCCGGGATGGCGTCGGCCGACGCCGTCGCGAGCTTCGGGTTGAGCGGCTCGAGGCCCGCCGCGAGCGGCATCACCACGGCGACGTAGTGGCGGTCCTCGGGGTTCACGACCTGCACGTGCTCCTCGACGACATCGCCGACGGCGAGGGTGAGCGTCGTACCAGGCGCCGCCAGCGGTACGCGCTCCGGCGGCGCGTCGGTCTTGCGGCGGACGCGGAGCCACTCGCGCGACACCACGAAGCCGTGGGCGTCGGCGGCGACGCGGCTGCCGTCGGCCTCGGGGATCCACGACGTCTCGGCGCGCACCGCGACCGTCCCCGGCGCGCCGCCCGCGTCGAGCGCGACCTCGCCCGCCGCGGCGTCGGTGGCGACCAGCCGCACGAGCGGCGTCTCGGGTCCGAGCGCGACCGTCCGCGTGTCCGCGCCGAAGCGCACGCGCAGCGTGCGCGGCGCGCTCCCCGCGAGCGGCGGCGTGAGCCGCTCGGCGAGCGCGCCGAGCGCCGCCGCGTCGGCGTTCGTCGAGCCCCAGCCGTCGCCGCGGCCGAGCGTGACCAGCGCCGCGACCAGGACCGCGAGCCGCGGCTCCTCGGGCTTCACGTGCGCGACGGCCCGGGTGACCTCCGCGATCGTGCGCGTCTCGCTGGGCAGGATGAGGCCGTTCCGATCCGCCCGCTTCTGGAGCCCGCCGTACTGCTCGTGGCCCTGGTAGAGACGGACGACGAGGCCGTCCCAGAGCCGCTGCACCAGCGCTTCGACAGTGGACGACGCGGTGTCGCCCTGCCGCGCCAGCGCGAGCGTCACCTCGGACACACCCTCGAGGTCGAGGTACTGCGCGCGGCGCGCCAGCTCGGCGGCGTAGCCGGGGTTGAACTTGCCCGCGGACGCGAGCGCGGCGAGCGCCCAGGCGCGCTCGTTGAACGACTCGCCGTCGATGAACTGGCTGTAGTCGGAGCGGAGCGCTTGCTCGAGGGCGCCCGTGAAGCCGTCGAACAGCTTCGCGTCCACCGGGAAGCCGCCCGCCCGCGCTTCGACCAGGAAGCGCACGACCCACGCCGTGAGCGAGACGTAGCCGCGCGAACCCGGCCAGAAGGCGGCGAGCCCGTGCGGGTCGACGACGCCGGGCAGCCACTCGAGCACCTCGCGCACCGGCCGCGCGCTCTCCTCCTCGCCGCCCGTCTCGCCGAGGAGCCCGCGCAGCTTGCGGAGCGCGAGCACGGCCTCGGCGCGCGACAGCCGCTGCTCGGTGCAGCCGTACGGGTAGGCGAGGAGGACGTCGAGGCCGGCCGCCATTTTGAGCAGCGCCGGCTGGTCCGAGACGACGAGCGCGCGCCGCACCGTCCCCGGACGCGCCGGCTCGGGCAGGGCGGGAATCGCGAGCGGCTTCCCCGCCACGACCTCGTCGAGCTGCCGCGCCGTCACGCGGCGGCGGTCGTCGCGGATCGGCAGCTTCACCTCGAAGGCGTCGCCGGCGCCGTCCGAGGCGCGCGTCACGGCGACGCCGATCGTGATCTCCGTGCGCGCGAGCGCGCCCTCCGGGGTGTACGCCGGGGTCACCACCTCGACCGGGAACTCGATCCGCTCCGGACGCTCCGCCACCCACGCCAGCTCGCGCGTCGCGGGCGCGGCGACCACGCCGCCGTCGACCCGGACCTGCGCCTTCCCCGGCCCCCCCTCGCCCTCGACGACGCGGCCGATGCCGGCGGCGGTGAAGCTGTCGCCCGGACGCACGAAGCGCGGCAGCGCCGGCTGCACGATGACCGGCAAGCGCACGGCGAGGTCGCCCACCGCCCAGCCGAAGCGCTCGGGTCCGCTCGCCGCCTTGGCGCGCAGCTTGAAGTTGGTGAGGTTGTCGGGCAGCGCCACCTGCACCGTCGTCCAGCCGTCGGGCCCCACCTCGATCGCCGGGTTGAAGTACGGCACCGGCTTGAAGCTCCGCCGCACGGTCACCTTGTCGAAGATCCCGCCGCCCTCCCCTTCGCCGCCCGCGCCCCCCGGGCTCTCGACGAACGGCAGCCGCCCGAAGGGCAGGTTCCGCGTGTCGCGCACCGCGAGGCGCGAGACGACGAGCGTGATGAAGTCCGGCAGCGGGTCGAGGCGCTGCTCCTTGCCGAGCGCGAGCACGGCCTGGTCGACGAGCCAGAGCGTCACCTCGCCCGGGAGCGGCTTGCCGTGCGGGTCCTTCAAGCGGACGGTCACCGGCACGGTCTCGCCCGGCCGTGCGCGCGCCGGGTTCTCGAGCGTCACCTCGACGCGGTTGTCGACCGGGTTCACCTTCACCCACGCCGTGGCGGCGACGGTGGAGGGCTTGGTGAGGTCGGTGCGGTCGGTCGCCGCCGCGGGCGCGCTCGCCACCCGGCCGCGCATCAGGACGAAGTGGACGGGAAGCTGCGGCACGTAGGCGCCGCGGATGGGGACCTTGAACGTCGCCGTGCCGCCCTTCACCTCGAGCCAGCGGTAGTCGTTGCCCTCCGGGGCCTCGGTCACGACCAGCGCGCGGCCCTCCTGGAAGGGGCTCTTCAGCACCAGGTTCGCGGTCTCGCCGGGGTCGTACGCGTCCTTGTCGCTCGCCACCTCGAAGACGCGCGTCACCGGCTTCGCCCAGGTGACGGGCTCGGCGCCGCCGGCGTAGAGGTCGACGGCGACCACCTGCGCGCGCCCGAGCCGGTCGTGCGCCTCCAGCTCGACGACGTAGACACCGGCGTGGTCGATCGGCAAGCGCACCGTCGCCGGCGCAGCACCGCTCGTGACCGTCGTCTCGGAGACCTTCTCGTCGACCACGTCGGTCACGTAGCGGGCCACGCCGTCGGAGAAGTCGCTGGCGCGGAGGTGCGAGTGCCACTGGCGGTTGAGCAGCCGGACCTTCACCTCGGTGCCGGCGAGCGGCTCGCCGTCGGGGCCGACGACCACCAGCTCGGGCGCGACCTCCTTGGCGTGCTCGAGGTAGCGCGGGACCTTCAAGCCGAGCACGAACGGCGGCAGCGCGATCACGCGCCGGGTGTTGGTGACGGTCTGGTCGTCGGGCCCCGTGACGGTCGCCTCGACGACGTAGGTGCGCGGCTGCGCCGTCGGCTCGAGCGCGGGGTTCAGGGTCAGCGAGGCGGCGCCGTTCTCGTCGGTGGTGTCCTCCTTCTCGAGCCTGGGCGACGACTCGAACCTGGCGTTGCCCGAGAAGCGACCGTCCGAGGAGTACTGGAAGCCCTCGCGTCGCTTCGGCGTCCACGTGTAGGGGAACTGCGTGACGCGCCACTCCACCGGACGGCCCGCGACCTTGCCGCCGGCGTAGTAGGTGGAGGTGAGCGCCACCCCGAACTCGTGGTCGAGCGGCACCTTGTCGGGCGCGTGCAGGTCCACCTCGAAGGTCGGGATGCGGTAGGCGTCGACCCGGAAGGCGACCTCGCCGTACGCGTTGGCGTCTGCGTCCTCGAAGTGCGCCGTGTAGTCGCCGGTCGGCAGGTTGGTCTCGCTGAACGCGACGTAGAAGCTGCCCGCGGGCGTCGCCGTCACGGGGCGGCGCCAGCGCTGGTCGCCCGGTCCCTCCACCACCACCGCGCCGGAGTACTGGAGGGGCGTCAAGTGGCCCTGCGCGCGCTGGCGGAGGTAGCCCTTGATGTGGACCGTCTCCTCCGGGCGGTACACGGGCCGCTCGGTGAAGATGTGGCAGAGCTTCTCGGGTCCGGCGAGGCGGGCGTCGAGCGGCTGGAAGGCCCACGCGAGCCAGCGCTCGTGGGTCGCGTTCCAGTGGTTGTCGGCGTAGGCGTCGGGTGCGCGCCCCGGGTCGAGGACGAGCAGGTCGTCGCCGGCGCTGACGACGATGCGCTGGATCTCGCGGTACGGGTCGCCCGAGCGCCAGCCCGGCGCCGGCCAGCGGAAACCGCCGTCGTCGTTCGTCTTCCCCTCCGCGAGCGTGGTCCAGGCGCGCTTCGTCGAGTCGGAGGGCTGGTCGAGGATGCCCTCCAGCCGCACCGTCGCCTTGGGGACGGGACGGCCGTTCGCCAGCGAGGTGACGACGAAGTGCACGGCGTCGGGCTCCTCGGCCGCGGTGAGGGCGAGGTCGGTCGCCTGCACGCGCATCCACGAGCGCTCGCTCGAGCCGTCGAGGCGACGGAGCCCGACCAGGTACGTCCCCGGCCGCTCCACCCCCGCGATGCGCGCAAGGTGGGCGCCGAGGTCGAGGCCGAAGGTCGCGCCCTTGCCGTCGCGCTTGAACGGCAGCGTGACCAGCGTCGAGACGAGCGGCGAGCCGAGCGCGCCGATCTGTCGCTGCAGCTCGAAGACGGACGCGGGCTGGAGGTCGGTGTGCGGGTCGGGCTCCTCGCCCGGGCCGGGCGGCCGGCCCGCTTCGTCGAGCGAGAGCGACTGGCGCGGGAAGGGCCAGAAGGCGCGGTCGAGCGGCTCGACGCGGTGGATGCGGAGGTCGAGCCGCTCCGTGCCGCGGCCCGTGAGCGGGACCGTCTGCGGGCCGAGACGCTCCACCACGCCGTCGCCGGAGACCCACGCGAGGCGGCGCGGCAGGCCGGGGAAGTAGACCGACAGCTCGCTCTCCGCGCGCATCTCGAGCGCGCGGCCCTGCCGGTCCTTGAGCGGCGTCGGGGCGAGCGTCACGCGGTAGAGCCGCTCGGCGTCGAAGTCGCCCGAGACGGTGAGCGTCTTCCCCTCGACCGCGAAGTCCAGGTGCTCGACGGACGGCGTGAGCCGCACGAGATTCCGCCCCTCGACGGGGTCGACGTCGCGCGGCGGGGCGGAGAACTCGATCGCGATCGTGCGGTCGTTCTCGCGGCAGCGCAGCGGCTGCTCCGGCGTGTAGCGCGTGCCCTCCGGCGTCACCGGATACGTCCGCCGCGGGCCGCGCGGCGTCCCCCACGCGCCCTCCTCGTCGCCGCGACACCCGACCTCGACGACGCGGAAGGGCTCGGCGGTGGAGAACGCGATCTCGGCGAACGACTCCCTCGCGTCGTCGTCGAGCGAGAGGCGCAGGTGGACGATGGCGCGCGTGCCGAGCGGGACCGGCGAGGCGAGCTCGAGGACGTAGGTCGCGGGGTCGGCGCGCGCGTGGCGCTCCATCTCCTTCACCTGGAAGTCGTTCCACGTCATCCAGCGCGCCCGCTCGCCGCCGATTCCGGGCAGGGGTCGGAGCTCGATGGTGACCATGCGCGCGAGGGCCTGCGGGTCGAGCGGCTCGGCGAAGGTGAGGGACACGGTCTCGACCGGGTCGAGGCCGACGGCGGCGTCGGCCGGGAGCGCCGTCCGCGGCGCCGCCATGAGCGTGGTGAGGCGCGCCGTCGTGTCGCGCGCGACCCACGTGAAGCGCGCGAGCGGCGGCCAGGGCTCCGCCGGGCGAAACTGGAGCGTGCGCGCGTCGAGCCAGGTGAACGCACCGGGGTGCGCCGGCGTCACCTTCACCAGCCGCTCGGGGTGGTCCTCCGGGCCGCCCTTCGCGGGCCCGGCGTCGCGCTCGAAGAAGACCGTCACCGGATCCCAGCGCCGGAGGAACCGATCGGGGACGACGACGGTGCCCTTCGCTTCCGCCGGCCGGACGGGCGGCGCCGCCGCCGCTCGCTCTGCGAGCGCGGCTGTGAGCGCGGCGATGAGAAGCGCCCGGCGCCTCACGGAGCCGCCCCGGTCATGTACTGGCGCACCACGTCCTCCGGCGGCCCGGTGCTCGGGAGCTGGACACCCGCCAGCGCCGGCCGCGCGGTCACCGGTCCCGCCTCGGGCGGGACGCGCAGCGCGAGCAGGTAGACGCCGGCTTTCACCTCGCGCATCTGCACCACGCCGGCGCCGAGCCGCATGCCGTGCTCGTCGAGCAGCGCAAGCTCGACCACGTCCGGCGTGGCGCGCACGCCGACCCCGATCGGCCCGTCGTGCGGCACGGTGAACGAGAAGAGCGCGGTCGTACCGGCCGGCAGCAAGCGCTCGGGCCCCAGGCCCTCGCCGATCGGCGTCACGGGCGAGACGGTGACCTCGGCCGTCCCCCAGAGCGCGCCGCCGCCGACGGCGCGCAGCCCGAGCCGCGCGGGCTCCGCGCCGAGGTACGCGTCGAGCACCGCGCCGGCCGGGTGCACGTCCACCTCCGGCGCGCCCCCGCCGCGGCGGAGCCAGGTGACCACCGGCGTCGCGGTGCGGAAGTGGAGCATGACCGGCACCGCGGGCTTCACGCCGAGCACCTGCACCGCGCCGCCGAGCGGCACGACCGCGGGCGGCGCGACGGCGGTCTCCGCCGGGAGCGTCATGCGACCCCACACGTCGCCCGCTTCCTCGCCGGGGCGGTCGACCCAGGCGAGGACGAGCCCGGGGGCGTGTCCGACGAGCAGCACGCCGCCCGAGTCGGGGAGCGGCAGGTCGCGACCGCGGGCGACGCCGCCGTCGGCGCGCAGCAGCACCGGCGCCGTGCCGGGGCCGCGGACGTGGAGCGCCCACGGCCGCCCCGGCGCGCCCTGCCCCGGCGCGACGGCGAGGCGCGTCGTGCCGGCGCGCAGCTCGGCACGCTCCCACGGCGCGCCCGGCGCGAGCGGCGGCGCTGCGTCCTTCGCGCCGAGCGGCAGCCACTCGACGTGGACGCGGTCCTCGGCGGCGCGGGCGTGCAGGATGACGAGGCGCGTGGCGGTCGTCTCCAGCGTCTCCTCGAACGGCTCGTCGCCGTTCCAGTGGACGCTCGTCACGCGCTCGCCCTCGGCGAGCGCGGCGACCGTCCGTCCCTCGAGCGCGAGCCGGACGCGCTTCGGCCCCGCGGGCAGGTCGAAGGCGCGCGCCAGCGTGCCGGCGAGCGCGTCGTCCCACGCCGCGGCGGGCGCCGGCGCCGGCGGCGGCGGCGGGAAGCTCCACTGCTCGAGCGTCACCTGCGCGCGCCGCCCGGGCTCGGGCGTCGCCCACACCGCGACCGCCGGCTCCTTCGCCCCGAGCGCCACCGCCGCCGCCGCGCGCGTACCGACCGCCATGCCGGCGACCGCCGGCCGCGGCGCGCCCGCCTCCGCGCGCTCGATCACGCTGAGCGACGGCTGCTCGCCGAGCGAGGTCGCGAGCGCGAGGAGCGGGCCGCCGGCAGGCTTCGCGAGGTCGCAGACCGCCGGCCGCTCGGCGTCCACCGGGAGCTGCACGCGGGTCGCGCCGTCACCGGCGAGCAGCACGCGCGCCGCCGCCACCCGTCGCGCGGCCGCCGCCTTGGCGAGGTCGCCGACCAGCCAGAGGACCGTGCCGCCGGCCGCGACCACGCCCCCCGACGGCTCCGCGCACACCACCCCGGGCGTCGCTGACGCGCGCACGCCGCCGGCTTCCAGACGGAAGACGCCGGGACGATCGAGCTGCACCGCGGCCACGCCCGCCGGCGGCACGAGCTTGGCGACCGGGGTGAGCGCGAGCCCGTCCGCGAGCTGGCGCTCCGTCGCGCGCGGCGGCGTGACGGCGGCGGCGGCGAGCTTCAACTTGGTGTCGCGGCCGTCGACGGACCACAGACGCAGGCGGTAGCGCGCCCCGGCGCCGAGCGGCACGGCGAGCCGCGCGACGCGTCCGACGGCCGAGCCGACGGTGCGGAACTCGCCGTCGGCGCCCGCGCTCTCGAGCGCGGCGCCGACGCTCTCCGGCGCCGCCGCCGACACCACCAGCAGCTCGGCGCCGGCCGCGGGCTCGAGCGGGAAGAGCTGCACGGTGTCGGCGAGCGCGACGTCCTGCTGCACCGGGAGCTGGAGCGCGGGGCGTGCGGACTCCTCCGGGGCGCGCATCGAGACGACGGTCGTCGCCGACTCCGCGCCGACCGGGTCCACGTGGAGCCGGTACACGCCGGGCCGGAGCCGCGTCTGGAGCTGGAAGTTCCAGTCGTCGGCGCCGTCGTCGTTCGCCGCCACCAGACGTTCCTCGGCGTCGTAGAGCCGCGCGCGAACGTCCGCCGCGCCGAAGGAGCTGAGCGCGACCAGGCCTTCGCGGCCGACGGAGACGGGAATGCTCACCGGCGCGCTCAGCTCGCGATCCAGCCCCGCCACCAGCTCCTCGGGCCACACCGCGACCTGGTACGGCGCGCGGTTGTTCGGACGCGCGCTCACCGCGTCCAGGCGGTAGCGGCCGGCGTCGAGCTTCCCGCTCCACCCGCGGCTCGGCGGCACCGTCGCCGCCGCCGCCGGCGCGCCGTCGCCGTCGAGCCGGAGCACCGTGCCCTGCATCTCGCCGCCCAGGTCGACGCGCACTGCGGCGGGCGCCGGGAGCGCGAAGAGCCAGCCGTCGGGGACGCGCGCTTCGCCCGCCGCCGGCTCCGTCCACACGTGCGACACCGCGACCGCGAGCGGCAGCGCGTGCGGGCCGTGGCCCTCGAAGGCGAGCGGCGGGCGCACGCGCTCGAAGAGCGTCACGCGGCGGGTGGCCACCGGCTCTGGGAGCGAGACGAGCCGGTACGTCCCCGGCGCGAAGCGCCGGGTGAGGTCGGCGGGCACGTTCGGCTTCTCGATCGGCCAGCCGCCGGCGTCCTCCAGCCGGCCGCGGAAGGTCGTGCCGGCGCCGATCGACCGCACGCGGTAGTCGCCCGCCTCGGGGATCGTGAAGCGGTAGACGATCGCCTCGCCCGCGCCGAGCGCGCGGCGCGCCGGCCCACCCTCGGAGAGCGCGCCGCCGTCGAGCGGCTCGGTGCGCGCGAGCGTGAGCCCGAGGTGGCCGCGCGACGCGCCCTGGGTCGCGACCGTGATCTGGTAGTCGCCGGCATGCAGGTACTGCTGGATGAAGAAGTTCCGCCCCACGCCGTTCGTCGCCGCGCGGTCGAAGGCCGTGACGGTGCGCGTGCGGAGCCGGCCCTCGGTGGCGAGCAACCCCGTCGACTCGAGCCGGTAGAGCGCGGGCGCGTCGGCGTGCACCAGGAAGGTCGTGTCGGCGTTCCGCACGAGGTCGAAGAAGCGCGGGCTCTTGTCGGTCAGCAGCGGCAGCTCGGGCGGCGTCGCGCGCGACGGGTCGGGGAGCGGCGGCAGCGGCGTCGCGGCCGCGAGGCGGGCGGGCGCGACCGCGAGCGCGTAGCTCACCATGCGGTCCGCGGGCGCGTGCACTAGGAGGCGGTGGAGGCCGGGCCCGACCCGCTGCGCCGGTTGCGCCGGACCGCCGTCGACCGCGACCTCGAGCTGCGAGCCGTCCTCCGATTCCGCGCTGAGCGTCCCCTCCTCGCGCTGGCGAAAGCGGAGCGCGAGCGACTCGCCCGGGCGCTGCGTCACCGGCAGCGGCTCGCGCAGGTCGAGCGGCAGGGCGCGGAGCACGAGTCCCGCCTGCACCTGCGGCTGCTGGTTGAGATAGAAGGTGTAGAGCGTCTCGGGCTCCACCTTGACGCGCTGGAACTGCGCCACCGGCTGGAGCGGCGTGCCGCCCCCCGCCGCGCGCAGGGTGGCGAGGAGCGCGTCGTCGGTCCCCTCGCCCTCGAGGTGGAGCGCGAGGTCGACGATGCCCTTCTGCACCGGCTCTGCGCGCAGCACGTAGTAGCCCGCGTTCAGGTCCCAGGTGGATGGCGCCGGCCGCAGCGGCGGCGACTCGTAGTGCAACGGAATGGAGACGAGGAACGGCTCGATGCGGAAGCGCGCCTCGACGCCGCGGGCCGCGACGACGTACTTGCCCGTCGTCCGCACGCGCAGGAAGACGGTCAGCGGGTCGAGCAGGTTGGCGCGGCGGACCCACGGCACCCCGGGCCCGAGCTGGACCACGCGGGTGCGGAGCGCCGGTTCGGTGAGCGGCGCGCCGGGACGGGGTTGGAACCTCGTCCGCGTCAGGACGCCGGTCGCGTCGACCGAGTCGCTCGGGTCGCCGGCGTGGACGCTGGAGACCCAGTACTTGCCCGTGCGGGGCAGCGTCCAGTACTGCCCGCCGCAGGGGTACGACCTGCCGCGGTCGAACTGCTGGAGGACGTAGGGTTGTCCCGCCGCCGCGACGATGCTGACGAATCGGTCGGCGCCGGCGGGCAACGTCAGCTCGACGGCGGGGACGAGGGCGTTCTTGCCGATCGTCGCGGCGGAGCCGCCGGCGTCGAGCGGCCTGGTCGCGTCGATCCCGACGCGGAGCGTGGCGGGGCGCGCTTCGGGTAGCTCCAGGCGGAAGTACGTCGCGTCGCCAGGGACGCGCCAGCGGTCGACGCCGAAGGGGCCCGTGACGAAGCGCCGGCGGCCGACCGCGCCGAGCCACGGGATGCCGAAGCGGAGGTGGAGCGGATGCTCGCCGCTCTCCTCGGCTTGCGGCTGCGAAGCGCCGCCGTAGGCGGTCAGCAGGTAGACGCCCGGGTCGAGGTCGGTGACGAGCCGGCAGACGGCGACCGGCCGGCCGGGCACCGGGGTCACCACTTCGCGCGTCGGCTCGGCGTCGACCAGCCAGCTCCCGTTCGTCCACAAGCGCAGGTCGGCGAGGTTCCGGCCGACCGCCTCGAGGACGACCTGGCGGCGCTGGCGGACGTCGAGCCACCACGAGCGCTGCTCGAAGTCGTCGAGCGTGGTCTCGACGGGCTTCGTCTCGACCAGCACCCACGGCTGGGGCGTGCTGCGCTCGGTGAAGGCGCGCACCTTGAGGGCGGCGTCGCCCGAGCCCTTGTCGTGCGCCCAGGTGACGATCTTGTACTCGCCCTGCTCGAGGAAGGCATCCACCCGCCCGTCCGTCTTGCCGGCGGCGCCGCGCACCTCGCCCGGGCCCGCGACGCGGTCGACGAGCTGGAGGGCCGTGCCCTGCGGGCTCGTCACCGTGATCGCGTAGCGGCCGAAGGCGGTGACGCCGAGGGTGGTCTCCTGGCGTCCGCGCGCGGGCAGCGTCGCGCGGGCGAGCGTCGGGCCGGCAGGCTCGGCGGCGACGGCGGGTGCGGCGGCGACGGCGGGTGCGGCGGCAAGGAGGACGACGGCGAGGGCCCGTCCGCCGGCGCTCCACGGGCCCGCCCCACCCCCTCGCCGCATACCTCACCCGCTGTATAGCGCACTCCGCGCCCGGGTCGAAGCGCGCGGGGCCGCAGGCTAGCGGGGCGTCGTCACTCCGCGCAGTAGACGGAGGAGTTCACGTCGTCGAGGAGCACGAGCTCCGCCGACTCCACGTCGGTGAGGTCGGTGCAGCCGTCGCAGCCGTCGGTCCGGGTCACCTCGAACTTGTCCACCGCCACCCGCTCGCACGCGGCCTCGCCGTCCGTGGTCGGGAAGCGCCCGGCGGCCTGCTTCAGCTCGCAGACGAGGAGCTGGCCCACGAGCTTGCTCGCGGCCTTCGACACCTTCACCTCGAGCAGGACCGACGATAGCACTTGCTCTTGGTGGGATCGGCGCAGCAGTCGACGAGGTCCTGGACGTGCTTCTTGTAGCTCACGTCGAACTCGGCCGCCGTGTCGTACACCTCGCTCGCCTCAGCGAAGCCCGTGAACTGTTCCGACGGCATCCAGCCGGAGGCCTTCCACTGCTTCCCCCAGATGCTGGACTGCAAGGGCCCGCTGTCGTGGCAGGACATGCAGGCCAGGGCGGCCGTCGTCGCCGGCGTGTCCCAGCATGCGCAGGTCCCCTTCTCCCAGCACTTGTCGTCGCCCGGCGGCGGTTGCACGCAGGTCGAGCCCGCCTTGGTCGGATACGGAACGTGGCGTCCGTCCATCTTGACGCCCGCGCCCTGCGGCGCCTGGAACCAGCAGGTGGCCCCGTTCGTGTTGTTGTGCACGATCATCGCGATGTCGTCGAAGGTCGTGTCGCCGTTGTCCCCGAAGACGGTCTTGTGACGGCAGAGGAAGACGGCCTGGACGTTCTCCTTACTCGTGCTCTTCATGTCGAAGCGACGGACGTAGGTGTTGCCGTAGCAGGCGGGCTTCGAGCCACGCCGGGTAGTCGCAGAGTGGTGGGGCGGCGGTGCGGGGCGTGGCGGTCGTGCCCGGCCAGGGCGTGTTCGGGTTCGGGTTGTTCGCCGCCCACACGTCGAGGTCGCAGGTGGGATCGCAGTCCGCGGGTGCCGGATCGTTGGCATTCTTCGTCCACGTCGTCTTCAGCTTGAAGGCGCTGGCGTGCTTGCAGTCGAGGTCGGCCGCGTCACCGTTCGCCGCCTTCAGAGTCGCCTCGCTGATGCGGAGCTTTTCGAAGCACCCCACGGCGTACGCGGAGACGTCGGTGGTGGAGTTGATGTCGCCGGCGGCGTGGGCGGTCCCCGCTGTCGGGGCGAGGAGCGCCGCAATCAAGATCGCCAGACGGTTGGAATGCGCGCCGACCCGCATGGGAGCCTCCCCTTGCGTGCGCGGGACCATGCCCACGCGCGCGACGAGGCGTCAAGGGAAACGCACCCCGCAGGTGCGCCCCCGGAGGGCTGTCAACCGGACGCCAAGCCCGGGACTCTAGTACCCGGGGAGGCGTGGATGAGAGAGCCCACCGAGCTCGAGCCAGCCGCCATGCTGCCGGCGCAATTCTTCCGCCGCCCGGGCTGGCAGGCGGAGAAGCGCTTGATGCTCGCGGTCCTGGAGCACGCCCTGGCGACGGTGCATCGCCGGCGCGCCCGGGGCACCCGTCGGGCGCGGGCGGTGGCGGACGCCGAGGACTGGTTCGCCTCCCGCGACACCGGGTGGCCGTTCGCCTTCGAGAGCATCTGCGACGCCCTCGACCTGGACGCGGGCGCCATCCGCGGCCGCCTCGCGCGCGCGCCCGGGCAGGAGCCGCCCGGGCGCTTCCCGTTCCGGCGCGAGTGCGCCCGCCCGGTCACGATCCGCCTCCGGCGCCGCGGCCCGCGGCCGCCGGTCGAGGACGCGACGGCGCGCGTGGCGGCCCATGGGCTTCGCGGACACGGCGTGTGATACTCGGCGGCGTCGAGCTTCCGGTGCGTCCACCTGCGCGAGGGTACGTGGCTCTGGCGACCGAGCAGCACCGCAGAGGCGATCGAGACGCCGCGGCCGCGCCGGCGGGCTACGACGACCTCTACCGAACCCACCGCGCGCGCGTCCGGCGCCTCTGTCGCCTCCTGCTGGGCGACGCCGACGAAGCCGAGGACGTGACGCAGGAGGTCCTCCTCAAGCTGCTCGAGCGATGGCGCACCCCGGAGCACCCCGACTCCTGGGGGGCCTGGCTGACGCGCGTCGCGGTCAACGCCTGCCACCGGCGGCGACGCTCGCTCTGGCGGCGGTGGTGGTGGTCGGCGGCGGTCGACGACTTCCGCGAAGCCGACTTCCCGAGCCCCGACGCGACCCCGGAAGAGGACGCCGTCTCCCGCCAGCAGCGCGCAGGTCTCGTCGCCGCCTACCATCGCCTCTCGCTGCGGCAGCGCGAGGTCTTCGCCCTCCGCCACGTCGAGGGCTGGTCCACGCAGGAGGTCGCCGACCTGCTCGGCATCACCACCGGCTCCGTGAAGCTGCATCTCTTCCGGGCCAACCGCGCCTTCCGCAAGGCGCTCGGAGCGCTTCGATGAACGGCTGTCTGCGCGAGCGAACCCTGTTCCTGCTCTCCGAGGGAGAGGGCAGCGCCGCCGAGCGCGCCCACCTCGGCGCGTGCCCGCGCTGCGCGGCGCGGTACGAGGACATGACGCGCGCCTCGGCCCTCGCGGCGCGCGTCCTCGAGGAGGGCCCGCTGCCCGCGCGCGCGGCGGGACGGGAGGCGACGCTCCGCCCGTGGTCAATCGCCGCCGCGCTCGCCGTGGGCCTCGTGCTGGCGCTCGTGTGGCGCGGCGTGCCGGGCGATCCGTCCCGCCGTCCGGCGGCGCTCGCCGAGGACACCAGCGACCCGCAGGGACTCTATCTGATGTCCCGCGTGCTGTTCGCGCCCGAGGCCGAGAGCGCGCCGGCTCCGGACTCCGACGGGGTCTATCTGGAAGCGGCACTGAGCGGCGAGTCGCCGTGCGAGACCGAGCGCGGCGGGTGGGACCCGCGGTGCCAGTGACGACGAATCGAGAGGAGGCCTTGCGATGAGACCGAGTTCGTTCCTGCCCGTCGCCGGCGCGCTCGCCCTGACGCTCTGCGCGGCCGGCGCGCGGGCCGAGCACCCGCACATGCGCGGCGGCGGCATGATGGGCGGTGAGATGGGGATGGACCCCGGCGGCGGCATGTTCATGCTGCCGCTCGTCATCCGGAGCGTCGGCCTGTCGGCCGAGCAGCAGTCCAAGGTGCAGGGTATCATGGCGGCGCATCGTCAGCGCTTCCACGAGCTCTCCGGGCAGCTCCGCACGGCCAACGAGGAGACGCTCGGCAAGCTGCTCGCCAACGGCCCGCTCGCCGCGGCCGACCTCGCCCCATCCACCAAGCGCGTCCTCCAGCTCCGGCAGGACCTGATGCAGGAGGGGGTCGCCGTGGCGCTCGAGATCCGCGGCGTGCTCACCCCCGAGCAGCTCACGAAGGCGGCCGACATCCGAAAGCGCATGCAGTCGCTGCACGCCGAGATGGAGCAGCTCCTCGGCGAGCACGGGCCGCCACCCGGGGCGCCGTGACGCGCTGAGCGCGCTGGCGCGCGCCGGGGCACACGCGATAGTCGTGCCCCCGTGGGTGCCGTCCTCCTCCTCGGTCGCCGCCAGCTCGTCGCGCGCGGGGTGCGCGCGACCCTGACCGTCGCCGCGGTCGCCTCGGGGGTCGCGTTCATCGTCGCCATCCGCGTCGTCAACGCGAGCACGCTCGCCTCCTTCACCAGCGCGATGGAGGACCTCGCCGGCGCGGCGGCGGTGCAGGTGCGCGGCGCGGGGCCGTTCCCCGAGGCGGTCGCGGAGCGCGTCGCCGCCGTGCCCGGCGTCGACCACGCGGTGCCCGTCATCACCACGAGCTTCTTCGCCGTCGACCCGCCCGTCGGCGGCGAGGCCCTCGCCGTGTTCGCGGCCGACGTGACCGACGCCCACGCCATCCGCACGCTCCACCTGGTCGAGACGAGCGGCCCGGTGGTGGACGACGCGCTCGGCTTCCTCGTCGATCCGCGGAGCGTCATCCTGACCGACGCCTTCGCCGCGCGCGCCGGGGTCGGACGCGGCGCGCACATCCGGCTCCGCACGCCCGCCGGCATCGAGACCTTCACCGTCCGCGGGCTCCTGCCGCCGGCCGGGGTCGGGCGCGCCTTCGGCGGCAACCTCCTCGTGATGGACGTGATGGGGGCCGAAGCCGTGCTCGGGCGCGAGGGCACGATCGACCAGGTGGACGTGACGCTCGGCCCCGGCGTCTCGGTGGACGAGGCGATCGGTCGCGTGAACGCCGTGCTCGACCCGGGGCTCGAGGCCGTGCCGTCCGCCCGCCGCGGGGAGCAGATCGAGCGCTACCTCGCCTCCTTCGCGACGCTCCTCTCCGGCATCTCGGGCTTGGCACTCCTCGCCGGCATCTTCCTCGTCGCCAGCGCCGCCGCCACGGCGGTGGCCGCGCGCCGGCGCGAGATCGGGCTCCTGCGCTGCGTCGGCGGGCGGCGGCGCGACGTGGCGCGGCTCTTCCTCGCCGAGGCGGCGATGGTCGGGCTGGTCGGCAGCACGCTCGGCCTCCCGCTCGGCGTGCTGCTCGCCCGCCTCTTGATCGGCAGCGTCGCCGAGTCCGCCGCGCTCATCTACTCGATGACCATGTTCCGCGGCCCGATCGCGCTCGGCGCGGACACGATCGCGCTCGGGCTCGCCGCCGGTCTCGGCGCAACGCTCGTCGCCGGCTGGCTCCCGGCGCGCGCCGCGGCTCGCGTCGGGCCGCTCGCGGCGGTGCGCGTCGAGCCGGCGCCCGTCGCCCGCCGCCGGTCGATCCTCGTGCTCGGGGTCGCGGGAACGGCGCTCGCGGCGGCCGCGCTGTGGGCGGAGACGCGCTTCCAGTCACCGGTCGCCGGGAACGTGGCGGCGCTCGCGCTCGACGGCGCGCTCGTCTGCTTCGTCATGCGCGGCGCGGGTGCGCTCGCGCGGCTGGTCCTGGCGCCGGCGCGCCCGGGCCTCGGCTTCGCGGGCCGGCTCGCGGTCGACCGCCTGGCGGCGATCCCGGATCCCCTCGCGCTCGCCGCCGGCGTGCTCGCCCTCGCGCTCGGGCTCATGATCATGGCCGCGACGCTGGCGCGGAGCTTCGAGACCTCGGTGCTCGACTTCATCCGCCGCCAGGTGCGCGCCGACCTCGTCGTCGCTTCCACGGCGACGACGGGCTGGGTCGAGGCGCCGGTCGACGAGCGGCTCGGCGACGCGCTCGCCGCGCTGCCCGGCGTGGCGCGCGTGGAGCGCGTGCGGCTCGCCGAGCACGCCTACGCCGGCGCGCGCATCAGCGTCGACTCGCTCGACGCCGGCGCCTTCGCCCCCGAGCGGCGCGAGGACTTCGCCTTCGCCGCCGGCGACCCGGGCGCGGCGCTCGCGGCGGTGCGCGACGGGTCGGGCGTCCTGGTGTCGCAGAACTTCGCGCGCCACTTCGCGGTGAGCGTCGGCGCGACGCTCCACCTCGACACGCCCGCCGGCGCGTGGGCGCCGCGCGTCGCGGGCGTCGTGGTGGACTACGTGTCGCCGCGCGGCAGCGTCATCCTGACGCGCGACGCGTACCAGCGCCGGTGGCACGATCGCGGCGTCACCCGCTTCCACCTGACGCTCGCGCCCGACGCGTCGGTCGAGCGGGTGCGGCGCGCGATCGCGGACGGCGTGGGTGCGGCCGAGGGCCTCAAGGTCCTCACCCAGCGCGAGCTGTACGACTATCACCAGGACGCCGTGCGGCGGGCGTTCCGGCTCACCAAGGCGCTGGAGATCCTCCCGCTCGTCGTCGCGGCGCTCGGCCTCGCCGAAGCGCTCCTCGCCGCCGCGCTCGACCGCCGCCGCGAGCTGGCGCTCCTGCGCGCCGCCGGCGCGACGCGCGGGCAGGTCGCGCGGAGCGTCGTCCTCGAGTCGGCGGGCGTCGGCCTCCTCGGTCTCGCGGGCGGCGTGCTGGTCGGCGTGGTCCTCGCCGTGGTCTGGGTGCGCGTCAACTTCACCTACCAGCTCGGCTGGGAGATCGACCTGCACGTCGCCGCGGGAAGTCTGCCCGCGGTGGCCCTGGCAGCGGTGGGCGTGAGCGTCGTCGCGGGCCTCCTGCCGGCGCGACGCATCGCGCGCCTCCCCATTCTGGAAGCGCTCCGCGATGGCTGAAGCGACTACCGCCCCTTCTGGACGCTCGCCACGCTGAACAGGTCGGGCGACACGTCGGTGTCGTACGTCACCTTGCCGAGCGTGTAGATCGTGTGGGTGCCGTACTGGAGGTTGGCGACCTCGGCTTCGCGCGCGGTGGCGTAGTCCTGGATCCGCTCGTAGCGGCGGAGCGCGACGCGCTTGAAGGGCCGGCCCTCGAGGTCGGTGATCTCGACCCGCCAGAGGAACGAGTCGTCGGCGCCGAACCAGAGGCGGTAGCGCGAGTACGGGAACTCCTTGTTCTTCGGCACCAGCGTGACGACGCGGCTCGGATGGCCGTCGACCGTCTCGTCGGCGTCGAGCGTGGCGGTCGCTTCGTCGTCGGTCCACTGCTGGATGCGGACGATCAGCTCGAGGTCGCGGTAGCTCAGATCGGTGCCCATGAAGTTCTCGTCGCGCGAGGCGTCCGGCAGGCGGCGGGCGCGCCGCGTGACCGGCGTCCAGAGCCACTGCTGGTCGGTCGCGCCCCGCGGCGAGAGGTGGAGGAAGAGCGTGCCGCTCACGTCGGCGGGCCCCGTGAACTCCATGAACGTCCGGTGCTCGCCGCGCGGGTCCGTCTGCTCGGTCACCGTCGCGTCGCGCGTCCTGACCACGGTGTCCTTCGTGTAGCTCTCCATCGTGATCTCGCTGATGCGGTCCTTCCAGCGCGAGAAGCCGTGCTTGTGCTGCGCGGCGTCCATCACCTCGCGGCCGGTGAGCGCGGCGGCGGTGCCGGCGGCGAGGAGGGTGACGAGGAGCGCGATCGGCGTACGCATGGCGCCATGCTCACCACGCCGCCGCGTCGCCTGTCAATCCGATCAGGCGGCGCCGATCGGGCGGCGCCGATCAGGCGGCGCGCGCGGGGCGGAGCGCGTCGTGCGACCGCTCCACGGTCGGCGAGTCGGCCCCGCCGCTCCCGCGTCGCGCGTGTGATAGACGACGCGCCCATGCACACCGTCCTCGTCTACGGCGACTCGCTCTCCTGGGGCATCGTCCCCGGGACGCGGAACCGCTGGCCCTTCGCGCGACGCTGGGCGGGCGTGCTGGAGGGGCTGCTCGGGCCCTCGACGCGCGTGGTCGAGGAGCACCTGAACGGCCGCACGACGGCCTTCGACAACCCCGTCCTGCCCGGCCGCAACGGCCTCGCCGTGCTGCCCATGCTGCTCGAGTCGCACGCCCCGCTCGACGTCGTCGCCGTGATGCTCGGCGTGAACGACCTGCAGCGGCTCCAGGGCCTGACGGCGCGCGAGTCGGCGCTCGGCACCGCCGCGCTGGTAGACGCGATCCGCCGCACGCCGCTCGAGGGCGGCGGCACGCCGCCGGCGATCCTGCTCGTCGCGCCGCCGCCGCTCGGGTCGCACGACGACGCCGAGACGAAGTTCGGCGACGGCGTGGCGTGGTCGCGCGAATTCGCGGCCCGCCAGCGTGCCGTGGCGACCGAGAAAGGGTGCGAGTGCTTCGACGCGGGCGGGGTGATCGCGGCGAGCGCCGTGGACGGCGTCCACCTCGACGAAGCGGCGCACGGCGCGCTCGGCGCGGCGCTGGCGCCCGTCGTGCAGGCGCTGCTCGCGAAGCGGTGAAGCGGCGGGTCCCGTGGAGGGACCCGCCGCTCGAGCCGCTACTTCTTCTCGGGGGCGACGGTGCCGCCCTTCTCCTTGCAGTCGGCGGCGCTCAGCTTGCGGCGCCATCGTGCCTACCCGGCTGCCAGGTTCTCGAAGCAGCGGATGGCGAGCGCCGTCCATCCCGTCTGGTGGCTGGCGCCGAGGCCGCGCCCGCTGTCGCCGCAGAAGTACTCGTGGAAGAGCAGCAGGTCGCGCCAGTGCGGGTCGGTGGCGAAGCGCGGGTCGCGTCCGTGGCACGGGCGGTTGCCGTCCGGCCCCGGGACGAAGAGCCCCGCGAGGCGGCGCGACAGCTCGCGCGCCACCTCGGCGAGCGTCAGCATCGTCCCCGAGCCGGTCGGGCACTCGACGCGAAAGGAGTCGCCGTAGAAATGGTGGTAGCGCTCGAGCGCCTCGACCAGCAGGTAGTTCACCGGGAACCAGACCGGGCCGCGCCAGTTCGAGTTGCCGCCGAAGAGCCCGGTGTCGGACTCGGCGGGCGTGTAGTGGACGTCGAACTCCTGGCCGTCGAGCCGGAGTACGAACGGGTGCTCGCGGTGGACCTGCGACAGCGAGCGGAGGCCGTGCGGCGAGAGGAACTCGTTCTCGTCGAGCATGTAGCGGAGCACGCGCTCGAGCCGCTCGCGCGAGGGGAGCGCCAGGAGGCGGCGACCGCGGTCGGTCCCCGTCCACGAGATCGCGCGCGCCAGGTCCGGGCGGTTCTCGAGCAGCCACCGGACGCGCTTGGCGAAGCTCGGGAAGCGGTCGAGCACGTCTTCGTCGAGCACGGTGCAGGCGAGCAGCGGCAAGAGGCCGACCAGCGAGCGCACGCGGAGCGGGATCGAGCGCCCGTTGCTCAGCAGCTGGTCGTAGTAGAAGCCGTCCTCCGGGCACCAGAGTCCCGTCCCCCCGAAGCCGTTCATGGCGTCGACGATGGCGACGAAGTGCTCGAAGAACTTGGACGCCATGTCCTCGCAGGCCGGGTTGTAGCGGGCCAGCTCGAGCGCCATCTCGAGCATCGTGATGCAGTAGAAGGCCATCCATCCGGTGCCGTCGGCTTGCTCGAGCGCGGCGCCCCCGGGCAGCGGGCGCGAGCGGTCGAAGACGCCGATGTTGTCGAGACCGAGGAAGCCGCCGCCGAAGAGGTTGTTCCCCTCCGCGTCCTTGCGGTTCACCCACCAGGTGAAGTTGAGGCAGAGCTTCTGGAAGATGCGGGAGAGGAAGACGCGGTCGCGCCCGCCGCGCGGGCCCGTCATCTTGTAGACGCGCCACGCGGCCCAAGCGTGCACCGGCGGGTTCACGTCGCCGAACGCGAACTCGTACGCCGGGAGCTGCCCGTTCGGGTGCATGTACCACTCGCGCGTGAAGAGGACGAGCTGCTGCTTGGCGAAGTCGGGGTCCACCTCGGCGAAGGGGATCATGTGGAAGGCGAGATCCCAGAGCGCGTACCAGGGGTACTCCCACTTGTCGGGCTTCGAGATGACGTCGCGGTTGTAGAGGTGCCGCCAGTCGGCGTTCCGCCCCGTCGCCCGGCCGGCCGGCGGCGGCGGCTGCGCCGGGTCGCCGGCGAGCCAGTCCTTCACGACGTAGTGGTAGAACTGCTTCGACCAGAGGAGCCCCGCGTACGCCTGTCGCACGACGGCCTGCTCGCCCTCGCCGAGCGTCGCCGGGATGTGGCGCGCGTAGAAGGCGTTCGCCTCGCGCAAGCGGTCGGCGAAGACGCGGTCGGCTTCGCGCCCCGCGGGCGGCCCGCCGGGGGCCGCTTCGGCGGTGAGGCGCAGCCGGAACGTCAGCGCGGCGCCGGCGGGGATCTCGACCCGGTAGTGGAACGCGGCCTTGGTGCCCTCGCCGGCCGGGTTCACCGCCTCGGTGCGGCCGTGGACGACGCGCTCGTGGAAGGCATCCTTCACCCACGCGCCGGCGTTCGGCGCTCCGAAGAGCCGCGCGGCGTTCGTCTCGTTGTCGGTGAAGAGCAGCTCGGGCGCTCCGTCGGCGACCACCCGGTAGCGACCGAGCGAGGCGTGCTCGGCGACCAGCGCCGCGTCGCCCGCGCGCGCCAGGCGCGGCCGCGGCCAGTAGCCCTCCCCCGTCCGGCCCCACGACCAGGTGTTGCGGAACCAGAGCGTCGGCAGGACGTGGAGCGGCGCCGCCTCCGGGCCGCGGTTGGCGACCGTGACACGCACGAGGACGTCGTCGGGCGACGCCTTCGCGTACTCGGCGGTGACGTCGAAGTAGCGGCCGTCGTCGAACACGCCGGTGTCCACGAGCTCGAACTCGGAGTCGCCCTTGCCGCGTCGGCCGTTCTCCTCGACCAGCCGCGCGTACGGGTACTCCCGCTGCGGATACTTGTAGAGCCCCTTCAGGTACGAGTGCGTCGGCGTTGCGTCCAGGTAGAAGTAGCACTCCTTCACGTCCTCGCCGTGGTTGCCCTGGGGCCCGGTGAGACCGAAGAGCCGCTCCTTCAGGATCGGGTCCTTCTCGTTCCAGAGCGCGAGCGCGAAGCAGAGACGCCCCTCGCGGTCGGTGATGCCGAGGAGCCCGTCCTCGCCCCAGCGGTAGGCACGACTGCGCGCGTGGTCGTGGGAGAGGTACTCCCAGCAGGTGCCGTCCGCGGAGTAGTCCTCGCGGACCGTGCCCCACTGCCGCTCGGAGAGGTAGGGCCCCCAGCGCTTCCAGTTGCGCGTGCGGGCGGCGTCCTCGGCGAGGCGGACGGTCTCGGCGTCGTCGGGCGCGCGGCGTTCCGTCGTCATGGCTCCACGATCTCGAGGGCGTGGCCGTCGGGGTCGCGGACCACGAGCCCGCGCGCGAAGCCCAGCTCCTTGCCGGGCACCGCGACGGCGCGTCCCTGTCCGAGCTTCTCGACCGCCGCGTCACGGGTCACCAGACGAGTCTGCCAGTGGACGAGGTCGTTCGCACGCTCGTCGGCGGGGAACGGCCGGCCGTCGCGCGGCGCGAGGTACTCGAGGAACCCGATCCCGGGACCCGCCGCGGCGCGCAGCCCCGTGATGTGCAGGTGGGCGCCGAAGACGGCGTTCAAGCGCTCCTGCTCGGACCCGTAGTTCTCGCTCTCGCCGGCGACGCGGAGCCCGAGCCGGTCGCGGTAGAAGGCGAGGCTCTTCGCCGTGTCGCCCACCGCGATCGCGGTGTGGTCGATGCCGAGGAAGACGTCGTCGGTCGGCTTCTGCCAGCGCGGGTCGCCCTTGCCGGGCGGGAACCAGATCAGCTCGAGCGGGTGGCCGTCCGGGTCGCGGAAGTAGAAGGCGCGGATGCCGTCTGAGCGTCTCGTCAGCCGCGTCTGCTCCCTCCTCCCGGCCGCTCGAAATCGAACGGTCCGGCCGCCGGCGCGAGGTGGACGGTCGCGCCCACCGCGGGAGGTGTGAAGGGGACGTAGACGCCGTCCTGCCAGCGCAGCCAGCGCAGGGTCGGGTCCTCCAGCGGCCGGTCGAAGCGGTACAGGATATGGGTGGGGGAACCGTCCTGCCCGGTCTCCAGGATCGTGATGATCAAGCCGGTGAGGCTGATCGTGTCGCCGGGCCGGAGCGGATGCCCGTCGTCGCGGTAGAGAAGCGTCAGGACGCCGGTGAAGAGGCCTCGGTCCAGACGTACGTCCAGGCTCTGCGCGTCGCGGCGGGTGACCTCGACGGGTGAGGGACCGGTCGCCAGCGCCCGCAGGTGCCGCGGAACTGGCTGACCGGCCAGCCGGTGCAGGTTCAGGATGGGGCTGACCAGGTAGAGGTAGTCAGGGGAGTTCACCACGATGAGGTCCTGGTCGGCGAGGGCGGGATCCGTGGGCACGCTCGCCACGGCCGTTTCGGTCGGAGACCCGAGGGTCTTCACCATCGAGACCTGGAGCGGGAACGACAGCGGCGCCAGCGCGAGGTGCCCCGGCAGCAGCAACCCGGCGACCCCGCGGGCCGCGTACCGCCATCCCCGCGACGCCGGCACCCACGGCGCCCCGGCGAAGGCACCCTGAACGAGCTGGGCAAGGAGCCCCATCGCGCCGAAGCCCACGAAGAGCAGCTGCCGGTTCTGCGGAAACGTGCTGGAGATGGGCACGGTCGAGAGGAGCATGCCGGCGGCGAAGAAGCGGGCCACGGAGTCCCGGCGCACGAGCGGCACGAGCAGAAGCATGATCACAACGACGAACCCGAAGCTGAACAGCACCAGGGCCGGCGGGAAGAGCGGCGCGAGGAAGCTCCCGGCGTCGGCAGGCATCGCCGTCCACTGGCCGAGGAGCGCGAAGGGAGCCCGACGCGCCAGCGCCGCGACGAACCGCGCCGGGCCCGCCCCGGGATCGATGTAGAGCCCCGAGCCGCTGACCCCGAATCCGCCGACCTTGTAGACGCAGGCCCAGAGGGCGGTCACCGCGGCGTAGGGCGCGAAGCCGGCGAACCGCCTCCGCCAGGGCGCCGGGTCGAGGAACAGAGCGTGACCTGTGAGGTAGGCCAGCGTCGCGGCGGCGAATTCGCCGGAGGCGAGGGCGAGCGCCAGTGCCAAGGGACCCATCCAGGCGCCCGGGCGCCAGCCGTCGCGTCGCCAGCGGTCGTGGGCCAGGAGGCAGAGGAGACCGAAGAACGTCGCCAGCAGGGTGCTGCGGCTGGCGATCCATGCCGCGGGCCAGGCGTGGGCGTCGTCCACGGCATAGGCGAGGGCCGCGAGCCCGGCCACCCAACCGGTGCCCAGCATCCGCCGGTAGAGGACGGTCGCCGCGGCCACCAGAAGACCGAACCAGAGCAGGCTCTGGGCGTGCATGAGGGCCGCCGAATCCGGCCACAGCGCATAGTCCAGCCGGTGGGTGGCCACGGTCAGCAAGCGGAGGAAGGCGAGGCGAAAGTGCTCCGACGTCCACCAGGGTAAGGCACCCGAGTCGACGTACGGCCGCAGCGACGTCGCACGCAGGACCGAGTACATGTCCCACGGCGAGACCTCGGTCCGGCCGAGCAGGATCTCGCGCTGCGAGAGGTCGTCCAACTGCCAGCCCACCGTGAGAGACGGGAGGGCCAGGGTCACGGCGAGAAGGGCGAGGACGAGAGGCAGCCGCGGATGGCTCAGCCCACGGATGAGGAGCCGGCGGAGGCGTAAGAGCATGGTGCCCGAACCTCTACCGCAGGTGTAAGCGCCCGCGCCAAGGATACCGCGCATGGGTGCTCGACGTGCATCTGTCTTGGGCGCGTCGTCTTCCCCGCGCAATTGCGACCGGTCCCATGCTCGACAGCCTGTCTCGGTTCCGCGACGAGCTTCCCCTCGCCCAGGTCGGCGTCCTCGCCTCCTTCGCGTCACCGCTCGTCGCAGCGGGGATCGGCCTCTTCGCCGTCGCCACCTTCGACACCGATTACATTCTCGTCAAAACGCCGCAACTGCGAGCCGCCTGCCAGGCGCTCGTGTCGGCCGGTCACCGGCTCGTTGCGTAGTGAGTACGTAGTCGGCATTCAGAGGGCAGTGGTCGATACCCCCCAGAGCCGCGCCGCCGCCACCTACAACGCAGCGGCGGACTGCTTCGACGCACCTGCCCTTTCGTTCTGGACTCGATTCGGTCGTCGCACGGTCGATCGCCTGTCCCTTCCGGTCGGGGGGCGCGTTCTCGACGTCTGCTGCGGATCCGGGGCGTCCGCTTTGCCCGCCGCCGAAGCGTCGGAGCGAGCGGTCGCGTGCTCGGGATCGACCTCGCCGAGAACCTCCTGGCCCGGGCGCGAAGCAATGCCGAACGCAAGAGACTGGCCAACGTCGAGTTCAGAGTCGGCGACCTCGAGACCCTCGAAGGCGTCGCGGGATCGTTCGACGCGGTCGTCTGCGTGTTCGGGATATTCTTCGTTCCCACGGGATGACCATCGACCAGGCCTCGACGCAGCGCATGCGGTAGACGCGCTCCTCGAGCGTGACCGAGGCGAGGAGCGCGTCGACGTCGACCACGCGCGGCCGCTCTACCTCTCCCTCGATGCTCACCGTCCACGGCCGCGGACGCAGCGTGTGCGCGTTCTCGGCGGGGTCCGCCTTGTCCGTCCCGAACTCGTAGAAGTTGTCGTACGTGGTGGCGTCGCGGAACGGCGTGACCGCCTCGTCGGTGGCGTAGCGGGCGTTCGGCGTCGCCGGAAGCCGCTTCCCCTCCGGCACCGCGTCGCGGCGCGGATCGGCCCGCCCGCCCCGCATGAGCCAGAGGAGGCTGCCGCCGACCGCGGTGGTCGTCGCCGTGAAGAGGGCCGCGTCCCGGATGAACTCCCGCCGGCGGAGGTAGTGTGCCTGCGGCGTGATCTCCGAGGTCGGCGGCGGGGTGCCGATGGGCATGGTGTCTCCTGGATGCCGTCAGCCGAGGAGGTGTGTCAGGCGGAGCGCTTCACCCACGGACCACGCCTGGAACGGGCAGCCACCCGGGGTGTGCGGCGGGTCGCCGTCCGCGACCTCGGGCAGGTGGCCGAGGCCGGCGTCGTCCGTGTGCGCGAGCAACGGGTCGAGGAAGCGGAGGCGCGCTTCGCGCTTCGCCGCCGCCGTCCCGCCGCGCACCCGCACCCACGCCTCGACGAAGGGGCCCATGAGCCACGGCCACACCGTCCCCTGGTGGTACGCGCCGTCGCGCTCGCGGACGCCGCCGCGGTAGTGCGGCACGTAGCCGGGCTCGTCGGGCGCGAGCGAGCGGAGGCCGAGCGGCGTCACCAGCCGCGCTTCGACGGCGTCCACGACCCGCCGCGCCCGCGCGCCCTCGAGGGCCGCGAACGGCAGACCGCCGACGGCGAGGATCTGGTTCGGGCGGAAGGTGAAGTCGGCGCCCGGACGATGGTCGGGGTCGACGACGTCGGCGAGCCAGCCGCGGCCCTCGTCCCAGAAGCGCGCCTCGAAGGCGGCGCGGCCGCGCGCGTAGAGCGCGGCCCAGCGCTCGGAGACCGCGCTGCCGATGCGCAGCGCGGCGAGCCAGAGGGCCTGCACCTCGACCGGCTTCCCGATCCGCGGCGTCACCACCCAGTCGCCCACCTTGGCGTCCATCCAGGTGAGCTGGACGCCGGGGACGCCGGCAGCGAGCAGGCCGTCGTCGTCGACGTGGATGCCGTAGCGCGTCCCGCGTGCGTAGCCCGCGAGGATGGCCTCGACGGCCGCGAGGAGCGTGCGGCGGTCGCACGCGTCGACGTCCTCGGCCGAGAGCAGCTCGTGGACCGCGACGACGTACCAGAGCGCGGCGTCCACCGCGTTGTACTCCGGCGGCGCGTCGCCGTCGGGGAAGCGGTTCGGCAGCATGCCGTCCGAGACGAGACCCGCCCACTCGAGCAGGATGGCGCGGGCGTCGGCGAAGCGACCGGTCGCGAGGCAGAGGCCGCGCAGCGCGATAAAGGTGTCGCGGCCCCAGTCGGTGAACCACGGATAGCCGGCGATGATCGTGCGGCCCGAGCTCCGGCGGACCAGATACGCGTCCGCCGCCCGATGGAGCCGCGACGGGAAGCGCCCGCGGCGGCGTCGCTCGGCGCTGCGCGCGGCGGCGAGGTCGTCGGCCGGCTCGTGGCCCTCGGCGGCGAGGACGAGGACCGCCTCCCCGCGCGTCAGGTCGAAGCGGAAGACGCCGGGCGCGGCGAGGTCCTCGACGTCGTCCAGGCCGCGCGCGCGCTCCTCCGCATAGAGGAAGCCGCGGTACCAGTCCGGCTGGTGGCCGTAGGCGCCGTTCGTGCGCGCGACGACGGCGGGCACGCCGGGGTACGGGCGCCATGTCACCTGGTCGCCCGCGACATCGGCTTCGAAGCGGAACGCCTGGTTCTCGTGGTGGAGCGCGTGGTGGTCGCGCCCGGAGAGGAGCGGCCGCACCGCGAGCGTGCCCCCCGGCCCGGCGCGGAGCCGCCAGTATATATAGGTGGCGGCCCGCTCCGGCCGGACGAACACGGCGTGCTCTATGCGGGTCCCGTCCGGCAGCGCGAACGTCCACTGCGGCCACGGATCGGGTGCGAACGCCGCGATGCGCTCGGCGCCGTCGGGGTGGACGACGTCGGGCGCGTAGCGCTGGGAGGAGAGCGCGAAGGAGCCGGCCGGCGTCTCGATCCAGGCTTCGAGGCCGTTCACCAGCACCATCCGGCCGCCGGGCGGCACCGTCGCGACGTTCAGGAGCGCGTGGTAGCGGCGCGTCCGGATGCCGTTCACGGTCCCGGAGGCGAAGCCGCCGAGGCCGTCGGCCTCCAGCCACTCCGCGGCGTTATGCGAAGGCGAGGACGTTCTTGATCCCCCGCGCCGGCCCGACGAGGAGGTCGCGGTACGCCTCGACGGGGTAGCGACCGGTGATGAGCGAGCGGACCGCCTCGGGCCAGCGCGTCCGGAAGAGCGTCAGGTCGCGGATCGCGGCCTCGAACGCCTCGTGGCCGGCGTTCACGGTGCCGAACACCACCTGGTTCTGGAGCACGAGGTTCCGCATGATGACGTCCGCCTCGACCTCGATGGGCGCCTTCCGCCCCGGGACGCCGGTGAAGATGAAGACGCCGTTGGTGCCGAGCACCTTCATGAGCTGGAAGGCGGCGGACGACGCGCCCGTCGCCTCGTAGACCACGTCGATGTTGCCGACCGCAGCGGCCAGCTTCTCGATCGGGGTGTCCTCGGCCGAGAAGTAGCGCACGCCGATCGAGCCGAGCAGCGTGGACTTCGAGTTGGGCGCCGCTTCGCGCGAGTAGACGGAGGTCTCGAAGCCCGCGGCGACCAGCGCCATCGCGCCGAGGAGCCCGACGGGGCCGGCGCCCAGCACGACCGCGCGGTGGCCGCCCGGCGCACCTTCCCGGGCTCCGTGCCGCAGACGCCGACCTCCAGCATGCGGAGCGCGACGTCGCGCGGGCCGCCGAGGCGGGGTGGCTCCTGCTCGATCAGCCCGACCTCACGCTTCCCGGGGGTGACCGCGACTGCCTTCATGTCCGTCGAGATGCGCCCCGTGGGCTCCCGGTTTCAAGCGGTCGCCTGGACGCGGGCCTGCCACGGGGGCGTGAGCCGGCACCCCCCGCCCACCCGCGCATGCCTGGGAATCGACGACTCGGACGAGGCCTAGTTCGCCACCGCCGGCGCGAACGGGCAGAGAAGCCCCTTGCGCGCCGAGGTGCACTGATGGTCGGCGACCGGCGTCGTGGCGTCCCCGTCCCGGTAGTAGAAGCCGAGGATGAAGCACATCTCGTCCGTGGTCTTCACGCCGAAGTCGACCTCGTGGTCGTCGGTGTTGTGCCACGTGCAGGTGATCCGCATCTTCTGACCCTTCACGAGACGGATCGGCGGCGTCGGCCAGAACGGATGCGGGTGCTGCCAGTCGTCGTTCTCGTACACCTTGTCGCGCGTCACGCCGTCGGGCGCGACGATCTCGATGTTGGCGTACGTCCCGAGCCGGTGCTGGTGGGTGGCGAGGTGGATGAGCGTCAGGTCGAGGGGCGAGGTCCACTCCGCCGTGATCGTCTTGTCGCCGCCCGCGGGGATGTGGATGTCGGTGATGTTACCGACGATGAGGCCCTGCGCGTGGTGGCGCACCGTGCCCTTCTTGGCGGCGTAAAAGTTGAAGCGGATGTCCGGCGTGATGGGCTCCGCGCTGCGGTTCTTCATGTGCGGGTTGAGCCACACCTGCTCGCGCGGCTCGATCGCGAGCGCGATGCCCTTCGGGAACGAGAAGCGCGCGTTCGGTGTCTGGATGGGGATCAGAATCTGGGGGATGATCTCGTCCGGCGCGAGGCCCGAGCAGGCGACGCTCGGGACGACACCCCGCGGGAAGTCGGAGTCGTCGTGGAGCTTCCCGCCGTAGGCCCAGACGACGAAATGGTGCGCGCCCTCGGGCATGCGCAGCTCGAAGCCCGACACGTCCATGGCCTTCTTGTTCGGCAGGCGGCGGTACTCGCAGACTTCGAGATCCTGCCCGGGCGCCACGCTGTACGCGCCGACCCGCATCTGGAAGCCGTTCTTCGGCTTCTTCAGGTGGATCTTGGCGCCCGCGGCGGTCGCCATCACGAAGCACAAGCCGAGGACGAACGGGGTGCGCGCGCGCATGCGCATCCGTACCCAGCCGGCGGGTCTCGGTCAAGGAGAAGTGTTAGGTGCGTGGCACAGATGCATGCGGCAGCAGGCGGATCTCGACGCGCCGGTTCCTCGCCCGGCCCTCCTCGTCGCCGTTGGGCGCGACCGGGCGGTGCTCACCGTAGCCGGCGGCGATCGCGCGCTCGCCCAGCTCGGGGGCCGCGGCGGCGAGCTCGTGGACGACGCGCGCGGCGCGCGCGAGCGACAGCTCCAGGTTGGAGGCGAACTCGCCGGTGTGGATCGGCCGGTCGTCCGTGTGCCCGCCCACCTCGACGTCGAAGTCGGGCATCGCCCGGGCGAGCGCGCCGATCCGGCGGAGGATCGGCACCGCCGCCGGGAGGAGCTGGCCGCTTCCCGACGGGAAGGTGATGGTGTCGCTCAGCGTCACGATCACGTCCGAGTCGCGGACGGCCACCTGCACGGCGTCGGTCGCGAGCGCCTCCCGGACGCCGCGAGCGACCTCGGCGAGACGCGACGCGGCCGTGTCGCGCTCCGGCTCGATGGTGCGCTCCTCGACCGGCGCCGGCGGCGGCTCGGGCGCGAGCGCGGCCGCGGGCGGGGGCGACGCGGCGCCGGCGAGCACGACGGAAACCAGTACGAAGGCGAAGAGCTGGAGGACCAGGTCGCTGAAGGTCACCAGCCACGCCGTCTGATCCTCGTCCGGCGGCGCCGGCTCGAAGCCGAGCGCCCGGAGGCGGTCAGGCCGCGCGCTCGGTAAGCCCGACGACACGGCGTCGTCCCTCGGCGGCGGGTGCGCCCACGTACCCGCGCAGCAGCCGCTCGATCCGGGTCGGGAACTCCTGGCGGTACACGAGGAGCACCCCGTCGATGATCATGTGCATGCGGAGCAGGGTCCGCCCCAGGTGGGCGTGCAGCTTGGTGGCGAGCGGCAGCACGACGACGTTGGCGAAGACCGCGCCGTAGAGCGTCGTCAGCACCGCGATGCCGAGCCCCGGGCCGATCGCCGTGAAGCTCGCCTGGCCGAGGTGCCGCAGCAGCAGCACGAGGCCGATCAGCGTGCCGATCAGCCCGAAGGCGGGGAACAGCTTGCCGAGCGTGACCAGCACGTGACGCGCGGCTTCGCCCTCGGCCGCGCAGCGGCGCGCTTCCGCGACCAGGACGTCGGCCAGCTCCTCCTCGTCGCGGCACTCGAGCGCGAGCGCGATAGCGCGGCGGACGAAGGGGTCGCGCTCCGCGGCGGCGGCCCGCTCGAGGGCGAGCTCGCCGTCGGTGCGGTGGATGCGCGCCAGCCGCTTGATGCTGACGATCAGGTCCTCGGCGCTCGGCTCCTCCTCGAGCGCCGCGGCGAGGTGCCGCCGCGTGCTCGCGATCCGTTCGCGCGAGAAGGTCGCCCGCGCGACGCCGAGCGCACCCCCGACCGTGATGAGGAGCGAGAGCGGGTCGAGGAACCCGGTGGCGAGCGCCAGCACCGCCACGCCCGCCGCCACCGCGAGCCCGACGCCCGCGGAGCCGGTCTTGGCGAGCGTCCGCAGAAGCCGGCGTATCCGCATGCCCCGAAAGCACGCACGGTGCCGGGGGCGCGGCGCGAATATCCAGGCGAACGGGCGCGACGCCCCCGGCAGGATCTGCCTTGCGGGGCGTTTCGTGCCTCACCACGCGAAGGTGTGGGTGAGGGTCAGGAGCACCCCGCCCACGCGATCCTCGTTGTTGGCCCGCAGCAGGGACGCGGTGATGCTGTTCTCGCGGTTGATGACCACGACGCCGCCCAGGCTGACGGAATCGTGCCGGCCCGAGGTCCAGTCGGCGTAGATGACGAAGTGATCCGACACCTCGATGTCGGTGCCCAGGATGGCGCGCCACGCGTTCGCCGTGCGCAGCATGCCGGCGTGGGCACGGATGCCCCGCAGCTTGATGTTCCGATGGTGGGCGCGAAACCTCTGATACTGGATCTTCTCGAAGTTGAGCGTGCGGCTGCCCACCAGGAAGAACGTCGGCTGGAAGCCGACGCCGAGCTGCGAAGCGCCGACGGCGACGGCCGGCGAGCGATACCCCTCGGGGAGGAAGGTCCACTTGAGGTTCATCACCGGCCGGTAGTCGTGCGGCGGGTTCTCCGGCACGACGTCGAGCCCCGCCTCGACGTTCTTCGGCAAGCCGAACTGGATCTGCGGCACGAAGGTGGGCCTGGAGACCACCGAGCCGTGCCCCTCGATGGCGGTGTTGCCGTTCTGGAGCGCGAGACTCAGTTGACGCCAGGGCACGAGGTCGGTGGTGGGGATGATGTTCAACCCCGTCGGCCCCGCCCATGCCACGGCTCGCAGCAGCACGAGCCAGCCGAGGACGCGCCGCATCTCAGCCCGTCCGTTCCGTGATCAGCCGCCGCGGCTCGAGCCGGAAGAACTCCATGGTCCGATCGAGCTCCTGCGCGAGCGCGTGGAGGCGTGCCTCCGCCGACGCGTCGTGCGCTTCGCGCGCGACCTCGGCGGCGAGCGACTCGATGCGGTCGGTCAGCCCATGCACCGTGCCCAGCGTCGCGGCGAACTCGTCCGCCAGGCGGTTGAGCGCTTCGCCGACTTCCTGGAACTCGTCCTGCCGGTGGAGCTCGACGCGAACGCCGAGGTCACCGGCGAGGAGCGCCTCGAGGGCCCGGTGGAGCGTGTGGACGGGCCGCACGATGCGGTGCGTGACGCGCAGGGCCCACACCCCGACCATGACCCCCATCAGCGCGAGCATCACGAGACCGAACGAGAAACCGCGCTCGAGCAGCTCGCCGGTGTGGTGGATCGTCTTGTGGGCGCGAAAGAACTCGGTCTCGACGGCCTGGTCGCTCAGCATGTACTGAACGACGAGCACGGCGACCCCGCCCGCGAACAGCGTGCCGACAATGGGAACGATCCAGCGCAACTGGCGCGAGCGGTGGCCTTGGTGGTGGTGCAGCAAGCCGAACCATGCCATCGGTCATCCTCCTCGCGGGTCGCTCATTGCAGCTCGGACAGCTCGTGGCAGGTGAGGCAGAGCCCGCCCCGCCGGTTGTCGAGACGGCAGAAGTTGTCGAAGGCGTCGCTCTCGCCGTGCATGAAGTGGCACGTGGCGCACGTGACCTTGCCCTCTCCGGAGAGCGGCAGGGCATCCGGCGTCGTCTTGCCGGGTGACATCCCCGTCTTGTGCGACGGGCCCTCGTCGCCGTGACAGCCGTTGCACCGGGCCTCGAGGTCCTCGACCAGGAGGGTCGCCGCCCGGGCCGGGTCCTGATGCAGGGTCGCGGCGTCGGCCGTGTGACAGGCGTCGCAGCTCCCGTCGAGCCGATGGACGTCCGGCCCGCGCGGCTTGCCGGCCCGTGCGACCGCGAAGAGCGCCGCCAGGATGAGGGACGCGACCAGGATCCGGCGCGCTCTCAACCGTGACGTCTTTCGCCCACCGTCCCTACCATGCGCGGCGACCCATAGTGCGCTTGGCCCGCCGGCAGTCAAACGGTCAGAGGAACTGCCCCTTGTCCATGGCGCGCGTGAAGCTGACGAAGATGTCCTCGAGGCTGGGCGGGACGGAGCGGATGCCGAGGACCTCGATGCCGCCCTCGAGCAGGCGGCCGCGCAGGACCTCCATGACCTCGGCGCGCGATGCCGCGGCGGCGAAGAAGCCGAACGGCTCGGGCCCGGCGGGCATCTCCGGCACGTCGCGCAGGCGGATGTGCAGTGCCTGCCCGAACACGCTCACGTCGTCGACGTACGGCGCGTCGCGCAGCAGCGCCAGCGCGGGCATGAGCGGCTGGCACATGATCTCGAGGCGGCGGTTCGTCGCCCGGATCTCCTCCTGCTTCATCTCGTTCGGGTCGCCGTTCACGAGGAGCTTGCCGTAGTAGACGTAGGCGACGCGGGCGCAGCGCTCCGCTTCGTCCATGTAGTGGGTCGTCACGAAGAGCGTCGTGCCCTCGCGCGCGAGCTGGAAGAGGAGGTCCCACAGGAGGCGGCGGGCGACCGGGTCCACGCCGGCCGTCGGCTCGTCGAGGAAGAGGATGCGGGGGCGATGGATGAGCGCGCACGCGATGGCGAGGCGCTGCTTCAAGCCGCCCGAGAGGCTGCCCGACATCTGGCCCTCGCGACCCTCGAGAGCGGTGAGTCCGAGCAGCTCGCGCTTGCGCTCGACGGCCACGCGCGGCGGCACCCGGTACGCGTCGCCGTAGAAGTCGAGGTTCTCCTTCACGGTGAGGTCGGGGTAGAGGCTGAACTTCTGCGAAACGTAGCCGATGACCCGCTTCACCTGCTCCGGCTCGCGACCGACGTCGTAGCCCGCGACGGTCGCCCGTCCGTCGCTCGGCGCGAGCACGCCGCAGAGCATCCGGATGATCGTCGTCTTGCCCGAGCCGTTCGGCCCGAGGAGGCCGAAGATGTCGCCGGCACGGATGGTGAGATCGACGTGGTCCACGGCGACGCGCTTGCCGAAGCGCTTGGTGAGGCCCTCGGCGACGATCGCCGGGGGGGCCTCGGCCCGGGGTGCGGGTGCGTTCGCCATCGTCCGCGCGGTTACTATGGGCGGCGTCGCGGCCGCAAGACGCGCGCCGTCGCGCGACGGGATCTATTGTCAGGTTCCGAGGAGCGGACTAGGGTGCGCCGGCCTATGGAAGGGCCGAGCCGGGACGTCTCGAGCGAGGGTACCGCCGCCTGGCCCTACCCCGCCGCGCCGGCGCGACGCGCGCCAGCCGCTCGCCGCACGGCACGCGCCGCGCGGGCGTCCGTGCCGCGACCCGTACGCCCGGCGGACACGCCGCGACCCCGGCGCTCGTGGCTCGAGATGCTCGGCGAGCTCGTCTTCTCGCGCCTCGACCCCACCGACCTCGCCAACCGCGACCCCGAGTTCATCGAAGCGGTGGCCCCGCTTTTGAACGCCGCCCGGCGCTGGTACTTCCGCATGGAAGCCGAAGGCGTGGAGCACCTCCCGGTCGAGGGGCCGTTCATGGCGGTCGGCAACCACAACGGCGGGCCGGTCATGCCCGACGTCTGGATGATCCTCGGCTGGTGGGCGGAGAACGTCGGCACCCAGCGCGCCGCGTACGCGATGGTGCACGATATCGTGTTCAAGATCCCGATCGTGAACAACCTGCTCATGAAGATCGGTGCGCTCCCCGCGCGCCCGGAGAACGCCGAGCGCGCGCTCGCCGCCGGCGCCACGGTCCTCGTCTACCCGGGCGGCGAGCTCGACTGCCTGCGCCCCTTCCGCGACCGCAACAAGATCGACTTCTTCGACCACGCCGGCTTCGTCAAGATCGCCATGCGCACCGGCGTCCCCGTCGTGCCGATCGGAAACGTCGGCGGCCACGAGGTCTACTTCACGCTCTTCTCGAGCCGCGCGCTCGCGCGCTGGACGGGCATCGCGTGGCTCACGCGCGTGAAGACGGTCCCGCTCACCGTCGGCCTCCCGTGGGGCATCTGGCTCGGCGGCTTCCTCCCGTACCTGCCCCTGCCCGCCAAGCTGACCTACAAGGTCGGCGAGCCGATCCGCTTCCCGCACGACCCCCAGCTCGCCCGCAACCGCGACGCCGTCCGCCGCGGCTACGAGCGCGTCACGACCGTCCTCCAGAACCTGGTCGACGACCTGGCGCGCCGCCGCCGCTTCCCCGTCCTCGGCTAGCGACGCTAGCTGACGCTCGCAACGGCCCGCGGCACCGCGGGGACCTTCGGCTTGGCGTGCAACCGTTCCGCCAGCACGCGCTTGATGTCGGGCAGCGCCCGCTCCGCCGCCTCGGCGCCGCGCTCGATCATCTCCTGGGGGCGGTAGAACTCGATCCACGTGTACGCCGAGAGGTCCGGGTTGATGCGGACGTCGGCGGAGATCGCCTTGAAGTTACCGAGCTCGTACTGGAGCGTCTGCATCGAGTTCATGATGATGTCGAACATGTTGGGCATGTCGCGGCTGGTGGCGGAGATCCAGGTGAGCGGGTCGAAGCGCTTCACCCCACGGTACAGCCGGGCGAGCACCGTCTGCACGTCCTTCTTCAACCGCGGCACGGCGTTCACCGCGATGCAGACGTCGGCGCCCATCTCGTGCACGACGTCGGCGGGCACGGGGTCGACCACGCCGCCGTCGACCAGGACGCGGCCGTCGAGCTCGGCCGGCGCCCAGAGCATGGGCACGGCGGAGCTGGCGCGGAACGCGTCGGCGATCTTGCCCGAGCCGATGGTCACCTTCTCGCCCGTTTCGATGTCCGTCGCGACCGTCCGGCACGGCAGCACGAGCTGCTCGAAGTTCTGGACGGGCCCCGCCATGGGCGCGAAGATCGCGACCAGACGGTCGCCCGAGAGAAAGCCGGGCCGGGTGAGCGTGACGTCGAGGAGCGCCGAGAGCGTCTTCAGCTTGGTGCCGTTGGTGCGCGCCAGCTCGAGCATCCGCTCGGCGCGGATGCCGGCGGCGTAGCCGAGCGCGACGATCGAGCCCATGCTGCACCCGGCCAGCAGGTCGACGGGGATGTCGTTGTCCTCGAGGACCTTGAAGACGCCGATGTGGCAGATGCCGAAGGCGGCGCCGCCGCCGAGCGCGAGACCCACGGTCGTGCCGAGGATCTTGCGCGCCAGCCGGCGGAGCGCGGGGGCGGCCGCCGTGGTCGCGTTGGCGCGCACGTGCCGCGCCTGGTCGAGGGGTCCGAGGTCGCGTAGCTCGCGGTCCGACGGGATGACGAAGGGCTCGCAGTGGTTGATGGCAATGGGCGGCGAATTCGGGTTGTGGAGATTGATCACCGTGTACGTCCGCGTGCGGCCGCCGGCGGCCTGGGCGCCGCCCGCGTCCACCGTATCGACGATCCGCACCACGACATCGGCCACCGCGGCCGCCGCGCTGGCGAGCGGGCCGGCGGCGCCGGGGAGGTCGAGGAGGACGAACTCGAACGTGTCGCCGAGCTTGGTGACGAGCGTGCTGAGCGCCTCGACCTCGCCCTCGACGTCGGCGTCGCGCGACGGGCCGACCCACAGCACCGGGACGTCGCCGCGGTCGGCGAGGCGGCGGCGGACGGCGTCGCCCGGCTCGCGCGCCAGCTCCGCCAACGGCACGGGCGCCTCGCCCTCGGGCCCGCGGCCCGTCATCTGGAGCCGCGCCAGGAGGACCTCGCGTCCCGTCATGTCGGCGAGGAGCCCGGCGAGCGCGGTGGAGACGAGGGTCTTGCCCCGGAGCCCGGGCGCCGCGCCGACGGCGATCACCAGCGTGCCGGCGACGACCTCCTCGCCGCGCGCCATGTCGGCGAGCCGCTTGGCGAGCACGCGCGAGAAGTACTCGAGGACCTTCGCGTTGTGGGCGAAGTAGCGGTCGAAGGCGCCCTTGTCGACGGCGAGCAGCCGCGCGTTCCGCGCCACGGTCACGGTCGCCGCGCGCGCGCCGCCGAGCAGCAGCGACATCTCCCCGAAGTAGTCGCCCTCCCCGAGCCGGTTGATGCAGCGGGGCACCGCGTCGCCGCTCCACACCTCCAGCTCGCCGCCGAGGATGACGAAGAACGTGTCGCCCTCCTCGCCCGCGGTGCAGATCGTGTCGTGGCGGTGGTACGTTACGTCGACGAAGAGCGTCGCCAGCACCGCCAGCTCCTCGGCCGTGAAGCAGCTGAAGAGCGGGATGCGTGCCAGGACCTCGACGCGGGTCGGGGTCGGGGTCACGGGCTGGTCGGGCGGCATGCGGACGTCCTCCGCGGTCGGGGATACGACCCCCGGGCGAGTGACGTCAAACGCACGCACGAACGGCGGCCTTGACGCCCCGGGTGCGGGGCACTACGACCCGACGATGCGCCAGCTCTGGGGCGTCATGCGCAAGGAGTTCGTCCACATCCGGCGTGACCCGCGTCTGGTGGGGTACGTCGTCGGCCTGCCGATCGTGATCGTGCTCCTGTTCGGCTTCGCGCTGCGCTTGACGGTGGACGACCTCACCGCCGCCGTCTGGGACCAGGACCGCACCTTCTTCAGCATGAACGTGAAGGACCGGCTGGTGGACAAGGTGCATTTGAACATCGTCGAGGTCGACTCCGAGGAGGCGATCCGCGACATGCTGCAGCACGGGCGGGCGCACCTCGGCCTGGTCATCCCGAAGGGCTTCTCGCGCCGGCTCGACGCGGAGCAGTCCACCACCTTCCGGCTGCTCGTCGACGGCACCATGCCGACGGTCGCCCAGGCCGCGCTCTTCGGCGCCACCGAGATCACCAACGACGACGCCCTCGCCGCCATCAAGCCCGATGACGGCACGGGCAAGCCCCCGCGCGAAGCGCTCATCAAGATCGACAAGGAGATCCTCTTCAACCCCGAGATGCGCGACTCCGACTTCTTCCTGCCCGGCACCATGGGGATCGTCGTCATGCTCGTCAGCCTGGCGCTGGCGACCGGCCTGGTGCGCGAGAAGGAGCAGCAGACGATCGAGCAGCTCTGGGCCACGCCCATGTCGCGCGTCGCGTTCGTCGCCGGGAAGCTGATCCCCTACGCCATCATCACGGCGACCGACTTCGTCATGGTGGCGGTGCTCTCGCGGCTGGTGTTCGCGCTCCCCTTCCGCGGCTCGCTCGCCGGCGTCGCCGCGCTGGCCCTCCTCTTCATTCTCGCCATGCTGGCGCTCGGCTCGCTCATCTCCGCCCTCTCCGAGACGCAGCTCCAGCAGCACTTCATGAACGTCTTCGTCTTCATCCTCTCGATCATGCTCTCGGGGTTCGTCTTCCCGCTCGAAGCCATGCCCGGCTGGCTCCAGCCCCTCGCCCACGCGCTGCCCATGACCTACTTCGTGGAGGGTATCCGCGCGCTGACGCTGAAGGCGTCGGCGTTCGCCGATGTGCGCCTGGACTACCTGGCGCTGCTCGCCTTCGTCGTCGCCTTCTCGGGGGCGAGCCTCCTCGGCTTCCGCAAGCAGATCGCGTAGGATCCGACACCGCGCCGTAGTTCGGGGGTAGCGGGGGCGCCGGCGCACGGGGTCGCGCGGACTTGACGCCGCGACGCGCTCTGGGGGATCGTCCCGCCAACGATGAGCGCGCCGTCGGACACCCGCAGCCGCCGCCTCCCCGCGGGCGCCGTGATCTTCCGCCAGGGCGACCCGGGCGAGGAGATGTTCGTCATCTCGGCGGGCCGGGTGAGCCTGCGGCTGGGGAGCGAGAGGCACGAACGCGAGATCGCGGTGCTGGGGCCGGGCGAGTTCTTCGGCGAGATGTCGCTGCTCGGCACGAGGCCGCGGACGGCGACCGCGGTGGCGACGGCCGACACCGCGCTCCTCCCCGTCCGGCGCGAGACGTTCGGGCTCATGATGCAGGACGACCTCGAGGTCGTCTTCCGGATGCTGGACGTGCTCGGGCAGCGGCTCGGCGAGACCGACCGTCACGTCGAGGAGCTGGCGGGCCGGCTCGGCCGGCTGCGCGCCGCGGGGCACGCGCTCGGGAAGTGCCTGGCCGCGTCGGACGGCGCAGTCGCCTTCGACGCCCCGGCGCTGGCGCGCGCCGCCGAGGTGTCGGTGAGCGACGCCGAGGCCGTGATGGGCGAGCTCGCCGGCCGCGGCATCGGCCGCCTCGACGGCGGGCGCTGGTGCCTGGAGCCGGGCGCGGACGCCCGCCGTCTGGCCGACGCGCTCGCCGCCGGCTAGACCGTCCCCATGAGCGGCGCCTTCGACCTCACCGGCAAGGTGGCCGTCGTCACCGGCGGCAGCCGCGGCCTCGGACGCGCGATGGCGATCGCGTTCGCCGAGCACGGCGCCGACGTCGTGGTCGCGAGTCGGAAGGCGGACGCGTGCACCGCGCTCGCCGCGGAGATCGCGGCGCGGACCGGCCGCACGGCGCTCGGCGTCGGCTGCCACGTCGGACGGTGGGACGACTGCACGCGGCTCGCCGACGAGGTAGAGCGGCGCTTCGGGCGCGTCGACGTGCTGGTCAACAACGCCGGCATGTCGCCGCTCTACCGCTCGCTGGGCGAGATCAGCGAGGAGCTGTACGACAAGGTGCTCGCCGTCAACCTGAAGGGGCCGTTTCGCCTCTCCGTCGTGGTGGGCGAGCGGATGGCCGCCGGGCGCGGCGGCTCGATCGTCAACGTGAGCAGCGTCGCCGCCGTGACGCCGACCCCCATCGAGGTCCCGTACGCGATGGCGAAAGCGGGGCTCAACAACCTGACCGTCGCGCTGGCGCGCGCCTTCGCGCCCAAGGTCCGGGTGAACTGCATCATGCCGGGCGCGTTCCTGACCGACATCTCCATGGCGTGGGACCAGAACGCGTTCGCCGAGGCGGCGCGCACCACCATCCCGCTCCGGCGCGGCGGAGAGCCGGGCGAGATCGTCGGCGCGGCGCTCTACCTCGCCAGCGACGCGTCGAGCTACACCACCGGCTCGATCCTGAAGATCGACGGCGGCGCGACCCGGACCGTCGGCGGTGGCTGACGCGCCGGCGCTGCCGCGCGAGATCCTCGACCTCGACGCGCTCGCCGGATGGATGGACGCCCGCGGCCTCGGGCGCGGGCCGCTCACCGGCGTCGAGCGGCTCGGGGGCGGCACGCAGAACGTCCTCGTGCGCTTCGAGCGCGCGGGGCGGACGTACGTACTCAGACGCCCGCCCGAGCACAAGCGCGAGAACAGCGACGAGACCATGCGCCGCGAAGCGCGCGTGCTGGCCGCGCTCGCCGGCAGCGACGTGCCCCACCCCGGGCTGATCGCCGCCGAGCCCTCGACCGACGTGCTCGGCGCCGCCTTCTACCTGATGGAGCCGATCGACGGCTTCCACGCGCCCTCGGGGATGCCCGAGCCCCATCGCTCCCACCCGACGCTCCGCCGGGGCATGGGCTTCGCCATGGTCGACGGCATCGTCGCGCTCGGTGCCGTCGACCACCAAGCGGTCGGCCTCGGGGACTTCGGCCGGCCGGAGAACTACCTCGCACGCCAGGTCGGCCGCTGGCGCTCGCAGCTCGCCTCGTACTCGACGCTCCCGGAGTATCCGGGACCCGACATCCCCGGCGTCGAGCGCGTCGCGCACTGGCTCGACGACCACCGCCCCCCGGCCTTCCGCCCCGGGATCATCCACGGCGACTTCCACCTCGGGAACGTGCTCTTCTCGCGCACCGGCCCCGAGCTGGCCGCGATCGTGGACTGGGAGCTGACCACCGTGGGCGACCCGCTCCTCGATCTGGGCTGGCTCCTCTCCACCTGGCCGGAGGAGGGCTACCCGACGGGCGCCGCGATGGCGGTCCAGCCGTGGACGGGCTTCCCGGCCGCCACCGAGCTGGTCGCGCGCTACCGCGCGCGGAGCGAGCGCGACCTCTCGGCCATCGACTGGTACGTCGTGCTCGCCTGCTTCAAGCTCGGCATCATCCTCGAGGGCACGCACGCCCGCGCCTGCGCGGGTCGCGCACCGAAGGAGACCGGCGACATGCTGCACGCCATGACGGTCGGCCTCTTCGAGCGCGCGCTGCGGATGATCTGAGCCGCGTCACACGTGTCGGATGTGGCGGCGCGGGGAGCGGCTGATCGGCGCGACCTCATTCGCCGCCGCAGGCCGAAGCCGGGACGTCGGGCGACGGCGGCAGCCGGCGCCACTTCACCGCGATCTGCGACGACTTCACGACGGTGACGCCGTCGGGGAAGCTCAGATGCACGCCCAGCGTCTCGGGCGGCTGCGGCTCGCCGGCAACGAACCGCACCTGCGCCATGCTGCCGCAGCGGGTGCCGAGCGTCTTCGGATCGAGGTTCAGCTCCGCGTAGTAGAGCGTGCCGTCCGAGCCGACGTCCATGCCGATCGGGTTTTTCGCCACGTTGGCCGGGACGATGTTGCGGACGAACACGCCGCTCGCGTCGTACTCGTTGACGATCGTCGGCCCGAGGACGCCGGCGATGTACCAGTGGTCCGTACCGGGCACGCGCACCATCGACACCGGGATGTTGAGGCCGCCGGCCACGGCCGAGCCGCCGGCGAGGAACGTGGTCTTCGTCGGCGGGGTGGTGACCAGGTGCGCGGGGTTGTCGCAGTCGGCGGGGCCGGTCGGAAACGGGGGCGAGAACTTCGAGACGCGGAGCAGCGACGGCTCGGGCACGTAGAGGTTGCCGGCGTCGTCCATGACCGGCATGCCGGGCGCACCGAGGGCCTTGTCGAGGAAGCAGAACCCCTCGTAGCGCCGCCCGGGGCCGGGAAAGAACACGAGCAGGCTGCCGTCGTTCACGCCGAAGGACCCGTTGCCGACGTCGTTGCCGAAGAACCGGCCGTCGGGCGCGAACACGCAGCCCTGCGGGTCGATGTTGCCCTGCGGCTGCGGCGCCGAGAAGTTCCACGGCGTGTGGATGTGCTCCTGCCGCCACCTGCCGGTGCGCCCGAACACCCCCCAGCCGTCCGGATCCATGCCGAGGAAGAAGGGGTTCCGGCGGTCGGTCACGGCGCAGCGCGCTTGCGGCGAATGGCGGTCCAGGCAGGACTCGCGATACGTGTCGTCGGCAATGATGAACTGCCGGTGCCGGCGGACCGAGGACGGGAAGAAGCAGAGCTTGCCGTTCACGTGGCGGCCGACGCGCGGCGGGAGGGTGAGGCTGTCGGGGTCGGCCGGGTCGGGGTCGATGAGGACGACCCGCGGCGGGAAGGGTTTGCCGTCGACCAAGTACGCGTCGAGGAACTCGCCCTGCGCGTTCAGGACGACGTCGTAGACGGCGGCCGCGCGGCGGGGAGCCAGCGAAGCGGCGAGCAGCGTGCCGAGCAGGACCGGACCGAACCATCGCGCCGACATGTCGACCTCCCGAGGCTCGCGAGACTCGCCAGCTTCCTCGGTCGATATCGCGTCTCGGCCCTCGAACGCAACGGCCGCGCTCGACGCTCCGTGTCGCACGCCCCCGACGGCCGGAGTGCGTGGCAGCCCTTGTCGCTCGCCACGGCCGGGGTGTAGGTTTCGCTCGGTGCTGCGGCTCGTCTCTCGACCTGGTCGCGTCGCCGGCCGTCTGAGCGCGGCGGAGGCCGCGCTCGTGCAAGGGACGGTGTGCAACGTGGTCGCGGCCACCGCCCCGGAGAAGCTGCTGGCGAGCGTCGCGCGGAGCGCGGCCCGTCTCTGCGGCGCCCCGCTCGCTTCGGTCGCGCTGCCGTCGCGCAGCGGGGACGACCTCGAGGTCATGAGCGTGTTCGGCACCGCCGGCTTGATCGTCGAGAAGCGGCTGCCGCTCGCGCACAGCCTGAACGGGATGGTGCTGGCGTCCGGGCAGAGCTTCCGCAGCCCCGACGTCCACGGCGATCGGCGCGGCGTCGTACGTGAGATCGCAAGCCGCAATCGCGTGCGCGGCTTGCTCATCGCCCCGCTCACGACGCGCGAGCGGATCGTCGGCACGCTCGCCGTCGCGCGGCGGACGCCGTGGGAGTTCAGCCGCCGCGACGAGGCGGCCCTGGAGGCGTTCGCCCATCGCATCACCCTCTCGATCGAGAGCACCTGCGTGGACGGCAGCCGCGCTCGGCTGGAGCGGCCGCACCCGCAGTCGATTCGTCTGACGCAACGAGAGCGCGACGTCCTCGGGCTCCTGGCGTCGGATCGCACCTGCCGGGAGGTCGCCTCCGCCCTCGGCTTGAGCGGCCACACCGTGCGCCACTACCTCGAGCGCCTGAAGCTCCGGCTCGGCAAGGCGACGCTGCACGGCCTGCTCGCGTTCGTGTTCGAGCGGCGGCTCCTGGACTGAGCCGCCGAGACCGTCGAGCATGGCCGCCGAGACCCCGACCCTTCCCTTCGACCTCGCCGAAGCCACCCGGTGGCTCGCCGAACGGGACGAATGTCTCAAGCGTCTGATCGACGAGACCGCCGCCTTCACCCTCGAGCTGGACGAAACGCGATCTCCCTACGAAGCCCTGCTGCGAGCCATCGCCTATCAGTCCATCTCGGGCAAAGCCGCGGCCACCATCTTCGGCCGGGTCGTGGCCCTCGGCGGCAACGGTCGCGCACCCACGCCGCAGAGGATGCTCGCGCTCCGCGGACCCGTCCTCCGCAAGGCAGGGCTCTCCGGGGCCAAGATTCTCGCCATGAAGGACCTGGCCCGGAAAACCCTCGCGGGCGTCGTCCCCACGCTCGAGCAGGCTCGCACGCTGTCCGACGAAGAGCTGGTCGAGCGCCTCGTCTCCGTGCGTGGCATCGGCGCCTGGTCCGTCGAGATGTTCCTGATCTTCCGTCTCGGTCGCCCCGACGTCCTTCCCATCCACGACCTCGGCGTCAAGAAGGGCTGGTCCGTCACCTACGGCAAGAAGCACATGCCCAAGCCGAAGGAGCTGCTCACCTTCGGCGAGCGCTGGCGCCCGTACCGCACCGTCGCGAGCTGGTACATGTGGCGCGCCTTCGAACGCGCCGGCTACACCGCCACCAACAAGATCCGGCCGGCCAAGGTCCGCCGCAAGCGCAAGTAGCGCGCGCCTCGTTGACAGCGAGCCCGCGGCCGCTCTAGGACTCGTCGCGGCCGCATGACCTGGAACTTCGGCGACATCTTCGACGCGCTGGGCGACGCCCTCCCGCGCGAGAACCCGGCGCTCATGCACGCCGAGCGTGTGCTCTCCTGGGGCGACCTCACGCGGCGGACCAACAACGTCGCGGCGGGGCTCATCGCCCGCGGCGCGCGCCCGGACGACAAGGTCGCCCTCTACCTGCGGAACTGCCCCGAGTACACCGAGACGACGGTCGCCTGCATGAAGGCCCGCCTCGTCCACGTCAACGTGAACTTCCGCTACGGCGAGGACGAGATCCACTACATCCTGGACAACGCGGACACCAAGTTCGTCGTCTTCGGGGGCGAGTTCAGGGAGCTGCTCGACGCGGTCCGCGGGCGCCTGCCGCAGGTCCGCGCCTGGCTCCAGGTGGACGACGGCGCGCCGCGCGCGCCCTTCGCCGAGCCGTACGAGACGCTCGCGACCACGGGCACGGGGGAGCGGCTCGACATCGCACGCTCGCCGGACGACCTCCTCTTTCTCTACACCGGCGGCACGACGGGCATGCCGAAGGGCGTCATGTGGCGCGCGGAGGATCTCTGGCGCGCGATCGGCGGCGGCGGCAGCCCGCTCACCGGCGAGCCCCCCGCGGCGTCGTACGACGAGCTGCGCGAGCGGATCGTCGCGCGCGGCGAGGGGCAGCGGCACCTCCCGGCCTGCCCGCTCATGCACGGCACGGGCCTCTTCACCTCCTTCATCGCGCTCACCGCCGGCGGCGCCCTCGTCACGCTCACCCATCCCGGCTTCGACCCCCACGAGCTCTGGCGCGCGGTCGCACGCCATCGCGTGAATACCGTCGCCATCGTGGGTGACGTCTTCGCGAAGCCGATGCTCCAGGCGCTGGAGGAGCGCGGCGGCGACTACGCGCTCGACAGCGTGCTCGCGATCATCTCCTCGGGCGTCATGTGGTCGCCGGAGGTGAAGAAGGCGCTCCTCGCGCACCACCCGGGCATGGTCCTGTTCGACTCCTTCGGCTCCTCGGAGGCGGTCGGCTTCGGCGCCTCGATCACGACGGCGTCCGGCGAGTCACGCACGGGCCGCTTCACGCTCGGCGAGCGCGTGAAGGTCTTCACCGAGGAGGGACGGGAAGTGGCGCCCGGCGGCGGCGAGCCCGGCTTCGTCGCGCACGGCGGCGCCATCCCGCTCGGCTACTACAAGGACCCGGAGAAGACCGCGCGCACCTTCAAGACGATCGACGGCATCCGCTACGTGATCCCGGGCGACTGGTGCACCGTCGAAGCGGACGGCACCTTAGCGCTCCTCGGCCGGGGCAGCGTCTGCATCAACACGGGCGGCGAGAAGGTCTACCCCGAGGAGGTCGAGGAGGCCCTGAAGACGCACCCCGCGGTGTACGACGCGCTCGTCGTCGGCGTGCCGGACGACAAGTGGGGCCAGGCCGTCGTCGGGGTCGTCGAGCCGAAACCCGGTCAGGCGGTGCCCGAGGACGAGCTGCGCCGGCACGTGCGCGCGCGCCTGGCCGGCTTCAAGACGCCGAAGCGCGTGCTGTTCGTCGACTCGATCGGGCGTGCGCCGAACGGCAAGGCCGACTACGTCGCCATGACCCGGCTGGCCGAGCGCCGTCTGGCGGGCTGAGCACACACTCTCGCCACCGTCGCCAGGAGGGCTGCATGAGATTCACCTGGTTCAACCTGATGCCGTGGCCGTACCTGCCGGACGACTTCCGGCAGGCGAACCGCTCCGTCTGGGTCGACATCCCGAGCCGACTGTACGACCCGCAGAAGGGGCACTTCCTCTACCATCAGTATATGGACCAGCTCGAGTACGCCGACGCGCTCGGCTTCGACGGCATCGGCGTGAACGAGCACCACCAGAACGGCTACGGGCTCATGCCCTCGCCGAACCTCATCGCCGCCGCGCTCGCCCGCCGGACGTCGCGGGCGGCCATCTGCGTGATCGGCAACTCGATCGCGCTCTACAACCCGCCCATCCGCGTCGCCGAGGAGTTCGCGATGCTGGATGTCATCTCCGGCGGGCGCCTCGTCGCCGGCTTCCCGGTCGGCACGCCGATGGACACCAACTTCTGCTACGGCCAGATCCCGGCGCTCACGCGCGACAAGTACTACGAGGCGCACGAGCTGATCATCAAGGCATGGACCGAAAGCGAGCCCTTCGCCTTCGACGGCAAGTACACGCAGCTCCGCTACGTGAACTGCTGGCCGAGGCCCATCCAGAAGCCCCACCCGCCGATTTACATCCCGGGCGGCGGCTCGATCGAGACCTGGGACTTCTGCGCCGACTTCGACTACAACTACTCCTACCTCTCCTTCACGGGCTATCTCCGCGCCAAGCAGTTCCTCGACGGCTTCTGGGAGCGCATCGCCGCCAAGGGGAAAGACGCCTCGCCTTACCGCGCGGCGTTTGCGCAGATCGTCTGCGTCGGCGAGACCGACCGGGAGGCCGAGGACCTCTACTCCGAGCACGTCCGCTACTTCTTCAACCGCTGCCTGCACGTCTACCCCGGCTTTGCGGACCCGCCCGGCTACCGCACCATCAAGACGCTCAAGGCGGGCGCGCTGTCGCAGCTCACCGAGGACGCGCTCAGCAAGTTCCCGACCCTCACCTGGAAGCAGCTCGTCGACGACCGCTACGTCATCGCCGGCGGGCCCGAGACCGTCCGCCAGCAGATGGAGGAGCTGATCAAGGGGCTCAACGTCGGCACCGTCTTCTGCCTCTTCCACAACGGCGACATGCCGGACGAGAAGACCCGGCATTCCACCAAGCTCTTCGCGGAGAAGGTCATGCCGAAGCTGCGCGACCTGTGGCCCGAGTGGAAGCACGACGATCGCTGGTGGCCGAAGCCGATGGCCGACCGGGTGAAGCCCGAGCTGTCGCTCCCGGCCGCGGGGGTGGGCCGATGAGCACGAGGATCCTCGAGACCAAGCGCGGGGCCCGCGTGCGGGTGCTGGAGAGCGGCAAGGGCGCGCCGCTCGTGTTCCTGCACGGCGCCGGCGGCCTCTTTGCGGAGAACCCCTTCCTCGACGAGCTCGCCGCCCGCTACCGCGTCTACGCGCCCGAGCTGCCCGGCTACGGCGAGTCGCTGGGCGAGGAGCTGCTCGAGGACATGCTCGACTTCGCGCTCCACGGCTGGGACGTGGTGGCGGCGCTCGGGCTCGAGCGGCCGCACCTCGTCGGGCACTCGATGGGCGGCATGATCGCCGCCGAGATGGCGGCCATCGCCCCCCACGACCTGGCGAAGCTGGTGCTGGTCGGCGCCACGGGGCTGTGGCTCCCCGAGCACCCCATCCCCGACCTCTTCGCCCTGCTGCCCCACGAGTACGCGCAGCTCCTCTTCCACGACCCCATGCGCGGCGTCGCACTCCTCACCGGCGGCCTCGACTTCACCAACCTGGAAGTGCTGGCCGAGTTCTACATCGCCAACTCGCGGCGCATGGCGACCGCCGGGAAGATCCTCTTCCCGATTCCCAACCGCCGGGTGTCGAAGCGCCTCTACCGCGTGACCGCCGAGACGCTGGTCCTCTGGGGCAAGCAGGACCGGCTCATCCCGCCCGTCTACGGCGAAGCCTGGCGGAAGCTCATCCCCGGCGCGCACCTGGCGCAGATCGACGACGCCGGCCACATGCTCCCGTACGAGCAGCCAACGGCGTTCGCCTCGGTGGTGGCGAGCTTCCTCGACTGACCCGTCGGTCTCGCGGCCCTCGTGGACGAGGGTTCCGCTTTCTCAGCCCCGCTCGCGCTCCTCGGCCGAGCATGGCATGAGGATCGCTGCACAACGCGCCGAGCGGTACCGGGACGACTCGCACGTGAGAAAGGCCCCCATGTTTGATCGAATCCTTCGGCGGCTCCGCGCCACGCTCGCTCTGCTTCTCGTCCCGCTCGCCGTGCTCGGCGCCCCGGCTTCCACGCGGGCGAGCGCGCCGGTGCGCTGCGCGGCGAATCCCCCGGGTCCGGGGTGCTGCGCCCTCACCCCGTTCCGATGTGACGCGACCACCGTCTCGCCCGTCGACCCGAACCGCAGGAACATCCTTCTCGTCATCGCCGACGACCTCGCCTATTGCCACTACGGGTTCATGGGCACGAATCCCCCCGGGGCTTTTCACCTGAAGGAGCTGACGTGCCGCAACCGTGATCCGAACGCCACCCTCGACAGCCCCCACGGCGCGTTTCCGTTCGACCGGAGCGGGGCCGACAGCACGTCCGTCGTCGTTCGGACGCCCGCCCTCGACGACCTGGCGCAGCACGCGGCCGTGTTCCCGCGCGCCCAGGTGGCGGGGGTGGCGTGCGCGCCCTCTCGCCGCACCATCATGCTCGGCAAGCACCAGCGGCACCTCGCCTATCTGTTCGGCGCCAACGGCGACGGCTCGATGGAATGTCACCTGCAAACCAAGGGCTGCCGCACCGACGCCGACTGTCCGAAGGCGGGCGACTTCTGCACCAACGTTCGCACCCTGCCCCGGGTGCTCCGCGATCTCACCGGGGAGGACTACCAGACTTTCGGCGTCGGCAAGATCGAGTTCATCGACAACAACACGGGCTTCAACGAGACGGCCGACACCCTGTCCCACACGAACCTGGGACAGTTCCGATGCACCGATGGCTGTGGAGGCAGCACGGGCACGTGCTGCAGTAGCTGCGCGCAGTGTGAGGCGGATCTCGGCATGTCGCCGCTCCGCGTGCCGGTCGAAGCGAGCAACTCGGTACACGAGGTGTTCGACTTCATCGAGCGCAAGACGATCCAGAGCGCGCAGAGTCGACCGGCGGCCACGTCGTTTCAGACGCATCCGTTCTTCGTCTGGTACGCTCCCGAGATCCCCCACCAGGGCAACGTGGCGGATCCCCACTTCCTCGCCCTCTACCCGGACCTCCCCGACGCCGAGCGCCAGCACCTCGCGCGAATCTCCTGGCTGGACGTCGGCGTGCAAGCGATCGAGGAATACCTGCAAGGGTCGTGCGTCTGCGCCAAGAGCCCGGGCGGGGCGCCGGTGAAGCAGTCGCTCTACGACAGCACGGTGGTGATGGTGATCGGGGATCAGGGTTTCCTCTTGCCGGCGTCGAAGGGAGAGCCGACGGAGAACAATCTGCGCCAGGTCCTGATCGTGAGCGACCCGCGTCAACGTAAACCCGCGCCGACGGTGCCGCCCCACGTGTTCAGCGCCGACTTCGCGCACGTCGCCGACATCATGCAGACGATGCTCGGCTATGCCGACGTGCCCCCACCGCTCCGCCCGGCGTACTGGTTCGCCCGCGACCTGAAGCCGATCATCGAGAACCCGAACCTGGGGCCCATCCGCAACATCCAGTTCGGCGAGCCCGGCAAGCAGAGCATCACGGCGTCCGTGGGGCCGCACTTCGCGATCAACCGTCCCGGGTTGGTCGGCGTCTGCGCCAACGGCGTCGACCCGAAGCTGGGCTACACGCATCACCGGCCGTGCGTCCGGGACGCGGATTGCACGCGGCACGGGGCCGCGGAGGGCCCGTGCGTCAGGCCGGGGCAGCCGATGAGCAACCGCTGCGTGAACCGCCCCGACCTCCGATGCGGCAAGGACGCCGATTGCGCCCCGAGCTTGTGCCGTGCCGGCCGATGCCAGCACGCGGCTTCGCTGGGCTCGTACAAGGACTTCGACGGAAAGGCGTGCGCCGGGGATGCGAATTGTGTCCCGCCCGGCGTCTGCCAGCCGCTCATGCTGAAGGCGTTCGCGGACGGGCAGGGGGCGGTGAACCAGCTCTGGGACATAAATTTCGACCCGGACGAGACGCAAGACCTCCTCGCGCTCGACGGCGACTACCTCGGTCCCTGCATCCGGAGCGAGTTCGAGCACTGCCTGTTCGGGTTCCGCCTGGGGGGTGCGCCGTACCTGCCCTTCATTCCGCCGCCGAGCTGCCATCCTGCTGCGTTGTGCGGGCCCCTCGCCTGGTGCGGGCGGGCGTACCGCATCTGCCCCTGACGACGCCGGCGGTGGCGACCCCCCTCGGCTGGCGCGGCCCGGGTGTCGCGTCGTGTCCCTCGGTGACGGGCACATATTCGCGACCGGTCTGAAAGCCGTTCAGCTCGACTGAACACCGTGCCGCCGCTCGGCACACCTCCGTCTGCGCCAACCGTGGGGGATTCTACGCCGGGGAGGACACGCAGTGCGACGACGTGGTCTGCCCCTCCTCGAGTCTCGGCGCGTGTTGCCGCCGCGACGGGAGCTGCGACAACTCGATGAGCGACCCGGAGTGCCGGGGGAGCTGCGGGAAGTGGGTCGGCAGGAGGTATTGTCAAAAGGTGTGGATCGGCTTCCCGGGGGGCGGTTCGGGGTGAGGTGCGGGGTTCGAGGCTTGAACGCACCGCGCCGTGTCCGAATCCCCGCTCAGTAGCTCGGTGCGGATCGGTGCCGCTCGCCCGCAATGAAGCCGCTGGACAAGAGCACGGCGATCTCTCGGGTGATTCGTGTAACGTCGAGTGGGCGCCCGTCGTCGAGGGCCCTCACGACGATCTTTTCGATACCGCCGACGATGAACTGGGCGACGATATGGGGCTCAAACGACCGAGTCTGGATAGTCCTGCGAAGTCGACGTAAAGCCCACACGCGGACGTTGGCCTCGGCGCGCTCGCCGGTCGCCCCACGCCCCCCGGCTGGCGCGGCAGCGTAGATGCCGGGTGGGGGGCCTACGCCCCCACCCGGCGAGACCCGTGCGACTACGGGCCGAACGCGAGATGCCAGTCGTTGGCGAACTGCTGACCGCTCGCGCCCTGGAGGGCTGTGAGCGACGACGAGGCGTCGTCGAGCACGAGCACGTTGCTGCCCGACGGC
>JBGQET010000007.1:0-74249 GCA_041496545.1 Binatia bacterium | reverse complement strand
GCCGGGCCGGCCCGCTGGCACGCGGCGTGCGATGGGAGCCTGCCAGGAGGTGATCGCCATGCTGCCCGCCCTCAACGTGATGCCGACCGCGTTCCTCTCCACGACCGTGGCCTCGCTGCTCGGGCCGGCCAGCCTGCTCGCCCTCCTCTCGACGCTCCTCGCCCTGGTGGTGCTCGTCGTCGGGCTCGCCGGCGAGTCGCGCCGCGAGCGCCGGCGGGCACTCGGGACGCCGCGCGCGGCACGCGTTCCGCGCTCGGTCTTCCGTTCCGCCGCATGACGACGCTCCTGCGGCTGGTCGGCCTGCGCGAGCTCCTCGCCCGCCCGGCCCGGAGCACGCTCGCCGTCATCGGGATCGCGCTCGGCGTCGCCCTGGTGCTCGCCATCCAGCTCGCCAATCGCGCCACCTTCGGGGCGCTGCGCCAGACCATCGACGGGACGGCGGGCCGCGCCGAGCTCCAGGTGGTGGCGGCGAGCGACGGCGGCCTCGACGAGTCGCTCGCCAGCGTGATCCGCGGCGTGGCGGGCGTGGCGACCGCCGTGCCGGTGGTCGAGGGGACGGCCTTCGTGGACGACGGGCGCGGGGAGTCGCTCACCATCTTCGGCGTCGACCTGGGGGACGAGCAGTCGCTCCGGACCTACGAGGGGACGGGCGGCGACGCGAACGAAGCGATCGAGGATCCGCTCGTCTTCCTCGCGCAGCCGGACTCGGTCGCCGTGACGCGTGCCTTCACCACCGCCCGCGGCCTCGACCTCGGCGACCACGTCGCGGTGCTCGCCGGCTCCGGCCGCCACCAGCTCACCATCCGCGGGGTGATGGCCGAGACGGGCGTCGCCCGCGTCTTGGGGAGCGGGCTCGCGGTCATGGACCTCTTCGCCGCCGAGCGCCTGCTCGGCCGCGACCGCCGCATCGACCGCATCGACCTCGTGCTCGCCCCGGGACATCCGCCGGCCGAGGTCGCGGCCGCGCTCGGCGCCGTCCTGCCCACGGGGACCGCGGTCGAGCGCCCGGAGCAGCGTGGCCGCCAGGTCGAGGCGATGCTCACGGCCTTCCAGATGATCCTCTCGAGCGCCAGCCTGATCGCGCTCGCCGTCGCGGTGTTCATCGTCTACAACAGCCTCGCCACGGTCGTCCTCGAGCGGCGGCGCGAGATCGGCCTGCTGCGCGCGCTCGGCGTGCGCCGGCGCCAGGTGCTCGCGCTCCACCTGGGCGAGGCGCTCGTCGAGGGAATGGTGGGGGTCGCGCTCGGCACGGGGCTCGGCCTGGGGCTCGCCCGCTTGCTCGCCGCGCCGGTCGCGGCTTCGGCCTCCGGAGCCCTCGGCCTCCCGCTGCTCGTCGGGCACGTCGCCGTGGACGTGCCCGCGCTCGCCCTCGCGGCGGCGGCGGGCCTCGTCGCCGCCCTGCTCGCCGCCCTCGTGCCGGCGCTCGGCGCCGCCCGCCTGCCGATCGTCGAGGCGATGCGCGCGACGGCCGCGGTCGCGGCGCCGCGCTGGGCGGGCCGGCTGCTCGGCGCGGCGATCGGCTGCGCCACCGTCGCCCTGGGCGCCGTCCTCGCGGCGCTGCGCACCAAGGCGCCGGGGTTCGCCTACCTGGCGGACGCCGCCATGTTCGCCACCATCGGGCTCGGGAGCGCGCCCGTCATGCTCCTCGTCGCGCGCGCCGTCTCCCCGCTCGCCGGTCGCTTCCTCGGCGCCGGCGGGCGCCTGCTCGGAGAATCGAGCCGGCGGCTCCCGGCCCGCACCGGGGCCACGGTCGCGGCGCTAACCCTCGGCATCGCGTTCTCCGCGAGCACCTCCATCGTGGCGCAAAGCTTCGAGGTGTCGGTCATCGACTGGGCGCAGTCCTTCATGGGACACGACTTCTTCGTCCGCTCGGCGCTCCGCGAGCGCGGCTTCGTGAATGCGCCCCTGCCGCCCCGGGTGATGGACGAGCTTCGCGCGCTCCCCGAGGTGCGGACGGTGACGCCCTTCCGGCTGATCCGGCAGCGCTATGCGGGCGAGACGATCGCACTCACCGGGGCGAGCAACGGGCCGGCGGGCAAGACGGCCTGGGTCTCGGACAACTTCGCCCGGCGCTACCGCAAGCGCGCGGGCGACCTCCTCCGGCTCGACACGCCGCGCGGACGGCGTGCGTTCCGGATCGTCAGGGTCGACCGGAACTACAACTCGGACCGCGGCACGGTGACCGTGGCTCTCGGCACGCTGCGCCGTCTCTGGCGCGACGGGCTCGTCACCGACATCAACATCGACCTCGTGCCCGGCGCCGACCGGGCCGCCGTCCGCGCCGCCATCCTCCAGCGCTCCGGAGCCGAGTATCGGCTCGAGGTCCTCGAGCCGAAGGCGCTCGAGGCGCAGCTGACGGCCGGCATCGAGCGCACCTTCGCCTTCACCTGGGGGGTGCAGGCGATCACGCTCGTCGTCGCCTTCGCGGGCGTCTTCGACACCGTGCTCGCCGGCGTGCTCGCGCGCCGCCGCGAGATCGGCGTCCTGCGTGCGCTCGGCTGCCTGCGCCGGCAGGTCGCGACGGCGTTCGCGCTCGAGGGCCTCCTCATCGGCGGCCTCGCCGCGGCGCTCGGCGTCGCCGGCGGGCTCGCGCTCGCCTTCACCCAGGTCCGGGTCCTCTTCCCCGACCTCCTCGGCTACGTCGCCGACGTGCACGTCCCGGCGGTGCGACTCGCGGGCATCGCGGCGGCGTCGCTCGTCCTCACCGCCGCGGCCGCCGCCTTGCCCGCCCGGCGCGCGGCGCATCTCGTGGTCACGGAGGCGCTCGCCGTGTCCTGAAGGGAGGCTCGTCATGATCCGGGTCGATCACGTCACCAAGATGTACGGCAACGGCGGGAAGGCGTTCGCCGCGCTCGACGACGTCTCGCTCACCGTCCAGCGCGGAGAGTTCCTCTCGATCATGGGCCCGAGCGGATCGGGCAAGACGACCCTCCTCCACCTCCTCGGCGGCCTCGACGCGCCGACGCGCGGCGAGATATGGGTCGACGAGCGGCCGCTCTCCACCATGACCGACGACGAGATCACCGTCTTCCGCCGCCGCCACGTCGGCTACGTCTTCCAGTCGTTCAACCTCCTGCCGACGCTCAGCGCGGAGGAGAACGTCGCCCTCCAGCTCCTGCTCGACGGCGAGCCCCGGCGTGTCGTGGGTCCCCGCGTCACGCGCGTCCTCGAGCTGGCCGGGCTCGCGCACCGACGCCACCACCGCCCCGACGCGCTCTCCGGCGGCGAGCAGCAGCGGGTCGCGATCGCGCGCGCGCTGGTGAACGACCCGCTCGTCGTGCTCGCCGACGAGCCGACCGGCAACCTCGACTCGCGCACGGGCGAGCGTATGCTCGAGTGGCTCAAGAGCACCGCCGAGACGACGGGCCAGACGGTGGTGATGGTCACCCACGACCCGCACGCCGCGTCCTACGGCGACCGTACCGTCACGCTCCGCGACGGCCGGGTCGCGGACGACGTGCCCGAGAAGCGCTGGCGCGCGCGCGTGCTGCCGCTCGTCTTCTGAAGGAGGACCCCATGGCCGACCGCGACCCGACGCGCATCGTGCTCCACGGCGGCATCGTGCTGCTGCTCGGCCTCCTCGCCGGCGTCCCGTAGGCCGGCGCCATCATCCACCACTGGAGCGACGACGCCGTCCGCGCCTGGCGCGTCGCGCACGTCGGCCTCTCCGTCGGCGGCGTCGCGTTCGTGGTGTTCGGCCTTGCCCTCCCCGGTCTCGCGCTCGGCGCGGGCGCGCGGGCGGTCTTCGTGAACACGCTCATCGTGACGGCGTACGCCTTCTCGCTCGCGCTGCTCCTCGGCCCGATCGTCGGGGAACGCGGCCTCGAGCCGACGGGACCGGCGCAGAACGGCGTCGTGTTCCTCGCCAACGCCGTCGGCGGCGCTGGCACGTTCGTCGTCGTCCTGCTGCTGATCGCGGGCGCCTGGCGCGCGACGCAGCGGGCCGCGTAGCGTCCGGCCTGGTGCGGTCCGTACGGATCGGTTATGCTGTCCGGACATGGTGAAGACCCTGACCCGCACCGGCAACAGCCTCGCCCTGGTGCTCGACCGGGGCATCCTCGAGGCGACCGGCATCAACGCCGACACGAAGCTCGAGGTCTCCACGGACGGCGACGTGATCGTCGTCTCGCCGGTGCGCTCGAAGACGCGTACGGCACGCCTGCGCAAGGTCCTCGCCGACCTCGATCGACGGCACGCCGGAGCGTTCCGCCGCCTCGCCGAGTGAGGAGGCGCGACGAGCCGTTCCCCCGAGCCTCGTCCCACACGCAAGTCGAGCCTCTTCCTCACGCTCGACGAGGTCCTGGCAATTCACGCCCACCAGATCGCTCGGTACGGCGGCGCGCTCGGTCTGCGAGATCGCGGATTGCTGGAATCGGCCCTCGCGATGCCAGCCGCCAGCGTCGCCGGCGCGTACCTCCACCCGTCGCTTCACGAGCAGGCGGCTGCCTATCTGTTCCACCTCGTGAAGAACCACCCCTTCGTGGACGGCAACAAGCGCGTCGGCCTCGCCTCCTGCCTGGCGTTCCTCCGCTTGAACCGAATCCGCGTCCACGCCAGCGACGACGATCTCGTCGACATCGTCGTGGGTGTCGCCGAAGGCCGGCGCTCGAAGGCGGACGTCGCCGTCTTTCTGCGCGAGGAGTCGAAGCCTGCCCCGCGCCGGAGGCGCTAGAGATCGCCCTGCTTGGCGCGGCGCTCGCGCTCGCGCAGCTCGACGCGGCGGATCTTGCCGCTGACCGTCTTCGGCAGCGAGTCGACGAACTCGACCTCGCGCGGGTACTTGTACGGCGCGGTCACCTTCTTCACGTGGTCTTGCAGCGCGCGCGCGAGCGCGTCGCCGGGCGCGTGCCCCGTGCGCAGCACGACGAACGCCTTCACGACCTCGCCGCGCGTCGGATCGGGGCTGGCGACGACGGCGGACTCCAGCACCGCCGGGTGCTCGAGCAGCGCGCTCTCCACCTCGAAGGGGCCGATGCGGTAGCCGGCGGAGATGATGAGGTCGTCGGCGCGGCCGACGAACCAGAGATAGCCGTCGGCGTCGCGGCGGGCGCGGTCGCCGGTGAGATACCACTCGCCCCGGCGGCGGGCGGCGGTCTCCGCGGGGTCCTTCCAGTACTCCTTGAAGAGGGTGGGCGGCTGGCCGCGGACGGCGAGCTCGCCGATCTCGTCGGGGGGCAGCTCGGCGTCGCCCTCGCCGATCACGCGCACCTCGTGGCCGGGGAAGGGCTTCCCCATCGAGCCGGGGCGGATGGGAAGGCCGGGGAGGTTGGCGGCCAGGAGCCCGGTCTCGGTCTGGCCGTAGCCGTCGTGGACGAGGAGGCCGAAGGCGTCGTGCCAGGCGTGGATCACCTCCGGGTTGAGCGGCTCGCCCGCGCCCGCGCAGTGCCGGAGCCGCGGCAAGCGACGGCGCTTCAGGTCCTGCTTCACGAGCAGGCGGTACTCGGTCGGCGGCGCGCAGAAGACCGAGATCTCCTTCTCCTCGAGGAGGTCGAGCTCGCGCTCGGGGTCGAAGCGGCCCTGGTACATGAAGACCGGCACGCCGTTCATCCAGGGGCCGAAGAGGACGCCGTACGCGGCCTTCGCCCAGCCGGTGTCCGACGTCGTCCAGTGGAGGTCGCTCCGCTGGAGGTCGAGCCAGTACTCACCCGTGTAGCGGTGCGCGAAGGTGTAGGCGTGCGCGTGCAGCACGGCCTTCGGGTCCTTGGTCGTCCCCGAGGTGTAGAAGCAGAGCGCGGGCTCGTCGCTGCGCGTCCGCGCCGGCACGCCGCCGGTCGAGGCGCGGGCGAGGACCGCGTCGAGGTCGTGCCAGCCGGCGGGCGCGCCGCCGAGCGCGAGGCGAACCGTCAGATCGGGCGCCTCGGCGGCGTCGACCTCGGACGCCTGCTCGACCGTCGTCACGATGGCGCGCGCGCCGCTGTGGCGGGCGCGGTACGCGATGTCCTTGGCGCGCAGCGACGCCGTGCACGGGATGACGAGCGCCCCGAGCTTCAAGCCGCCGATCACCGCCGCCTGCCACGCCGGGACGCGCGGCAGCATGACGAGCACCGGGTCGCCGCGGCGAACGCCGAGGCCGGCGAGCGCGTTCATCACGCGGTTGGAGGCCTGCTTCACGTCCCAGAAGGTGTGGCGCTCGCCGCGGCCGGCTTCGTCCTCCCAGTAGAGGGCGACGCGGCTGCGGTCGGTCGCCCAGGCGTCGACGAGCGCGCCGAAGTTGAACTCCTCCGGCACCTGCCAGCGGAACCCCGCGACGAGCGGGTCGTAGAGGCGCCGCGGGGCGATCACGCGGCCGCCTTGCCGCCGCGGCGCGCGGAGGCCTGGATGTACTTGCGCGACACCGGCGAGTGGTCGTCGGGCGCGACGCGCGCCTCGATCACGACGAACGACGGGACGCGCGCCGCCTCGGCGAGCGCCGCGCGCAGCTCGTCGGCGCGCGACACGACGAAGCCGTGCCCGCCCCACTGCTGCGCGAGCGCGGCGTAGGGCCAATTCGGGACCGCGAGCAGGTCGGGGCGCGCGACCACGGGACGGAAGATCTGCCAGCCGCCGTTGTTCACGACCACCACGATGGGGTTCAACCCGTAGCGCGGCGCTTGCGCGATCTCGGGACCCGTCATCTGGAACGCGCCGTCGCCGCACAGCACGAGCGGCCGGAAGCCGGCACCGAGCTGCGCGCCGAGCGCGCCCGGCACGCCGAACCCCATCGAGGCGTAGAAGGCCTGCGCGAGATACCCGCCCCCGCGCTCGACCTTCACGTCGAGGCCGGCGAACAGCATGTCGCCCGACTCCGCGACGACGCCGTAGCCGCGCCGCCCGCGGAGGAAGCGGTTCACCTCGTGCAGCAGGTCCGTGACGCGGAGCCGCGGCGCGACGCGCGCCGGCTCGGGTGGGAGGTTGTCGACGTACTCGACGCGCTCCCGGTGCCGCCGGAGGCGCGCGCGCAGGAGCCCGCGGACGAAGTCGCGGATGTTGACGTCGGTATAGGTATGGTAGCTGACGTTGACGCGGTTGTTGACGGCCCAGATCGAGCGGCTGCGGATGATCTGCGGCGGGCGCCCGCCGAGGTCCATGTCGGTGAGCAGCGTGCCGAGCGAGAGCACCAGGTCGGCGCGCAGCACGCGGCGGCGGATCGGCGGGGGCGAGATGCGCCCGATGTCGACGCCCATGAAGAGCGGGTGGTCCATCGGGAAGGCGCCCTTGGCGAGCACGCTGGTCGTGACCGGCGCGCCCATCTTCTCGGCCAGCGCACGGACTTCGCGCTGCACCCGGAACCGCCACGTCTCGATGCCGACCATGACGAGCGGCCGGCGCGCGGCGTTCCAGCGCTCGGCGGTGTCGCGCACCGCCTCGGTGACTTTCCGATCGTCCGAACGCGAGAAGTGGAGCACGCCGTCGAACTCCTGGATGGCCGGCGGCACGGGGATGCGACGCTCCACCATGTCGCGGTGGATCTCGAGGTAGCCGGGCTGCTGCTCGCGCCACACGCGGCGGACGACGTCGTGCACGGCCTCGGCGGCGGTCGCGGGGTCGTCGAGCACGCGAGCCGCGCAGGTGACCTCCTGGTAGATGCGGAGCTGAGACTCGATCTCCTTCGCCTGGTGGTGGATGAGCGTGCCGAGCCGCCGCTCCTCCTCGCCGGGACCGCCGCTGATCACCAGCACGGGCACGCGCTCGGAGAACGAGCCCGCGACCGGGTTCACCATGTTGTGCCCGCCGGCGCCGTACGTCACGCACGCGACGCCGATCCGTCCCGTCGCGCGCGCGTAGCCGTCGGCGGCGAAGCCGACGCCCGGCTCGTGCGACAGGGTCACGATCTGGAGCCCATGCGGGCGCCCGAAGCGGACGAAGAGCCGAAGCACCAGGTCGCCCGGGATGCCGAAGAGATGGGTGACGCCGATCTTCCGGAGGTAGGCGACCAGGAAGTCGCCGAGGGGCATGGTGGCGCGCACCCCGGGGCCTAGGCGAAGAACTCCTCGGCGTCGCCCGAGGCGACGGTGACGGTGCGCTCGTCCTTGCCACGGACGATGCGGAGCGTGACCTGCTCGCCGGGCCGGTGCGTCCAGAGGAGCCGGTAGAGCGAACGCCGGTCGGCGACGTCGTGCCCGTCGACCGCGACGATGACGTCGCCCGCTTTGAGCCCCGCGCGCTCGCCCGGGCCGTCGGGCAGCAGGCCGGCGATCACGACGCGCTCCTGGAGGGCGTAGCAGAAGATGCCGAGCCAGGCCCGCGTGCCATCGGCGGGGCGCCGGCCGGCGACGAAGGCGTCGCGCGCGTCGAGGTAGTAGTCGGCCGGGATGGCGAGCGAGAAACGCCCGATCTCGTTCAGGTTGAGGGACACGACGCCCACCATGCGGCCGCGCGTGTCGCAGAGCGGGCCGCCGCCCAGGCCGGGGTTCATGGCCGTCGTCATGACGCCGCGCTCGAGGACGTACTCCCAGTTGGCGTCGAAGGGTCCCAGGTAGCTGACGGCGCCGTTCGAGACGCGCGCCGCGCCCTCGCCAACGCTCGCCACGATGAAGATATCGTCGCCGAGCGCGAGCTCGTCGGTGCGCGCGAGCGGGATGGTGGGGAGGCGCTGCCCGGCGAGGCGGAGCAGTGCCAGGCCCGAGACGAAGTCGTGCCGCACGACGTCGGCCACGAAGACGCGCTGATCGAGCAGCGTCACCTTCACCTGCTCTGCGCCGAGCACGACGTAGTTCACGGTGAGGACGAGGCCGTCTGCGTCAACCACCGCGCCGGAGCCCATGCGTTCGGTGCCGAGCAGCCGCGACGACGGATGCGTCTCCGGGATGTCTGCACGGACGTGGACCACGGCCGGCAGCACCCGCTCCATCAGGCTCACGGCGGCGTTCACGGCGCGCACGCTAGACGGTGCCCCGGCGGGACGCAAGGCCCGGTTCGAGACGGCGAGTCGGCTTGACGCACCGCCGAGCGGCCCCTACGATCCGCCGCGATGGCGCTCGTCCCGCTCGCGCTGCGGCGCGACCCGCTCGACGTGCTGGCGAGCCTCGCCGGCGAGCGCGGCGCCTTCCTGCTCGACGTTCCCGACCCGGCGCACCCGGTCACGCTGCTCGGCTGCGCGCCGCGCGCCGTGCTCCGCGTCCTCGCCGACGGCCGCGTGGCGTGCGAGGGCGACGACGACGTGCCGCGCGACGACCCGCTGGCGGCGATCGAGCGCTTCGTCGCCGCAACACCCGTCGATCCCGCCCTCCCCTTCCCGCTCGCCGGCGGCGTCGTCGGCTGCTTCGCCTACGAGCTCGGCCACCTGACCGAGCCCGCCGCGGGCCCGCTCCCCGCGCCCGCGCTGCCGCTCGCCGTGCTGGCCCGCTACGACCCGCTCGTCGTCTACGAGCGCGCGCGCGGGCAGTACGCCCTCGTCTCGGCCGACCCGGCGAGCGCGCGCGCCCCGTGGCTGGAACGGCTCGCCGCGCCGGCGCCGGCGTGGGAAGGACCGCTCGTCGCCGCGCCGCTCGCCGCGGCGCGAACGCCGGGCGCCTACCGCGACGCCGTCCGCCGCATCCTCGCCTATCTCGCCGCGGGCGATGTCTACCAGGTGAACCTGACGCAGCCCTTCCGGGCGCCGCTCGCCGCGCCGGCGTGGGCGCTTTACGCCGCGCTCACCCGCCGTCACCCGATGGCGTACGGCGCCTACCTCGACCTGGGCGACGCCCGTCTCGTCGCCAACTCGCCCGAGCTGTTCCTCCGCCGCCGCGGGCGCCGCGTCGAGACGCGGCCGATCAAGGGCACGCGGCCGCGCGGCGCCTCGCCCGCGGCCGACGCGGCGCTCGCCGCCGAGCTCGCCCACGACCCCAAGGAGCGCGCCGAGCACGTGATGATCGTCGACCTCGAGCGGAACGACCTCGGGCGGGTCGCCGAGGTCGGGTCGGTGGCGGTGGAAGACTACGCACGGATCGAAACGCATCCGAGCGTCCATCATCTCGTCTCGACGGTGTCGGCGCGGCTCGCGCCCGACGTCGGCCTGGCGCGACTCCTCGGCGCCACCTTCCCGGGCGGCTCGATCACCGGCGCGCCCAAGATCCGCGCCATGCAGATCATCGCGGAGCTGGAGGCCGCGCCGCGCGGGGCGTACACCGGCGCCTTCGGGCTGCTTCACCCGGGGGGCGACCTCGAGCTCGGGCTCGCGATCCGCACCGCGGTCGTGCAGGGCGGCGTGCTGGCGTGGCACGCCGGCGGCGGTGTCGTCGCCGACTCCGATCCCGAGCGCGAGCTCGACGAGGCGTGGCTCAAGACGGCGGCTCTCCGCCTCGCCCTCGGCGCCGACGCGCCGTTGCTCGAGCGGTGCTCGTCTGGCTGAACGGGCGGCTCGTTCCCGCCGCCGCCGCCCGCGTCTCCGCGCTCGACCGGGGACTCCTCCACGGTGACGGCGTCTACGAGACGTGGCGCACCTACGGCGGGCGCCCGTTCGCGGTGGCGGCGCACCTCCGCCGCATGGCGGCCGCGGCGCGCGCGCTCCGCCTCCCGCCGCCCGGGCCGCCCGCGCGCTGGGAGCGTGCGACGCGTCTCCTCGTCTCGCGCAACGCCCTCGCCGACGCGGCGGTTCGGCTGACCGTCACGCGCGGCGCCGCCGGCGACGCGCTCTACCCCACGCGCCGCGTCTCGCCGACGCGCCTCCTGACCGTCCGGCGCCTGCCGCCCGACCTGGCGCGGCGGCAGCGCGACGGCGTCGCCGTCGTGCTGCTGCCGTTCCCGCGCGAGGTGGCGCCGCCGTGGGCCGGCATGAAGCTCATCGGCAACGCGAGCGCCGTCGTCGGGCGGCTCGTGATCGCGCGCCGGCGTGCCGACGAGGGCCTCTACGTGAACGCGGCCCGCGAGGTCACGGAGGGGACGACGACGAACCTCTTCCTCCTCGAGCGCGGCGCGCTGGTGACCCCGCCGCTCTCCGCCGGCCTCTTGCCGGGCGTGACGCGCGCGCTCGTCATCCGGCTCGCCCGGCGCGCCGGCCTCGCGGTGCGCGAGGAGCCCGTGACGCCGGCGCGGCTCCGCGCCGCCGCCGAGGCGTTCCTCACCGCGTCGACGGTCGAGATTCTCCCCGTCGTCCGGCTCGACGGGCACCCGCTCGCCGCCGGCCGCCCGGGCGCGGTCACGCGGCTCCTCCAGGCGCGCTACGCGGCGCACGTCGCGGCGACGCTTGGCGGTTGACCGCGGCGCGCGCCCGGTCGTAGGGTCACGGGCAAGGATGACGGCGGGCCGCTTCCTCCTCGCCCTCTCGCTGGCGGCGACGCTGCCGGGCGCGGCGCGCGCCCGCTGCACCACGCAGTCCGAGGTCGAGATCGTGCGGCGGGCGGCGCGCGCGGCACTGGGCTGCGCGTCCCGGCGATTCGTCGCCGGCTCCGGCCCGCGCTGCTCCTCGCCTCCTCCGCCCCCCTGCGCGGGCACGGCGGTCGCGAGCATGGTCGAGCTGTTCTCCGGGTCGCCGGCGCTTCCCCCGCTCGACGCCACCTCGGTGGGCGAACAGGTGCGCTGCCAGCGCGCGGTCTTCCGGTCGGCCGGCCGCTTCCTCACCGACCGCGTCGCGGAGCGTCGGGCCGGGGAGCGACAGCAGCTCCGGTCGGCGGGGGCCTTCGATCGCGTCCTCTCGCGTTGCGCCGTCCCGCCCGCACGGGATTCGCGGGGCGTCCCGGTGACGATCAGCGCTGGGACCAGGTGGACGTGATGCCGGTCGTGCAGCACGAGATCGTGAAGCGAGGCGTGGAGTTCCAGAACGGCTTCGTCACCACCTCCCTCTGCTGTCCGAGCCGCGCCAGCATCTTGACGGGGCGCTACGCGCACAACCACGGCGTGCTCACCAACGCGCCGCCTCGCGGCGGCGCGCCGCTGTTCGATCCGACCTTCGCGCTCCCCGTCTGGCTCCACGCCGCGGGCTATCAGACTGGGCTCTTCGGGAAGTACATGAACGCGTACTACCTCATCGCCCCCGGCGTGCCCCCCGGCTGGGACGCCTGGCAGGCGTTCGTCCAGGACGGGCCGCTCTACTTCGACTACACGGTCAGCGAGAACGGCGTCGCCGTCAAGCACGGACACCAGGAGGAAGACTACTCGACGGACGTGATGCGCGACCGCACGCTCGCCTTCATCGAGCAGAACGCCCGGCGACCGTTCTTCGCCCTCTTCGCCCCCTTCGCCCCCCACGACCCGGCGATCCCGGCGCCCCGCCACGTCGGCCGCTTCGCCGGCGTGCCGCCCTGGCGGCCGCCCAACTGGGAAGAGCCCGACGTGTCCCTCAAGCCCGTCTGGGTGCAGTTCCAGAAGGCGATCACGCAAGCGGACCGGAGCGTTCAGACGGACCAGCTCCGGATCGGCATGCTGGAGTCGCTGCTCGCCGTCGACGAAGCGGTCGCCGCCTTGCTCGCCCGGCTCGAGCAGCTCGGCCTCGCCGACGACACCATGGTGATCTTCCTCTCCGACAACGGCCTCCACCTCCTCGAGCACTGGTGGACGTTCAAGGAGACGCTCTACGAGGAGGCGATCCGCGTTCCGTTCGCGATCCGCTACCCCGCGCTCGTGCCCCTCGGCCGGCGGGCCGACGAGCTGGTCGCCAACATCGACCTCGCGCCGACGATCGCCGCCGTCGCCGGCGCGACGGTGCCCGGGCCGGTCGACGGAGCGAGCCTCGTGCCGCTCCTCGACGGAAGCGCCGCCGGCTGGCGGACGGATCTCCTGTTCGAGAACTTCGTCACCTTCCTGATCCTGCCGTCCTCCGCCGTGCGCACCGATCGCTGGAAGTACATCCACACCGAGACGACCTTCGGCATCGCCGACGAGCTGTACGACCTGCAAGGCGACCCCTACGAGCTGGTCAACCTCGCCTTCGACCCGGGCCACGCCGCGCTGCTCGCCGCGCTGAGCGCCCGGCTAGCCGAGCTGGAGGCGCAGTAGGCGCCGGGCGCGTTGCGGGCCCGCGGCAAACCTGTTAGGCGCGGCGCATGACGCGGGGAGGTGGGTGATGGCGGCGCCGAGTGGGCTCTTCGCGGTCAAGCCGGTGGAGGTCCTGCTGGCGGAGCTCGCCGGCGAGCACCGGCTGCGGCGCGTCCTCGGCCCGATCACGCTGACGGCCCTCGGCGTCGGCGCCATCATCGGCGCCGGCATCTTCGTGCTGACCGGGCTCGCCGCCAACCAGTACGCCGGGCCGGGGCTCGTGCTGTCGTTCATCGTCGCGGGCAGCGCCTGCGCGTTCGCGGGGCTCTGCTACGCCGAGTTCGCGTCGATGGTTCCCGTCGCCGGCAGTGCCTACACCTACGCCTACGCGACGCTCGGCGAGCTGTTCGCCTGGATCATCGGCTGGGACCTGATCCTCGAGTACGCCGTCGCGTCGAGCGCGGTGGCGCACGGCTGGTCGCACTACCTGATCGCGCTCCTCGAGCTCTTCGGGATCCAGCTTCCCGCGCGCTGGATCGGGAACCCGATCGACTTCAACCCCGCGACCCACGCCCTCGAGGTGACCGGCGCCTACTGCAACCTGCCGGCGGCGCTCGTCGTGCTCGCGGTGTCGGTGATCCTCGTCGTCGGCATCCGCGAGAGCGCGACCTTCAACGCCGCCATGGTGGTCTTGAAGCTCGTCGTCGTGCTGTTCGTGATCTTCGTCGGCTGGCGCTACATCCGGCCGGAGAACTGGCACCCGTTCCTGCCCTACGGCTACTCGGGCGTCTTCAAGGGTGCAGCGTACATCTTCTTCGCCTACATCGGCTTCGACTCGGTCTCCACCCACGCCGAGGAGGCACGCAACCCGCAGCGCGACGTGCCGATCGGCATCCTCGCCTCGCTGGGGCTCTGCACGGTCCTCTACATCCTCGTCGCCGCGGTGCTGACCGGCATGGTGCCGTACCACCAGATCAACCTCGACGCGCCGGTGGCGCACGCCTTCGGCGATCGCGGCTTGAACGTCGCCAAGTACCTGATCTCGGCCGGCGCGGTGATCGGCCTCACCAGCGTGCTCCTCGTGCTGCTGCTGAGCCAGGCCCGCATCCTGCTCGCCATGGCGCGCGACGGCCTCATCCCGCGCAGCTTCTTCGCCGCCGTCCACGAGCGCTTCCGGACGCCGCACAAGGCGACCGCGCTCACCGGGGTCCTGGTGGCCACCGTCGCCGCGCTCTTCCCGCTCACGATCCTCGCCCAGCTGGTAAACATCGGCACGCTGATGGCGTTCGTCATCGTGTGCTTCGCGGTCCTGGTGATGCGACGCACGCACCCCGAGCTGCCCCGACCCTTCCGCACGCCGCTCGTCCCGCTCGTCCCCATCCTGGGCATCCTGAGCAACTTCGGCTTGATGTGCTACCTCGGCCCCGAGAACTGGCTCCGCTTGCTCGTCTGGCTCGCGGTCGGGCTCGTCCTCTACTTCTCCTACGGCCGGTACCACAGCACGCTCGCCGAGACGCTCGCCCGCGAGCTGAAGGCGAGCGGCGTCGCCGGCCGCTCCGGGGGCGCGTTCGCCGAGTAGCGGCCGACCGCTACGGCTTCGACATCGCGCCGACGACCGCCAGCCGCTTGCCCTGGTTGTCGAGGACGACGATGCCGCCGCCGTCGGAGACGAGGCCGGGCGGCGTCGCCTCGGGGGTCTTGAACGAGAGCTTGCCGGCGCCGTTCTTCAGGTCGAGCGGCAGGACGACCTCGGGAATGGCGTCGGCGGGGAACGTGCCGAGGCCCGTGATCGTGATCTGGCCCGGGATCGAGACGAGCTTGAAGTCGTCACTGCGGTCGGCCGTGTTGGTGGTGACGAGGTTTCCGCCCCCGTCACGCACGCCCTTGATCTCGAACATGAAGGCAACCTTGCCCGGGACGAGGAAGCGCGACGCGGAGTTGCGCAGGACGGCGGAGTCGAAGCGGTAGAGCGACTCGCGCTGCGGTGCGCAGGTGGCGGGCCCGGCGCAGCCGAGGAACGCGGGCACGAGGTACGTCTTGTTGAAGCCGCCGGCGAAGGCGAGCGCCGGCAGGGCGACGGCCGAGAGACAGGCGAGACGGATCCGGCGCTGCATGGTCGCGCTCCTCGTCAGAAGCCGAAGGGGTTGCACGCTTGCTCGGGCGGCACGCCGGGCAGCGGGTCGTAGAGTGCGCCGGGCAGCACGCACATGTCGTCGTCGGAGAGCGGGCCGAAGACGAGGTTGGCCGCGACGCAGGGCTCGCCGGCGCAGTTCACGCCGCCCGCGCCGCACGGGCGCGCGTGGGCGTCGAGCGGCGAGATGCCGCGCGCCTCGGCGTCCGTCCACTTGAGCCCGGGAACGACGCCGGGCGTCGCTTCGCAGCCGAGCTTGAGGGGCACGCCCTCGGCGCCGTTCTCGTGCGTGCAAGCGTAGCGGAACCGCGGGTGCCCGTTCTCCGCCGTGTACGCGTGCAGCAAGCGGCCGCGGCCGAAGTACGCGATGCCGGGATGGAGATAGTCGCGCACGTCGAGGATCTCCTGGGGCGGCTTGCCGTCCTCCTCGTAGGTGAGGAGGAAGCGCCGGCCGCGCTTGTGCATGTGGGCGCCGAGGTAGAGAAGGCAGACGTCGCGGGCCGGGTTGGCGGCGCCCTCGGTGCCCGGGTTCGGCCGCCCGTCGGCCTGCCAGGTCGCCTCGACGGTCGCCGTCCCGCCCGGGGGGACGAAGATGTCGCGGCTGGCGGTCACCTCGGTCAGCATGCGGAGCACGCGCTTTCGCGGGTCGGCGGGCGCGAGACGCAGCGTGAGACGCACGAGCGCGCGGCCCGGCCGGGTCGGGTTGTCGTTGAAGTAGTGCGAGTTGAGGACGACGTAGGTGTCGCGCGGCGCGTCGGCGGGGCCGGACATGCGCAGCGCGAGCCCGTCCGGGAAGCCGCCGCGCGTGATGAGCCAGCGCCCGCGCTGGTACTCGCCGCCCGAGCCGGCGATGAAGCCGCGGGTGGTGAAGAAGTCGGAGGGTCCGAAGCCGTTGCAGCCCGGGTCGTCGACGATGCCCTTCGGGAAGGCGGCGCTGTTCGCGCCCCGGTAGGCGTAGGCGACGAAGTGGTGCGAGCCGACGCCGTTGCCGGTGCGCGAGCGGGCTTCGAAGCTGACGACGTCCATCCCGGCCACGCGCGGGATGCGCAGCGCCTCGCACACCTCGCGGTCGCGCTTGGCGGGGACCCAGAACGGGCCGACCTTCAGGTGCACGACCCGCTCGTGGGCGATGGCGGGCGCCGCCAAACAGGCGAGCACGAGCCCGATCACGATGCGTCGCATGGCCGCCTCGGCTCCTTCTCTAGACCGGGGCGGCCCGGGACGTCCAGCCCTTCAGGACACGGCCTGCCGCAGTGCCCCCGCCCCTTCGGACGCCCGACGCAGCTCCGCGATGGCGCCGTCGAGCTGCGCCGAGACGTCTTGCACGTAGCCGTGCAGGTGCTTGTGTTTGAGGGCGAGCGCGGCCGCGAGACGGAGATGCTCGGGACGGCGCCGGGCGGTCTCGCCCATCATGGCGAGCGTCATGCGCCGGTAGTCGCGCGAGGCGCCGAGCACGCACGTCCAGAGGAGGCGGAAGAAGAGCGGGAGGTCGCGCCAGCCCGCGAGCGACCGCGTGCGGACGTCGCGCCCCTTGGCGAGGACGAGCGCCATCGCGCGGCGCCGATACGTGTCGTAGTCGTAGAGCGTGCGCAGGAGGCGCTGGTAGCCCTCGTACAGCGCGAGCAGCGACATCCTCTGCGGCACGATGTTCGTGAGCGTGAAGCAGTCGCCCACCGACTCGGCGAGCAGGCGGCCCTCGCGCTTCACCCGTTCGTAGAGGGGCGTCCGCGGCATGGCGTTCAGCATGACGGTCATCGCCACCGGGAGGCGGGCTTCCTCGATGAAGCGGAGGTGCTCGTCGAAGATCTCCGCGTCGTCGTGGTCGAAGCCGACGATCATGCCGGCCATCACCTCGATGCCGGCCTCCTGCACGCGGTGCACGGCCGCCACCATGTCCTCGCGGAGGTTCTGCGTCTTCTTCGTCTCCTGGAGGCTTGCCGCGCGCGGTGACTCGATGCCGATGAAGACGGTCGTGAAGCGCGCCGCCCGGAGCAGCTCGAGCAGCTCGGCGTCCTGCGCCACGTTGAGCGAGAGCTCCGTGAAGAACTCGAGCGGGTAGCCGTGCTCCGCTTGCCAGGCGGCGAGCGTGCGGAGCAGCGCCTTGGCCTTCTTCTTGTCCCCGATGAAGTTGTCGTCGACGATGAAGACGTTGCGCACCCCGAGGCGCGCCAGCTCGGCGACCTCCCGCATCAACTGCTCGACCGTCTTGCTGCGCGGCCGCCGCCCGTACATCGCGATGATGTCGCAGAACTCGCAACTGTAGGGACAGCCGCGCGCGAACTGTACGGTCATCGTCCGGTAGCGGTCGAGCTTGAGCAGGTCGAAGCGCGGGAGCGGCGCGTTCTCCAGGCTCGGCTTCTCCTCCATGCGGTACTCGTGCTGCCACCGGCCCTCGGCCCGGTCGCGGAGGAAGCGCGGCCAGGTCTCCTCGGCTTCGTCGATGAACACGACGTCGGCGCGGTCGCGAAAGCGCTCCGGGCAGAGCGAGGCGACCGGGCCGCCGACGACGACGAAGCGCCCGCGGCGCTTGAGCTCGTCCACGATCTCCAGGACGCGCCGCAGGTGCACGACGTAGCCGGTCACGCCCACGATGTCGGCTTCGGCGTCGAAGTCGATCGGCTCGACGTTCTCGTCGCAGCAGACGACCTCGTGCTCGGGCGGCGTGAGCGCGGCCACCGTCGGCAGCGAGAGGTTGGGGAAGAAGCACCGCGTGCCGATCGTCGGCAGGATGCGGTCCCAGGTCCAGAAGGACTCGGGATTGCGGGGAGCGATGAGCAGGATCCGCATGAGGTACCGGTGCCTAGCGATCCTCGGCGCGCCGAGCAATTTTTATCGGTAGACCGCGCCGCGCCCCGGTTGTCCACCCCGGCGGGCCCGGCGCAGCCACGCTACGGTCGTGGCGACGAGGGCGAGCAACGCGACCGCCACGCGGCCGAACCCTTGCCGGTGACCGGCTGCGAGTGGTCGCGGCGTGGAGTGCCCGCGTGAGCTCGCTTGCGATGCGGCGCCCGGCTCGACCGCTCGAGCCTGGACCACGGCAGCCGCCGCCGGTCGGTCGGACGTCGCCCCGGGCGCGCGGGCGATCTGGTGACGGAGCCGCTCGAGGTCCGGGCCGGAGTAGTGATCGGTCAGCGCCGCGAGCACGGCGTAGATCGGCAAGACGCCGCGGGTGGCCGCGCCGGCGGCGCGCGCCCTGAGCGCCTCCCCGAGCTGCGCGGGCGTGAGGCTGCCCACCTGGTCGAACGGAAGCGGCCGGTTGCGCCGCGCGACCATGTACGCCCCGCGATGCCAGTAGCGCCCGTGCGCAACGGCGAGCACCTCGCGCGCCTCCGCGCGTCGGTCCTGGGCGACGAGGCTCTTGGCGAGGCCGAGGGCGGCGTCGTCGGCAACTCCGACGGCGGAGTAGTCCTCGAACACGCGTCGGAAGCTTCGCTCGGCGCCGGCGTAGTCCCCCGCCACGGCTTGCAGCCGGCCGAGTGACACCTCCGCGTACGCGACCGTGTCACCTTCGCCGTGCTCGGCGGCGGCCGCCAGCGCATCCGCGGCCCCGCCGCGGGCGCCGGCCATCATGTACCCCAGGCCGAGCGCGAGGTCGGCCTGGGCGCTCCACGCCGTGCCGGGGTCCGCGGCGGCCGCCGCTTGCCATTGCGCGATCGCGCCCCCGAGGTCGCCCTGGAGCAGCCCGTCGGCGCCTTTGGCGATCCGCGCCCAAGTGGTGAGCGGGCCGCCGCCGCCCAGCTCGAGGAGCTGGGCGACGAGGACGGAAGCGGTCGGGTTACGGGTGACGAGGCCTTCCGCGATGGCGTTGAACGCGTCGTCGGCGCTCTGGGCGCGCGCCGGAGTCGTGGCGAGGACCAGCAGAAGACCGACGGCGACCGCGGGCGTCCGGCGGCGGGCGAAGCGCGGCGAGCGCCCGAGAACCACGGCCGTCGCCAGCACGATCGCGATGCTGATCCACTGCGTGTGGGAGAGGCCGAGGGCGAACCAGCGGCCCGGGTCGTCCCGCAGGAGCTCGACGGCGAACGTCGTAGCGGCGTAGAGCGCGGCGCCGAGCGCGAAGCGATGTCCGGGTCGGCCCCACTGCCGGCGACGGAGCGCAAGCAGGACGAGCCCGATCGCCAGCGCGGCGGCAGCCAGATAGAGCTGCGTCGGATGGAGGCCGCGTGGATCACCGGGCAGGAGCTTTGCCATCCCCGGGTGGCCGTCGGGAAAGCGCACGCCCAGCACCGACGCGGTAGGAAGGCCGTAGCAGCAGCCGCCGAGAAAGCAGCCGATGCGGGCGCAGCAGGTCGCGAAGGCCAGGCCAGGCGCGCCCGCATCGAGGAAGCACAAGACGTCGATCCGTCGGAGTCGTGCGACGAGCGCCGCCACGGCCACGCCCGCAAGCAACCCGCCGTACGCGGACCGGTGGCCCGTCCACAGAACCGACGGGGCGAGCGAGAGGTGCTCGGGGAGCCATGTCCCCGCCGTGAGCGACCCCAGGACGCTCGCACCCAGCATCGCGGCCGGGACGCCGAAGAGGAACGGATCGAGTAGCGTGGCTGTCGGGCGGACGTCGCGTGCGTAGAGGCGGAGCGTCATCACGACGAGGACCAGAAGCCCGATGACGTGGGCCGCCGGGTAGGACTCGATGCGGACCAGCGTGCCGATCGCGTGTAGCTGAATCACGGGGAAGTGAGGATACATGGGATGGCTCTCCAGTAGGGCGGGAACCGGCGGCCACATGGACGCCGGTTCCCGCGCGACGGCTAGAGGAACTTGAAGATGCTGCCGAGGAGGCCGGCGCCGCTGCCGAACCCGCCCCCGCCGCATCCCGGGAGACCCTTGATGTTCACCTTGACGTAGATCGTCTGCGGATTCCGCAGTGCCGGTCGAGTTCCCTTGGCGATCGCCAGCACCGAGCCGCCGGGCGCGTGGCCGACGAGCTTGCCGACGATGAAGGGGAACTCCTGCGTCGGAGACCCGATGTTCGTTTCATCGACCACGTTGCAGGTCGGCGACTGGAACGTGCCGCCGTTCCCCTTCCAGCTCACCTGCCGCCCGGCGCCGATGCCGTCGGTGCTCAGGTCCGCGTGGTTCTCGCCGCCGTCGACGTCCTTCGGGCCGTCGGCGACCATCGCCGCGACCTGAGTGGCGTACTGGATGGAGCCGGCAACGGTCCGTATGCCGTTCGCGGGCTTGCCAATGTTCAGCCAGTGCAGGACGGGCACCGTGGACGGGCCGAAATTCGAGTGAGTGATGATCTGTGTCATCAAGCCGGAGGCGCACACGTCGGTGGGGTTGGTCGGATAGACCTGTGTCGACAGATTCGGGAGCGCAAAGTCGCCGAACTGGTTGACGGTCGCCCAGCCGAGGGTGATCTCGTTCCCACCGTTCTTCCAGGCGCACCACGCAAACGGGTCGGTCGCGGCGCCGGGGACGCCCTCGTTGAAGTTCCGCTGCACGTAGCCGACTCGCACGACGTCGCCCGGCACCCCGTGGCTTCCGTCCACCTCCGTCAGGACACCGCCGTTGGTGACGTCCGCGATAGAGAAATTGCTCACCGTCGGCGGACCCGCCGTGTAGACGGTCGCCATGGGCGCGGTCACCAGGAACCCGACCATGGCCGCGATAGTGTATCGGATGCGGTTCATCGCTTTATCCTTCGGGCCCTTGGGCCCAGCCCGGGTCCCACCAGTGAGATCCCTGTCACCCTGCTGGAGTTCGCCCGGAAGGAACGGATGTTCGCCGGGATCCCGCTCGTACGTACCCGCGCGCTGCCGTAGGGCGTCAGGAGGCCCAGGAAATCGCCGTGGCCGCGCGGTGCCGCGGCCGGGCGGCGGACGGACGTTCCACCGGAGAGGGTTCTAGGTACCCAGACCCTCGCGTCAGGAGGTCCAGGCGATCGGCAGTCGCGGATCCGGGTTGTACGAGCAGTAGACGCCCGTATGGACCGTGGCGGTGAGGTGGCGGCCGAGCCGGGGGTCGGCGGCGGTGATCTTCTTGATCGCCGTCTTGATGGTGCGCGTCACGTTGATCCGTGCGCGCTCGGCCGGACCCACGTGGGTGCGCATCCGGTTGCCGAGGCCGAGCCCGTGTGCGAGCTCTCGGAGGAGGAAATCGAGCTCCGTTCGGACCCGGCGCACGCGGTCGAAATCGTTGCAGCGCTCGGCTTCGCCGGCTTCGGCTTCGAGCTCCCGGATCCGCTGTTTGTACGTATCGCGCGCGCGGGCATCGATCACCGTTCCGCCCGCGCGCTCCGCGACCGCCTCGGTGCCGTTCCCGCTCGCCAGCACCGCCACGTCGAGCGCCAGGAGATCGCGGCCCGGGTGACGCAGCAGATGCGACAGGCACCGCAGGCCGGTCGAGTCGCGCAGTCGCATGACGGTGTCCGCGAACACGATGGTCCAGAATTCGCCGTCGCGGCGCATGACGGCGGCTTGAGGGTCGCACGGCGCCGGGCTCGTCGCATCGTCGGGAGTCGCGACCAGTCGGGCGCAGCGCCGCTCGAGCCGGGCGCGCTGGCTCGGGGGGATCATGCCCAGGATGGCGGCGTGCAGGACGGGGGCGGCAAAATGATAGTGGCCCGGGGCTGAGGCGTCGCGCGCGACGAGCTGCAGGGCGAGCCCCTCCTCGAGCGATTCGATGACGTCGTCTTCGGGCTGGGCGAGGACTTCGCAGAGCAGGGTGAGCGGAAATTGCCGGCCGATCACGGCTGCCGCCGTGAGCACGCGCGTGCAATACGTCCGCAGCCGCCCGATCCGTCCACGGACGAAATCGCGGATCGCGAGCGGCACGGCACGCGAGGCGCAGTCCTGGGCGCCGAGCGGGAGCCGCTCCCGTACCGATTGGCGGGCGACCTCGCTCACGAACATCGCATTGCCCGCGGTGTAGGCGTAGATCGCATCCACCGCGGCGGCCGCGGGGCTCGTGCCCGTCAGAAGCGCGAGATAGTCGCCGACGTCCTCGCGTGTGAGCGGCGACAGCACCAGGCGATCGAATCGCGGCAGCCGGACGAGCTCGGTCAGCGTGTCCGACAGCGGGTGTTGCGGGCCGACGTCGCAGTCGCGGTAGGTCGCGACCAGAAGCAAGCGCTCGTCGCCGATCTCCCGGGCCACCCACTCGAAGACCAGGAGCGAGGGGGTGTCGGCGAGGTGGAGGTCTTCGATGAGAATGACGAGGGGGTCTGCGAGCGCCACCTGACGGAGCGAGCCGCCGAAGGCGTCGAGCCGCCAAAAGAGGCCCTCGCCGTCGCCCCAGGCGTCGCTCGGGTCCGAGGGGAGCTGGGCGAGCTCGGGCACGAGCGGGGCGAGCCGCCCGGCAGCGCCGCGGAAGACCGATCGGACGGCATCGGGCGGCACCTGGCGCGCGTAGGTCCGCAGTATCTCGATCCAGGGCCAGTAGGGCGGTTCGGCCGGGCCGCCGAGGCACTGGGCGCTCAGGACACGCGCGCCGAGACCGCTCGCCCGGTCCCCGAGCCAGGCCAGCAGGCGGCTCTTCCCGCTTCCCGGCTCTCCGGCCACGAGCACGGCCTGGCCCTCGCCGCCGATCGCGGCGCGGAGCGCCGCGTCGAGCATGCGACGATCGTCGCGCCTGCCGACGAAGGGCGCCGCGGCCGGCGACCGGTCGCCGGCCGACGCCCCGCGATCCTCGCCTTCGGCGATGCCGAGCGCGGTGTTACGAGTCAGGCGCTCCATCGTCCCTTCGCTGCGCCCACGCTATGCCGGCCTCCCTTCGCGGGCGCGCCGGCCGTGCACGCGCCGGAAGGCGGCCGGGTCGCCGCGGAGCAGGGCGTGCCCCAGGGTCCGGACGACGCTCGCGACCTCGAGCACGTTGCGGGCGAGGATTTCGCGCTCCGCCCTGAAGCCCTTCCGGCCGCCGGAGACGGCGAGCAGCTCGGGCAAGCCGACTGGCGGGTCGCCCTCGAGGTCACGACGACCGATCTCGAGGCGGAGCTGATTGCGCCCGGGGCCACGGCAGATCGAGAGACGGATGCGATCCGACTCGAATCGCACGTGTGTTTCGTCGGCGACCGTGAGTCGAAAACCGTACTCGGTCTCGAGGAAGGTGAAAGCGTCGCGCACGGCACGCTGAAAGACCGCCATGGGCGACGCACGCTTCGGCACGGGCTCGTCCATTGTCCCCGCGCTGGAGGCGTACGCCCGCTGCGAACGTTTGTGCGGAGCATCCGGGAGCGAGCGGCGGAGTCCGTCATCTGGCGCGTGCACGGCGAGCGCATCTCCGGGGTCAATACTGTACGAACTCGGCCAACGACAACGAACGACAACCGGACTGCCCCTAGATTAGGCTACTTAGATTAGCGCTACACGCCTTGCGCTATGTTCTGTGCGCCCCGCCCTTCAACGCCGCGAAAAAGGGCCTCCACACACGCCGCCTGTTGAGCACGTCGGCCGCCGTCGCCCAGGCCCGCCGCGCCGGGGGGGACGCCCCACTCGCGCACGTCCTCCAGATCGAGCCGGTCGGGTAGGCGTCGAGCTCGAGCACGATGCCCGTCGCCTTGGCCGCCGCGTTGATGGCGTCGATGTCGACGTCGCACGCTTCCCGCCGCCCGATGACGCCCCCCGTCGGGTGGAGGAGGATGTCCCGCATGGAGACTCCGCAGGCGCGCACGATGCGGGCGGTCTGCTCGGCGCGTCGCGGGTCAGAAGGCGATGAGGCGGAGCAGCGCGTAGCCGCCTGCACCGAGCGAGAGTCCCGCGAGGAGCGGTGCGCGCTCCGGCTGCCCGCCGACCGCCGTCGCCCAGGCGCCGAGGCCGAAGATCGCGCCGAGGCCGCCGAGCGAGAGCGACGCCAGGCGGGGCGCGACTTGCGGGCTGACGAGGCGCGAGTCGAGCATCAGCCAGAGGATTCCGCCGACCGCGGCCGCCACCGCCGTCGCGCGGAGGACGCGCACGAAGGCCCTAGAAGAGGAAGAACGGCGCCACGACGGCACCAACCGACACGCCGACGCCGAGCAGGGTCACGCCGACCTTGCCGGCGGTGTCCATGGCGCGGCCGAAGCCGGTCTTCGGCTCGTCGTCGTCGGCCGAGACGTTCCTCCGCGGCGGCGCGCCGGGAGGGCCGTCCGGATCGGCGCCGAAGGACATCCCCGAGCGCTCCACGGCACCCTTCTCCTGCGGGCCGAGGAGGTCGACCACCGAGGCCCCGTCGAAGCCGTCCCGCAGGTGGACGGCCGAGAGCTCGGGCGCATCCTTCGACTCGTCGTGGAAGGGCGACTTCTTCGACGTCGGCCCGCAACTGACGGCGAGCGCAGCCAGCAGCGCGCTCGCCAGTCCCCATCGCCACATCCGACCCATCCCCATTATGGGATCATACCAGCGCCTGGCCGGAGTTGCGAGGCCCCTCACAGTCCCAGCTCCCGGGCGATCAGGATGAGCTGGATCTCCGTGGTCCCCTCGGTGATGGTCATCAGGCGGGCGTCGCGCCAGAAGCGCTCGACGGGGAACTCCGTGATGTAGCCGTAGCCGCCGAAGACCTGGACGGCTTCCCACGTCACCCGCTGCGCCACCTCCGAGGCGAAGAGCTTCGCCATCGCCGCTTCGCGCATGCAGGGGCCCTGGTCGAAGAGCCATGCCGCCCGCCACATCATCGTGCGTGCGGTCTCGACCTCCATCGCCATGCGGGCGAGCTTGAACTTGATGGCCTGGAACTTGGCGATCTTCTGCCCGAACTGCTCGCGCTCCTGCGCGTACTGGAGCGCCGCCTCGAGCGCCGCCTGGCTGACGCCGACGGAGCGCGCCGCGTGCGTGATGCGCCCGCCCTCGAGCGTGCCCGTCACCTGCTTGAAGCCGCCCTCGACGCCGCCCAAGAGCGCCGACGCCGGCACGTGCATGTCCTCGAAAGTGAGCGCGGCCGTCTCCGAGGTGTGATGCCCGGTCTTCTTGAGCTTTCGCGACACGGAGAAGCCGGGTGTCTCGGTGTCGACGATGAACATCGAGATGCCCGCGCCGCGCCGCGTGCGGTCGGTGTAGGCGGCCACCATGCAGTAGTCGGCGATGTTCCCGTTGGTGATGAACATCTTGCTGCCGTTGATGACGTACTGGTCGCCGCGCCGCTCGGCGGTGGTGCGGATGGAGGCGGCGTCGGAGCCGGAGTTGGGCTCCGAGAGCCCGAAGGCGCCGAGCTTCTCGCCGCGCAGCGCGGGGCCGAGGTACTCCTGCTTCTGCGCCTCGGTGCCGAACTTGATGAGCGGGATGGTGGCGAGACCGACGTGCGCGAGCAGCGCCGCCGCGAAGCCGCAGTTGATGCGCGCGATCTCCTCGATGAGGAGGCAGCGCATCACCATGTCGCCGCCGCTGCCGCCGTACTCCTCGGAGATGCCGACCCCGAGATAGCCGAGGCGTCCGAGCTGGCGGAAGAGGTCCACCGGGAACGTCTCCGTCCGCTCCAGCTCCTCGACGCGCGGCGCGAGCTCCTTCTCGGCGAAGCCGCGGACGGCCGCGCGAAAGCTCTCCTGCTCCTCGTTCAGGCGAAAGCCGAGCATGGCATCTCCTTCCGGGCGGCGACTCTAGCCGGGCGCTCGCGGTGCCGACAAGTTGCCCGGCTCGGCGTCGCGGCTTGCCTCGACGCCGCCATCTGCTATGGCAGCGGGGCATGCCGGTCGCGACCGTCGAGCGCATCAGCGAGTTCGCGGGGCAGACGGTCACGCTCCGCGGCTGGCTCACGGCGCGGCGCTCGAGCGGGAAGATCCACTTCCTCCAGGTGCGCGACGGCACGGGCACCATCCAGTGCGTCATGGTGAAGGCGGAGGTGCCCGCCGAGACGTTCGCCGCCGCCGACCACCTGCCGCAGGAGTCGGCGCTCGAGGTGACGGGCACGGTGCGCGCCGACGCGCGGGCACCGATCGGCTTCGAGCTGGGCGTGACGGATCTCCGGGTCGTCAGCCAGAGCGCGGACTACCCGATCACGCCGAAGGAGCACGGACCCGCCTTCCTGCTCGACCACCGCCACCTCTGGGTGCGGTCGTCGCGGCAGCACGCGCTCCTGCGCGTGCGGGCCGAGGTCGAGCGCGCGTGCCGCGAGTACCTGGACGGCCACGGCTTCACCGCCTTCGACGCGCCGATCCTCACCCCGGCCGCGTGCGAGGGCACGACGACGCTCTTCCCCGTCGAGTACTTCGGCGAAACCGCGTATCTCACGCAGAGCGGGCAGCTCTATCTCGAAGCGGGCGCGCTCGCCTTCGGCAAGGTGTACTGCTTCGGGCCCACGTTCCGCGCCGAGAAGTCGAAGACGCGGCGGCACCTGACGGAGTTCTGGATGGTGGAGCCGGAGATGGCGTTCGCCGGCCTCGACGAGGACATGGACCTCGCCGAGGACTTCCTGGTGCACGTCGTACGCGCCGTCCGCGAGCGCCGAGCCGCCGAGCTCGCCGTCCTCGGGAGAGACCCGGCGCCGCTCGCGCGCGTCGAGAAGCCCTTCCCGCGCATCAGCTACGGCGAGGCCATCGAGGTCCTCCGGCGCAAGGGCTTCCCCGTCGAGTGGGGCGCGGACTTCGGCGGCGACGAGGAGACGGCGCTGTCGCAAGAGTTCGACCGTCCGGTGATGGTGCACCGCTATCCCGCCGAGGCGAAGGCCTTCTACATGAAGGCCGACCCGGCCGAGCCGCGGCTCGCGCTCTGCGTCGACGTGCTCGCGCCCGAAGGCTACGGCGAGATCATCGGCGGCGGGCAACGCGAGGACGACGCCGCGGTCCTGGAGGCGAAGATCCGTGCCCACGGGCTGCCGCTCGACGCCTTCGGCTGGTACCTCGACCTCCGCCGCTACGGCACCGTGCCGCACGCCGGCTTCGGCATGGGCGTCGAGCGCTGCGTCGCATGGCTCTGCGGCCTCCATCACGTGCGCGAGACGATCCCCTTCCCCCGCATGCTGGAGCGCCTCCGACCCTGACCTTGACCGGGGTTCCGCCCGCCACTATGAGACGTGCCGCCATGCGCGCCCCCGCCACGCTCCTCTGCCTCGCCCTCGTCCTCGGCGGCGCGGCGGCGGCGCAGGAGAACGAGGAGACCGCCCCGGCGCGTCGCCCGCGTTCGGGTGCGACGGCGCGCACGCCGGCCGCCTCCGCGCGCGACGAGGCCTCGTTCCTCCGCCAGCTCGCCGACGCGCAGCGCGGCCTCAGCGAGCAGATCCAGCAGTCGAAGGAGGCCCTCGACACGATGCGCGGTGATCTCGCCGCCCGCCACGACGAGCAGCTCGCCACCGACCAGGAGGTGAAAGCGCTCCGCGAGGAGGTGAAGGGCCTCTACGTCGAGAGCAGCACCGTCAAGCAGCAGATCGACGCGCTCAAGGACGACGTCGCGGGGGTCAACTCGAACGTGTCGGGTTTCCGCACGTTCTCGGGCTTCTTCCTGGCGGCGATGATCCTGATGGTGTTCCTGATCCTCGTGCTCAGCATCCGGCGCTGAGGACGGATGCCAGAACTACTACCGCAAGCTCACGCTCGCGATCCCGGGCGAGTGAGCCGCGATCCGCAGCGCAGCGTCGCGACGAGCAGCAGACCCAGGACGGCGCCGAGGGCGTTGGCGGCGACGTCGCGGAGATCGTAGACGCGGCCCGGGACGATCGCCTGGAGGAGCTCGTCGCCCCAGCCGATCGCCGACGCGACCAGCGCGCCCGTCGCGTAGCCGGCCGTCTCCCCGGCGACGAGCGGGGCGACGGCGCGCCAGGCGAGCCAGCCGGCGAGCCCGTACTCGGGAAGGTGGACGCGCTCGAGCTGCTGCGCGTGGAGCCAGGCGAGCGCCGCCGCATAGCCCGCCGCCGTGAGCGCGAGCATGGCGTAGGCGCGTGCCGGCGCGGCGCGACGCCCGAGCACGACGACGAGCGCCACGGCGCCGCCGACGACGAGCGCGACGAGCCCCGGGCCGAGGAGCCACGCCCCGGGCGCGGAGCGGATGAGAGCGCGGCCGGCGGCGGGACCGAGCGGCAGCGTGGTGTAGATCAGGGCCGTGTAGGCGGCGAGCAGCCCCCAGCGGCGGGCCACGCGAACCCCGCTAGGAGCGGCCGAGGACGACCACGCAGGCGACGGAGCCGGGCCCGCCGACGTTGTGCGCGAGGCCGATCTCCGCGTCGCGGATCTGGCGGGCGCCCGCCTCGCCGCGGAGCTGCATCACGCACTCGGTGATCATGCGGACGCCGCTCGCCCCGATCGGATGGCCGAAGGACTTGAGCCCGCCGCTCGGGTTGATCGGGATGTCGCCCTCGAGCGCGGTGCGGCCTTCCTCGACGAGCCCGCCGCCGTGCCCCTTCTCGCAGAAGCCGAGGTCCTCGATGTTCGAAATCTCGGTCCAGGTGAAGCAGTCGTGGACCTCCGCGAAGTCGACGTCGCGCGGCGTGATACCCGCCATCGCGTACGCTTGCCGTGCCGCGGCCTGCGTGGAGCGGAAGCCGAGGTAGTCGAACGTCGGGTCGAAGTAGGGACGGCCCGTCGCGACCGCGAGGCCGGCACCCTTCAGCATGATGGGTGGCTTCTTGAAGCGCTTCGCGAGGTCGGCGCGGCAGACGATCGCGGCGGCGGCGCCGTCGGTCGTGGGGCAGCAGTCGAAGAGGCCGAAGGGCCAGGCGATGATCGGCGCCTTCAGCACCTGCTCCTCGGTCACCTCCATCCGGAGATGGGCTCGTTCGTTCTTGGCGCCGTTCTTGTGGTTCTTCACCGCCACCTTGGCGAGCGTCTCGCGGCCGAGGCCGAAGGTGTGCATGTAGCGGTTGGCGGCGAGCGCGAAGAGGCCGGGCGCGGTGTTGCCCTTGGCAAGCAGCGGATGGCCAAGGCGCGGGAGACCGCGCCCGCCGCGGTCCTTCAGCTTCTCGGCGCCGACCACGAGCACGACGTCGTAGAGGCCGGCCGCGACCGCCATGCAGCCGTTCCGGAAGGCGTCGGTGCCCGTCGCGCAGTAGTTCTCGACGCGCGTGATCGGTCGGTCGTAGAGGCGGAGCGCGTCGGCGAGCGACACCGCCGCCTTCCCGCCGCCCGCGCCGGGGAGATACGTGCCGAGGTACGCCGCCTGGATCTGCGACGGCTCGATCCCGGCGTCGGCGTAGGCCTCGAAGGCGGCGTCGCAGATCAGCTCCTCGTAGCCGCGCTCGAAGCGGTCGCCGAACTTGGTGCAGCCGACGCCGATTACCGCCACCTGGTCTCTCATGCGGGCCGTGCCTTCCAGAAATAGTTGGGGTGTCCTTCCGCCTCGTGCAGACGGCGGAACGTCAACTCCACCGGCGTGCCGATCTTCACCTCGCCCTCGGCCGAATCGGTCATCTGGAGGTACACGCGACCGCCGCCCTCGAGGTCGATCACCGCCATCGGCATCGGGTGCTCGAGCGCGGGCGAGAGGTTGTCGATGGTGAACGTGAACACGACGCCGCGCTTGGCGAGCTTGTGCTCCAGCAGACGGTCGCGCGCGCGGCAGCCGAGGCAGACGCGCGTCTGCGGGTACTGCACGAGCCCGCACTCGTCGCACCGGCTGCCGTACAAGCGGATGTCCTGGCGGAGCTCCTTCCACTCGACGATGCTGGTCACCGTGTCGATGATGGGCTCGCCCGGCAGCACGCCGCGCGCGCGGAGATAGCGTTCGTAGGACGGCAGCGGGAGGCCACGGGCCAGGCGGTCGGCGAGCGGACGCGGGCGCGCCGCCGGCAGCCGGTCGGTGGCGCGGAAGATCATGACGTCGGCGCCATCGCCCCACGCGCCGACGGCGAGGAAGTCGCCTGGCTCGGCCGTCTCGAGCGCGCGCGCGAGGAGCACGAGCGGCTCGGGCGCGCCGAGCACGCCGGCGTCGGCGAGCAGCGAGGGGACGAGCTGGCGGCCCGGGTCGAAGCCGGCGCGCTTGGCGACCTCGGCGGCGGCGCGTGCGTCGGGCGCGGCGAGCGCCAGCGCAGCGACGCGCCCCGGCGGCAGCTCCGCCTTGCGCAGCGCCAGGCCGAGCGCTTCGGCGACGTCGCGGCCGAAGCCGTAGGTCGCGCCGAAGCGCGGCTCGCTCGCCTCGACGTAGCGCTCGCCCGCCATGCGCCAGAGGTACGTGAACTCCTCCGACACGGAAGCCGACGCGACCAGCTCGGCGACGACGTCCTCGCGCCCGAGCGTGACCGCCGCGGCGCCGTCGCCGAGGAGACCCTCGAGCTCCGACTCCGGCGCCGCGAGCCGCGCGTCGGCCGCGACCACGATCGCCCGGCGGAGGCTCCCCGCCGCGACGCCGTCGAGCGCGGCGCGGAGCGCGCCGAGCCCCGCCCGGACCGAGCCCGCGAAGTCCGCGACCGCGACCGTGCGCGGCAGGTCGGCCGCCGTCGCCACCAGGCTCGCGGCCTGCTTCTCACCCCAGGGCGAGGTCGTGCTGGCGAAGTAGAGCGCGTCGACGGCCGCCGGGTCGTCGTCGCCGAGGCAGTCGAGGACGGCGTCGACGGCCATGGTGACGACGTCCTGGTCGATGGCCGCCACCGTCCGGCTGCCGGCCGGTGGGCGCACGCCCCACGCCTTGCCGATCAGCGCCCGCTCGAGGCGCCGGCGCGGAAAGTACGCGCCGATCCGGACGAGCCCCACCATCCGGGCGCCACCTTAATATAGGCGCCCGGCCGCAAGCCAGGGGCCTTCGCTCCCGAGTGCTTTTGCGCTCGTCGCCGCACCGGCATACTGGAGCCGTCCGAGGAGGTGACCCCATGAGACGCGCTTCGACCTGGACGGCCCTGGCGGCGGCCCCGATCCTGTGGGCCGCGACCGCCCTGGCCGGCACCCTGCCCACGCGAGCCTTCGACTACGCCGTCTTCGGGATCTCGGACGTGATGATCGGCTCCTTCGCGCGCGTGGACGGTGGGGACGTCGGCTGCAACCTCGACCTGGGCTCGGTCTGGCTGCGCAACCGCGCCCGGGTCTCCGGGCTGGTGGCGGCCGACACGGTCAAGCTCGGCCCGCACTCGCACGCCGCCGGCTTCCTCTGTCGCGTGGTCGAGGGCGACGTGAGCGTCACGTGCGGCCACCTGACGCTGCCGCTCGACGGCCGCCTGCAGATCGTCCGCGTCGTCCCGGGCGTCCTCGACGTGAAGCTGCCCGCCCGCTCCCGCCAGGAGGGATTGGTCGCGGGCGAGTACGGCAAGATCAGGGTCGGCACCAAGAGCCGGTTGACGCTCGCCGGCGGCACCTACGACGTGCGCTCGATCGACGTGACGCGCGGCGGGCAGATCCTCTGCCTCGCCCCCCTCTGCACGCTCAACGTGCGCGACCAGGTCCAGCTGCGCGAGGAATCGATCCTCACCGCGCCGGGTGGGCTCGACGCGCGCGCCATCCGCGTGAACGTCGAGGGCGGCGGCGGACGCGCCGCGTTCCGCGCCGAGGCGCGGAGCACGGTCGACGCCACGGTCTACGCGCCGAACGGTAAGATCCATCTCGGCACCAACGGGCGCTTCAGCGGCGCCTTCGTGGGCGACTCGGTGGAGGTTCTCCAGCGCGCCCGCGTCCGCTCGGTCCCCGCCCCCTAGCGCATGGGACGGGCGCGCACGATCGGCGGCGTGACGCTCGGGGACGTCCCGCGCGTCGTCGCCGCCGGCGGCGAGGAGGAGCTCGAGGCGCTCGCCGCTGCCGAGGGCGCGGACCTCGTCGAGCTGCGCGCCGACCTCTTCCGGGACCCGCAGCCCGACCGGATCGGCGCTGCGCTCGCCCGTCTCCGGGCCGCCGGCCGCCCCGTCATCCTGACCGTGCGCTCCGCCGCCGAGGGCGGCGGCAGCGCGCTCGACGACGCCCAGCGCACGGCGATCTACGCCGCCGGCCTGCCGCACGCCGACGCCGTGGACGTCGAGATCGCCGCCGCCGGCGTGGTGGCGGAGATCGTCCCCCGCGCCCGCGCCGCCGGCCGCACCGTCATCCTCTCCGCCCACGCCTTCGACACGACGCCCCCGCGCGCGGCCCTGCTCGGCCTCATCGACCGCGCCGAGTCGCTCGGCGCCGACTTGACGAAGCTCGCCGCGCACGCCCGCACCCTGGACGACGTGCGCACGCTGCTGGAGGTGACGCTCGCCGCCCGCGACCGCGGCGTCGTGACGATCGCGATGGGTCCCCTCGGCACCGTGTCGCGCGTCGTGTTCCCCGCCGCCGGTTCGCTGCTGACGTACGCGTCCGTCGGTCGCCCGACGGGCCCGGGTCAGATGCCGCTCGGCGAGCTGTCGGCCCTACTGAAGCGGCTCTACCCGGCGTAGGACCGGGAGGGACCGACCGCCGCTACTCCTCCGCCGGAGATCGCCGCGCCGCTTTTTTCTCGCCCAGCGCCCGCTTGGCCGCGAGCCGCTTCGCGTCCGCGCGGCGCGAGCGGCGGCGCTTCTGGCGACGGATGCGCGCCCGCTCGCGGGCCGCCGCATCGGTGATGCCACGGGCACGCGCCTCCAGCTTGTCCAGGAGAAGACGGCGGGCGAGGAACCGGTTGAGCGCCTGCGAGCGCTCCTGCTGACACTTCACCATGACGCCGGTCGGGACGTGGCGCAGGACGACGCAGGTCGCGACCTTGTTGACGTTCTGTCCGCCCTTGCCGCCGGAGCGGACGAAGTGCTCCTCCAGGTCCGCGGCGCGCACGCCGAGTGCCTCCATGCGGCGCTCGAGCGCCCGCGCCTTGTCGGGGGACACCGCGAACATCGAGCCCCCGGCGGCCCGATCAGCTGCGCGCGCTCGGACGCTCGCGGAAGCCGGCGTGCCAGGCGGCCAGGTTGCGGAGCGACGGATCCACCTCGCCGAGCGGGATGCCGGCGAACTCCCCGAACTCGTACGACGCGTAGAGCGTGCAGTCGGCGATCGTCGGGCGCGGGCCCGCGATGAACGGCCCCTTGCCGACGTGCGCGTCCAGCATCTTGAGCACCCCCGCGAGGCCGGTGCGGGCGTTCTCCGCCGCGTCGGCCGACTGCTTGATTCGCCCGGCCATGAACGGGTGCGAGTTCTGGAAGTAGGCGGCCACCCGTGACAGCACGCCGAGCTCGCAGACACGCTCGAGGGCGCGCACGCGGGCCCGCTCGAGCGGCGTGGTGCCGATCATGGGCGGGTTGGGGTGCAGCTCCTCCAGGTACTCGATGATGGCGAGCGACTCGGGCAGATGGCTGCCGTCGTCCAGCTCCAGCACCGGCAGGCCACCCGCCGGGTTCTTCTTCAGGAACTCGGGCTTGCGGTTCTCGCCCGCCGCGATGTTCACCTGCTCGAGCGGGATCGTGAGCCCCTTCTCGGCCAGGTACACGCGCAGCTTCTTCGGGTTCGGCGCTCCGACGAAGTCGTATATCTTCATGCGGCCCTCCTCCTTCTTGTGTTGAGCGGCCTACACGGGCAGTCGGGGTGAAGCAAGACGAGACCGCGCTCGCCGAAGCGCTCGCCGCCGCAGCCGGCAACGTCGCGTCGTCGGGGAAAGTACTTGACACGGGTCGCGCACCTCGGGCATACCCGGACGCGTGAACGCTCTCCTCGCGACCGCGTGTTGTTGCTGTATGAGGTCACGGCCTCTCACGCCGGCGGTCGCCATGCGTTCTGCGTGCCCATGATCTGAACCCCTGAACGCTCCGACCAAAAGGCCCGGGAGGCTCACGCCCCCGGGCCTTTTTTTTGGTTTCGAGTCGAAAATATCGGAAGGAATGGCAATGACGCCCTGGAAGACCCTGCTCCTCACCACGACCGCCCTCCTCGCCGTGCACGGCGTCGGGGGGGCCGCGACGCTGGAGCTGCTGAACGTCTCGTACGACCCGACGCGGGAGCTGTGGAAAGACCTGAACCAGCAGTTCGCCAGGCAGTACGAGCAGAAGACCGGCGTGACCGTCGACGTCAAGCAGTCGCACGGCGGCTCGAGCGCCCAGGCCCGCGCGGTGATCGACGGGCTCGAAGCCGACGTCGTGACGCTCGCCCTCCTCCCCGACACCGAGCAGGTCCGCAAAGCGGGCCTCATCGACGAAGGGTGGCAGAAGGAGCTCCCGAACAACTCGATCCCGTATCGGTCGACGATCGTGTTCGTCGTCCGCAAGGGGAACCCCAAGGGCGTCAAGGACTGGCCGGACCTCGTGAAGCCGGGCAACCAGATCATCACCCCGAGCCCGAAGACGTCGGGCAACGGGAAGCTCTCGTTCCTCGCCGCCTGGGGACAGGTCGTCTCGCGCGGCGGCTCGGACGCGGCGGCGCTCGACTACGTGACCAAGCTCTACAAGCAGGTGCCGGTGCTCGACTCCGGGGCGCGCGGCTCGACGACGACCTTCGCGCAGAAGGGCATCGGCGACGTGCACCTCACCTGGGAGAACGAGGCGTACCTCGAGGTCGAGGAGTCGAAGGGCGAGCTGGAGATCATCTACCCGTCGGCGAGCATCCTGGCCGAGCCGCCCGTCGCGGTGGTGGACGCGAACGCCAAGCGCCACCACACCGAGGCGGCCGCCAAGGCGTACCTCGAGTACCTCTGGACGCCCGCGGGTCAGGAGACCATCGCCAAGCACCACTACCGGCCGGTCGACGAAGCGGTGCTGAAGCGACACACCGAGCTCCGCGACGTGAAGCTCTTCCCGGTCACAGCCGTCGCCAAGGACTGGGACGACGCCTTCCAGAAGTTCTTCGGCGAGGGCAAGGTCTTCGACGGGATCTACAAGCCATGAGCGACGTGAACCGCCGCGTGCTGCCGGGGTTCCGTCTGAGCCTCGGCTTCACGGTCAGCTACCTCACGGTGCTGATCCTGGTGCCGCTCGCCGCTTGCTTCGTGAAGGCGTCGACGCTGCCGCTGGACCGCTTCTGGGCGGCCGTCTCGACGGAGCGAGCGCTGGCGGCGTACCGGCTCACCTTCGCCGCCTCGCTCGCCGCCGGCGCCATCAACGTGGTGCTCGGCACGCTCGTCGCCTGGGTGCTCGTCCGCTACGAGTTCCCCGGCAAGCGTCTCATGGACGCGCTCGTCGACCTGCCGTTCGCGCTGCCGACGGCCGTCGCCGGGCTCGTCTACTCGAACCTCTACGTGGAGCGCGGCTGGATCGGCCGCTTCCTCGTCCCGCTCGGCGTCCACGGCGCGTACTCGCGGACGGCGATCGTGCTCGTGCTCGTCTTCACCGGCTTCCCCTTCGTCGTGCGCACGCTCGAGCCCGTGCTCGAGCGCATCGAGCCCGACGTCGAGGAGGCGGCGGCGTGCCTCGGGGCGTCGCGCTGGCAGACCGTCCGCCGCGTCGTGCTGGCGCCGCTCGTGCCGGCCGCCATCACCGGCTTCGCGCTCGCCTTCGCGCGCGCGCTCGGGGAGTACGGCTCGGTCGTCTTCGTGTCGGGCAACATGCCGTTCAAGACCGAGATCGCGCCGGTCCTGATCGTGTCCCGCCTCGAAGAGTTCGCCTACGGCGAAGCGACCGCGGTCGCGGTCGTGCTGCTCGTCTTCTCCTTCCTGACGCTGGTCGCGATCAACCTGCTCGAGCGCTGGAGCAAGCGGATCTATGCATAGCCGCGAGGATCATCCCGCCGTCCGCTGGGCGCTCGTCGGGCTCGCCATCGGCGTCATGGGCCTGCTCGTCGGGCTGCCACTCGTCGACATCTTCGTCGAAGCGTTCGCGAACGGCCCCGGCGCGTACTGGCGGAGCATCACCGCCGACGCCGACACCTGGTCGGCGGTCCGCTTGACGCTCGTCGTGGCGCCGCTCGCCGTGGTCGCGAACCTGCTCTTCGGCGTCGCGGCGGCGTGGACGATCGCGCGCTTCCGCTTCCCCGGCCGCACGCTGCTCACGGCCCTCATCGACCTGCCGTTCTCGGTCTCGCCCGTCGTCGCGGGTCTGGTGTTCGTGCTGCTCTTCGGTCTGCAGGGCTACTTCGGTCCCTGGCTCCGCGCGCACGACGTGAAGGTCATCTTCGCGCTGCCGGGCATCGTCCTCGCTACCACCTTCGTCACCTTCCCGTTCATCGCGCGCGAGCTGATCCCCGTCATGGAGGCGATCGGCCCCGACGAGGAGATCGCGGCGGTGAGCCTGGGGGCGTCGGGCTGGCAGGTCTTCCGGCGCATCACGATCCCCAACATCAAGTGGGGCCTCCTCTACGGGATCATCCTGGCGAACGCGCGCGCCATGGGGGAGTTCGGCGCGGTGTACGTGGTGTCGGGGCGTATCACCGGGCAGACCGACACCATGCCGCTCCGCGTGGAGAAGCTCTTCCAGGAGTACAACATGCCGGGGGCGTTCGCGGTCGCCTCGGTGCTCACCTTCCTCGCCGTGGTCACGCTCGTCGTGAAGACGGCGCTCGAATGGAAGACGCGCCGCGACCTGGCGGAAGCCGTCCGCATGCACAGCGAAGGGGAGGCCGCATGAGCATCACCGCCATCCGCGTGACCAAGCGCTTCGGGGACTTCCTGGCACTCGACAACGTGAGCCTCGAGGTCCCCGGCGGCGCGCTGCTCGCGCTCCTCGGGCCGTCGGGCTCCGGGAAGACGACGCTCCTCCGCGTCATCGCCGGGCTCGAGACGCCCGACTCGGGCACCGTCCGCTACCTCGACGAGGACGTCACCGAGGCGAGCGTCCGGGAGCGCAACGTCGGCTTCGTCTTCCAGCACTACGCGCTCTTCCGCCACATGAGCGTGTTCGAGAACATCGCCTTTGGGCTCCGCGTGCGGCACTGGCCGAAGGCGAAGGTGAACGAGCGCGTCCGCGAGCTGCTGCGCTTGATCCAGCTCCACGGGATCGAGAAGGCACGGCCGTCGCAGCTCTCCGGCGGGCAGCGCCAGCGCGTCGCGCTCGCGCGTGCGCTCGCCGCCGAGCCCAAGGTGTTGCTGCTCGACGAGCCCTTCGGCGCGCTCGACGCCAAGGTCCGCCAGGACCTCCGGCAGTGGCTCCGCCGCCTGCACGATGATATCCACGTCACGACCGTGTTCGTGACGCACGACCAGGAGGAGGCCTTCGAGGTGGCCGACCGCGTCGTCATCATGAACCACGGCCAGGTCGAGCAGGTCGGCACGCCGCAGGAGATCTTCGAGCAGCCGGCGAGCCCCTTCGTGATGGACTTCCTCGGCAACGTGAACGTCTTCCACGGCCACGTGCAGCGCGGGAAGGTCGAGCTGGGCAGCTTCGACATCTCCTACCCCCAGCACCCGCACGACGAGCGGCGGCCGGCGACGGCCTTCATCCGCTCGCACGACCTCGAGATCCTGCGCGTGAAGAACGGGCGCCCCGGCCTGGCGGCGAAGGTGCTGCACATCAACCCGGCCGGGGCCATCGTCAAGGTGCGGCTGGTCGCCGTCGACTTCGGCGTCGAGCTGACCGTGAACGTGGACCGGGAGCGCTACGAGGAGCTGCGGCTCAAGATCGACGAGACCGTCTACGCCTCACCCAGGGACGTCAAGGTCTTCATCCACGACTACCAGATCTGAGGAGTGCAGCCATGGAAGAGGACGAGACGGTGGAAGCGCTGGAGCGAATCCGGGCCGCACTCCGCGGGCTCCGCTTCGGGACCGTGACCGCGATCGTCCAGGACGGGGTCGTGGTCCAGGTGGACCGCACGGAGAAGGTTCGTTTGCCGCGTTCTGAGCCGTCTGATCGATAGCTGCCGCGCTGCCGACCCGGCAACGGGAGGCACCCACCCAGAAACATCGCACTGCTGACCGGACGTACCGGAGGCGGGCATGCAGTCGATCGGAGGATCGCATGTCTGCCAAGTCTGGTCTCATCGCGATGGCGCTGCTGGCGCTGATCGCGCGCGTGGCGGCGGCCGAGACGCCCGCGGAGAAACGCATCCGGGCGCTGGAGGAGCAGCTCCGCCGGACGCAGCAGCAGATGCAAGAGCTGAAGGCCATGTTGGAGCAGCAGAAGGCCATCGGCCAGGCGACCCAGAAGCAGGTGCAGGACGCGGCGGAGCAAGCCAAGGCGGCGAGTGCCGAGGTGGCGAAGAAGCCCGCCGTCGATCTCGCGGACTGGATGAAGCGTACGACCGTCTTCGGCGACGTGCGGGGCCGGCACGAGGGCTTCTACCACCAACCGCACGTCAAGAACGCGGATACCACCGCGCGCAACCGCGAGCGCGTCCGCGCCCGCCTCGGCGCGCGCGTCGCGTTCAGCGACGAGCTGTCGGCGACCATCCGCGGCGCCAGCGGCAACATCAACGACCCGATCTCCACCAACGAAACGCTCACCGGCAACTTCAACCGCAAGAACTTCAACCTCGACTGGGCCTTCCTCACCTTCACGCCGGGGAAGAGCTTCGGCATGCGACCCGGGGTGGCGAGCATCACCGCGGGCAAGTTCCCGAACCCGATCTTCCGCACCGACGAGATGTTCCTCGACGAGGACCTCTCGCCCGAAGGCCTCTCCGAGACGTTCCAGCTCCTCGACAAGCCGCTCGGCGCCCTCGACCAGGTGAAGGTCCACGCCCTCCAGTGGACGTTCAACGAGATCGCGAACAAGGAGGACGGGTGGATGTTCGGGGGCCAGGTGAACCCGACCACCCACATCGGCTCCGTCGGGCTCGAGGCGGGCCTCGGGCAGTACTGGTGGCTCAACGCGGACCAGATCGCCCAGGCGCAGAGCCGGAACACGACGGCGTTCACGGCGTCGGGTGCGCCGGTCGCGAACTCGAACCTGAACACCGTGATCGCGGCCTCGAACCAGAACCTGCTCGTGACGCAGACCATCCAGCCGCCGACGGCGAAGGGCGGGAAGCGGCCAGCCGCGTTCCAGGCGATCACGGGCTACCAGAGCGGCTTCAACCAGTCGAACTTCCTGCTCGCGGCGAACATCCCGAACGTGGTCGCGGCGCAGCCACTGCGCCTCTGGATCGACTACGTCTACAACTGGCTGGCGGCGACCGACGACGCCCACGGCTGGCAGGCCGGCGTCCGGCTCGGTCAGACGAAGAGCAAGGGCGACTGGTCGCTCTGGGGCTTCTACGAGCACCTCGGCCAGGAGGCGACGATCTCGGCCTTCACGGCGAGCGACTTCGGCCCGAACGGCGGGACGAACCAGGCGGGCCCCGGCGTGGGCATCGACTACCAGCTCCTGAACCCGCTCACGATCAGCGCCCGGGGCTACTTCTCGAACTTCATCAACCGCCCGGCCGGAACGAGCAACCCGACGCTCTCGCGCTTCCAGCTCGACGCGCTGGTGAAGTTCTAGCCCGACCGGAGAGGACCGGCGGCTCGCAGAGGGAGACTTGGCATGTTTCGAGTATCGAAAGGCGTAGCAGCCGGGATCGTGGCGGGTGCCGTGCTGCTCCGGGGCACCGCGCACGCGCAAGTGACGACCACCACGACCACCAGCACCACGACCACCACGCTGCAGCCGCACCGGTACGGCCGCGCCACCGGGGCCTGCGTTCGTCGGACGCGGCACAAGTTCAAGATGTGTCGCATCACGCGAGCGGCCACCTGCTTGACGGACTTCCAGACCGCCTTCTCCAATTGCTTCGCGGCCCCCGCCAGCGTGAAATGCGCGAAGTCGTGCGTGACGAAGCAGTCGACGTGCGCGGCTGCAGTGCTGGCCACCGAGAAGGCCTGCCGCAAGGCGTGCATCGTGACCCGCAAGGCGGACAAGAAGGCGTGCCTGCTGATCGCGGATGGCGACACCATCTGGGCCGGGGGGGACGCGGCGTGCCTGACCACCGCCGACGCGAACTTCCACCTGTGCTTGTTCGGGTGCGCCGAGGCGGGGCTCGACTACCAGAACAACTTCACCTTCTGCATCGCAGACTGCCCAATCTATGATGACGTGTACTCTCTTCGCAGCCGGTGTCCGACGCCGTCGCAGCCGCGACAAAACCCCCGCGTCGCACGCCCGGTCATGAAGCCCGCGGGTTGAGCTCCTTGACGGACGCCATTCGGTCGGAGGCCCGGGGTGGGGCATGCGCCACCCCGGGCCTCTTCTCATCGAGCACGTCCGCGCGGATGGGTCATGGCGGGCATGGCTCCGGGATGGGCTGGCGCCGCTCTGGCCGCGGATGGCGGCGAACTGCCACCTGAACCGCCGGAGCCTCGGGCTGCTGTGCGAGGTCGAATTCGCCGTCCGGCAGCTCGCGCGCATCTCGACGGGGATGCGGCCGGAGCGCCCGATCGTCGCCGCGATCGCGTCGCGCGCGTGAGGCGCGTTCACCGGCCGCCTCCCGAGCCCTACGCGTATCGCTCCGGCTCCTTGGGCGCGCTGCGTGTCCCCTTCGTGTAGATGATCGGCGTGCCGCCGAGGGGGTGCGCTGCCTTCACCCCGGGCACGGCCTGGACGTCGGCACGGGCGCTCTGCGGGAGAACCGACCGTGCACCGAGGATGTTCGACACGCCGGCCTGCGTCGCGATCAGGTCGGCCGGCATCCCTTCGGGGAAGGCGCGGACCTGATGGTAGAGGCCGACGCGGAAGCCTTCGAATACGAGGACGAGCGTGATCGCCGCCGCGACCGCTAGCGTGCTGAGCGCCGTGCGGCCGGGTTCGTGGAGGAGGTTCCGACAGAGATTGCGCAGCACCGGTCTACCTATCGCGCGAACGCGGTCGGCCGCAACGCGCGGTCATCTCCTCGATCCGCCGCAGCTCCGCAAGTGTGAAGACCGTGAACGGCTCCGTGCGACGCACGAACGCCGCCAACAGCGGCCTGACCTCCCGCTGCTGGCTCGCGTACCGAGCGAGAGCGGCGCCCTTCGCGACGACCTCCCCGTCGCTTAGAGTGAGAACGGCGCGCGCGAGTCCCCGTGCGGGAAGCGTCCGCGGCAGCTCGAGCGGCGCTGCCGTGACGTCGGGCGACGGCGCCGCGGCGTCCCAGCCCGGCGGCCAGTGCGGCCAGTGAACGAGGTAAGCGACGAGGCGGGGCAGTGTCTCCTTGGCGCGCGCCATGTCGTCCACGGCGAGGAGCGTGAAGAGTCCCGCGGCGTGATGATCCGGATGGCGGTCGGCCGGGTCGGGGAACGCGATCAGCGTCGGACGGATCTCGCGGGAGCACCGGAGAAGCGCGGCGCGCAGATCGTCGCCGTCGTAGTGCGCCTCGGGATGCTCCGCCTCCGGGTAGGGCGGCCGGGAAGCGTCGGTGGTCGCGGAGCGCTCGGGGGACATCCGCTGCCAGTGCGCGGTCAAGAGCGAATCCAGACCGCCGTCCGGGAAGCCGAGCAGATGCTCCGCGCGGATGGCGTCGCCGCCGAGCTCGCGAAGGGCCCGACGCGCCTCGCGAAGCCGGCGTTCGCCGTATGCGATGTAGTCGGCTGGACGCGGCCGGGGCCGACCCGTCTCGTGCACGACGGCCTCGACGTACCCGTCGCCGGCCGTCACGAGCACGACGCGAACCGCGCCACCGCGCTCGAGCACCCGCTGGATCAGGCCGCCGGCGCCGAGCGTCTCGTCATCGGGGTGCGGAGCCACGACGACCAAATGTTCGCCAGTGCCCACGTCGAGGGGTCTCGGCTCGGCGCCACGCGCGCGGGCGGTCGCCAGCAGGAGGAGGCCCGCGAGGATTGCGCGCACCGCCGGCATCACGGCTCGGGCTCGCTCGGTGTCCATGGTGCCGACCGCGCGGCTTCACGGCGCCGGCGAGCCCTTCAGATAGCGCCCCGGCTCCCGCGCGAACGCCGCCTGTGTCTCCGCCGAGCTGAAGTAGTAGGCCCGCCCGCCGTACGCGTAGACTGGGGCGTCGGCCTTGTCCACCTGCTGGCCGTTCACGGGGTCGGTCGCGCGCGCGTAGCGGTCCGGGCTCGCCTCGAAGGCGGCGCGGCACCCCTCGCAGCAGAGGTAGTAGCGCTTGCCCTTGTACTCCTCTGCGAGGCCAGGCTTGGCTTGGACCGTGTCCTGCGTCATGCAGATCATCTGCCGGTCGTCGAGCTTACCGGTGTAGCCGGACGGAGGTGCGGAAACGTTCCCGGCTCGCGCCAGCGCCGTGCCCAGGATGCCGAGCGCAACTATCGTCCAGACTGTGAAGCTCCTCTGCGTCATCGTCGTGTTCCTCCTGCCGCCGCGCTTTTGGCCGCGCGGCTCGTTGCATCGGCCTTTCATCGAATAGAGCCCTCCCGGGTGGCCCGCCGGGTGCTTGTCATCCGTCGATCGCGTGCGGCTCGAATGGAGGCGCTTGCCAGTTGAGTAGCCGGAGCTCCTTGAGCCCCTTGGAACAGGCCGCAGTCGAGCAGGATCCGACGGCCTCCCACCGTGACGAGATGCTTCGACCCGGTGACCGTACCTGCGCCGCCGAGGAAGTGGAGCGTGCGATCAGGCATGGCGCTCCCTCGCGTCGGTGTAGGCACCCGGATTCGCATCGAACCGATTGGCACATGCCACCGAGCAGAAAAGATGGCGCTCCCCGCCGGCCGTACGCTCCGCGGCCGCGGAGGTCGCGACGAGCGGCATCCCGCACACCGGGTCGCGGAACACGCGGGTGGCGGGCTCTCCCTCGTCCGGCCGGCGTTCCGCGCAGAAGCACGACGGCTTTCGCCGGTGCTCCGAGCGGTAGAGGCGCAGAAGCCGGTCGACCAGGCGCTCCGGATCCGCGTCGTAGACGACCCGCGCGCCGGTGTCCTTGGCGCACGCGGCGAGGATGTCGGCGACCATGTCGCTGATCCCGCCGGTGCCGGTCAGCACGCCGATCAGCTTCCCCTCGTCGTAGGAGATGGCAAGCTCGCCGAGCGTGCCGCTGCGCCCGCCGATGATCACCACGATGTCGGAGCTGCGGATGTTGACGACCTCCCGTCCCATGAGCCCGCTGCCCGTGAAGATCAGGACGTCATGGAAGTCGGTTGGAGAGCCGTACTTGTAGACGTGCTCGTCGAGGCTCAGCCCGGGTGAGATGCCGACCACGAAGCCTCCCTCCTCCTTCGCCCCGCAGGCGGCGGCGAGCGGGAGGCCCGGACATCCGCCGGTGACGAGGACGCAGCCGGTCTTGGCGATCGCGCGTCCGAGCGCGTGAGCTTTCTCGAGTATCTCTCGCGACGCTACGCCGGTGGCGCCTCCCATGACGCCGACCTTGAATCGCATGCGGGAGGCAGGTTGTTCTGGTCCTCGGTCGTGCACGGGTATCCTCGAAAGCCAGGGGCCCACCTCGGTGCTTCTGCAATTGGACCGCCGCCCGGCACGCACCTGCATGGCGGGACCCCCGCCCCGACGTTCTCAAGTATGAGACGAAACGCCGTCCCAGCCTTCAAGGCTGGGAACGCAGCGACGAGTCGTCCGGCGTACTCGGCAGCACGCGTCGCGGCATTCGCAGTCGGGATGCCCACACTGAATCGGAAGCTCAATCCCGTCGCCGACGGCGGGAACGCGCCGAGCGTCACGTGGTGCCGCTGCACCCCCGCCATGACGCGGGAGCCGCGGCCGGCGGCCGCTTCGGAGATCGGCGTCGCCTGTTCGCCCATGGCCCGTCACTGCGGCGCCCCCCGGCTGGTGAGAAACGCGAGCGCCTTGCCGGTGAGGAACCGTTCCGGGTCGCGCTCGAAGCAATCGCGGCAATTCGCCGAGCAAAAGTAGTACGTCGTACCGGCGTGCTCCGCCCGCGCGCGGGCACGAGGGGGGCTGACCACCATGGCGCACACCGGGTCGAAACGGAGCGTCAACACGAGCTGGCTGCGCACGGCCGAGCTGGGCGGTGCTTCGAGCAGTCGGAGGAGCTCCGGCAAGACTTCGTCGGCGGCGCGGCGCCCTGCCTTGACGGCGTCGTCGAGCCGATCGAAGTCGCGCAGCCCGATGTCGTGCAGCTCCGGCTCGACGAGGACCTCGGGACCGGTCATCGCGGTGGCGAGCGCGGTCTGCCGATCGAGGACGATCTCCGCGGCGCGGACGAGAACCTCGAACGACACCTTCGCGGTGGCCGGGTTCGGCACCACGCTACCCAGCCACGAGAGGAGACCGGTGAGGCGCCAGCCGAGCTGGGGGACATGGCGAGCGCGCGTGGCACCGACCTTGACGGCGATCACCACGTCCGGCTCGACCAGCCACGCGACGTCCACGGGCAGAATGTTCACCAGCCCCCCGTCCACGAGCCAGCGGCTCCCGATCTTCTCGGGCGGGAGCACGCCGGGCACCGCACAAGTCGCCCGCACCGCGGGAAGCAGGGACCCCGCGCGGAGAATTACCTGGGTGCCGGCCTCGAGGTCGACGGCCGTGACCACCAGCGGCGTCACCAGCTCCTCGAACGACAGGCCGGAGAGGATCGGGACCGCAGGGGCGAAGACGGACTCCCACCGCACCGCGGCCCCGGGAACGAACCAGCGCGGGAAGTGGAAGCCTCGCGCCAGCCGCCGGATCTCCCCCGAGCGCAGGCCGCTCGCGCTGAGCGCTCCGATCAGACCGCCGATGCTGCTCCCGACGATGCAGTCGGGGCGAATGCCTTCGCGCTCGAGCACCTCGAGCACGCCGATGTGGGCGAGGCCCCGCGCGGCGCCGCCGCCCAGCGCGAGGGCGAGGCGTGCGCCGAGCGCACCGGCCGGCCGCCTCGCGGGCTCGGACGCGGGGTCGGTGGTCATCGCGCCCCCTGGCGGCCGCCGAGCGCTGTCGCGGCGCCCGGGTCGATCCAGCCGCGCGCGCCCACGATCTTCATTCCCTCGAGCAGGATCGACGGCACCGCGCCGAGCGCGATCCAGGCGACGCACTGCCCGAGCGAGATCGGCTCCGTCCCGAACACGACTTCGAGCCCGGGCGTGTGGTGAATCGTCAGCTGCAGGCCGAAGCTCACGGCCACGATGGCGAAGAGGCGCGCGTTCGACAGCAGCCCCAGCTCCCAGACCGTCCGGGTCTCGCTCCGGGCGCCGAAGGAGCGCAGGAGCTCCGCGATCACCAGCACCGAGAAGGCCGCATTCCTCGCGTCCATCACGTTGCGGTCGATGCGATACTCGTAGGCGAAGCCGACGAGTGCGACGGCGGCGGTGAGAATCCCGGTGAGGGCGAGCCGCCCGAGGAAGCGCCGGTCCATGAGCTGCGCCTCGGGACGCCGTGGCGGCCGGGACAGCACCTCGGGGTCGATCGGGTCCGTCGCGAGAGCGAGCGCCGGCAGGCCGTCCGTCACGAGGTTGATCCAGAGAAGCTGGATGGGGAGGAGCGGGAACGGCCAGCCGACGAGCACGGCCAGCAGGGTGACGAGCAGCTCGCCGGCATTCCCGGCGAGCAGGTAGGCGAGCGTCTTGGCGATGTTGTCGTAGATGCCGCGGCCCTCCTCGACGGCGGCGACGATCGAGGCGAAGTTGTCGTCCGTGATCACCATGTCCGCGGCTTCCTTGGTGACCTCGGTGCCCGCGATGCCCATGGCGATCCCGATCGAGGCCTCCTTCAGCGCCGGCGCGTCGTTCACGCCGTCGCCCGTCATCGCGACCACGGCACCCTTCGCCTTCCATGCACGCACGATCCGCAGCTTGTGCTCGGCCGTCACGCGCGCGTACACCGAAGCGCGACCGACGCGCTCGGCGAGCTGCGCGTCCGACAGCTCATCGAGCTCGTGGCCGACGATCGCCTCGTCGCCGCGCTCCAGGATCTCGAGCTCGCGTGCGATGGCGCGGGCGGTCTCGGGATGGTCGCCGGTGATCATCACCGTGCGGATGCCCGCGCGCTTGCACTTCCGGACGGCCTCGAGCGCCTCGGCACGCGGCGGGTCCTGCAGACCGACCAGGCCGAGGAGGACCAGGTCGCGCTCAACCTCGTCGGCGGCGCCCGCACGAGGCTCGCCGGGAAGCCGCCGCTCGGCAAGCGCGAGGACGCGGAGGGCCTCGTTCGCCATGAGCGCCGCCGCCTCGGTCATGCGCGCCCGGTCCACCTCGCGCAACGATTCCGCGCCCTGCTCCGTCCGCACGGCGGTGCAGCGCTCGAGGAGCACCTCGGGCGCGCCCTTGACGAACGCCCACGGCACGCCGTCCCGGCGACGGATCACCGTCATCCGCTTCCGGTCGGAGTCGAAGGGGATCGAGCCCAACCTCGGCATCGCCGTCTCGATGCTGTCGCGGCCAATGCCGGCCTTCGCCGCCGCGACCAGGAGCGCGGCCTCGGTCGGGTCGCCGACGATGCCGACGCGGCCGTCGCGCCGCACGAGCTCCGCATCGTTACACGCTGCGGCGGCCTCCAGGAGCGCGCGCGTCACGGCCGCGCCGGTCGGGTCGATCGCGACACCGTCCTGGAAGAAACCCCCCTCGGTCGCGTAGCCCTCCCCCGTGACCGCGACCACCCGCTCGGCCGTCACGATCCGCCGGACGGTCATCTCGCCCACGGTCAGGGTCCCCGTCTTGTCCGTGCAGATCACCTGCGCGCAGCCGAGCGTCTCGACCGACGGCAGCCGGCGGACGAGCGCGTTGCGACGGGCCATGCGTGACACGCCGACGGCGAGCGCGATCGTCACCACGGCAGGCAGGCCCTCGGGGATGGCGGCCACGGCGAGGCTCACCGCGCCGAGAAACATCTCCCCGAGGGCGATGCCGCGCAGCGCCCCCAGCAGGAAGACGACCACGACGATGCCGAGGCAGGCCCACAGCAGGCGCCGGCCGACCTGGTCGAGCTTGCGCTGGAGCGGCGTCTCCCCGCTCGACGCGGTCTCGAGCAGCGAGGCGATGCGTCCGACTTCGGTCGCCATCCCCGTCGCCACCACCACCGCACGGCCGGAGCCGCCCGCCACGCTCGTGCCGAGGAAGACCATGTTCCGCCGATCGGCGAGCGCGGTCCCGGGAGGGCATGGAGTGGTCTGCTTGTCCACCGGCTCGGACTCACCGGTGAGCGGCGCCTCCGTCGTGCGAAGCGCCGAGGCGTCGAAGAGGCGTGCATCCGCGCCCACGAGATCGCCAGCGTCGAGGACGAGGACGTCGCCGCGCACGATCTCGGCGGCGGGAACGACGGCCGCGTGCCCGCCCCGAAGCACGCGCGCCCGCGGCGCCGCCAGCCGCGCGAGCGCGGCGACGGCGCGCTCGGCGCGGTACTCTTGGGCGAAGCCGATGAGCGCGTTCAGCACCACGATGGCGAGGATCGCCCCCGCGTCGACGGCTTCACCGAGCAGCCCCGAGATGACGGCCGCCCCGATGAGGACCCAGATGACGAGGCTCTTGAACTGCCCCACGAAGCTCGACCACGGCGAGGCGGCCTCGCCGCGCTCGAGCTCGTTGCGGCCGTCGCGCGCGAGGCGGCCCGCCGCTTCCGCCGGGTCGAGACCGCGCACGAGGTCGGTGCCAAGCTCGCGCGCGATGTCGGCGGGGACCTTCGCGTGCCAGCGCGTGTCGGTCGTCACGGCCGTGCCTCCGCGTGGCGGAGCTGCCGCTCGCGCCAAATCACGTACAGGGCCGGGATCACGGCGAGCGTCAGCAGCGTGAGCGAGACGAGGCCACCCCAGAGCGGCGCGGCGATCCGCTTCGCGACGTCGGAGCCGATGCCGGTGTCGAACATGACCGGGATGAGCCCGAAGATGTTCATCGCGACGGTCATGAGGAGCGGACGGACGCGGAGCACCGCGGACTCCATCGCCATCTCGATCAGGTCGCGCGTGGTGTGGATGCGGCCGTCGGCCTGCCAGCGCGCGTAGCCCTCGTCGAGGTAGATCACCATGATCGAGGCGGTCTCGGCCGCAACGCCGAGGAGCGCGATCATGCCGACCCACACGGCCACCGACGTATTGAAGCCAAGGAGCCACAGGAGCCAGATCGAGCCCATCGCCGCGCAGGGCACCGAGAACAGCACGAGCAGCGCCTGCGCGAGCCCGCCGAAGTTCACGAAGAGGATCGCCAGGATGATCCCCACCGTGAGCGGGATCACGATCCGCATCCGCGCCTGCATCCGCTCGAGGAACTCGTAGGTGCCCGTCCAGCGGAGGTAGTAGCCGGGCTTCAGCCGGAGCTCACGCGCGACGGCGCGCTTCGCCTCCGCGACGTAGCCGCCGAGGTCGCTGCGCGACGTGTCCACGTAGACCCAGCCGGTGAGCGACCCGCCCTCGTCCTTGATCATCGGGGGGCCCATGGCGGCGGTGATCCGGCCGAGCTGCCCGAGGCGGACGTGCGCGACGCGTCCCCCGCTCATGGCGTCGGCGCCGGGACGCGGCGTCCCGTCCATGGGACCTTCGTTCGCGGGCCCGAGCCCGCCCGACTGCGCGGGAATGGGCACGAGCACGCGCGCCAGCTCCTCGGGCGTGTCGCGCAGCTCGCGCGGGTAGCGGACATTCACCCGGTAGCGCTCGCGGCCCTCGATGGTGGTGTCGATGTCGAGCCCTCCGATCGCCGTCTCGACGACGTTCATGACGTCCATCAGGCGAAGCCCGTAGCGCGCGATCGCGGCCCGGTCCGGGACGAAGTCGATGAAGAAGCCGCCGAGCTCCCGCTCCGCGTACACCGATCGCGTGCCGGGCACGTCGCGCAGGATGTTCTCGAGCGACTCGCCGACGCGGGCGATCTCCTCGAGGTCGGGGCCGAAGACCTTGACGCCGACGGGCGTGCGGATGCCGGTCGTCAGCATGTCGACCCGCGCCTTGATCGGCATCGTCCACGCCGCCTGGAGCCCCGGCATGGCGACGGCGGCGTCCATCTCGCGGACGAGCCGCTCCCACGTCATGCCCGGCCGCCACGCCGTGCGCGGCTTCAACGCCACCACGGTCTCGATCATCGAGAGCGGCGCCGGGTCGGTCGGCGTCTCGGCGCGGCCTGCCTTGCCGAAGACCGTCTCCACCTCCGGGAACTCCTTCAGCCGGCGGTCCTGCTCCTGGACGAGGCGCTTCGCCTCCTCGATCGAGATGCCCGGGACGGTGATCGGCATGAACAGAAGCGAACCCTCGTAGAGCGGCGGCATGAACTCCGAGCCCAGCCGAAAGAACGGCACCACCGTGACGCCGAGCGCGAGCACGACGGCCGCGATCAGGAGCCGCCGCCGCTCGAGGCAGAAGCGCAGCACGGGCCGATAGGCGGCCATGACGGCCCGGTTCACGGGGTTCTCCCGCTCCGGGCGGATGCGGCCGCGCACGAAGGTCACCATGAGCGCGGGGACGAGCGTCACCGAGAGCACGGAGGCGAACGCCATCGAGAAGGTCTTCGTGTACGCGAGCGGCTTGAAGAGCCGGCCCTCCTGCGCCTGGAGCGTGAAGACCGGGAGGAAGGCAATCGTGATGACGAGGAGCGACCCGAAGATCGGCGGGCCGAGCTCCTTGGCGGCGCCGATCACGACCGCCGTGCGGTCGGCGTCGGGGCCCGCGTGCTCGAGGCGTTTGTGGGCGTTCTCCACCAGCACGACGGCCGCGTCGACCATGTCGCCGACCGCGATGATGATCCCCGCCAGCGACATGATGTTGGTGGTGAGGCCCATGTAGGCCATCGGGATGAACGAGAGGACGACGGCGACCGGCAGCGTGATCGCCGGGACGAGCGCGGAGCGCACGTGGAAGAGGAAGACGACGACGGTGAGACACACGACGACCATGACCTGCACGAGGTTGTCGCGGAGCGTCGCCACCGAGGCGCGGATGAGATCCGAGCGGTCGTACGTGGTGACGATCCGGACGCCCGGCGGGAAGGCGGCCTTCATCTCCTCGAGCTTCGCCTTCACCCGCTCGATCACGTCGAGCGCGTTCTCGCCGAAGCGCATGACGACGATCCCGCCCACCGTCTCGCCGAGTCCGTCCAGCTCGGCGAAACCGCGGCGGATCGCCCCGCCGACCTGGATCCGCGCCAGGTCGCCGAGCCGGACCGGCGTGCCGGCCGCGTTCGTCGTGACCGCGATGCTCGCCAGGTCGTCGCGGGACTGGATGTAGCCGCGGCCGCGCACGGCGTACTCGTGCTCCGCCAGCTCGATCACCCGCCCGCCGACGTCGCCGTTCGACATCCGCACGGCCTGCACGATGTCGCCGATCGACACGTTGAAGGCCTGGAGCCGCACCGGGTCGAGCTCGATCTGGTATTCCTTCTCGTACCCGCCGACGCCGGCGACCTCGGCGACGCCCGGGACGGAGGAGAGCCAGTACCGGAGGTACCAGTCCTGGAAGCTCCGGAGCTGCTGGAGGTCGTGCTGGCCGGTGTCGTCGACCAGCGCGTACTCGAAGACCCAGCCGAGGCCGGTCGCATCGGGCCCGATCTGGGGCGTGACGCCGGGCGGGAGGCGTCCCTGGAGCTTCACGAGGTACTCGAGCGTTCGGCTCCGCGCCCAGTAGATGTCCGTCCCGTCCTCGAAGACGATGTAGACGAAGGACATGCCGAACATCGTGAAGCCGCGGACGACCTTCACGTGGGGCGCGGCGAGGAAGGTGGTGACGATCGGGTAAGTGATCTGGTCCTCGACGAGGTTCGGGCTGCGGCCCATCCACTCGGTGAAGACGATGACCTGCGTGTCGGAGAGGTCGGGCAGGGCGTCGACGGGCGTCCGCCGAATGGCCCAGACGCCCCACGCTACGAAGAGGCCCGTCGCCAGGAAGACGAGCGCGCGCCGGCGGCCGCAGAACTCGATCAGCCGTTCCATCGCCTCACTGGCCTCCGTGCCCCGCGTGCGCCGGGCCGCGGCCGGCGGCGCGGAGCCGGCTCTCGGAGTCGAGCAGGAACTGCGCGCTCACCACCACCCGCTCGCCCGCCTCGAGGCCGCCGAGCACCTCGTAGTGGCCCTCGCCCGTGCGGCCGAGCTCGACCTCGCGTGGCTGGAAGCGGCCCGGCGCCGTCTCGACGAAGACCACGCGACGCTCGCCCGTGTCGATGACGGCTTCTTCCGGGAGCGCGAGCACCTCGCCGAGCGGCGCTTCGAGGACGACGGTCGCGTACATGCCCGGCTTGAGGGGGTGGCCACGGTTGTCGATGTCGAAGCGCACGCGGAGCGTGCGGGTGGCGGGCTCCATCGTGGGGCTCACGTACGCCACCACGGCGGTGAAGGTGCGTCCGGGAGCCGACGCGAGCGAGATCGCCGCCGTCTGCCCGATCGCCACGAGCTCGATCTCGCTCTCGTAGAGATCGGCCCAGATCCAGACGGCGTCGAGGTCGGTGATGCGGTAGAGCTCCATCTCGGGCGTCACGTACATGCCCTGCGTCACCGGCTTGAGCGTCACGTAGCCGGCGATGGGCGAGTGGAGGACGACCGAGCGCCTCGGCTCCCCGCTCCTCCCGAGCGCCTCGATCTGCGCGTCGGTCAGGTCCCAGTTCCTGAGCCGCATCCGCGCCGACTGCACGAGCAGGCCGCTCGAGCCCCCGGCGGCTCCACCCGCCCGGCGGGCGAGGAGATACTCACGCTGCGCGGCGACCAGCTCCGGGCTGTAGATCGAGAGGATGGGCTCGCCCGCCTTCACGAGCGCGCCGGTGTAGGCGACGAGCAGCTCGTCGACCCATCCGGAGACCTTCGTCTGGATGCGGCGCACGCGGCGCTCGTCCGCGGCGACGAGACCCACGGTGCGAACGCCCTGCGTGAGCGTGCGCCGGGCAACCTCCGCCGTCCGCACCCCGATCGCCTGCCGGCGCTCGACGGGCACCTCGACCTCGGCCATCCCGGGGACCGCCACCTGCGCGCCCTCGTGCGCCGCGTGCGCCCCGTGCGACGGGATCTCCGCCGCGGCCGCGCACGTGACGGCGCCGGCCAGAATCACCGTCGCGAGCGTGCGCATCACGGCGACTCCTTCCACCAGTCGAGTGGGCTCTCGCCGACGAGCGGCCCGATCTCGGCGCGGGCGCGGTAGAGGCTCCCCATCGTCTCCGCGTACCGAATGCGGTACTCGAGGAGGCTCGTGAACGCGGTCAGCATGGTCAGGAAATCGACGCGGCCGACTACGTAGGAGGCGCGCGTCGACTCGAGCGTGAGCGACGCCTGCGGGATGAGCGTGTCGCGGTAGAGCGCGACGAGCCGCTGCCCGGACTCGGCCATGGCGTGCAGCTCGCGGAGGCGGCCGTCGAGCGTGAGCGCGGTGTTCCGGCGCGTCTCCTCGGCCGCCGTCCGGTTGTGGACGGCTTCGGCGACCGCCGGGCCCTGGCGCCGCCAGAAGTAGAGCGGAACACGCACGCGAACGCCGAATTCCCACTCCGGCAAGAGCCGACTCTTATCGGTGTATCCGCCCATCAGCGCGAAGTCGGGAAAGTACTCGCGCTCGGCGAGCTTCAGCGCGGCGCCGGCCCGGAGCACGTCCTCGCGTGCCGCCCGCACGGCGGGCGCCTCGTCCTGAACGCGCCGCCCCCAGGCCTCCAGCGTCTCGAGGGGCGGCACCGTCGCCGGCAGCGCGACGGGCCCGACGCGCTCGGCCGCCGGGCGCGCCAGCAGCACGTTCAGCGTCGCTTCGGCGGCGACCCGCTTCTGGGTGAGCATGGTGAGCCGCTCCTCGATCGCGGCGCGTTCGAGCGTCGCGCGGAGGACGTCGGCCTGCGCCACCGTGCCGACGCCGTAGCTCTCGCCCGCCTGCCGCACCATGAGGTCGAGGGTAGCGGCGCTCTGCTCGAGTGCGGTCCTGGTGCGGTCCACGGCCGCCAGGTCGGCGTAGCCGCCCGCGACCTTGGCGAGGACCATGAGGACGGTCTCGTCACGCATCGCCCGTTCACGATCGGCCTCGCGCGCCGCGACGTCGCCGCGGAGCCCGAGCTTGCCGGGGAACGGCACCTCCTGCTCGGCGGAGAACTCGAGGAACGAGAAGTCGGACTCACCGAGCGTGAGGCGGTCCGTCTTCTCGTTGTGATACCGGGCGCCGATGGTCGGGTCGGGCAGCGTGCGCTCCTGGACGGGACGCTGGCGCATCGCCTGGTAGCGCGCCTCCGCCGCCCGGATCTCGGCGTTCTGGACCCGCGCGGTCTCGAGCAGCGACGCGAGCGTCGGGCGCCCCTCCTCCGCGCGCGCGAGGCGCGTCGCGCTCGCGGTCATGCACGCGAGCGCACAGACGACGAGCGCCGGCCGCTTGCCGACGTGGAGCGGGCGGAGCCGGCTCGCCGGCACCTCGCGTGTCTCCGATCTCCTGGCCCTCATGTCTCTCCCATCCCTCGCCTGCCGTTCGCACGGTCGGGGGCAGACGCCCGCATGGGCGCCGGCGCGACGACCCTCCCCGAGGAGCGCCGGTGGCTCGCAGGCGCATCGCCACCTCGTTCCACGGGTGGGCGCGGCGGGGGATCAGATCACGAGAGTCGCGTGGAGGAGGTAGACGGGTGGACCGTGCGCGAGGAATTCTGGCGGGGGGAGCGTGCGGCCGGCTGAGAGACGTCCTGTCGGCGCGACCCGGAGGGCCGGTCGCAGCAGCGGGCCCGCCATGCCTGCGGCGGGAGACGGGACCGTGACGGCGAGCTTTCCGGTGACTTGGCAGCAGCTCGGCTGGTCGTGGTCATGCCCCGCATCCGCGGGACGCTCGGCATCGTGGGCCGCATGCCGATGCACCCCGCCTCGCTCGTGCGTCACCGCTGCATGATGATGCGCGGCGGCGCCGTGCACGACCGTGCAGCCGGGGAGGCAGCGAGTCGACACGTACGGCACCAAGACGCCGAGGAGGAGCGCCACCAAGGTGCGCGAGCGGCGGAACATCCGAGTGAGCGCGGACATGCAATCCTCGCTTCGCCCATTTGGCACAAACCGTGCCCGAGGCAAAGAGTGCGTCTCCGCAGCCGGCGTTCCCATTACTGAGAAGGCAGACGCAGACCGGTTCCCACGGGCGACCGAGCGAACGGACCCCGGGGGTATCCCGTCCGGGGTCGCCGCCTCACGGCCCGCGACCTCGGCAGTGCCGCGCCTACTTCGCCGCTTTGGCCATCTTACGATGCATCGCAGCGAGGGCGTCGTACTGCTTCGCGGCACCGCTGTAGATCACCGCCAGACCGTTGCAATGCTCGGGCAGCTGGCTCTTCGCCATGGAACCGCCGGCCTTCCTGTAATCGGCCGACATCCGCTTGTGCTCCTCGCCCTTCGCGCGCGCCGCCTTCGCCTGCTCCTCGTAGTACGCGGCGATGGCTTCGTGATCCGCGGCCGTCTTCGCGGTGGAGATTCGCTGCTCGATGTTCATTTCATCGGCAACGGCTGCCCGGAAGTTGGGCAGGGCCAAGCCGGTCGCCATCACGGCGACCAGCGCGAGCGTCCTGATCTTTCTCCTCGTCATGCGTTCCCCTCCTTGGCTTGCTAGCTGGGCATCCAATAACCGTGCCCGTATCTCGCGGAGGACGCGCTCGACGTCAAGACCTGGAGGCCGGCGCCTCGCCCGCCGCGTACGCCGCGGGGCGGGCGGCGAAGCGCGCCGTGCAGTCGAGCGAGCAGAAGAAGTACTCCGTGCCCTGGAAGCGCAGGCGGCCGGCGGCCCCGTTCCGCTCCACGCGCATGCGGCAGACCGGGTCGATCACGGTTTCGGGGAACCGTCCGATCGCCAGGACGAAGAGCTCGACGGGCTCGAGGATGTTCCGGAGCGCGACGGTGCCGCGGGACGTGGCGTCGATCCCGACCGCTCGTGCCGCCTCCGCGACCCCGCGGGTGGCGAGGATCTCGTCCCCGCCGGCCTGCGACGCGACGCGTGCCGCAAGGTTCACCGAGGTGCCGAAGTACCGGTCGTTCCGCACCACCGCCTCGCCGTGGTGCAGGCCGACACGGAGGGCGGGGAAATCGGGCTCCGTCGCTGCTCGGTCGAAGAGCCGGCCGACGAACCGCACCGCTTCCGCCGGCCGCTCGGCCACCACGAACACGGCGTCTCCGACGGTGTCGACGACCTGGCCCGCTCCCTGGAGCGCCTGCTCGACGAGCCTGCCGAAGGCGAGCGCGAGGTCCGCCGCCGCCTGATCCCCGTGCGCTTCCGTCAGGGCCGTGAAGCCGGCGAGATCGACGAAGCAGAAGGTCGCCTCCACGCGACGGAGTCTAGCGTACTCGCGCGTCGCGCTGACAGCGGACGGCCGCTCCGCACGACCGAGCCGATCGGCGGTGATGGTCGGGCACGGGCTCCCCGGCCGGCGGCTCTGAGGATTGAGCCCGGGGGCACGGGCCGGTATACGGGCGCGACCGATGCTCGCGCGCCGCCTGCTCGCTCTTGTCGCTCTCCTCGTCACGGCGCGTTCGGCGGCGGCGCTACCCGCCTTCGCCCGTCGCTACAACCTCGCCTGCGGGGTCTGCCACTCCGCCGTTCCGCGCCTCAACGCCTACGGCGAGGAGTTCCACATGAACGGCTTCAAGCCGCCGGGCACGATGTGGACGCCGTTCCCGTCGACGTGGAAGGACGCGCTCACCAAGGGCATGGCGATCTGGACGCGGGGCGAGTGGTTCGAGCGCTCGCAGTTCGACGACGCGCCGGGCTCGCGGGGCGGCTTCGCCGTCCCCGAGCACACGAGCGTCTACATCGCGGGTCCGCTCACGCCCTCGACGAGCCTCTTCATCGAGCTCGAGCACACCGTCCACGAGACCGACATCAACAAGCGCGGCGACTTCGTGAACAGCAACACGGGCGGCATGCAGAAGGCGTTCGTCATGGTCGACGTCCCCATGCTGCTCGGCCTCCACGGCCACGGCGGACACGACATGGCCCACATGGACCACGAGCAGATGGGCCACGACATGGGAGACATGGACCACGGCGGGCACGGCATGGCGACCATGGGCGACGGCCTCGTCGGTCACGGCCCCATGATCATGTTCGGTCGCATCGACCCCTCGACCAACTTCTCCTACGCCGTCGACCGCCAGCTCTTCCACGACGTGCCGGCCGATACCTCGGAGTCCGGCTTCCTCCTCCGCATGCCGCTCAACCCCTACGCCTTCGGCGCCAAGTTCTTCGGCATCTTCAAGCGCGGCGACCACACGCTCCTCGCCACCGAGCCGACCCTCTACCACGCCGAGGCCGCGCCCGGCCTCGACCTCCACGGCCGCCTCTTCGCCTCCCACCTCCTCTACCAGCTCGGCACGACGACCGGCGCGGCACCCGAGTTCACCGACGGGCTGCACACCGCCGTGCCGTACGGCATGCTGCGCTGGGACTTCGGCGACCGCGACGGCCTGACCGGCTCGGTCTCCGTGCTCGGCAACTACGGCTGGGAGGCGTACCGCGTGTTCTACCTCTCGCCGGCGCCGCTGCCGTCGATCCCGCTCGGCGACTTCGGCGGCCCCGTCACGCAGCACCGCCCGCCACCGCCGCTCGGCGTCGGCACGATCACGAACCAACGCGACCTCGATGTCTCCCGCCAGGGCGTCGGCTGGAACCTGCGCCGCGGCCCGTGGGACACCTACGGCGCCTACATGCACGACCAGGTCTTCAACGTCCCGTCGCGCCTCGCCGGGCGCTTCAAGCGACGCGCCGACGGGCTCACCGCGGAGGTGGACTACCGCCTCACGCACTCGCTCGTGCCGTCGGTGCGCTACGACTGGATGAGCGCCGGCGGCTTCAAGAGCGACGTCGTCTTCGAGCCGGGCCCGCGGCAGTCGCAGGTGCTGCACCTCCAGATGCGCTGGTACGTCTTCGAGGGCGACAATCTGGCTAGGGTCCCGATCCCCGCCCTCCTGAGCCTCTCGCTGCGCGACAGCGTCAACCTCACGCCGGGCGGCAGCCACCCCTTCGGCAACTGGCGGAACGGTCTCTTCCTCGGCTTCGACTTCGCGCTCTGACGATGCGAACGGCCGTCCTCCTCGTCCTCGCGCTCGCCGCCCCGGCCGTCGCGGCCGACGACGCGACCGCCGTCTACAACCACGCCTGCGCGTGGTGCCACGGCAAGGACGGGCGCGGCGACGGGCCCGCGTACTTCTCGATCAACAAGTACCTGTCGCCGCGCCCGCGCGACTTCACCCGCGGCCGCTTCAAGCTCCGCTCGACGCCGAGCGGGCAATTGCCGACCGACGCGGATATCCTGCGCACCCTCGAGCGCGGCATCCCGGGCTACATGCCGTCCTTCATCGGGCTCACGGCGGGCGAGCGCCGCCTCGCGATCACCGCCGTGAAGCGCTTCTACCCCGGCTTCGCGAGCGCGACGCCCACGCCCATCGCCCTCCCCGAGGCGCCGCCGCTCGACGCCGCGGCGGCGTCGCGCGGCCGCGACCTCTACGAGAGCGCCGGCTGCCCGTCCTGCCACGGCGACCGCGGCCGCGGCGACGGCGGCTCGGCGAAGCAGCTCAAGGACGAGACGGGGCTCCGCATCCTGCCCGCCGACCTCCGCCTCCCCACCCGCTTCAAGAACGGCGGCGCGCCCGCCGACGTCTACCGCTCGCTGGTGACCGGCCTCGACGGCACGCCCATGCCGTCGTACGCCGACGCCCTCGAGCCGCCGCAGCTCTGGGACCTGGTGGCGTACATCGACTCGCTGCGCCGCCGCTGACTCAGCGGGCCTCGACCCGCGTCACGACGTAGTCGCCGCCCGCGGGCCGCAACCGGAAGCGGACGTGCGCCCCCGGCTCGACGCCGGCCAGGACGTCGGGCGAGCCGACCGCGAAGCGCATCGTCATCGCGCCCATGAGCCCCGGAATGTCCTCGTGCCGGATCGTCACGTGCAGCCGCGGCTCGTCGACGGACACCACCTCGCCCGCGCCGACGTACTCGACGTCGCGCCCGCAGGCGACGAGCGCGAGCAGGACGACGGCAAGCGCGCGTCGCCTCACGAGGGCGGCTCGTGCGGCATCGGCAGCACGCCGAGGAGCGCGCTGAGCAGCAGGATCACGGCGGCGAGCACCAGCTCCATCCGCACCGTGCGCCGGAGCCGCACGGCGGCAACGGCGTCCCCCGCGACCAGCGCCGGCACGTGACGGAAGTGGTTCGCGGCCCCGAGCGTCAAGAGGACGGCGACCAGGGCGAGCTTCGCGAGGAGCGTCTGCCCGTAGGGCGTGTGCAGCAGCCGGTCGAGGCTCGGGACGTGCAGGAAGGCCGCGTACACGCCGGCGGGCACGACGAGCGCCAGCGCCGCCGTCGCGAGGCGCCGCAGGCGCGCCGCGGCCGGCACGTCGTCGGCGAGGAGCGCCATCTGCGCGAGACCGCCGAGCCACGCCGCGGCGCCCGCGAGGTGCGCCCAGTCGACGAGCGCGGGCACCGTGCCGTGCGCCCCCGCATGCCCCTGGGAGCTCCGCAGGAGGAGCCACGGCACGGCGAAGACGGCGAGGAGGGTCCAGCGCGGGCGCGCCGCCGCGAGCCCGACGCGCAGCACGACGAGGCCGGCGGCGCGGCCGATCCAGTAGCGCCCCCAGTGCATGGCGAGGAGCCGGCCGACGAATCCGACGCCCTCGCCACCCGCCACCTCGTGCATCCGGATGCCGACCAGCGCGAAGCTCGCGACGAGGACCGGCGCGAGGGCGTCGGCAGCCACGCGCATCGTCCGCCGGCCGGCTTCCGCGGGCGTCGCGACCGCCGCGGCGAACACGAGGCCGCCGGCGAGGAGCACCGTCGCCACCAGGTCGAGCCAGCCGGTGACCGTGAAGGCCGCGTTCACGGTTTCTTCACGGAGAAGTTGAAGCGGCCGTCGGTCGGATGCGTGTCGACCGAGACCACGCCCCACTCGACGGTGTACTCGCCCGGCGCGAGCGCCGGCAGCGCAACACGCAGCGTGTTCGGCGCCGGCTGCTCGAGCGCCGGCGTCTCGACCGGCTTGCCGTCCGGCGCACGGAGGGCGAGGTGAGAGAAGCCGGCTTCGACCGGCTCGGTGAAGACGAGCGTCAGGGTGGGAGGCGCCGCGACGCTCGACCCCACCCGCGGCTCCGCGTGGTCGAGGAAGGCGTGCGCTCCGGCCGGGGGCGGCCGGAGCGCGAGCAGACCCACGAGAAAACCGAACGCCGCGACGCCGCGCTTCACGACTTTGGCTCGTTGGCGGGTGGCGTCGGCAGCCCCATGCCACCGATCGGTTGCCACCGGGACCACGGGAAGATGTCGTCGATGAAGAGGTCGATGATGCCGATCACGCCCCAGTCGAGGTCGCGGTGCGCGGAGGTGTTGAGCGGGAAGCGTCCCGCGATCCCGATCTCGACCCAGCGGTCCATGTAGACGATGCCCGGGGTAGTGGTCACCTTGTGGACGGCGTGCTCCGCGCCGTTCACGCCGTGCTCGAAGTTGAACTCGGCGACGGGGAGCAGTTTGTTGAGCGGCCAGCGCAGGCCGAAGTCGCGCACGACGGACTGGAGGTACGGGATGCTGTACTGGATCGCGACGTTGTGCACGAGGGTCGTGGTGCGGTCGTTGTCGAGGGAGATCTCGAAGCCCGCGTCGCCCTGCACGGCGAGCGGGCGGAGGTACTTGAGGCACGACGGCAGGTCGCCGGCGCCCTTGCCGTAGAGCACGAAGGGCTTGAACGACGCGCGCTGCTCCGCGCCGACGTCGGCGGTGCCGGTCGGCGCCGTCGACTCGATCGCGAACGAGGCGATGGCCTCGTGCGCCGGGTTGATGAAGAACGCGTACTTGAGGGTGAGGCCGAGGTTGCCGAAGCCGCTGGCGTGCGGCTCGTCCGCCGCCTTCGGGGTGATGTCGTTCCACGACGAGTCGAGCGTGAGGCTGAAGCGATCCGATATCTTCTTCTCCAGGCCGAAGCCGAGCGAGAATTCCTTCCCGTCGCGGGAATGATCGAACTCCGGTCGTGCGATCACGAACTCGTTCTTCGGGTTCACGTCCTCGGTGATGAATGGCTCGATGAACGATCGCTCTCCAACGACGCCGTGAGCGTGCGCCGTCGCTGCCCCGAGGCAGACGACGAGCACACCCGCGGCGCCCATCCGATTTCGCATGAGCGCCCCTTCCGCCGCGCGCGCGCGGCAATCCGGGAGTCGGTCGGCTCAACCGACGGCGGGGGCGCGCGGCGGCTCGGTGGGCGGCTCGGGGGCGACGCCGAGATCCGGCTCGCGCTCGGGCACAGCGACGCGTCGCGCGACGACGGCGCGACCCGAGGCAGCGGGAGAGCAGAAGAGCGCCCGCATGGCGACGGCCTGGAGCGCGGGATCGGCGCGGTGCCCGCACGCCGCGCGGAATCCCATCGGCCCGCCCTCGCGGTGGCACGACGGTCGCGCGCCGTGGTGACAGCCGGGCTTCTTGGCGTGCATGGGGCAGCTCGGCGCGCACTGCCGGCACGTCCGGGTCTCGCCAGCGAGCCCCGCCGCCAGCACGGCGACGGCGAGCAGCGAGGCGCCGAGACGGCGCAGCACGGCGGAACGCATGGACGGCCCGTCAATAGCCCGAAGGCGGCGCGCTCTCAAGCCGCGCCCATGAGGGCTTGCGTCGTACGCGGCGCGCTTCTAGCTTCACCTCCATCATGGCGCTCCGGCGCTCGATCCTCGTCCTGGCCGCGCTCCTCTCGGCACGCGCGGCCGGGGCGCACAACGTCCCCGTGCTCCCCAGCACGTGCGCCTTCGACCCCCTCGAGGTCGACGCCCCGGCCAGCGGCGTCGCGGCGACCGCCCCGCCCTCCAACGCGCCCGACGGCGTGCACACCACCTACGACATGCAGGATCAGACCGCGCAGTTCACGCTGCAGTCCGACGCGGCGCGCCCGTTCGTCGCCGGCGGGACCGCGAGCATGCTCGAGCTGCCGAGCTTCTTCGTGGCGCTCTTGCGCAGCACCGGCGCGCGCAGCGGCAGCACCGGCGAGTTCATCGTCCCCGACCTCCCGCTCGGCTTCACGGTCGGCGGCGCGGCGCTCACCCTACCGATGACGCTCACCACGGGGCTCACGGCGGTGCCGGGTCTCGTCCTCGAGGGCTCGCCGCGGGACGCCAACGGCCGCTACACGCTCGTCGGCGTCGTCCAGCAGAGCGGGCTCCCGTCGCCGCTCGGCGGCGTGCTGGTGGTGCGCGCGAGCTGCCAGGCCACACCCGTCCCCGACAAGGACCAGTTCCGTCGCAGCACCGACTCCGTCGTCGTGTCGGCGGGCGTGACCTCGAAAACCTTGACCATGAGGGTGCTCTTCGCGCCGAACCCCGACGAAGTCCTCGACTTTCCCGGCAAGCCGGCGATCTTCCGCGCCAGCACCGGCGGGGTCACGATCGGCGCCGGCGCGGTGCTGGGCGGGCTCCGCCAGCGCGGCCGCCGTCTGTTCGTGGCGAGCAGCGACGATCGGCTCCTGTCGATGGGCGTGCGGTTCGTGCGCCGTCGCTTCCAGATCGACAACTACCTCCTCGCCGTGAAGCTCCGTGCCCCGGTGCTGCCCGCGCCCGCCGGCACGCCCGTCGCGGTGCAGACGAGCTACGCCGCGGGCGGCCTGCTCGGGCGCTCGACGGACAACTTTCGCGTGAAGGCTCACGGCAAGCGCCTCGCCTTCCCGTGATCGCTGCTCGCTGGGGCCGATGATCCGCACGCCGCTGCGTGGAGCCGGCTTCTTCGTCGCGCTGCTCGTGCTCGCCAGCCGCCCGGCGCCGGCGCGCGAGCCGCGCACCGTCAAGCTCCGCTTCCCGCACGTCAGCGTCGCGGCGGGGACCAGGCCGGAGCTCTGCGTCTTCGTCCCCCTGCGCGCGACGACGCCCTTCGATCTCGAAAGCTGGGACCTGCGCGTCCAGGGGGCACGCGGCGCCTTCGGCATCGCGCACTTCCTCGTCTACCTGTACCGAGGCGAGCGGTTCGCGGAGTTCGCGGCCGACGCGGGGCGAGTGGTGTCGAGCCGCGCCTGCCTCGCTCTGGGTCCGTCCGACCGCGATCGTCGCCAACTCGTGGCGAGCGGCTTCGCCGTCCGCGCCCGGCGGGCCCTGCCCCCGGGGGTCGCGCTCCGTCTCGCTCCGACGCCGCGCGCCCCGGGTGAGGGCCCGGGCGGCATCGGCTTCCTCCTCGACATCAACTGGGTGAACGGGGCGGACCGGCCGCGGGTCGGGTCGGCGTCGGCGACGCTGCGGCGCGCGCCGCGCAATCGGTCCCCGCGCATCGCGCTGCCGCTCGAGGCCGCGTCGGCGGAGCTGGGTCTGCTGGTCCCGCCGTCGGCGCTGCGCTCGACGGAAGCCTCCACGGCCGCGCTGAACGCGTTGCTCCCGGACCAGCCACCCGTACGCGACGTGTGGGAACCGGGCGTCGGGGGCGGCCCCGCCGGGGACGTGTGCGTGCTCGCGATCACCGGACGCATGCACGAGCGGGGACGCTTCCTCGGCGTCGACGTCGTCGATGCGGGTGGAAACGTCCTCGCCGGCGGCGACGCGGTGGCGAACCCGTTCGAGCCGGGGCGGCGGCACTTCTTCGGCGCCGTCGACTACACCGACCCGGGGACGCGGTCGCTCCAGCCGCCCTTGCTGCTGCGCGCCGGGCAGATGCTCCGCTACGAGTGCTGGACCGAGAACGGGGTGTCGACCCCGACGCGCCTCGGCTGCGAGGAGCGCGCGGGAGAGCCGCCCGGAACGCCGCGCGGTCTGCCCGGCGGGGGCCCGGCCAGGCCGTGCACCGAGGTGCAGAATCCGCTCGCCTGCCCGTCCGCCGACCCGGCCTATCCAGGCCGCAGCTTCACGGGTGCGTGCGTCGTCGCCAACGCGGTCGGCGGCGCGACACCGGACGACGAGGCGTGCGCGCTCACCGGCTTCTACTTCGACGCGCTCCCCGGAGCGAGCGGCTCGAGTTGCGACGCCTCGTCGCTTGCGCACGCCCGACCGCTTGTGACAGAGGGCCTCGGTGCCCAGGAGGTCGGTGGTCGCCCTCGGGCTCGCGGCGCTGCTCGCGGGCGCGTGCGGTGAGCGGGGTGGCGGCGGGCGCGCGGTCCGCCGCGGCGAACCCGGCGTCCGCATCTCGATGGACGCGCTCCACCGCGCCGGCGGCGTGCCGCCCGGCTGGCGCCTGACGCCGCCGCCGGGCGACCCGGTCGCCGGGCGACGGGCGTTCGTCGACCTCGGCTGCCCCGCGTGTCACGCGATCGCGGGCGAGAAGGGCTCGCCCACCGCGGGTGCGGGGCCCGATCTCTCCGGCATGGGGAGCCATCACCCGCCCGAGTACTTCGTCGAGTCGATCCTGAACCCCGACGCCGTGCTGATCGCCGGCCCGGGCTACCTCGACCCCGACGGCCACTCGGTGATGCCCGCCTACCCGGACATGACGCTGGCGCAGCTCGCCGACCTGGTCGCGTACCTCACCGCGCAGGTGGATCCCGCGAACCCGCACGCGGTCCACACCACCCCGCCGGCGCTCGCCGCCCTCCCCGCGCCGCCACCCAGCGAGGCCAAGAGCTTCCTCGTCCAGACCTACGACGTGCGCGAGGGACGGCTCGCCGACTTCGAGCAGTGGTTCGCCGCCACCGGCCGGCCCCGCTTCCTCACCTGGAACGGGCTCCTCGGCATCGACACCTTCGTCGACCGCCGCCGCCCGCAGACCGTCCTCACCACGCTGTTCGCCTTCCGCGACGACGACACCCTCCGCCGCTTCCTCGACGACCCCGGCGTGCAGACGCTCGGGCAGGACTTCGACGGCTTCATCGGCGACCATCCGCACGACGTGTTCCGCGTCCCGCCGGTGTACCGGGCGCCGAGCCTCTCCGCGCCGTGAGCGAGCCCGCCCTCGGCCGCCGCGGCCTGCTGCTCGTCCTCTTCGCCGCCGCGGTCACGATGATGGCGCGCCTCTGGGAGGGCGACCTCTTCCGCGACGAGGTGCTCTACGCCGCGGTTGCGAAGGGCATCGTCAGGTCGGGGGACTGGCTCAACCTCTGGCTGGGCGACACGCACTACTGGAACAAGCCCCCGCTCATGTTCTGGCTCGCGGCCGCCAGCTACCGCGTCCTCGGCCCGTCGGTGTTCGCGGCGAAGCTCTTCTCGGCGCTCTTCGGCGTCCTCTCCTGCGTCGTGCTCTTCCAGCTCGCGCGGCGCTTCGTGGACGAGCGGCTCGCGCTGACCGCGGCGCTGGTGCTCGCCACCACGCCACGCTTCGTGCGGAACTCGGCCACCTTCCGCCTCGACTCGGGCGTGACGTTCTTCACCCTCCTCTCGCTCTGGCTCTACGTGCGCGGGGCGGCGGCGGGCGGGCGCGGCTTCGCGCTCGCCGGCGTCGCGTGGGGTCTCGGGGTCATGACGAAGGGCGTCTTCGGGCTGACGGGCCCCTACCTGTTCCTCATCTGGTGCGCCGTCGAGCGACGGCTCGGACTCCTCCTCTCCTGGCGCTTTCTCGCCTCGGTCGCGCTCGGCGCGGCGGTCTGCCTGCCCTGGCACGTCTACGAGGTGGTGCACTGGGGGGAGCCCTTCCTGAACACCTACTTCCACACCCAGGTCGTCGACCGGCTCGCGGGACGGCTCTGGCGCGGGCCGACGGCGTCGTACCTGAGCGTCCTCGTGAAGGACGACTGGCCGTGGGTCGCGTTCCTCGCCGTCGGCGTCGTCGCCGCCGTGCGCGCGGCGCGCGCCCGCGACCGCAACCTCCTCTACGTGCTCTGCTGGGCGGGCGGGTACTTGGCACTCCTCTACCTCTCGCAGGGCCGCCGCGCGCGCTACCTGCACCAGTTCTACCCGCCCGCCGCCATCCTGACCGCGCTCGGCCTCGACCGCGTCCTGCCCGACGGCTGGCGCGCGCGCGTGCCCCAGGTCGCGACGCGCTTGTTCGCCGCGCTCGGGCTGGCGCTCCTCGTGCTCCCCATCCGCGTCCACACGCACGCCGCAACGCACTTGAAAGCGCTCGGTCCGGCCCTCGAGGTGCTCGCCCCCGGCGACCGGAGCCCGCTCGCAGGCTTCCGCACCGACAGCCCGAACCTCCGCGCCGCTTGCCTCTTCTATCTCGACCGGGACCTGCGCTCGACCGCCGCCCCGGACCGCGTCCCGCACGCGCCCGTCGTGCTCGCGCACCGCGAGGATGCAGCGGCGCTCGAGCGTCTCGGCTTCACGCGCGCGTACGCGAATCCGGAGTTCGCGCTCCTCCGCCCGCCGCCGGGCTGACGGGAACGCCCACGCGCACGACCTCCAGCTCTCCCGCGACCCCTTTCACCACGCAGCGGTCGGCACGGACGGCGACGCCGTCCGCGGGCGCGGCGGCGAGCCAGGCCGCGACCTCCGGGTCGTCGCGCATGCTCGCCGAGAGCACCATCTCGTTCGGCCCGGCTTGCGCTTCGACGCGCGCCGCGAGGTTCACCGTCCGCCCGAAGTAGTCGGCGACGCGGTTGGCCTCGATGGCGAGGCACGGCCCGACGTGCACGCCGACCCTGAGCGCCAACCCCGGGGCGTTCCCATCGCGGTCGGTCAAGCCCGCGAGCGCCTCGATCGCCGCCCGTCCCGCGCGCGCGCCGTCGAGCGGCCGCGCGAACGACGCCATCACGCAGTCGCCCACCGTCTTCACGACCGCGCCGCGATGACGCTCCACGGCGTCGAAGAGGAGACGGAAGTGGCGGCGGACGAGGCCGTACGCCGCCGCGTCGCCGACCCGCTCGTAGAGCGCCGTCGAGCCGACGAGGTCGGTGAAGAGGATCACCGTGCGGCCGACCCCGACGTGCTGCTCGGGGCTGAGCACGTCCTCGGCGAAGAGGTCGCGGAAGACGCCGAGCGCCGTCACGTCGGCCGCCGTGGCGGCCTGCGACTCGTAGTCGCGGTGGACCACCTGCACGCGGTGGGGCGTGGTGTCGTCGTTCCGCACCACCAGCTCGAGCGCGCCGGCGCGCACGATGGGCGTGTCGAGCACGACGGCCGGCCGCGTCCCCACCGCGGGCCCCGGGATGGTGACGCCCAGGCGAGCGCCGCCGTCGTCGGGATCGACGTCGAAGAGGGCGCGGCCGTCGGCGCCCGAGGCTTGCACGCGGTAGCGCCCGGCACCCAGCTGGGTGGCGATCGTGCGCACCGCACCGCCCTCGACCGGGAACTGCGCCACCCAGTGCGGCGTCCGCATCGGCGAGCCGTGGCAGAAGACGAGGCGCTCCGCGTCGCGCAGCGCGGGCGAGGGCGCGAACGTCGCCTCGACGCCGCGCTCGAAGCTGACCGCGAAGTCGACGTCGCACATCGGGCAGTGGCCGCCGGTCGGCACGTCGGCGAGACGTGTGGCGGTCGCCGGCGGCTGCTCGCACGAAGGGCAGACGATGTCCCACGAGAGACGGAGCAGCCCGCCCTTCGTCGCACGGAGGCACGCGGCGAGCACGTCGCGGCGCGCGAGCCCCCAGCGCACGGCCAACTCGTAGGGCCGCATGCGCGCGACGTCCGCGTCGGGCGCGATGGCGATGGTGTCGACGAGTCGCGCGTAGAGCGGCGCGTCGGCGGGGTGCGCGCCGACCAGCGCGTCGACGAGCGGCCGGGCACGCGCCCGAACCTCGTCTTCGCGCGGATAACGGAAGACCCACGCGATGTCGCTCCCGCCGGCGCGCGCTTCGAGCAGCGCGCGCACCGCCACCAGGCCGCGCCCGACGCGGCGGCGAAACTGCCAGCGCGCGACGGCGCCGACGGGACCGCCGATCAGCTCGGCGCGCGTCACGTACTCGACGCGGGTGCCGCCGCCCGCCGGCGCGAGCGTGCAGTCGACGACGAGGCGGCGCAGCACACCCCGCCGGAAGACCCGCACGCTCTGGTAGCGGCGCGGGGCGTCGAAAACCCACGGGTACTCGTCGAACTCCGGCGCGGCGAACCCGAACCCGCCCCGGGCCCGCGCCACCGAACGCCGGTGGGCTTCCTGCGCACGATGCGCCGAGACCCGATCGCCATGCTGATGGACGCCGCGCGCTGCTACGGCGACGTCGTCACCTTCCGCTACGGGCCCACACCACGATGGAGCTTCACCCTGGTGGTGCATCCCGAGCACGTGAAGCACATTCTCCAGGACAACAACCACAACTATGTGCGCGGCGTCATCTTCGGCCGCGTGAAGGTCCTCGCCGGCGACGGGCTCATCACCACCGAGGGTGAGTTCTGGCGCCGCCAGCGCCGCCTGGCCCAGCCCGCCTTCCACCGCGCCCGCATCGGCGCGCTGGCGACCCTGATGACCGAGGCCACCGAGACGCTGCTCGCGCGCTGGGCGCCGCACGCCGCCTCCGGGGCGCCCCTCGACATCGCCGACGAGATGAAGCGCCTCACGCTCGCGATCGCGGGCCGCGCGCTCTTCGGCATCGACCTCTCCGATGAAGCAGACCGCGTCAGCCGCGACGTCACCATCGGCCTCGAGTTCGTGAACCGCCGCATGCACCAGATCCTCCCGCTCCCCATGTTCGTGCCCATGCCCACGCCGGCCGCGCTCCGCTTCCGGCGCTCGCGCCGTGCCCTCGATCGCATCGTCTACGGGATCATCGCCGAGCGGCGCGCCAGCGGCCGCGACACGGGCGACCTCCTCTCCATGCTGCTCGCCACCCGCGACGAGGAGACCGGCGAGGCCATGAGCGACCGCCAGCTCCGCGACGAGGTCATGACGTTCCTCTTCGCCGGGCACGAGACGACCGCGGTGGCGCTCTCGTGGACGTGGTACCTGCTGTCGCGACATCCCGAGATCGCCGGCCGGCTCGCCGACGAGCTGCGCCGCGTGCTCGCCGGCCGCGTGCCGGCGCTCGAGGACCTCCCGGCGCTGCCGTACACCCGTCAGGTGATCGAGGAGGCCATGCGCCTCTACCCGCCCGCGTGGGGCAACGGCCGCCAGGCGGTCGCCGAGGACACGATCGACGGCTTCCGAATCCCCGCCGGCACGCTCGTCGGCTTCAGCCCCTACGTCACGCACCGCCACCCGGCGCTCTGGGAGAACCCCGAGGCCTTCGACCCCGACCGCTTCGCGCCCGAGCGTACGAACAGCCGCCCTCGCTACGCGTACTTCCCCTTCGGCGGCGGCCCGCACCGCTGCATCGGCGAGGACTTCGCGCTGCTCGAGGCGCAACTCGTGGTAGCCACGATCGCGCAGCGCTATCGGTTCGACCTCGTGCCCGGCCACCCGGTCGTCGCGCAGCCGCTCGTGACGCTGCGCCCGCGCGACGGCGTGCTGGCGACGCTGCGCGCCGCGTAGCTACGCGCGGGGGTGGAACCCCTCCGGAACGACGGGCCGCTCGATCCACCGCCCGTCGTCGAAGACGGTCACCACCGGGCGCTCGCCGATGACACTCACGTGCGTCACCAGGCCCTCCGCTTCGCCGAGCCAGAGGTGCAAGAGGCAGGCCGGCGTCATCGTCCTTCATCCCCCACCTTGCAAGGCAGGGCCGACGCGCGATCCCACGCCCGTCGACCCGGCGCCGAACCGAAGCAGCGACGCCACCCCCGCCGCCCCGCGCCCCGTCCACGAACGCCGCGACTCCAGGTCCGCGCGTTCACCCGAGCCGCGGCCGCATGCGCCAGCGGATCAGCCCGAGCAGCCCCGCGAAGAGCGCCGCCAGCGCCAGCATCGGCACCACGACGTCCGCCAATCCCGCGCCGCGCTCGATGATTCGCCGGAGCGCGATCTGGTACCAGCGAAGTGGCAAGAGCGCCCCCACCTCGCGCACCCCGTGGGGCATGAGCTGATAGGGGTACATCACGCCCGACAGCACGAACGACGGCAGGATGAAGAACACCGTGATGAACACCGCCTGCGCCGTCCGGTGCGCGAGGACCGAGACGAAGACGCCGATCGCGAGCGAGGCGAGCACGAACGGCAGCGTGACGACGAGGAGCGCGAGCCAGCTCCCGCGCGGCCAGATGCCGAAGACGATCCCGGTCGCAAGCGTCGACCCGATCAGGATCGCGTACGCGACCACGACGTACGGGCTGATCTTGCCGAGGACGATCTCCAGCACCGTCGTCGGCAGCGCCAGCATCTGCTCGTAGGTGCCGCGCTCGCGCTCGCCCACCAGGCCCTGGCTGGTGACCGAGAGGCAGAGGTTGGTGAGCAGCATGCCGGCGAGCGCGGAGAGGAAGAAGACGCGGTCGGCGAGCGTCGGGTTGAACCAGAAGCGCTGGCGGACGTCGATGGCTCCCGGCAGACGCGAGCGCGCGTCGCCCGGCCCCGGCGGCGGCGGCCCGCCGTGCAGGTCGAGCGTCGCGGCCACCTGTCCAATGTAGCTGCCGACGCGCGCGGCCGTCAGCGGGTCGCTGCCGTCGAGGAGGAGCTGCACGGTGGGGCGGCCGCGCTCGACGTCGCGCCGGAAGTCCTGGGGCACGACGAGAAGCGCGATCGCGTGCTGGCTCCGAAGTAGGGCGCGGCCGTCGGCGTAGCCGGTCACGCGCCGCGGCGGGAGGAAGTAGCCCGTCGCCTGGATCTCCTCGACGAGCCGGCGCGAGACGGCGCTCGGATTCCGCTCGAGCACCGCCCACGGCACGTTCGCCGGCTTGTTGGAGAGCCCCACGCCGAAGACGATGAGCATCATGATCGGCTGGATGCCGACCGCGCCGAGGAAGACCGGGTCGTGGCGGATGATCTGCGTCTCGCGGTACGCGACCGCGAGCACGTTCGAGAGGAACCGTCGCAGGCGCTCGTTCACGTCCGCGACTCGATGGAGCGTATGGCGAGCGCGATGAGCACGACGCCGACGAGCAGCAGGTACAGGAGATGCGGGAACAGCGTCACCGGACCCTCGCCGCGGATGTAGACGGCGTGGCTCACGTGGATGTAGTGCGTCGCGGGGAAGACGTCCGCGATCCAGCGCAGGAGAAGCGGCATGTTGCGGACCGGGAACGCGAAGCCCGAAAGCTGGACGAGCGGGATGCTGAACAGCACGGTCTTCTGCACCGCCTCCGCGGCCGTCCGCGACGTCGCCGAGAAGATGAGCCCGAGCGCCAGCGAGATGAGCATGTAGAAGGCCGACACGACGAAGAAAAAGACGGCGCTCCCCGCCGGCCAGACGCCGAAGACAAAGCCCGCGATCAGCATCAGGAGCACGATGTCGAGGGCGAAGATCGCGCCCAGGGGGAGGATCTTGCCGAGCAGGATCTCGACCGACGTCGCCGGCGTCACCTGGAGCTGCTCGAACGTGCCGGCGAGCCGCTCGTTCACGATCGACACGGCCGTGATGAGCGTCGTCAGGAAGGAGAGCACGAAGCCGAACGTGCCCGACACCATGAACGGCGCGCCGTCGAGCCTCGGGTTGAAGAGCGCGCGCGTCACCACCTGCACGCCGTTCGGCGGCGCGCCGCGCCGCCGGGCGACGAGCGACGCGCCCGTCGCCTCCACGAGGGAGCGCAGGAAACCCTCCGCGTTGCCCGCGACGACCGCTTCGCCGGCGTCGTAGAGCGCTTGCACCTCGGGGGGCGGGCCGCCGCGCGCGGCGGCGTCGAGGTCGCGCGCGAAGTCGGGCGGGATCACGAGGCCGGCGCTCACCTGGCCGGCGACGAGCGCGTGCTCGAGCCGCTCGCGGGTGGTGAACCGACGCACGTCGAAGGCCCTGCTGGCGGCGACGTCGCGGACGAGGCGGCGGCTCGCGGGGCTGTCACTCGCGTCGAGGACGCCGAACGCCAGGTGCTTCACGTCGGTGGCGAGCACCCAGCCGAAGAGGAGGAGCGCGCCCGTCGGCACGGCGACGAGCGCCCCGACCGTGAACGCATCGCGGAAGGTCGCGCGGACCTCGCGGCGGAGCAGCGCCCGGAGCCGCCGCCAGCTCACGCCGCGACCTTTCGCTCCGCGAGGACGCGACGGAAGACGTCCTGCATCGACGGCTGGTCGATCCGCACGCGCGCTTCGGGGTGTGCCGCGGCGAGGCGCTCGAGCGCCGCGAGCAGCGCGGCGTCGAGCACCGGGGTGACGATCCGGAGGCCCGCGGGCGTCGGCTCGCCCGCGAAGCCGGCCGCCGCGAGCGCGGCCGCCGCCGCGGCGCGCGTCGCGGGCGGCGCCTCGACCTCGACCGCGTAGCCCCCGGACCAGCGCCGGCGCAGCTCCTCCGGCGGCGCGTCGGCGACCAGCCGCCCGGCCTCGATGAACGACGCCCAGTCGCAGTACTCCACCTCCTCCAGGAAGTGCGTCGTGACGAAGACCGTGACGCCGGCCGCCGCCTCGTCCTGGATGATGTCCCAGAAGAGCCCGCGGCTCTCGACGTCGACGCCGGCCGTCGGCTCGTCGAGGAAGAGGAGGCGCGGGCCGTGGAGCGTCGAGAGCGCGAGCCCGGCGCGCTGGCGGACGCCGGCGGGCAGGTCCTCGGTCTTCTCCCGCTCCGCCTCGCCGAGCGCGAAGCGCTCGCGGAGCGCACCCCAGCGCCGCTCGAGGTCGGCGCCGGCGAGCCCGTAGAGGCCGGCGTAGAACTCGACGTTCTCGCGCACCGTGAGCCCCTCGTAGAGGCTCACCTTCTGCCCCATGTAGCCGATGCGGTCGCGGACGCGACGCGGGTGCTCGATCACGTCGACGCCGTCGACGACGATCGCGCCCGCGGTCGGGCGGAGCAGCCCGATCAGCATGCGGATCGTCGTGCTCTTCCCCGAGCCGTTGGCACCGATGAAGGCGAAGATCGTCCCCGGCTCGACCGTGATCGTGAGCTCGTCCACGGCGGTGAAGTCACCGAAGCGCTTGGTCAAGCCGGTGGCGCGGATGACGGGCTCGCTCATCCCTGCGCCAGCGCGAGGAGCGTCGCCTCCATGTCGACGGGCACGGCCTCGGCGAAGCGGACGCCGGCGTCGGGCAGCGCCGCGAGCGCGCGCAGCACGCGCGGCGCGTCGGGGGCATCCGCGTGCCGGACGGCGACACGCGCGAAGCGGCCGGTGGCCCGCGCCGCCGCGACCCAGGGCAGCGCGCGGGCCGCGCGCGCGATCGCCCGCGGGTCGTCGCCCCAGGCGCGGTAGGTGTCGAACGGCACCCGGGCGCGAAGCTCCGCCGGTGTGCCGGTCGCGACGACGCGGCCGGCGTCGAGGTAGAGGAGGCGGTCCGCGGCCTCGGCCTCGTCGAGGTAGCTCGTGCTGATGACGACGAGCGCGTGCTCGCGCGCACGCACCAGCATGGTCCAGATCTCGGCGCGCGCCACCACGTCGACACCGGCGGTGGGCTCGTCGAGGACGAGAAGCGCCGGATCGCCGAGCAGCGCGTTGACGATCGCGAGCTTGTGCTTCATGCCGCCGGAGAGCGCGCCGGACGCGCGCGCCGCGAACGGCGCGAGGCCGGTGCGGGCGAGGAGGTCGTCGCGCCGGCGGACGAACTCCGTCTCCGGCAGCCGGTGGATCCGGGCGGTGAAGCGGAGGTTCTCCTCGACCGTCAGGTCGGGGTGGAGGCTGAAGGCCTGCGGGACGTAGCCGGTCCGGGCCTTGAGCGCCGTGACGTCGCCGCGCAGCTCGACGCCGAGGACGGTCGCCTCCTCCGCTTCGACCTCGAGGAGCCCGGCGAGGGTCCGCAAGAGCGTCGTCTTCCCCGCCCCGTCGGGCCCGACGACGCCGAGGATCTGCGGCGCCTCGACCTCCAGGTCGACGCCGGCGAGCGCACGCCGCCGCCCGTAGCGCTTCACCAGGCCACGCAGCCGGACGAGGCTCACGCCCGTCCCTCCACCAGGTAGACGTTGCCCTCGGTGCCGGGCTGGAAGCGCTCGACGCCCTCCAGGATGCGGACCTTGGCGCGGTAGACCTGGCCGAGCCGGTCCGAGCGCGTCTCGATCTTCTCGGGGGTGAAGCTCGCCGTCTCGGCGACGAAGCTCACCTCGCCCGGGACGCGCCGGCCGGGCTCGCTGTCGAGCTCGATCTCGACCCGCCGCCCGACGCGGAAGCGGTCGACGTCAGCGACCGGCACGTAGACCTGTACGTACTTGTCGGTCGGGTCGAGGACCGAGACGATGGCGGAGCCCGGCTGCGCCAGCTCGCCGGGCCAGATGAACTGCGTCTGCACGACGGTCGCGACGGCGGGCGAGCGGACGTCGTACTTGGCGCGCGTGACCTCGAGCTGGGCGAGCTCGGCGAGGAGCTGCGCGCGGCGCGCGCGCTTCGTCTCCAGCTCGCGCTTGGCGACGGCGATGCTCCGCTCCTCGGCGGCGGCGCGCGCCGCCAGCTCGCGCGCGCGCTGGAGCGCGCTCGCCGCCTGGTCGCGCCGCGCGCGCGCGTCGTCGAGGAGCTGCGCCGTGCTGGCGCCCGTCTTCACCAGGCCCTGCTCGCGCTGGAAGCTCCGCTCGGCGTTCTGGGCCACCGATTCCGCCTGGCGCACCTCCGCTTGACGCGTGCTCAGGTCGCGCGTCCAGGTGCTCTCGACGAGGGCGACGCGCTCCTCCTGAGTGGCGATCTCGGCGTCGGCGACGGCCAGCTCCTGCCGCTTCGCCTCGATCCGGGTGTCGATGTCGGCCGGGTCGAGCCGCGCGACGATGCTGTTGGGCGGCACCTGCGCGCCCTCCCCGAGCGGCACCTCGAGCACCCGGCCGGTGACCTCGCTGCGCACGACGCGCTCCTCGCCCTCGACGAAGCCGGTGTAAAAGGGCGCCCGACCCCGCTGGCGGAGCCACCAGGCGCCGGCGACGGCGAAGACGACGAGGACGGCAACGACGAGCGCGCGTCGGGACATGCGGGTCACCTCGCGTCGGCGACGAGCGCGTCGAGCGGCAGCCCCATGAGCTGCTGCAGCTCGGCGCGTCGGGTGTGAGCCTGGTAGAGCGCGGTCGCGAGCGTGGCGCGCTCGCGTGCGAGGAGGGCTTCGGCGTCGAGGACGTCCTCGCTCTGCGCCCGGCCGACGTCGAACTGCTGCTGGCGGATGCGGAGGTTCTCCTCGGCCTGGCCGACGGCAGCTTCGGCGGCCGCGAGCGCGGCGAGCCGCTCCTCGGCCGCCCGCTGCGTCGCGCGGACCGTCGCCTCGAGCGCGCGCAGCTCGCGCTCGATCTCGACCCGGTTGCGGTCGGCCTGGATGCGGGCCTCCGCAATCTGCGCCTCGCGCCGCGTGTCGGTGCCGAGGTCCCAGGTGAAGCCGACGAAGCCCGAGCCGATCCGCTGCGGCTGGAAGACGTCGGACGTCGTGTAGTCGACGGCGCCGCCCGCGCCGAGGCGCGGCAGCCGGCCGCGCGCCAGCGAGCGGGCCGTCTCCTCGAGGCGTTGCTGCTCCTCGACCAGCGCCACCAGGACGGGGTTGCCGGCGTAGGCCGCGCGCAGGGCTTCGCCGACGGGCGGGACGTCGGGCCGGCGGCGCACGTCGACGACCGCGCTCGGGGCGTCGACGGGCAGGCCGACGGTCTCGTTCAGCGCCCAGCGCGCTTCGTCGATCGCGAGGCGACGCTGCACCGCTTCCTGCTCGGCGTTGGCCACCGCGACCTGCACGACGAGGAGGCCGTTCTTGGTGAGCCGGCCGTGGCCGAACTGCTCGTCGGCGTCCCGGAGCTGGGCGCGGTCGAGCGCGATCGTCTGCGCCGTCACCTCGGCCAGGCGTTCGGCCGCGAGGAGCTGGAAGTAACTCCGGATGACGGCGACCTGCTGCTCGAGCGTCGTCGCCCACTGGCGCGCGCGCTCGCCGCGGTAGCCGGCTTGCGCGGAGGCGAGCGCGTGGAGCAGCTCGCCGGAGACGTCGAGCGGCACGGTCGTGGTGCCGTTCAGGACGGTGGCTTCGTCCTTGCGGACGGTGACGACCGGTGCCGCCAGGCCGCGCGGCAGGAAGCCCGGCGGGAAGCTCACCTGATTGGTCTCGGCGTCGGTGTAGCGGGTGTAGCGGCCCGAGCCGGTGGTCGCGGGGAGGAGCCGGCCGCGCGCGTCCCAGACGCGCTCGCGCGCCGCCGCGACGTCGCGCTCGGCGGCCGCGATGCGGCGGTTCCGCTGCGCGGCGAGGGCGAGCGCGGCGGGCAGATCGAGCGGACCCGCGGGCGCGGGCGGCGGCGTCTCG